>JAPOXR010000018.1 GCA_026706985.1 Paracoccaceae bacterium | reverse complement strand
CATCGAACCTCGCAAAGGACGCCAAACCCGGAAAAATCCAAACGCGATAGCCCTGCCCGGGCCGTGCCGGCCACTTCCGTTATTGGAGTGGTTGCAATAAAGAGCGCCTTTTCCTTCACCGCATTGGGACGTGAAATGAAGTTCACACTCTCCTGGCTTGCAGAACATATCGACACACAGGCTTCGGTGCACGAAATCGCCGAAGCGCTGACAGATGTCGGTCTTGAAGTTGAGGCGTTGGAGGATCCGGCGTCGGAACTCGGCGCATTCACGATTTGCCGTGTCATCAAGGCTGAACCGCATCCGGATGCGGATCGGCTGCGGGTCTGCCTGGTGGAGACCCGGCCGGATGGCCCGAGAGGAGACCGCACGGAGGTGCAGGTGGTCTGCGGCGCTCCGAATGCACGCACCGGCTTGATCGGTGTGTTCGCACCGCCGGGCACGCGCATACCGGGCACCGGGCTTGAATTGAAAAAGAGCCTTATCCGCGGGGTGGAAAGCGCCGGAATGCTGTGTTCGGAAAAGGAGATGAAACTCTCCGACGAGCATGACGGAATTATCGAACTGCCGCCCGATTCACCACTTGGGGCACAATTCATGGAATTTGCCGGACTCAATGATCCGGTGATTGAAATCGCGGTGACGCCGAACCGTCCTGATGCTCTTGGTGTGAGCGGCATTGCCCGCGATCTGGCGGCCCGCGGCCTCGGCGTGCTGAAGACCAGCCCGGTCGAACCGGTGCCGGGGCGCTTTCCTTGTCCGGTCACCGTAACGATCGACGACGATGCCAAACCGGAAGCCTGCCCGGTATTTTTCGGGCGCGTGATCCGGGGCGTCAATAATTGTGAATCACCGGCCTGGCTGCGCCGCCGGCTTGAAGCCATCGGCCTCCGGCCGATTTCCGCTCTCGTCGATATCACCAATTTCGTGACTTATGACCGCAACCGGCCATTGCACGCGTTCGACGCCGACAAGGTCAGCGGCGGATTGCGGATCCATCCGGCAAGGGGCGGTGAAAGCCTGACCGCGCTCGACGGTGCCGAGCACAGTTTCCGTAAGGGCCAGACTTTGATTTCGGACGGGAATGGCCCGGAAAGCATCGCCGGAATTATGGGCGGTCTTGCGACCGGATGCACCGAAGCGACGGTGAATGTCTTTCTAGAAAGCGCCCTGTGGAACCCGGTGACGACGGCGGCGACAGGCCGACAGCTGAAAATCAGTTCTGATGCCCGCTACCGGTTCGAACGCGGGGTCGATCCGGAATTCGCGCTTCCCGGTCTGGAAATGGCGACGCGTCTGGTCATGGAGATCTGCGGCGGCGAGGCATCTGAAGTGGTGTTTGACGGCGAGGTGCCGGATACCACACGCAGCCTGCAGCTGCGTTTAGGCCGGGTGCAGCAGATTGCCGGAGTTTCGGTGGCGCCGAAGGAACAGTTGAGGATACTCAGCGATCTCGGATTTGCCGTTGCCGGTGAAGGCGATACCGTTTCGGTGGTGCCGCCGAGTTGGCGGCCGGACATTTTCGGTGAAGTCGATCTGGTTGAGGAAATCGCCAGAATCGTGTCACTGACCAAGCTGGAAGCCAGGCCATTGCCGCGGCCTGCAAAGGGCATTGCCCGGCAAATCCTGACCCCGGCACAGAAGCGCGAACAGATCTGCCGCCGTAGCATAGCCGCGCTCGGCTACAATGAATGCGTGACCTACTCCTTTGTTGATGCCGGGATGGCGGCCATGTTCTCCGACAAAGGCGCACTCACCGAACTCGATAATCCGATGTCGTCGGAAATGACGGTGATGCGTCCTGATCTGCTCCCTGGCCTTCTCAAGGCGGCGCTGGCAAATCAGTCTCGTGGTTTCGGAGATCTGGCATTGTTTGAAGTCGGTCCGGTCTTTTTCGGCCCAGGCGCCGGCGATGAGGCTGTCTGTGCGGCCGGTCTGCTGATCGGGCAGCGCTCACCGCGCGGGCCGCATATCGGCGACCGACGGGTGGACCTGTTCGACGCTAGGGCGGATGCGGAGACGGTTCTGGCATCAATGATCAAACCGACCGGCTACAGGGTATCGCGCGAGGTGGCTTCCTGGTGGCATCCGGGGCGCGCCGGCACCATGTTTCTGCAACCGGGAAAACCGCTGGCGGCGTTCGGCGAGCTCAATCCGAAATTGCTGAACAGGCTTGGTATCAAAGGTGTTGCCTCCGCATTCACGCTGTTTCTGGATGAGTTGCCGGAGGCTCGCTCGAAGAGCCGGACCCGTCCGGCATTCAAACCGGAAACGCTGCAGCATGTTGACCGTGATTTCGCATTCGTTGTGGACAATGGCGTCGAGGCTCAGGCGCTGGTGGCGGCAGTGCACAAATCGAAACACCGCAATATGTTCGGATTGGTGAAACTGTTCGATGAATATTCCGGAGCAAAGGCCGAGGAGCAACTCGGTGCGGGCAAAAAATCACTCGCCGTGACAGTGCGTCTGCACCCGCGCATTTCCGCTTTCAAGGAGTCGGAACTCGAAGCGATATCGGCGGAAATCGCCCAGCGGGTCGAACAGGCAACGGGTGGTCAACTGCGAAGCTGAACCTGGATTATTCAGTAATCCGTCGGTGCTCCGCCTTCGGCTTTCCGGCGGGTGACGAAATCGGCCAACTCCTCGCGCACCGCGTCATCCATCGGCGGCGGCGTGAACTCCTCCAGGATCTTCTTATATAATGTGTTGGCACGCTGCGCTGTCCACACCCCGCCATCAAGCTGCCAGGCTTCGAAATTCCGCCAATCGCTCAGAAACGGTTCATAAAATGCCGAGGTGTAGCGTTCCTGGGTGTGCAAGGCGCCGAAGAAATGCCCGTGCGGGCCGACTTCCCGGATCGCGTCGAGCGCAAGATCCTCTTCCCGCGTGCGGGTGAGTTCGCTTTCGAAATAACGCTGAGTCTGCTGCAGCAATTCGCAATCCATAACGAATTTCTCCGGGCAGGCGATGAGACCACCTTCAAGCCATCCGGCGCTGTGATACACAACATTGACCCCCGACTGGACTGCCGACCAAAGCGAATTTGAACTCTCCCAGACGGATTGTGCGTCCGGAACATTGGCGGCGCAGGCATTCGAAGCGCGGAGAGGAATATCGTAAAACCGGCACATCTGACCGGTCATCTGCGTCGCCCGGACATATTCCGGGGTGCCGAAGGCGGGCGCGCCGGAGCGCATATCCACATTCGATGTGAATGTGCCGAAGACACAGGGCGCCCCTGGATTGATGAATTGCAGCAGGGCGATCGCGGCCAGGCCTTCGGCGATGGATTGTGTGACCGCACCCGGCATCGTCACCGGCGCCATCGCTCCGGCCAATGTGAAGGGTGTCACGAAGACTGCCTGACCGCGCCGCGCCATCCGCATGGCACCGTCGAGCATCGGCTTGTCATGTTTCAGGGGCGAAGTGGAATTAATGTTGGTGAAGAATTTCGCCGAGGCGTCGAATTCCTCATGTGTATGGCCACCGGCAATCCGCACCATTTCCATCACATCCTCAACCCGCTCGCGGCCGAGCGAGTAGGCATGCACAACCTTGTCTGAAATCGTCAACTTGTCGAACAGACAGTCGAGGTGACGGGTCGAGGGATGCAGGTCGACCGGTTCGACCGGGTAACCGCAGGCGATATGGATGCAGTTGAAATATTGGGTGAGCTTCATCAGTTCACGGAAAGTCCGCCGCGTACCGACCTGTTTTCCGTCATCGAGATTGTAGGTGCTCGGCGGCGAAGACACGTTTCCGAAAACCATATGGCGGCCGCCAATGATGACTTGCCGCCCCGGATTCCGCGGCGTCATGGTGAATTGGGACGGGCAGTGTTCGACCATTTCCATGACGAAGTCGCGCCCCATCCGGACATTGGTGCCATCGACACTGCAGCCGGCCTCACGGAGTATTTCCGTCGATTCGCTGTTCAGGAACTCGATGCCGATTTCTTCCAGCACCCGCATTGCGGCATTATGGATGGCGTGCACACCGTCTTCATCAAGCGGTTCCGTCGGCCGGTCGGTATTGACCGGAATCCGCCACCCCATCTGCTGTATGACTGATTTTGAGGCGCGTTCCAGATTAGCCTTATGGCCGCCGCCGCGTCGCCGTCTCGGCATCAGCCTCTCCCGTCAATCCCAGCCGCAGCGGCGAATGCTTTACCGCCGGTGCGGCAAAAATCAAGCGGCATCAATCCAGTCCGGAATGGCGCCGATATCCGGCAGCACCGCATCCGCGAGAGGGGCCAGGACATCGCGGTCATCGGTGCCGGTCAACACGGCAACCGTGGTCATGCCGGCGCGCTGGCCGGCGAGCATGTCAACCGGACTGTCACCGACCATCAGGCATTGGCCGGGCTCGATATCCGTCGCCGCACAGAAGGCCAGAAGCATTTCCGGATCGGGTTTGCTGCCGAAACCGCTGTCCGAACCGACGAGAAAGCCGAAATATTCGAGACAGCCCGCCGCCCGCAGCTGCGCCTCGGCGGATGAACTCCAGTCATTGGTCACCACGCCCAGCTCGAATCCCTGCCGCCGCAACCCGTCCAATAGCGGCGGCAACGGAACCGGTGGCGTCTGCACCGATTCAGAACCGGAGCCGCGCAGGATGCGCATCAGCCGCTCCTGCCCCAACTCCGGGAAATGGCGCGCAAACACATTCAAAGAGACTTCCGGCGTACCGGTGACAAATGCGCTGCCGGCGTCAAACCTGCCGGCGTCATAGTCAAAGCCAAGCTCCGCCCCGGCGCACCGGGCGCGCTCATCATCACCTCCCGACGCCGCGCTCAGCGCGTTTGACATCCAATTTGCCCAAGTGGCCTGAAAGTCAAAAAGCGTGCCATCCTTGTCAAACAAAATCCCCCGGAACCGCATGTATGACCTCATGTCCAATGCGGAGAGTCGCCGCCGGGAAGGAGTTGACGCGCCGCCATCGGTGCCTCCGGTGGAATGCCGCACTCTTCGCAGAAGGATGTCACATTGCGATCCGAGGACAGCAGATAGTCAAGCACCGCGGCAAGAAATTCAGGGCTCTCGGCCCGCTCGCTCACCTCCGCTAAATCAGTTCCCGTCGCAGTCAGAAAACCGCGCATGAGATCTTCGTCACGGGCAAGCCATTCAAGGGAACGAATGGCGATGATCTCGCCCTGCCGCTTCTGCAATCAAGTCTTCCTTTACCCGCCGGGGCAGTGCCGGAAGGCCTGTATACCAAGCGCACCCAAACAGCACCCCGGAATCAGCATCAGGATCGTTCCTGGATTGAATCAATAATTTATCCGCAGCTGACCGCGGCTGACATTCGGCAAAGAGCGACGATCATGCGGTATGCGGGGCCTCAAGGTCGTGCAGCGGAATATCCATCGCGCGGACCACATCGTTCATCCGCCGGTCGTAACTCGCCAGCGCGATCCTCTGCCCATGTCCAGCCAGATAGGTGCATGACGCCAGATGAAGCGCCAGCGCAACTGACGAATCGAGGTGGATCACCGGTCGCGCCGGCTCTCGTCCAGATCGGCGAGGACTTCTTCCAGCGTGGCCACGGGCTCGGGTTTGGGCGGTGTTCCCGAGGAGGCCAACCTCGGCGGCGTCAGCACCCCGGACCGGACCGCTTCCGACAGGAGGGCGTCGGCGAGGGTCGGGCTCCGAGTCTCCCGGAGCGGGCCGAGTTCCGCCACAACCTGACCCCGGTCTGTCACAAGGATCGTCTCCCCGGACTCCGCAAGCCGGACGTATTCGCTCAGCTTGCTGTTAAGAACTCTGATTCCGACGGATCTCATGTTTCATAGGTAGCAATGGCTTGCTACCGGATCAACTCGGCGTCCGCATACTTTTCCGGCCAAGTGCCAGCTACGGCCGACCCATGTATCAGCGGCCACTGGCGGGGATCTCTTCAGCCAAGTGGCGAAAGAATTCTCTCTCCGCTTGGTGCCGTCAGGGGGAACTCAAAACCTGAGTCAGGAATTCGGGAGCCGACACTCTGCGGTTTCGCCTGCTTTATGAGTTGGTCAATTGACCAAGCCTGAATTCATACGGGTTAGCTACAGATAGTCTGCCGACTGCTCCCAAAATCTCAAAAATCTGATCATCTTTGATTGCCCGGCGATCGAGCACCTCGCGCACATCCGGACGATTCAGAGGAGGGATACGGACCGCGAAAAAGGGCCAAATGTGTTTCGAGCGATACTCTTGGTCTAAATTGGGAAAAGATGAAATGGGATAACCGGAATACTCAGGGTGGTACCGAAACACGAACTTTCCCTGCTCACAAAAAAAGGTGTCCCACCAATTCCGCTTCGGTATGGCGATAAATCTCCAACGCCTGCAACGGTTCCTTTTCTGTTTGGAGATATTCATCCGAAATCTGCGGTTCCGGTGGTGCGCTGATCAATTTTATGCTCCATTCCTTCGCTCGGCTGAAAAGATCGAACCAATCCCACTTCATTGTCAAATCTCCTTCCGAATTCTCCTTATCCGTTGCGTGAAGGGAGAATTAGCTTGCCAGGCAGGCTTTCGTACGCACCGGCGACCGGGGTACGCAATTATAGGAGATTTGTCACGGTCAGGTGATCTTTCCAACCGTGAAACGCGGGTAAGTGGTCACCAGTTCCGACTGCGATCGGTCCATGAAAAGCTTTACCGATCCTCCTGCCCTGCAGAACCTTTCCGCGAGTCGTCTCTCCGCGACTTATCCAACAGGTAGAACCGTCAGGCGGCTTTTTCTGAAGCTTCTTCAGGGTTGAACCGGATAATCAACTATCGTGTTATATCAGATGGGCAAAAATATGCCTGAATTCCAGGCAATAGTTAAGAATCCTGAACCTCGTTGATGGCTGATCAATACATTGGCATTCCGGCGAGGGCGGCAATGGATTATCCTGCTTCCTGAACTCATAAGCGGATTTCCGATGCCAGGTGGAAAAGATCAACCAATCGGTGAATTCCGGATTGCCCCGGATCCTCAGGCGACGGGTTTGACCCGGCAGCTGACGGGGTCGACGCATAGTGGTGAGACGGTTTCCATTGCTGTGATTGAGGAACGGCCGTTGACGATATTTCTGAATTCAACTGAAATTCTGACAGCGATGACAATCGGCGACTATCCGGAATTTCTCGCCCTTGGTTTTCTGGCCAATCAGGGCATGCTTGACGACATGCGGCAGGTGACCGGTGTCGATTACGATGCCGAGAGTGATGCTGTGGTGGTGAGGACTGTTGACAAGACCGGGCATGAGGAAAAACTGCGGAAAAAAACCCGCACCAGCGGCTGCGCCGTCGGCACCGTTTTCGGTGATCTGTATGAATCGGTTGAGTCGGTGAAACTCCCCGACACGAAGCTTCGGGTGTCCTGGCTGTACAGTCTCGCCGCCACCATAAACCGCACACCCAGCCTCTATCTTGAGGCGGGTGCGATTCACGGCACTGTGCTTTGCCATCAGGATCTGCCACTGGTCTATATGGAGGATGTCGGGCGCCATAATGCCGTCGACAAGGTCGCCGGTTGGATGCTTGTCAATGAAGTGAACGGGTCCGACAAGATTCTCTATACGACCGGGCGATTGACCACGGAGATGATTATCAAGACGGCCATGATGGGAATCCCGGTCCTGGCGTCGCGCTCCGGCTTCACCGCCTGGGGGGTCGATATCGCACGCAAGGTGGGGCTGACCTTGATTGGACGGCTGCGCGGACGGCGATTCATGTGCCTCGCCGGCGGGGAGAGGCTGATCCGGGACGCGGATTACAGAAACATGCAGGATGAGGATCGCCGGCACCGGCGAAAGGCGGCCGGTGATGACTGACCATCCCTCCCTGCATTCGGGAGATGAATTGCCGGTACTCGGGATCATCCTCGCGGGAGGATTGTCTTCACGTATGCAGTTCAGGGAAAAGACGCTGCTTGAGTTGGCGGGGACGCCTATGATCGCACATGTGATCGAACGGATGCACCCCCAGGTGGCTGCGCTGGCAATCAATGCCAACGGTGCCGCCGGGCGGTTCGAACAATTCGGACTTCCGGTGGTTGCCGATGAAAGCGAAGACCGTGCGGGACCGCTGGCAGGAGTGCTGGCGGGAATGGTTTTTGCCGCCGGTCAGGGATTCAGCCACATTGTGACAGCTGCCGCCGACACGCCTTTTCTGCCTATGGATCTGGTTGACCGGCTGCGGCGTGCGGCGGCCGGTTCCGGCATGCCGATTGCGCTTGCAGCGACCGAAACTTCCGGTGGTGAAACGCGTCGGCATCCGACTTTCGGCCTGTGGCCCGTTTGCCTTGCCGGTGATCTGCGCCGGGCACTCGGCGAGGGAACGCGGAAAGTGGTGCATTGGACTGAAAAACACGGCGCAGCGGTTGCATTGTTCGATGCCGGGCCACCGGACCCGTTCTTCAACGTGAACCGTCCACAGGAACTCATTGACGCTGAACAGCTGGTAAAGGCAGGAAACCGGTGAAAGTTGTTTCCATCGCGGGTTGGAAAAACTCCGGCAAAACCGGCCTTGCCGAGCGGCTGGTCGGTGAATTCTGTCGCCGTGGCCTGAAGGTTGCGACCGTCAAGCACGCACACCATGATTTTGAGATCGATCGCGCCGGTTCCGACAGCTTCCGTCACCGTGCCGCCGGAGCCGGGGAAGTTCTCATCATGTCGTCACGCAGATGGGCCCTGATTCACGAAAATGCGCATGAAGCGCCGCCGGACGGTCCCGCGCTCGACAAGCTGCATCCTGCCGATATCGTGATCGTGGAAGGGTTCAAATCGTCAGACCTGCCGAAAATTGAAACCCGCCGCCACGCCGCCGGCGGTCGCCGGCTGGCACCGGAAGACAGGCATGTCATTTGTGTCGCCAGCGATCGTCCGGCGAAGGCTTCGACACCCCCGGAGTTTGATCTGAATGACACGGCTTCCATCGCCGGTTTCATCCTGCGGGAGGTGGCGGATTTTGACCGCCGGACAGCGAAACCCGATTTGGATCGCTCCGGCTTGTCGGCGATGCCGCCGGGCACGGACTGGATGCCGGTGGATGAAGCTTTGTCGAGGCTTGAACAGAGCGTATGCGCAGTGACCGGCGAAGAGATTGTGGATTTGGCAGCGGCGGAAGGGAGGATACTGGCGCAGCCGGTACCGGTGCTGCGGTCGAGCCCGCCGGCGATGAATTCAGCGGTTGACGGTTATGGTTTCCGCTACGCCGATCTTGAGGGTGAAAGTTGCAGGCTCGCCCTCAATGAGGGTCGGGCGGCACCCGGAGCGCCCGCCATTGACCGGGTGCCCGCGGGGCATGCGGTGAGGATCTTGACCGGTGCGGTTCTTCCCGAAGGCGTCGACACGGTCATGCTTGACGAGTTGGCCGAATTGTCATCCGGTGCAGTCACTTTCAGAAAACCGTCACGTCCGGGACTGAACACGAGAAAGCGGGGGGAGGATCTACGCCGTGGCGAGCCGCTGTTCGCCGCCGGGCGGTTGGTTCGGAGCAGCGATGTGGCCTCGCTCGCCGCTGCCGGGCATACGCGCCTCCCGGTGCGTGCGAGGCTGAAGGTGGCGGTCATCTCAACGGGTGATGAGCTGGTCTCGACGATCGGCGATGCCAGTGGCAATGCGGTTCTGGACGCCAACCGCCCGATGCTGCTGACGCTGTTGTCGCGCTGGGGCTATGTGGGGAAGGATCTGGGTTTGGCCGGCGATACCGGTGAAGCGGTGCGCGATGCGCTCGACAAAGCTTCCCAAGAGGCGGATGCGATCCTGATTTCCGGTGGCGCGTCGGCGGGCGATGAGGACCATGTATCGCAACTGTTGACGACGGAGGGAGAAATCCAGGCCTGGCGGATTGCCGTCAAACCGGGGCGCCCGCTGGCCCTCGCGAAATGGTGCGGCAGACCGGTATTCGGTTTGCCGGGGAATCCGGTCGCGGCCTTTGTCTGCACGCTGATTTTCGCCCGCCCGGCACTCAATGTTCTGGCCGGTGGCGGTTGGCACCCGCCGACCGGATTTATGGTGCCCGCCGCTTTCAGCAAGCGGAAGAAGGCCGGCCGCCGCGAATTTATCCGTGCCCGGATGAATCCCGATGGCGGGGCCGAGGCGTTCCACTCCGAAGGGTCCGGCCTGACCTCCGGCCTGGCCTGGTCAGATGGTCTGGTTGAATTGGAGGACGGCGCACGCGACATCGGTCCCGGCGACATGGTGCGGTACATTCCCTATTCGAGTTTCGGGATCTGAACGGTGATTGCCGCCATGGGCATTCAGTTGCCGCCCGGCGGTGTCCATTCTTCGGCCTGTTGATCGGATCGAATGGCGATCCGGCGGAATTCCACGGCTTCAAACAGATTTTCGATACTGGTTTCTCTTTCCAGCGCCGGCAGTGAAGCCTGCGCCTCGAGGATGAACTGCCGCTGCGTCACTTCATCTCTCTGCCATGCCCGCTGCCACCAATCCAGTATCCGCTCCATTCCCGCTTCCATCGCTTTCGCAGAGGGCAGTTTGTCGCGCTTCCTGTTGTTGACCATCCGGTGGGCCGGCATGAGATTCCACAGATCGCCGCACGGCCACACTGCCCAGGGAAGGCAGTGGTCGATATCAAACTGATTTGAGCTGAGACGCCTGCCGGTCCAGACGCAGAAGAGCTGACGGTTTTCCAACAGCCGCTGCGCCGTCTCCCTGGCCTGCCTTGTGGTCCGTTCCGGTTCGTTCCAGCGCATCGCCCGGGCGACTTCGCGCGGGTCAAGGCTTCGGTTCTGGCGCGAGGCGTAATTATCCATGATGCGGGTCCATTCGGCGATCAGAGCCGGTTCCACCCAGTTGTCGTAGCGGACCAGGGCCTGCCAAAGATGCAGGGGAATTTCCATTTCGCCGAATGAGGAGAGATAATTTCTGTCGATGGTGATGAATTCAGGCCGGCGTTTCGATGTGAACTTTTCCGTCGGCAGAATCGGCTCCTGGTTTCCCGGGTAGGTCATGTGATGCGCCGGCATCGTAACAATGGTTTGAGCGGCATCTCTGAGACAGGTATGCACCGCCGCCGCCCGGTAACCGGAGTAAACCGCACCGATGCGCAACTCATGATTGCCGAACTCTTCCAGTGTAACCCAGTCTTTTTTCACGAAAGACAATCCGTTGGTGCCGCAATTTCTGGGAGATTGGGGCAGTTTCTGTTTGATCAGGGGGAGGAACAACCGCAACCAGTTGAGGGCGATCAATCCCAGCGGCACAACCACCCTGTCATCACCCCTTTGCTCCGCCATCCCCTGTGCGCCGTCAGCGGCCCGGGCGACAGCGCGCAGCAATGCGAGTTTGTAGGTCGTGGATTTTCGGTCATTGAGGATGACATGGCGCAGGAGCGGTAACGCTCCCGTGGCGTCATCGGCGAGGCGGAGCAGTAAACGGGTCCATTTAATGCCCGGCCGGCCGAGCGCATCATCATTCTGCTGCTCGTCGATGAGATGGGCACCGAGATTCAACGCCATCCGCTGGATTTCGGTGATCTGCGATCGATCCGGTTGCGGACCCTCCAGGCTTTGTGCCTCGTGTTTCAGGCTGATCAGTATCAATCCGCCCGGTTTGAGGACGGAAACGATTTTGCGCAGAGACCGGGCCCGGTCCTGCGGTGCCACATGCATCCAGACGGCGGAAAGCAGGACCGCATCGAAAGTGATGCCGAGTCTCCCCGTGTGATCCAGTCCGGGAAGCTCGTCACTCATCCATTTGATCGCATGCCGGCTGTGCAGCTTCCGGGCTTCACCGCGCATGGTGGAAGACGGCTCCACCGCAACCACATTGTGATTCTGTGTCGCCAGCCAGGCAGCATCACGACCCGAGCCGGCACCGATATCGAGCACACAGGATTGAGGTGCCAACCGCTCTGTCAGCTGCGAAAGCAACGCCGCCGGGTCGGCCTTTTCATAAAGTTGAACGCGCCGCTGCCCGGCAGCACCCTCATACAGATTTGTATCCGCCTGCAACTGCCGGAGTCTCCCTCTCCACGGGCCCGTCGTGAAATCTACCAGTTGCCGCGATTGGATACCAAGTCTTTGTCGCGTTGAACCTGGCAGGCATTTTCAACTGGCATCCCTGTGCATTCAGACCTTATCAGTCAGCTTCGGTAACGGCCGGGCGCTTGCGGTTTCATGCCGATTACCTACGGCAGAAGAGGGTGGCGGAACGATGAAGGGTGAATTGATTGTCGACGCGAGGAACGTGATTGGCGAGTGCTGTTTCCAGGACCCGCGCGACGGCTGCATCTATCGCGGCAATTCACCGAAGATCACCCCGTCTGCGTTGGGCTTGCCGACGATCTACGACAAGGACTTCCTGATCTATGCCATTTCCCAAGTGATGGCCCGCCTGAACCCCGGTGAACAGGCGTCGCCCCGCCTCCACCGCATCCCCGCAGCTGGTCAAAGAACTTCGGCCCCGTCACACTGATCACCGAACCCGCACGGCACCACCGGACCGGTCGGCCGGATCCCGCTGATAACCCAACAAAGGCGCAACCTCGACAAGAGGACGCGGCCTCACCTCGTCAGCCAGCCCCCGGAGACCAAACCCCGACTTCCTTCCCATCAAACAAACTCCCGAAAACCAAGCCCGCTGAACAGCCGACCGGAGAAAGGCTGTCGGGAAAGAAAACCGGAACAAGGTGGGTCAGTTTTGGACGCCGATGCCGGGTCAATTTTGTAAGCCGATTGACACCGCGGGCCGAGACGAGAGAAAGGCAGTTGATAGTCAAGTTTTAACGAACGGCCTGGACCTTGAGGTGAACTCCTTCACGCTCCAGGAGGCAGCCGATAATTGCGGACAGATTGCGGACCTGGGGATTGCCCTTGGAGCCAAGCATGCGCATCAGGCTCTTGGATGGCTTGTTGGTCAACACGCCCAGTTCCCGGAATCCGATGGTCGCATTGATGTAGTCGCGCAGGACCGACTTCCCGGTCTCCACGTCACCGGAAAGAAAGCACTCCACCCCTTCCTCAAGAAGGGCTTTGCGAAAATCCGGGTCGCACTCAATTCGCGCCCGAATTGTTTCCTTGAAGTCCCGTGTCAGAACCATGATCCCTGTCCTCCTGTCGCTTGCGCCACTTGTATTCCTGCCAGCAATTCTTCGCGGCTATTATCCCGTTGCTGGCGTGCCTTCGTTCCCCCGCCTAGGAGAACGACCAGAGTGGCGCCATCCTTACCAAAATAAATCCTGTAACCGGGGCCGAAGTCGATCCTGTATTCCATGGTACCAGCACCGACCCCTTTCACGTTGGAGAAGTTTCCCTGTTCCATACGGGCCAGGGCGGTTGCCACCTTCGCGGCCGCGTGTACGTCGAGCCTGCCGAACCATCTCGCAAAGGGGCTGCGGCCCTCCGTATCAAGATACTCCCGAATCTCGTTCATTTAATAAAAGTAACGTTAGCGTTACCATTGCACAACCTTCGGCAGGATCTTGAGGAAACATTGATATGGCCCGTCCGCCGATGCCGAGATCTCAAAAAACAGGTAGATATAAAACCGATATGAGAATTATTACCGGTTTGTTTTAGATTATCGAGTCAATACCGGTAACCGATTTATTACCGTGTAGCTGCTCACACACATATGGGATTCTGGGACGGCGGCCGCTGAGGCCTTTCTCGACACCATCATGGTCGCCCCCCTCTTCCCCTGAGCCGCCGACACAATTCGGCCAGATCAAGCTCAATTCGTTGATGGTTGACCTGGTGCCCCCTGAGATTGGGATGACGCGGTTGGCCATTCGCAGTCAAACTTGGTCCGAGCACACGCACATGCAGGTTCTGCAACTGCGGCCGAGCTACGAATTCTGCGGCTGCATCTCCAATGGTCCCACTTTTTTCACGAAGACCCCCCAAGCAAGGACGATCTCCACACCATCCCCAAGCCTTTGTCGCGTTGAACCGGGCAGGCATTTTCAACTGGCATCCCTGTGCATTCAGACCTTATCTGTCAGCTTCGGTAACGGCCGCTTGCGGTTTCATGCCGATTACCTACGGCAGAAGAGGGTGGCGGAACGATGAAGGGTGAATTGATTGTCGACGCGAGGAACGTGATTGGCGAATGCTGTTTCCAGGACCCGCGCGACGGCTGCATCTATTGGACCGATATAGAGGGCAGGAAGATTTTTCGGCTTTCCGGGGCCGGCGAGGTCAGCCGGTTCACAATGCCGGGCCGCGCCGGGTTCATTCTTCCACTCAGTTCACCGGGTTTCGTCATCGGCTTTCCGAAACAGGTTGTGATTGCCGATCAGGAATTGCGTGAGTTCACCCGCATAGTTGATGTGGAAACCGATATTCCGGGGACAAGAATCAACGACGCTGCCGTCGATCCGTTCGGCGGGGTGGTTTTCGGCACTTTCAATGAAGTCGCTGACCCGGACCGGCGGCCGGTCTGCAGCCTGTACCGGTTGAGCCCGGAAGGTGATCTGCAGCGGCTGCTCTCAAATATCGCGATCAGCAACGGCACGGATTTTTCACCGGATGGATCGATCATGTATTTCGCCGATACCGCGGATGGCAGAATCCGGCGTTTCCGGGTGGGAGCGGCAGACTTTTCGGATCTCGAGGAAATCGAGCCGCTGGCAACCGCCGCCGACGCTCCCGGCCTGCCCGATGGAGGCTGTGTCGACGCGGCGGGAAATTATTGGAGCGCGAGGGTCTGGGGAAGCTGTGCCATCAGGTTCAGTCCTGAGGGCAAACCGAATGGCCGGGTTGATATCCCGGTGAAGGGGCCGACCTGCGTGGCCCTGTGCGGACCCGATTTGGATCAGCTCCACATCACTTCGCTGCGCACCGAACACAGCGCAGAAGAGCTGCGTGCGGCTCCGGAAGCCGGCGGGTTGTTCCGCGCCGGAGTCGATGTGCCCGGCTGTCAACAGCGGTTATGCCATTTGAGAGCTTTATAAAAATTCGGATTATTGCATCATTCAGCGGGTGGCTCCCCACATGGAATCAGTCAAATTGCCTTTCTGAATTCATATCACCATCTTCAAGTCTTGCCTGTGCTGCCGTTCCGGCCGTCATTGAGCGCCCAATTGCACCAACCCGCACGAACCGCTATCCGATTGGCAACAGGCCCTTATTTGGAGTCTTGGATTGGGATCCCGCTTCGATCCCGTGAGTATTTGAAACTCTGCAGAGGCCTTCCACCGGGCCTATCTTGATCAACGGCAGGTCCTCCCGATACCGCACGCATCTCCTAGTCTCGATTTCGACACCCAGTTCTGAATCTGAGTAGTAATCGTCAAATCCTGCCCGATTCTACAGCCCGGGCCGCTGTCCTTAAGCTGGTGGGCTATCCGGGCTAGCGGAACTGACCGGGAAGTAGCTGCAACGGAGCGCACATCGCTCACTCGCCGAACCCGAGGCGGACATCATGTCCTTCATCGACGCGCCGGGCGGGAAGCCGAAGCCCAACAGATGGGTCAAACCCGCCGACGGGATCCTCGCTTCGGTCAGGAGGTTCTGTCTCAAGGCGAACGGACCCGGAGCAAGTCTCTTGAATATCCGAATTTCTCATTTATTCTCAAAATGTTAATATACATTTACTTCGGTCCTAATACGCATCCGTCATCAAAACGAATGCAGATTTTTTCGATATCAGGACGGCCCTTGGCGGCACGAGACGCTGAATTGCCATTTTCGGACCTTGAAAACCCATGGCCGGGTAGGCGGGGTCGTGTCCGCCCCGCCTACCCGGCCGAACCAACCTTGAAACCTCATTGCGCGAGACGCCGTGCGCGAGCTGACGCATGGACGGACGCCTATACGGTGTGGAATGCAGGTCGTGGAATGCAGGTCGTCCAGTTCGCGTGAAATGCCCGCGGCCACGGGATGCCGAAATGGAGACCTGCTTGCGAAGCATCCGGGATAGTCGGCCGTCCGGATCAATCGGGCAGCGACTCGAACGGATCGACCACGCGGATGTCGAGCGGTGCGAAGTGCCGGATGTTCCGGGTAAGAACCGTAAGCTCGTGGACACCCGCCGTCGCCGCTATAGCGAGGTCGGCAAAGCCCGGCGCCTGACCGGTGGCGCGCGCCCGGTCCATGAGCAGGCCGGCGCGGCGGGCCGCGGGAACGTCGAACGGTATCACCCTGTCCCCGTAAAGATGGAGAACCACATCGAGCCAGTCGTCGAGGTGATCGGCCCGCGCGAGGGCGCCGATTCGTCTCAGCTTGGCAATGCCGTCGGCGATTTCGGTCACCGTGACGGTCGACAGGAACAGCTCGTCGGAACGCACGTCCAGCCAATCGGCCAGGGCGGCCGCGCCTTCGCGCCGGCCGGGAGCGCCCATCGAGAGGACATTCGTGTCCACCAGATACAAGGCGGGCCCTACAGTTCGGCGTCGCGCACCGGGCTCGTGTCGCGCGGTAGGACATCGCCCTCTTCAAGCCCCGAGGCAGCGAGGAGGCGGCCGAACGATGGGATCTGGCTAAGGCGATTCCATTCGTCGAGGCCAACAAGGACCGCCCTGGGTTGTCCGCGACGGGTGATGACAGCGGTGTCGCCCTCGGCAACACTTTCCACCAGGGCCGACAGCGTGGCTTTGGCCTCGCGCAGCTGTACCGTTCGCATGACTTCCTCCCGCACCAATGTAGTCACAATAGCTTGCAGCACCAGATTCGGCAACCGGGCCGCCGGGGCACTGCTTATCACGCAGCCATGCACCAGGACCCATAAATGCCGCAGTGAGGTTGGCCCAGAACCGGAGGCGTCTGAGGCCCCGCCAGCCTTATCAAGAGCGCAAACTCCTCTCTGTCGGCAACAAGCAAGCTGACTCGGATTGACAGTGCCGAACGGTCCCATGTAGCCAGATGATCGCCAGATCGCCAGATCGCCAGCAGAACTCCAGCGATGCGAGCCTACCGTGCGGAAGGGCGGAGCCGGGGTTGCGAAATTGGGAGGAAGGGGAGGTAAATGGCTGCCAAACGAGGGATCCGACGCGAATTTCATTCTTACGCCAGAACCCTCGCCAAAACCAAGCGGGATGTGAGAAAGATCGTCCAGGTAGCCACATTGCAGATGTCCACAGAGGACCGCCTTGACGACATTGTTCCTTGCCTCAAGCGAATCTTGGAACGGGTCGTATACGGGTGCCTGGAGATCCAAATACCAGTCTACGGGAAAAGGGTCTCGGCACGCCGATGGCAAAACAAGAAGGCCCGCGAACTAGCCCGGATATTTCAAACCAAGGGTTGAATACAGGGGAGATTCTGCTGTAAGCTGTTGAAATCGAAAAACAACCGGCTCAAAAGCGGGATCTCCCCATGACAACAGTCTGTACCGGCCCGAAGCTCTCCTGTCAATCTCCTGTACCTGCTCGCCAGGGCTATCGCGTTTGGATTTTTCCGGGTTTGGCGTCCTTTGCGAGGTTCGATGCGGAGCTGATCAGTTTCAGCAGGAAGTCATTGTCCCATCCGGCTCTCATCAGCTTGCCGCGCATTGATTCCTTTTTCGCTGTCGGCGTGACCCGCGCCAGGTTGAGCGCCAGCTTCCGCATCAGCGCCAGGTTCTCCGGACCGTTGTCCTTCCGGTTGCGCAGGCTGTCCTCCCCCATGGTCACATCCAGTACCCAGTGGAGGGAATTCTCCACGGCCCAGTGCGAGCGCACCGTTTTCAGGAAGCGCTCCGGATCAGGCTTTCCACTGAGAAGGAAGTAACGGGTGTCCGTGTTCTGTCCCCTCTTGTTCTCCCTCACCGCGGTGACTTTCCCGACAGCCTGGAGACCGGGCCAGTGGTGCCGGTCCCGCAGTATGTCGATATCATGACAGACGGTCGCCTCACGGATCTCAATGCGGCCGTGATCCCTGCCCGCGTCTTTGAGACACAACATCTTTTCCGCGTATTCCGGGTCCGCCATATGGTACCGCACATCATCACGGAGCGCCCCCCGGTCACCCCTGAGGGCCGGGGCACAGCCGCCGCCTTTGGCAATGATCTGTTCCGCCGTCGGCCGCAGCGTGTGCATGGCACCGGCGGTCACAGTGCCGCCCCTGATATCCGGAAGCGCCGGCATCGCCGTGATCTCATTGGACTTACCCTCAACCCTCACCTGTCCGGGTGTCAGACGGGCACCGGCGGCGAAGGCGCTGACCACGTGCAGCGGCACACGCTCCGATGCGTCCTCAAAGGACCGCCTCAGCGTCTTGCCGTCGATGGCGATCACGTCCGGACCGGACCGCCGGGACCAGTCCTCCGCCAGACGGGTGAGCACCCTGCCCAGACCTCCGGGATCGATAATCCTGAACAGCGCGGAGAAGGCGTCATGGCCCGGGATACCGTGCTCAGGCCTCATGAAACGGCGGAGAAACTCCTCCTTTGAACGCCCGGAAAGAGCCATGTCGGTGCATGTCCGGCCCCGCGGATCACGCATAAAAGCGCAATCATGAGCATTTCATGGAGATCATGACGGACCGCGTTGCCGGCACGGGGGTCTTCCACCCCCGCGGATATCCATGCCGGATCCCGCATCACACTGCCTCAGCCTGTTGTTTCTCAACAGGAAATCATGCGGCAACACAGAATCCAGGAGGAAATCAAAAAGGAATATTTTCAAACGCGATTGCCCTGCCTGCTCGCTACATTTGAGAATCAGGGGTCCCATTGATTCGCCATGCATTGAGATTGAGATATTCGTCCGGGGTCATTCCATCAAGCGGTCTCCAGCTGTTGTATGGCTTGAGACAGCGGTCGATCATTGGGTTGATCCCGGTGATGTTAACCGTTGTGTCCTGAACGTTGTAGAATTCGTTTCTCCTTGTCGCCTGCATGCGTTCGCCCGATCACATTTGTGACCTTGTAGTCCGGTCAAGGTGAAGGGTGAGAGAATCTGTACTCATTCCAGAGGCCCTTGATGCCCTTTCCGCCGAACGGTAGCTTTGGCGACATGATGACTTCTGCAGGTTGTCGCGACGCTTTATGAAATTGGAATGTATCGTGATTTTCATGTGATGGTTGTGGCTTGATGGCAAAAGCAGGACAGAATTGGTCCAGGGACGAGATCGAAGCGGTCATCGCTGATTATCTCGAAATGCTGCGGCTGGAGCAGTCCGGAACGCCGTATAACAAATCCGCGCATCGCAGGCGGCTGATGCGGTCCATAGACCGGTCAAAGGGATCGGTCGAATACAAGCATCAGAATATCAGTGCTGCTCTTGAGAGGTTCGGGATTCCCTTCATTGCCGGTTACAAACCGGCGCGGAATTTTCAGCAGGCATTGTCGGATGTGATAGGCGCCATGCTGCAGCGGGATCAGCAGCTGCACGGGTTGCTGACGGGGGAGCGGATCGAAGCCGGGCCTGACACAGGAGCGCTGATCGAGTTTGATGACGAACCCCCCGCAATAGGAGAATTCATCAACCCGGAAGGTTTGGATCAGGAAGTGTGGAATTCTGTCATATCCTCCTATGGCGACCCTGCCGAACGCGATGCCCGCAACCGGAAACTGGGTAAGGCGGGTGAGAGTCGCGTTGTCGCGCATGAGAAGCAGAGGTTGTCATTGCTCGGCCGGGACGATTTGGCTGAGAAAGTCCGCTGGGTCGCCGCTCTCGATGGTGACGGTCATGGCTATGACATCCGTTCCTACAAGGGTGAGGGAGAAGAAGCGGGACAGGAGCGCCTGCTTGAGGTCAAATCAACGACCGGCGGCAGGACGGTTCCGTTTTTCCTGACACGGAATGAATTTGAAACCGGTGAGCGACATATCGGGACTTACCGGATCGTACGCCTGTACAATTTCAACATTCGGCGGCGGGCATACAGGGTCAGGCCGCCACTATCGGATAACCTTGACCTGACTCCGATCTCCTTCCGTGCTTTGCCGAGCGGGCAGAAGGAAACGGTTCCCCGATGATCGGCAACTGGAGTTATCCGACAGCGATCCGGTTCGGACCCGGCCGCATCGAAGAATTGCCGCTGGCTTGCCGGGAGGCGGGCATCAGCCGACCGCTCCTTGTGACCGACCGGGGAATAGCCGGGTTGAGTATCACCGAGCGGGCACTTTCAATTCTTGAGGAGTCTGGATTCGGCCGGGCGTTGTTTGCGGATGTCGGACCGAATCCGACAGACCGGAATTTGAATGCCGGAATTGAAGCCTTCCTTGAGGGAGGTTTCGATGGGGTGGTCGGTTTCGGTGGCGGCTCCGGTCTGGATCTCGGCAAGATGATCGCCTTCATGGCCGGCCAGTCGAGACCGGTGTGGGATTTTGAGGATATCGGCGATTACTGGAAGCGTGCCGATGCTGACGCGATCCGGCCGAGTGTCGCGGTGCCGACAACCGCCGGAACCGGATCCGAAGTGGGGCGCGCGTCCGTGATCACGAATACCGAAACCCGGGTGAAGAAAATCATCTTTCACCCGAAGGTTTTGCCGAAGCAGGTGATCTGCGATCCGGAACTGACCATAGGACTGCCACCGGCGATCACCGCCGGAACCGGCATGGATGCCTTTGCGCATTGCCTTGAGGCCTATTGCGCACCGGGCTTTCACCCGATGAGCCAGGGAATCGCGATTGAAGGAATGCGATTGGTCCGGAAATCGCTGCGGCGTGCTTACCGCTGCCCCGATGATCTGGAGGCAAGGGCCGACATGATGAGCGCGGCATCAATGGGTGCGGTGGCATTCCAAAAGGGTCTCGGGGCGATTCATGCCCTGTCGCATCCGGCTGGAGCGCTGTTCGATACCCATCACGGCACGACAAATGCGGTCGTGATGCAGGCCGTGCTCGAATTCAACCGACCGGAAATTGAAAGTAAGCTCGCACTTGCCGCGGCTTATCTCGGCGTCGGTGACAGCTTTGCCGCATTTTCCGGTTTTGCGGCGGAACTGCATGCGGAGCTTGAATTGCCGTCCGGGCTGCGTGATCTTGGTGTGCAGCCGGAAGCCATCGATTTGATGACCGAAATGGCCCTCAAGGATCCGTGCGCCGGCAGCAATCCGGTCACGATGACCCGTGAAACCACGCGACGGCTTTATCAGTTGACAATTTGAGCGGTCGGGCTGCGGCAGACGGGGTATTCACAGTTCCGCAGCCAGTCTTGATCCCTGGTCGATTGCCCGTTTGGCGTCCAACTCCTTTGCCTCGACGGCGCCGCCGATGAGATATGGTCTGTGCCCGGCCTGTTGCAACCGCTCGGCCAGACTCCGTTCCGGTACCTGACCGGCACAGATGATGATGGTATCGGCGGCGATGAGACGCGGGCTGGCGCCATTTCCGGCAAGCGTGATGTGAACACCGTCATTATCGATCCGGCGGTAATCGACGCCGCTGAGCATTTCCACCTGCTTCATGCGCAGCTTGCCGCGGTGTATCCAGCCGGTGGTTTTTCCAAGCCCTTTCCCGGGCCGTGTCGGCTTTCGCTGCAGCAGTGTTACCTGTCGAAGCGGCTGACCCGGCAATGCCCCTGAAGGGTGCAACCCGCCCCGGTGCTGTTCCGGGTCCGCCACTCCCCATTCGGTGAGCCAGGCATCGATATCACCCGCATTCCGCCCATCGCTGACCAGGAATTCAGCCACGTCAAACCCGATCCCACCGGCTCCGATGATGGCCACGCGCCTGCCGGCCTCAGCATCGCCGCCCAGAAGCTCCGCATAATTGAGCACATTTGCGCTCTCTTGACCGGCAATTTCCGGAGTGCGCGGTTTGACCCCGGTGGCAATAATGATTTCATCATAAGTCGAGAGCTGGTTGATTTCCGGATTGGTTGCCAGCCGCAGTGTGATGCCGAGTTCGGTGAGCATGGTTTCATACCACTCGACCAGGCCATGAAACTCTTCTTTACCGGGAATCCGCCGTGCCATATTCAGCTGTCCGCCGATCCGGTCGGCTTTTTCAAACAATTCGACCTTATGCCCGCGCATCGCCGAGACCAGTGCGGTGGCTAGCCCGGCCGGGCCGGCACCAACGACTGCGATCCGCTTCGGCACCGGCGCGGGATCGTAACGCAGCGACTCCTCGTGGCAGGCGCGGGGATTGACTAGGCAGGTCGAGATTTTGCCGGCGAAGGTGTGGTCAAGGCAGGCTTGATTGCAGGCGATGCAGGGCACGATGGATTTTGCGTGACCGCGCGTGGCTTTGGCGATGAATTCGGCGTCGGCGAGGAACGGCCGCGCCATCGACACCAGATCACAACAGCCCTCGGCGATGATTTCTTCAGCGACTTCCGGTGAGTTGACGCGGTTGGAGGCGATCACCGGAATACCGACCGTCCCCATCAGTTTCTTTGTCACCCAAGCGAAAGCGCGCCGTGGCACGCTTGTGGCGATGGTCGGAATCCGCGCCTCATGCCAGCCGATACCGGTATTGATGATGTCGGCACCGGCGTTTTCCACTGCCCGCGCCAGCTTGGTGACTTCGTCCCAATTCGATCCCTCCTCCACCAGATCGATCAGGGAAAGGCGGAAAATGATCAGAAAATCGGCACCGGTGGAACTGCGGCACCGGCGCAGCACCTGAAGGGGAAGCCGCATTCGGTTTTCATAGGAACCGCCCCATGCATCGGTCCGCCGATTGGTGCGGCGGACCAGAAACTGATTGAGAAAATAACCCTCGGATGCCATGATTTCGATACCGTCATAACCGGCCTCGCGCGCCCGTGCAGCGGTATCGGCAATGTCCGAGATTTGTTTTTCGATGCCTTCCGCGTCGAGTTCACGCGGCGTGAATGGAGAAATCGGCGACTTAATGGCGGAAGGGGCGACGCAATTTTCACCATAGGCGTAGCGCCCCGCATGCAGGATCTGCATGGCGATACGGCCACCGCAGTCATGCACTCTCCGGGTGACGCTGCGATGACCGGTGACTTCGCCCGCTGTGCAAAGGGCGGCGGCCTTCGGAAACACTGCCCCCTCGCGGTTGGGCGCAATCCCGCCGGTGACGATGATTCCGGCCCCGCCGAGTGCCCTTTCGGCATAAAATGCCGCCACCCGGTTCCAATCCCCGGTTTCCTCCAGCCCGGTATGCATCGAGCCCATGACAGCCCGGTTCGGGAGGGTAAGGAATCCGAAATCCAGGGGTGACAGGAGATTCGGATAGCCGGTCATGGCTGGCCTGTTTCAGCGTCGATCGAAAGTCAAAGATCCATGTAGATATGCGCCTCGCCGCCGCCGCCCGGATGCGTCACCGCACCCTTGCGGGTCGAGCCGACGAGCTGGGCATATTTCCACAGCGCGCCGGAGGTGTAAATCGTCTCCCGCGGTCCGCCCCAGGCGGATCCGCGCTCTTCCAGTTCGGCGTCTGAAAGATCAACCGACAGCAGGCCCTGCTCGGCGTCAATGGTGATCAGATCACCATCTTTGAGCAATGCGATCGGTCCGCCATGGGCAGCCTCCGGGCCGACATGTCCGACACAGAATCCGCGCGTCGCACCGGAGAACCTTCCATCGGTAATCAGCGCCACCTTCTTGCCCATTCCCTGGCCGGAAAGCGCCGCCGTGGTTGACAGCATTTCACGCATGCCCGGTCCGCCGGCGGGTCCCTCATTGCGGATGACGATCACTTCACCCTCTTTGTAGGACCGCTGCTTGACCGCCTCAAACGCCTCTTCCTCGCATTCAAAGACACGTGCCGGACCGGTGAACACGATTTGCTCCTTGCTCATGCCGGCGATTTTCACGATGGCGCCGTCGGGCGCGAGATTGCCTTTCAGTCCGACTACACCGCCGGTTGCGGACAGCGGCTTGGATGCAGGGTAAATGACCCTTCCATCCGCCTCGCGTTCCACCTCGTCGAGTTCCTCGCCCATGCTTCGCCCGGTTGCAGTGACACAATCCTCATGCAGCAGACCGATCTTGCGCAGCTCATTCATAACAACCGGCACGCCGCCGGCTTCGTAGAGATCCTTGGCAACAAAATTCCCGCCCGGCTTCATATCGACAAAGTAGGGCGTTTCGCGAAAGATATCGCAGACATCGAACAGGTCGAACTCGATTCCGGCTTCATGTGCGATTGCGGGTAGGTGCAACCCGGCATTCGTCGAGCCGCCGGTGCAGGCGACTACCCGCGCTGCATTTTCAAGCGATTTGCGGGTCACGATGTCACGTGCCCGGAGGTTGAGATCAAGCAGATTCATCACCGCGGCGCCGGAGGCTTCGCAATAGCGGTCGCGGCTTTCATAGGGGGCAGGCGCGCCGGAGGAATTCGGCAGTGCCAATCCAAGGGCTTCGGACACGCAGGCCATTGTGTTTGCCGTGAACTGCCCGCCACAGGCCCCTGCCGAGGGACAGGCAACGCGTTCCAGAACAGCGAGCGCCTTGTCTGACATGTTGCCTGCCTGATGGCGTCCGACAGCTTCAAACACATCCTGAACCGTCACATCCTTGCCGTCGAGACGGCCTGGCAGGATGGAGCCGCCATAGACGAACACCGAAGGCACATTCAGGCGCACCATGGCCATCATCATGCCGGGCAGGGATTTGTCGCAGCCGGCGAGGCCGACAAGTGCGTCATAGCAATGGCCGCGCATTGTCAGTTCCACCGTGTCGGCAATGGCTTCCCTCGAGGCCAGCGACGATTTCATGCCTTCATGCCCCATGGCAATTCCGTCAGTGACGGTGATGGTGGTGAATTCCCGCGGCGTGCCTTGAGCCGCCTTGACGCCGAGTTTAACCGCCTGCGCCTGCCGGTTGAGGGCGATGTTGCACGGCGCCGCCTCATTCCAACAGGTTGCCACGCCGATGAAGGGCTGCGCGATTTCGGCATCGGTCAGCCCCATGGCGAAGTAATAGGATCGATGCGGCGCCCGCGCCGGTCCTTCACTGACATGCCGGCTGGGAAGCGCAGACTTGTCAAAGCCGAAATCTTTCATCACCGTATCCCTTTTCATGCGTTGCCTGAATCAAGATGCGTCTTTAGCCCGCAACGCACCTGCCGGGCAATGTCACCAATAATGCTTCTTGAACAAGTCCATTGCCATTGCGGCTTCATCGGTCATGATGCCATCAACACCGAGATCAAGCAGATCCCGCATGTCCTGTTGCCGGTTGACCGTCCACACATGCACCGGCAGGCCCTGTTTGTGAGCGGCGGATACCAGCGCCGCATCCACCACCCGCATGCGGTAACGGTAGGGTGGCACCTGGACGCAGTCAGCCTGCAGTCGCCCGACCGGCAGTCCCCGCGCCGTCAGGCTGAGACGGATGATTTCCCGTGGACCGGCGGAAGTGCACAGCCTGTCGCCGGCTGCACGGCGCAGATACCGCAGCCGCCGACTGGAGAACGAACCGACACAGACGCGCTCCCACAGCCTGCGCTCGCGGAGGAGACTCAGCAAAGGTTCAACCGCGGCATCGTGTTTCGGGTCAATATTGATTCTGGTTTCCGGAAATGCGTCGAGCAGATCCGCCAGCAGTGGGATGCGCTCGCCGCCGGCGAGCCGGATCCGGGAAAGCTCGGCCCGGCTGAGATCACCGATCCGCTGGTCCTCGCCCACCGTCCGGGCAAGCGACTTATCGTGACAGGCTGCGAGGAATCCGTCCGCGGTGGCATGGATATCGGTTTCGATATACTCGAAACCGAGCCCGACCGCCGCTTCGAAGGCGGGCATTGTGTTTTCCGGAAATTTCGCTGAATAGCCGCGATGCGCGATCGGCACCGGGGAGGGAAAGCGCGAATGGAGGAAAAAAGGATGCAGATTGCGGTCAGTAATCATGGCTGACACGGAAATCCCGGCAACCCGGCCGCCACGGAACGGAACAGCGGCTTGATGGATCGCGTCTTAATCTGCATATCAGGTTGACAGCTTCTGCGGGCAGGAGAGCAGGATCATGAATTGGATCACAAACTTTGTCAGACCTAAAATCAAGTCCATTCTTCAGGTCCCGGGGACATCCTCCACTGAGGATTTATGGTCGAAATGTGATGAATGCGGGGCGATTCTTTATCATCGTGAGCTCGATCACAGCCAGAATGTATGTCCAAGTTGCGATCACCATATGGGGATTACGCCGAGGGAACGTTTCAGGAAGCTGTTTGACGGCGGCGCCTTTACCGAAATCGCCGTGCCGGTACCCTCTGTCGACCCGTTGAAATTCCGCGATCAGAAACGCTACAGCGAGAGGCTGCGGGCGGCACAGAAGAAAACCGGTGAGGCCGAGGCCATGCTGGTTGCCGAGGGCAGGATTCACCGGACGGAATTTGTCGTGGCGGCGCAGGATTTCAACTTCATGGGCGGATCAATGGGGCGGTATGTCGGCAATGCCATCATTGCCGCCTGCCGGAGGGCGGTTGAGCTTTCATCTCCCCTGGCACTGTTCACCGCCGCCGGAGGGGCACGGATGCAGGAAGGGATTCTCAGCCTCATGCAGATGCCGCGTACCACCGTTGCCCTGCAGTCCCTGAAGCAGAATGATCCGCCGCTGCCCTATATTGTCGTGCTGACGCATCCGACAACAGGCGGTGTGACAGCTTCCTATGCCATGCTCGGGGATGTGCAGATTGCCGAGCCGAAAGCGTTAATCTGTTTCGCCGGCCCGCGTGTCATCGAGCAGACGATCCGGGAAAAGCTACCGGAGGGTTTCCAGCGGGCCGAGCATCTGTTGCAGCACGGAATGCTTGACAGAGTGACCCATCGGGGGAAAATCCGCGATGAAATCGCCTCGATTGCCTTGATGCTGATGAATAAGGACCCTGCGGTGATGGGTGAGATCAGCGTGGCTGAGACAGCCTGAAGGAGAGATTGATGAGCCAGTCCGATTCCGGTCTCATCCTTGACCGGCTCAAATCCCTCTTCCCGAAGAGCATTGATTTGACTCTGAACCGGCCGCGGCGACTGCTGGCGGAGTTGGGCCATCCCGAAGACCAGATGCCGCCGGTTGTCCATTTTGCCGGAACCAACGGCAAGGGATCAACCCTGGCAATGGTCCGCGCCGGCCTGGAAGCGGCGGGGCTGGATGTGCATGCTTATATTTCTCCGCATCTGGCTAAATTTCACGAGCGCATCCGCCTCGCCGGCCAACTGATCGAGGAAGATGCGCTGGCTGAAGTGCTGAGCGAGTGCGAGAAAATCAACCGTGGCAGGCCGATTTCGCTGTTTGAAATCACAACCTGCGCCGCCATGCTCGCTTTTTCCCGGTCGCGCGCCGATATGCTCCTGCTCGAAGTCGGTCTCGGCGGGCGTCTTGACGCCACCAATGTGGTGCGCCGACCGGCTTTGACGGTGATCTCGCCGGTATCGCTGGATCACCAGCACTATCTGGGCGAGACCATCGGCCGGATTGCCCGCGAAAAGGCCGGTATACTGAAGCCGGGCGTGCCCTGCGTGGTCAATGAACAACTGCCGGAAGCCATGTCCGAGATCCGTGCATCGGCGGAACGCGTCAAAGCGCCGCTGCTTGTGCAGGGTGTTGATTGGTGGGTTGAGCCCTTCGACGGTGGGCTTCGCCATGTCAATTCAGACGGGGAGGTGCTGCTTCCGAGGCCCGGTCTTATCGGGCCTCACCAGATCGGCAATGCCGGTGCCGCGGTCACGGTTCTCCGCCATATCGGGGTTTCACATTCGGCACTGACGGCGGCGCTGACCCGTGCTTCCTGGCCGGCGCGGATGCAGAAGCTGAAACGAGGGCCGCTGATTGACGCCGCCGGCAGCTCTGAAGTCTGGCTGGACGGGGGACATAATCCTGCGGCCGGGACGGCGGTGGCGGAAACGCTCCGGGAAATGCCGGCGCGGGCGAACCGCCTTGTCTGCGGCATGCTGAAGGGCAAAGACATCCATGGTTACCTGAAGGCACTGCGGTGCTCCGCAGACAGCCTTTACGGCGTCGTCATTCCGGGTGAGGATTCATCGCTGTCGGCCAGTGCTGTCGCTCTGACCGCGAGCGAACTCGGTTTCCGTGCCAAAGCCGCGCCGACAACTGAGGAAGCGGTGCGGCAGAGCGCCGCCGAATCCCCCGGCGCACGCATCCTCGTCTGCGGCTCGCTTTATCTCGCCGGCAGGGTGCTGCGGGAAAATTCATAAGCTGCAAGGGGACGTGTCAGCGCCGGATCCCGGCTCTTTCCCGCCCCGACATTCCACCGAAATGTGACCACCGGCCACTTTGTCGGATCGCAGAAAAAGTAGCCGGAAAACGACTTGAAATTGAGTGGGTTGTGGTAAATTCACGGGCTGGACAGATTCGTAGGATTGGCCATGTCGACGAATGCTGAACAGATGAAAGCGGGTTCCAATCGGGAATGGAATTGGCATCCCGATTTACCAGTGGCGGTGACACCGCTGTTTTCCTGGCCGCCGCGGCCGATTGCCACGCTGCGTTGGTTTCTCACAAATTGGCTGCCGGTGACCGAGTTCTCGATTTACGCGCTGATGGCCTGGGCGATATGGGCCTGGGTACTGCCTGACCTGGAATCGATGCAGTCCCTGGAATGGGGTTGGATTCTGTGGATATGGGCGATCAATTTCTTTCTCATGGCCTTCGTTGCCCAAGGGCTGCATGTCTGGCTCTATGGCTGGAAACGCCAGGGCGAGGAATTCAAATATGACCGCCGTGGAATGGCAAACAATAACAGAATCTTTCTGTTCAACAGCCAGTATTGGGACAATGTCACCTATACGCTCGGCTCGGGCATCACGGTCCTGACATTTTACAGCACCATCATCTGGATGGCTTACGCGAATGGCTGGGCACCGATGATCAGTTTCTCGGACAATCCGGTCTGGTTCATTCTCCTGTTTCCGCTGCTGCCGGTCATCCAGTCATTTCACTTTTACTGGCTGCACCGGGGGTTACACATTCCATGGATGTACAAACATGTGCATTCGGTGCATCACCGCAGCGTCTCGATTGCCCCGTGGTCAGGGCTTTCGATGCACCCGATTGAGCATATTGGCTATCTGGGTCTGTTGCTGATCTTTCTGGTCCTGCCCTCGCATCCTGTGCATTTCCTCTTTCTCAGCTACTGGATATCGCTGGCTACCGCGACATCGCATGCCGGCTTTGGAAACCTGGTGCTCGGGGATAAGGCGCATCTGCGCATCGGGTCATTCCATCACCAGCTGCATCACCGGTATTTCGAGTGCAATTACGGAAATCCGGAAATGCCCTGGGATAACTGGTTCGGATCCTATCATGACGGCAGCCCGGAGACGACCGAGGCCGTCCGGGCGCGCAAGAAGCAAATGCATAGCTGAGCCGGCTCATTGCTGCTTTCCGTGCGGTGATCAGTTCCGACAGGGTTGTGCCCTGTCCACAGGATGTGTTTAGGGTTGCGATTGAAGCGGCCAGACACAGCCGGCTGTCAAACCGGCGCCTGAAACTGTGGAGCCGAAGGCGGGGTTTCAGCCTGCCGGTTCCGTTCCGGCAAAGACCTGCCTGATCCGGACATCCACTTCCAGCTGCTCAATGCCCGGTCCGCGCCGTACGCCAGTGATGGGCGCAGCGTCCGCATAATCTCTTCCGACTGCTGTCCGCACATACCTGTCATCCGGCTTGACGCCGTTCGAGATATCAAACCCGACCCAGCCGGCACCTTTGAGATGGACCTCCACCCAAGCATGGCCGGCTTCATGTTGTGTGCGGTCCGTGGTCAACAGATATCCACCCACATACCGCACCGGCAGTTTGTGCATCCGGCATATGGCAATGAATACATGTGCATGATCCTGGCAGACGCCGGCCTTGGTCCGGGCAGCATCTTCGGCGGTGGTTCCGGCATGGGTGAGGTTATGCGTGTAAGGTATTCGTTGCAGTACCTGCTGCGACAGGCGCTGCAATCCCTGCCGACAGTTCAATTGCTCCAAATCGAACCCTGCCACGATGGATTTGACAGCGCGGCCGGCTTCGGTTTGCCGGGTTGGCCGGCAATAGATCCAAAGCGGCAGCGAGCCTTGGTCGGCCACCTTGTCAGGTGTTGCCGATAGGGTTCCGACAGTGCCGAAAGACTCCACCCTGATTTCATGACTCCCCGGAGAGATGGCGACGAGTTGCACGTGGTTGCCGAATTGGTCTTTCTGCTCAAGCTGCCTGACCCCGCCGACAATCTGCGTGTCCCAGCTTTGAACCTGCTGTTGTGGTCCGGACAGCGGGGTCTGCCGGAGTATCATAACCCCGCCGCCGGCGGGACGGCTGTAAGTGAATTCGGTCCTGTGGTGGATTTCAATCAGCCGTCCCATATCCGGACTATCTATTGCAAACTGAACCAAGCGGCCTTCCGAATCCTTACAGTATTTCGATGCGGAGTATACGGGGTAGCGACAAGACACTCCGCCGCATTTTGCCAGCTTTGTATAAATTGGGAAACACATCACTGTCCTTAAATGGCGGAGGTTCAGCGCGGCCTCCGGGGGCGGTTATCTGGATAGTCAGGTGCCGGTGTGATTCACGGACGACTTCATCAGCCTCTCGATCACAACCATGTGAGGTTGAATCGATGTGGCATTCATAGCCAGAGACGGTTTACCGGCATTGCGAGCATTTTGTCGCCAGCCCGCAGAATGTTTTCCCCGTCATGCAGGACAATTCCGCAAACGAATGCGTCATCGGCGGCATTCTTCAGGCGATTAAGGCCGGAAAAATCTCCTGGTTTGACGCTCACCGCGGCTTTGACCTCTATGCCGACAATCTTTCCCATTCGTTCAATCACAAAATCAACTTCAACTTTGTCCTTGTCCCTGTAATGGCTGATATATGTTGGCTCGGATGACTGTGCTGCCTGTTTGTGTAACTCGGAATACACGAACCCTTCCAGCAGACTTCCAAGCCGGGCTCTGTCCGTTCGGATATCATCCAATTCCGTCCGGCTGAGTGCCGCCAGGAGCCCAGAATCAAGAAAGTGAAGCTTCGGCGCTTTCACGAGACGCTTCGACGTATTGCGATGCCAGGCCGGAACGCGCTTGATGACGAACATTTGTTCAAACAATGCCAGCCATTGATCCACTGTTTTGCTGTCAACACCCAGTTGTGAGGCGATTCTGGAGAGATTTACTAATTGGCCTGCGGCAGTCGCTGCGTGGTCCAGAAGTCGCATGAGTTCCTGCGTTTTCAGGACAAGTGATATGTCGGTCACATCGCGTGTCGCCAGGGCACGGACATATTCCTGAAACCACACCCTTCGGCGGGCAGACGTCTTTCGCGTGAACACTTCAGGATATCCGCCTGTCACGATGCGCTCGACCAGCTTCAATGTACGGCCGGTTTCCAAGTATGCCGGGAAATTTTCGCTGAATGCATGTTCCAGGAATTCCGGCTGCTGGATCTGTTCAATTTCCGACTGGCTGAAGGGTAGGAGTGTTATCGCTTCCACACGGCCGGCGAGAGAGTCCGGCGAAATTGTTCTCTTGAACAAGTCGACAGACCCGGTGATCAGAAACCTGCCGGGCTGCGGCATTTCATCAACATTTTTCTTGAGTTCGAGAAAGAGTTCCGGTGCGCGCTGAATCTCGTCTATCACGGCTCTGCCGTGTTGCTGCAGGAAGCCTGCCGGGTCGTAATTTGCGAAGTGGCGGGAGAGATGATCGTCAAGTGTGACGAAGCTCATTCCCTGATCCTTGGCGATCTTGTGAACCAAGGTTGTCTTTCCGGATTGGCGCGGGCCTGCCAGCGCAACGATCCGGGTGTCATTCAGTGCGGTCAGAACCTGCGATTCCGCATGGCGGTTAATCATTGAGTGCGGCTTAATCAGGCTTTGCATCGATGTTGGTCCGATCCCGAATGAATGTGCGTCCAATTCGGAATATATCATCGCCAAATCCGGAATGAAAGTGCGTCCAGTCTGGAGTAATGGCGCGTCCAATCTGGAATGTATCATCGCCAAATCCGGAATGAAAGTGCGTCCAGTCTGGAGTAATGGCGCGTCCAATCTGGAATGTATCATCGCCAAATCCGGAATGAAAGTGCGTCCAGTCTGGAGTAATGGCGCGTCCAATCCGGAGATGCGCCCCATTCTGAATCAATCTCCAAGCACCCACACATCTTTTTCCCTTGGGCGGGCCCGGTCATCAAAACGCCATATCGCACCGAGTTGGGTCTCAGCGGTGGCGATACCTCCTGGCAGGATGTGCGCACCCTCCGCATTCACAAATGCGAAAACAGTCAACTCGAGCGGCCGGCATTGAATGATCCCCCTTTCGTCCGCATACGGGTGTGCCTTCATACGACGGGGTACGGGCTCGATTGTATAATGTCCGGATTTCGTCATGCTTTGGCGGGCACTGCCGGGCGAACGGAACAACCGGCTCCGCTTAGATGATCGATCAGGCCGGTATGCGTTACGAATTGCCGCCGGAAAGTTTTCCGTGGCCCACGGGCTGGCAGGTGTGTCGGGACCGGCGGGCATGGAAAGGGGCACATTATTGAGCACCGGCTCTTCGCCAAGATAGAAACGGATCAATTCCGGCATGGCAGCAAAAACCGCACGGTTATCGCAGAGGGCACTGCCCTTCGGATTGATAATCGCAACTTTTCCGGCGCGGGCAATGGTCGCCAGCCCGGCGACACCGTGTGTCGGCGAAGAATCATGTCCAAGCGGGTCCAGGAGATGGTCCTCGACAGTTGGCCGCAGCAAGGCGCTGATCTTGACTTGCCCCTCAGGTGTCTGGACGAGCAGGCGGGCGTCATGGACTGCCAGGTAATTCCGGCCTGCGGTGCCAAGCCGGAGGGCATCCGCCAGGATTGATGCCGTCACGTCGGTACGATCATCCGGTGCGAAGATGATACTTGAATCCGCATATGCCGGGAACAGCGACCTGTACACGTCACTAGGATCAAGCGGTGCCAGGAGGTGATCCTGCCAAGAGATGTCCGCCATGGCTCTTCGCTGCGCCTCGCGGTTCAGGAGTATCCTTGCGAAACGGCAATCCAGGGAGCAGTCGTGATCCAGGAACTGGAATTCGCCGGACTCTGTCTGAACCAGCCTGGCGGAGAAGGCATGCAGATGGAGGCCATCCGGCGGCTGGCAGCCGAACATTTCAGTTGCGGTGCCACCCAATTGCATGGCGGCCTCCGGGCCGAGGATATCTGTGGAAACAGCTTCCCCGGCGCCATAAAAATCTTTCAGAAAGCGATTCGCCGCCAAGGCACGCTGCTGCACGCCGCGCCTGATCAGGCCCCACTCCGAAGCCTTCAGTATCAGCGGCAGCGGGTCAAAATCAGCAGGCCAACCAAGTTGGTCCGGGGCATGGCGTTCAAGAAAATCCTGACCGCGGCGCTGCGCCGGGCCGCCGGGTGTGCAGTCAATATCGAAGGAAAAACTCAGAATGTCCCGGAGTTCCTGCATCGGCGGCTCTATCCAGCCGGAACAGGCAGGGCCAACGGTATCACACCCTCCCGGTCAATGCCGGTTCAGATTGAGTCCTTGATCCATTTTTTCAAATCCGCTTTGCGGCGCGCACCGGCGGCGTTGGCGACCTGCCTGCCATCCTTGAATATGAACAGCGCCGGAATGCCGCGAACGCCGAGACTTGTCGGTGTATCGGGATTGGCATCGATATCAACCTTGGCGATGGTGACCTGCCCTGCGAGCTCATCTGCCAATTCAGCCAGCGCCGGCGCGATCTGCCGACAGGGCCCACACCATTCTGCCCAGAAATCAACCACCACGGGCAGCTTTGCCGATTTGATCTCGCTGTCGAAATTGCTGTCGTCAAGATGTACAATTGCCATAACAGAATCCCCTATCTCCGAGCGCCAAATAGCTAAGTGCGCAGACTGAATCAGTCAAGCGCGGCGCGCCCGAGTGCGGCATCACAAATTGCCGCCGGAACATGCATCAACTCGGCCGTGCGCGTCCACAGCACTGCCACCTCGATCCGCCTGTCCGGATACAGTGTCGACAGCATTTCCCGGTAAGCCGCGAGTTGCCGCAGAATGGCTTCCGGTATGTCTTCCGCCTGCGCCGGAACCCGTTGATTGGATTTGTAATCGACGGCGAGCACGCGGTCTTCTTCGATGAGGAGCCGGTCGATATACCCGAATGCGACCTCGTCATCGAGGGTCGGCAGCGGCACGACAATCCCGGCTTCGGCAACGGAATCGGCAGCGAACAGATATTCGAGATCCGGCATGGCGAGCAATTGAGACGCCGCCCGAAAGGCTTCGTCGCAGGCACTGCCATCAATCCCTGGTTCGTTGAGGTTGAGCAGTGCGTTCGCAGCGCTTTCCCTGTCAGCCACGGGCAGTTCAGGGAGATGTTCGAGCAGCAGGTGCAGGCGGGTTCCGATTTTCGCAGCCGAGTCAGAAGCGGCATCCTGGTCCGGCGCTGACTTTTCGCCGCCCAAGTTGCTCGGCGACAGAAATCTCTCCGGTTCCGCCTTGGAAACCAACGCCGGTTGCAGTGCCCAAGCGGGGATTTCGGCACCAACCGGATTCACTTGATCATGCTCAGCCGATTCCGGCCAATCTTCGGAAATCAGTCTGAGACCGTCCATGCCGGCAAAGAAATCACCGCATTCGCTGCTGTAATCGAATGGCTGCGCATCGATTTTCGAGAGGGCCGAGCGGATCATCCCGTGCCAGGCTTCTTCCTTCAACTGCCCTTCTCCGCAGATGATGAGCCAACTTTCGGCACGGGTCAGAGCCACATAGAGCAAACGCAACTCCTCATTCTGCCAAAGCCTTTCCTCCCGGTTGCGCAGACCGCGGATGAGCGGCGGCTCTTCGTCTTTCCTGGTGCTCCAGACCGGTGTTCCATCTTCGGTTTCGACAATCGGATTCAATTGGCGCATTTTCCGGTGCTCGGTATCCGGTAGAATGACAATCGGCGATTCCAGCCCTTTGGCGCCGTGAATAGTCATGACCCGGATTTCATCTCCGGCTTGGTCGAGCTGTCGTTTGACTTCGGTTTCGCCGGCCAGCCAGTCGAGAAACCCGACCAGCGAAACGGATTCCTCCCTTTCATATTCCAATGCCTGCAGCAGCAGCATGTCCATGGTCTCTTCGACCTCGCCGCCGAGCCGCGCCGTGAACTTCTGCCGTCCCCCGTGGTTGATCAGAATGCGCTCAATCAGCTCGTAGGGAGCCGATGTCTCCGCCTGCGATAGCAAATCTTCCAGCACCGTCACCGGGTCAGCGAATTTCTCCCGTGCTGCGTGCAGGGACGACCAGAGCGACTTGGCGCGCCCATGCGCCAGGTCGAAAAGTTCATCCTCCGATAATGCGAACAGGGGTGAGCGCAGAACCGCCGCCAGCGACAGATCGTCTTTGGGAAAGGCGAGGAATGCAAGAAGGGCGGTGATGTCCCGGATGGCAAGTTCTTCGACCAGCGCCAGCCTGTCCGCGCCGGCAATCGGCAGACCGAGTGCCTTGATTTCCCGGATAATGGCATAAAACAGGTCCGAGCGGCGACGCACGAGGATCAGGATGTCGCCAGGTCTGACCGGTCGGGCAATTTCGTCGCCGGGAAGCGACTCGGGAGTTCGCAGCATCCGTTCGACGCGGTGGGCGATTGAGCGCGCAAGTTTGACATGCGAGTTCAGGTCGAATGCCAACGGGTGTGGATCAGTCCAGTCGTGACCGTCATTGTCCGCAGTCTTTTCCAGGAATGGCCACAGGTCGATTCGGCCCGGAAGTTGTGATTTGAATGCCTCGTGGCGAAGATCATGCGTGAATCCCGGCGCTCCGCAGCTTTCAAAAACCTTGTCCACAAGCTGAAGTATGGTGCCGGCGGAACGGAAGGAATAGTTGAGGCTGTTCTCCCGGAAGCGCACCGCCGCATCGCTGTAACTCTGCCTGAAATAATCGCGCATCTGGGCGAATCGTTCCGGTGCCGCACCTTGAAATCCGTAGATGGATTGTTTTTCGTCGCCGACGGCGAAGACCGTCCGCACAGTATCGCGGGCACCCCGGCCGGTGGTGAATTCGCGCGAGATTTCCTGCACCAGGTGCCATTGATTGGGACTGACATCCTGCGCCTCGTCAATCAGCACATGGTCGATACCGCCATCCAGCCGGAACAGAACCCATTGTGCACTGCTGTGATCCTTGAGCAGCTTCAACGCAAGCAGGATGAGATCGTCAAAATCCAATAGGGCCCGGCTGCGTTTCCGCTCCTCGTAGCTGTCCAAATAAGCGGCGGCGAACTGATGCAGGAGAACGGTTTTTTCCGCCGCTCGGAGATTCAGCATCACCGCCTGGGTTTCGGCTACGCGATGCCTGTAGCTTTCGAGCCAGGCGAGACCGTCAGAAGATAACCTCTCCTGCACGGCCTTTGTCGGCGGGCTGGATTTCGGGGAGTAGGGCTCCCTGGCCGAGGCTCCCGTCAAGAAAACGCTCACCAGCATTGTGAAATCATGCGGCCCGGCCTGCGCCGCATCTATCGTCGCAAGTTTTTCCGCCGCAGCCCTATCCGTCGGGCTTGCCGATTCCGCCATCCTCTCAGCGAGTGTTGCCAGCATTGCCGCATCCTCGGCGGTGAACAAACGCATGATCCTGTTCTGCGGCTCAGCATCGGCATCGGCAGGAAGGCCGAACAGCCCGAATAGCTGTGTTTTTGACCGCTGAGGCAGGAATGATTCGCGTGCATGCGAAATGGCTTCGAGAAATGCCGGCAGCGCGTCGATGCTGACATGGCGTGACACCGCATTGTAGGTGGCGGCATTTGACTCTGCGAGTTCGTCCAGAATTTCGAGCTGCAGTCTGCGTTCGGCACGCTCGTCGAGCGATTGGAACTGCGGCGATACGCCTGCCTCATACGGAAACCGCCTCAGGAGAGCCGCCGAAAATGCGTGGATGGTCTGAATCTTGAGGCCGCCGGGTGTTTCCAGGGCGCGGGCGAACAAGGTCCGCGAATTCGCCAGCTTGGCACTGTCCAGGCCTGCTTCCGGCTCTCCCAGATCGAGCAGTTTTTCCTGCAACTGGTGGTCCGGCAGCATGGACCACTCACCAAGAAGTTCGAACAGCCGGATCTGCATGTTCGATGCGGCGGCATTGGTGAAAGTCAGACACAGGATGCGTTGCGGCGGGACGCCGGCGAGAAGCAGCCGCGCCACCCTGTTGGTCAGAACGCGGGTTTTTCCGGAACCGGCATTGGCCGACACCCAGGAGGCACCGCCGGGATCGGCGGCTTCCACCTGAGGCCGGGTGGCTTCATTAAAGCGCACTGTCTTCCACCTTTTTCTCCGGGTCGGACTCATCCCATTCGCCATAACGGGCAAGATGGTCGTAAGGGCTCTCAAACCGGATAGGCCGCATATCCCGCCGCGCCGCATAGGCGGTGTCCGGATCGTTGTATGCCGTGATCAATGCCAGTAAGCCGGTCCAGGTTGCAGCGAAAAAATCCTCACCCGCGTCGCCCAATTTTGTTCGATCAACCTCTCTCATTCCGGTTTCCTTGCCGATACGGATATAGGCTGCGGATTTAACCGGGCCCGCGGGGATGGCTTCAAAGCCACCCTTCTCCAGCATGATCGCGGTCAGCGGAATCTGTTTGTCATGCCGCTTGATAGCGGCCGGACCCGGCAGGGTGCCGGTTTTGTAATCATAGACCACCAGATTACCCGCGCCGTCCCGATCCACCCGGTCCGCGACCGCGGATAGCGTGAAATCCAGCTCCTCAATGTGAAACTCGCCCTTGACCTCACCCTCAAGGGGCTTGGCAATGCGGCTGCGCTCCCATTCCTCGGAGATGAATTGTTGAGCTATACCCTGCAGCTGCGCCAGCCAGAGTTGCTTCGCGTATTCGGGGGCATTCACACCCACTAAAGTGTTGGCGGCGGTCTCAAGGAGCTTCTCCTCGGTGAAGGCATCGGGCTGCTCGGCGGCGAGGCGCATAAAACGATCCATCACCGCATGCAGCGCGGTGCCGCGGGTGGGTGCGGTTCCCGGCATGCGGATCGGGAGCATTTCCCGTAACCGCAGGATATCCCGGGCATAGATTTCATAAGGGTTGGTGATCAATTTACTGATCGAGGTCACGCTCAGCCGTTTCGGCCGGTGCCGCAGCGCCGGTTTCGGTGCCGGTCTTCCGGCCCGCGCTACCGGTTCAGCCGGCCGCTCGAGAGCGGTTGCAAGATCAAGCAGTTCCTGTCCCCGCCGGCGCATATCCGCGAGCGCCTGACTTCCCTCCCCGCCGATACCCGCCAGCAGATTGGTCAGCCGAATGAGCCAGCGCGAGGGTACATTCGATGAATCCGCATCGCGGAGGCAGCGTGTCAGTACCACATTGCGCCCGGACACGGCCTGCATGAAATCATGCGCCGCCAGCCCGGTGACTCTTTCCGGCATCAGCAGACCCGCCTGCCGCCGCAGGTCGCGGTTCAGCCATGGGTCAAGCGGTGCCGGTGAAGGCCACATATTGTCATCAAGACCGCTTGCAATGATGACATCCGGACTCTGCATGCGGGCTTCCAGAGTCGACCACAGCGAAATCTCCGACAAATCGGTGTCTTCACTGACAAGGACATTCCTGTTGCGCGTCAGCCATGTGAAGATATGCCGGTAAGCACTGATATCGAGGATACCGCCGGCCGGGCCCTCCGACTGCAGATCCGCCAGAGCCGCATGGGCGCACTGGCCCGCCTCATCCCTCCATAGACCGCCCGTTCCTTCCGCATGCGGGCACGATCCCCGGACAAGAGCCTCAATGATGCCGCGGTGGGCAGGAACGATTTCATCCAGCCGGCCCGGAGACAGGGATGAGAGATCACGCAGCAACCCCTGCAGCCAACTCCGCCATGCGCCGGCGCCGGGATCGTCCGGGCTGTTGTCGGGAAACTCACTCTCAAGCGATTGGTCCAATGGATCCCGCTGGAAGGCTTTCCGCAAATGTGTCTCCAGCCTGTCGACACGGGCGCGATGTTGCTCCTGTTCCACCGCCGAATGGACCAGTGAGTGCCGCAGCAAAGCAATGAGTTCAACCGGCTGCACCTCCTGCCCGAGAAGCGACGCCGTCTGGCCCAGCAATTTGCCGGGAACCGATTCCACGAGCGGCCCGCCCACCGGGTCATCAAGTCGCATATCCCATCGGGCCAGAGCTGCCTTCACCTGTCTCGCCAAAACCCTGTTGGGGGTGACAAGAGCCGCGGATTCGCCATTCTCAACCGCCTGACGCAACCGCAGGGCGATTGAAATGGCTTCGGCCCGCGGGCTTGGGGCCTCGACCAGAGTGATATTCCGGGTCGCTTCGGCAACGCCTGCAAGGCCGGGTCCTTCGGCGAGCCATTGATCGGTTACCGGCGCCGGCCGCAGCGCCAGCGAGATCAGCCTGTTGCGCTCCGGCGAGGTCCACGCTTCCCGGTTCCATGCGCGCATCCTTGTGCTGTCGATGCCGGCCTCATCAAAGAACACCTTGAAGCGGAATTGAGGGTGATCCTCGACCGCCTGCGCATCGCGCATCCTGTCCCACACATCCGCGGGCATCTCGAAATCGTAACAGGGAAACACCACCGCACCCTGCGGCAACGCCGCCACCGCCTTCATCAGCAGTCTGGTGGCGCCACGGGAACCGGTTGAGCCGGCAACAATCACCGGATGTGATGGCGGCTCGGTCCGCCATGTCCGGATTAGGCGCTCGACCACCATCCGCTGCCGGGCCTGATCGTCCGGCTCATCGATCCGCTGCCAGAATTCGGCGATGATGTTCAGGAAAACAAGGCTCTGCCGCCAGTGAGCTGAATGCTGCGAGACGTCCAGTTCAAGCAATTGCCGTGGATGCACACCCTCGGCATGCATCTCATCCATGAGCGTGGCCAGGCTGTCGGCCAGTCCGAAAACCGTCGTTCCGGCGCCGAACCGTGCATCGCCTTCAAGCAGTTTCGACACCGCTTGAAACAACTCGAGCCGTCGGCGCAGCGGCGGCACCGGCCTGGCTATGTCGTGAAACCGGAAATCACTGGCCAGTTCGGTGACCAAGCGCAGTTTCGGCAGCAGGATCGGCGGGTTTTTGAGCAGTGTCCGGCGGACATTACGGCGCAGCCGACCGGTGCTCAGGAAAATCTCAGCGCGTGCCAGGGTTTCCGGCGGGCATCCGGCCTGCCGGCGCAGCAATCCGTGCACGAATTCGGCGGCAAAATCGCAACCGGGGGGAAGCGCATACACATGCGGCGTTTCCGACTCTGCAAACAGGCTCAATCCACTTCTCCGCCCGGCAACGCGCTGTCTTGCGGCATCGGCAACTGATTCACAAGACCGCGAAAACCTCAACCGGGCCCGAATCGCAGCAGCTTCTCTGACGCTTCGATTCCCTCCGGGCTGCCTGCATCCCCGATCTCCCCCGGATATTCGATACCGTATAACCGCCGGCATCGGATCAACCCGTTCCACACCTCATTCAGTGAGAACACCTTCTTTTCCACACCGTCGAGGATACGTGTGTCAATGATCTGGGCACCCGTATAGATGAGACCGGAATTGCCGGCCCGTCGGATCCGGCCATCCGGGTCAAGCGCAAAATCCGGGGCACCGGAATGCCCATGCGCCCGGCACGCCGGAACCAGCAACAGCAGCGCATCCATCATTTCCGGCTTCCAGTCGTCGGTGAGCTTCGTCAACGGATTGCCGCCCTTCCAGACGGTATCTGAATTCAGGGTGAAGACCGGACCCCGTCCCAGCAGATTGACGGCGTTGCTGAGACCGCCGCCCGTGTCCAGAATTTGCGGCCGTTCCAACACCGTCTGAACGCCGGGGCGGTGCTGCAGATATCCAGCGAGCTTCGCCGCGTGATAATGCAGATTGACAACCGGATTGTGAATTCCGGCACCGCCGACAATATCCAGCGCGTGATCGATGAGCAGCCGTCCTCCGACCTGGATCATCGGCTTCGGCCGGTCGGCGACAAGGGTGCCTAAGCGGGTGCCGAAGCCGGCGGCAAACACCATGGCCGCATTGATTTTCAATTTGCTTTTTCCCCGATCCGACGCAGGGTGGCGGCATCGGGCCCGGGAAGATATTCCGTCACAAACTCCGCCAGTTCCGCCAGCACGGGCTGCGAGAGATCATGCATGAGATGCGCCCAGACCCGTGGCAGCAGTTTCAGATAACCGGGCTTGCCGTCGCGTATGGCGAGGCGTGCGAACACGCCGATGATCCGGAGATTCCGCTGCGCCCCGCATATGGCGATAGCCTGTTCCAGCGCCGCGGCGCTGACGCCGGTGAGATCACAGTAACGCCGCAATGACGCTTCCCGGAGCGGTGCGGCGATATCACGGCGCGCGTCTTCGAGCAGCGACACCAAGTCATATGCCGGATGCCCGAGTGCCGCATCCTGATAGTCGATCAACCCCACGCGCCTGATGCCGACGCGTTCGGGAAGCCAGATCAGGTTTTCCGCATGGCAGTCCCGGTGCACAAACACCATCGGTCCCGGAAGCGCTGAAATCAGACCGGAAATGATACGCCGGAAACGATTTTCCGCCGCCGCCGGCAATGGGGTGGATGTGGCCGCCGGGCGGTACCATTCGAATGACAGCGCCGCCAGACCCGCCTGTTGCGGGGGCGAATAGGGCGGGAAATCTCCCGCCGACGGGGCTGAACGCAGCTCGGCGAGGAGGTCAATCACGGCGAAATACAGCTCCTCCTCCAATTGTGGATTGTCACCGGCAACGCGTGCAAACAACGCATCCCCCAGATCCTCAAGCAGCAGGAATCCATGGATCTCGTCGGCGGCAATGATTTCCGGGGCGCTGAGCCTCAGTGAACGCAAATGCGTGGTTGCGCGGATGAAGGGGGTAAGCGGACCGCAGGCACGGGGATCCGCATCCATCAGAATGACGGTCGCACCGCCATGCGAACAGAGGCGGTGAAAACTCCGGTTGGAGGCGTCGCCCGCAAGCCTCCGCCGCACCGCATCCGCCCACCCGGCGGTCTCGAGCAGTCTCTTCAGCGCCTGTTCACGCATGCCGCAGACAATCGCCGATGCGTCCCGATGAGTGTTTGAATCTGAGCAGACGCCCGCCGGGGGCGGCATCGATATGTTCGAATGCGATCCTGACCGCATCCCTGGGCGCAAGACCACCCAGACGGTCGGGCCATTCAACAAGACTGATGGCGTGCGGGAAGGCATCCTGCAGTGCCAGCTCTGTCACCTCGGCCGGGGAATTCAGGCGGAACAGGTCGGAATGCCAGATCTGCACCGGCCCGGCCTGGTAGATCTGCACCAGCGTATAGGTTGGCGAGGGCACTTCCTCATAAAGTCCGAACTGCCGCAGTCTGGCCTGGATGAAGCTTCGCGCGAAAACGGATTTGCCGGCGCCGATCGGACCGGAAAGCAGATAACAGTCTCCCGGTTCGGCAATCTCAGCCAACGCCTCGGCAATCCGTTCGGTCTCGGACTGGTTTCGACAGGTGCGGGCAGGCTGCAATGGGCAGCCATGTTCGGATTCTTCGGTGCGGGATGTGATTGCGGTCACGGTGCAACTGGAAATTCATACGCGTCAGCCCTAGGTATCGGAACAGCAAAGAAGATTGAATGCCAATAAAGGCCGGGACGGGAGTGGAGTTGACCAAGATCTATGCACTGGCCGCCGGCGCGGCACTTCTGGCCCTGATTCTCGGGTCGCTGCTGTTCGTCTTCATGGCAAAGCCCGCCATCGGTGACTGCGGAGGGTCGCGGATGGGAAGCGGCGATGTCGGCGGACCCTTCAATCTGGTTGATGGCAGCGGCCTCCCGGTGAGTGAGAGTGATGTGATCACCAAGCCCGCCCTGGTCTATTTCGGCTATACCTACTGTCCCGATGTCTGTCCGTTCGACATTGCCCGCAATGCGGTTGCGGTCGATATTCTGGCGGAACAGGGAATCGATGCGGTCCCGGTATTCATTTCCGTCGACCCCGAACGCGACACCGCGGAGGTCGTGGCCGAATACGCCGAGGCGCATCACCCGAAGCTGATCGGCCTCACCGGAACCGTGGAGCAGGTGAAAGCGGCCGCTGACGCATACCGGGTATATTTCAAAAAGCAGGAAACGGGTGACGCGGATTACCTCGTCGATCACACTTCATTCACTTATCTGATGCTGCCGAAATCCGGATTTGCCGATTTTTTCCGCCGCGATACCTCTGCCGGGGAAATTGCCGAGCGCGTCAGCTGCCGGGTGAATTCCGGCTGAGGCCGGCGGGTCAGTCCAGCAACTCGTCAAACCGGCGCAGGAACCTTTCCTTCGCCACTTTCGCCGAAAGCGGGCGGATTCGGATAGATGCGATTTTATCGGATGGTTTGCCGCCGAACAGCCGACCGGCTTCCGCATGCTTGAATCCGACGATCTGCGTCGCTTCCAGCCACGCCGACGAGCGGTCGGCCGACTTGATGGCGCGCGCCACCGGCACCGGCAACACCGCCGGAAGCCCGAACCGCATGAAGATGGCCCCGGCGATACGATCCTCGAGAATCCTGTATTCGTCGCCGAGAGCGTTTTTGACCGGTGAGATCATATCACCGATCACATACTCGGCCGCATCATGCAGCAGCGCCGCGAGATTCCAGCGGCTCTCACTATCCCGGTTCCTGATCCGGTAAATCCGCTCAACAAGCAGTGAGTGTTCGGCGACGGAATAGGGATGGCTGCCGGTTGTCTGCCCGTTCCACCGGGCGACAAAGGCCAGCCCATGGGCGATATCCTGGATTTCAATATCGGTCGGCGACGGATCAAGAAGATCCAACCGTCTGTCGGAGAGCATTCTTTGCCAGGCGCGCGGCTGCTTCATGTCCTGTTCCGGTTTTACTTGGCCGGCCACACCGAAGCATTGTGGTGCAATACAGGCGGTGTTAACGGGCGATGCGCATTCATAAAGCATCGGTCCATCATGTCACCAGATTATATCGTCAAGGATATTTCGCTGGCCGAATTCGGCCGCAGGGAAATCGAAATCGCCGAAACCGAAATGCCCGGCCTGATGGCCGTGCGTGAGGAATTCGCCGATGCCAGACCATTGGCCGGCGCGAGGATCGCCGGATCCCTGCATATGACGATACAGACCGCCATCCTGATCGAGACGCTGGCTTTGCTCGGTGCTGAAATCCGCTGGGCGTCGTGTAATATTTTCTCCACCCAGGATCATGCCGCAGCGGCGATAGCGGAGACGGGCATTCCGGTTTTCGCGGTCAAGGGCGAAACTCTGGATGAATACTGGGATTATGCGGATCGGATATTCCAGTTTGCGCAGGGCGGCGCCAACATGATCCTCGACGATGGCGGCGATGCGACTTTGTATGTGATTATGGGCGCGCGGGTGGAAGCCGGCGAGCCGGAACTCATCGGCACACCGCAATCGGAGGAGGAAGAGTCGCTCTTCGCCATGATCCGCAGACGCATGCAGGCGTCACCAGGTTGGTTCAGCCGGCAGCGCGACATGATCCGGGGCGTCACCGAGGAAACCACCACCGGCGTGAACCGGCTGTATCAACTCAAGGAACAGGGGAAACTTCCCTTTCCGGCGATCAATGTGAATGACAGCGTCACGAAATCGAAATTCGACAATAAATATGGCTGCCGGGAGAGCCTGGTCGATGGCATCCGGCGCGCCACTGACACCATGGTTGCCGGGAAGATTGCGGTCATCTGCGGCTATGGAGATGTCGGTAAGGGCTCCGCCGCCTCACTCAGAGGCGCCGGTGCCCGGGTGATGGTGACCGAGATTGATCCGATCTGCGCCCTGCAGGCGGCCATGGATGGCTATGCGGTTGTGACTTTGGAAGAGGCTCTGCCGGTTGCCGACATTTTCGTCACCGCCACCGGCAACCGCGACATCATCCGGATTGAACATATGCGCGCCATGAAGGACATGGCGATTGTCGGCAATATCGGGCATTTCGACAACGAGATTCAGGTGGCGTCGCTGCGCAACCATAAATGGACGCATGTCAAGGATCAGGTCGATCTGATCGAGATGCCGTCCGGACGGCGGATTATCCTGTTGTCGGAAGGCCGTCTGCTCAATCTCGGAAACGCCACCGGCCATCCGAGCTTTGTCATGTCGGCGAGTTTCACCAATCAGGTCATTGCCCAGATCGAACTCTGGACCCGTTCGGAACAGTATGACAAGTCAGTCCACATCCTGCCGAAGCATCTTGACGAGAAAGTCGCGCGGCTGCATCTCGGCCGCCTCGGCGCGCAGTTGACGGCGCTGAGCCGGGAACAGGCGGATTATATCGGTGTCGACAAAAACGGGCCCTTCAAGGCCGAGCATTACCGCTATTGATCCATGCTTAGGATTGCGAATATCCGCCGAGTTCGCAGACGATTTTCCATTCCTCTTCGGTGACTGGCTGCACCGACAGCCGCGTGTTGTTCACCAGCACCATGCCGGCGAGCCGTGCATCCGCCTTACAGTCGGCAAGCGTGACCGGACGGGGCATCGTCGCCACCGCGCGGACATCGACGCATTCCCAGCGCGGATCATCCGTGGTGCTGTCGGGATGGCAGGGCGCGCACACTTCGACGATACCCATCACCGCCTTGTCTGACTGCGAGTGGTAGAAGAATCCCAACTCGCCGACCTGCATCGACCGCATATTATTGCGTGCCTGGTAATTGCGGATGCCGTCCCATTCTTCGCCTTCACCGTCCTTGGCAAGCTGATCGTCCCAGCTCCATTCCCCGGGTTCCGACTTAAAAAGCCAGTAGGCCATTTTGTCTCCAGTTCTCTTGCATCAAGCGCGGTGATTAGCCGCCATTTACCGCCAAGGGAACCGGTAACGCACAGTATTCAGGATTTCGGCCCCTTGCGGCCGGAGCCCAGAATCGGCGGGCTCACCTCATCGAGAGGCCAGCGCGGCCGGGCACCGAGCGCAAATCCGTCGCGATGGCCGAGCCTGAACCGCTCAATGCCCGCCCAGGCGATCATGGCGGCATTGTCAGTGCAGTAATGCGGTGCCGGGGCGACGAATGTCATCCCGGTCGATGCGCACAAAGCTTCCAACCGGTCACGGACCCGCCGGTTCGCGGCGACACCACCGCAGACAGTGAAGGTGTGGGCGGCCTCTCCAATGCCGTTCCGAAATGCCTCAGCCGCGGCCGCGGTTTTTTCCACGAGCACATCGGCGACCGCTGCCTCGAATCCGGCGGACAGATCACACACATCCGCAGCCGCGAGTGCGCCGCCATGCCGCAATCGATCGGCCTCTTTCAGCAGGGCCGTCTTCAGTCCGGAGAATGACATATTGCAGCCATCCCGGCCGGAGAGCGGCCGCGGGAAGCGGAAGCGCTTGTCGTATCCCTGCATTGCCGCCGCTTCGATTGCCGGACCTCCCGGCTGCGCCAGGCCGAGCACGCGCGCCGATTTGTCAAACGCCTCGCCCGGCGCATCGTCAATCGTGCCTCCCAGCCGCAGGAATTGATCCGCGGATTTCACCGCCAGAAACTGACAGTGGCCACCGGAGACAAGCAGCGCGAGATAGGGAAAACACAGCCCATGGGTCATGCGCCCGGTCAGCGCATGCCCGGCCAGATGATTGACCCCGATGAGCGGTTTGCCGGAGCCCGCGGCAAGGCCTTTGGCGAATGCGATTCCGGCCATCAATCCACCGATCAGCCCGGGTCCCGCTGTCACCGCGAGCAGGTCGATACCGCTGAGCGCCATACCAGCGGAATGGAGTGCCCTTTGCGCACAATGATCCAGCCTTTCGGTGTGCGCCCGCGCCGCCACTTCCGGAACCACGCCACCGTAGGGACGGTGCAGTTCACCCTGGCCGAACACGATCGAAGAGCGGATATCCGCTGTTCCATCGGCATGGCGGCAGACCACCGAAGCCGCGGTATCATCACAGCTGCTCTCGATGCCGAGAGCTGTCAATGTTTCAAACATAGGCGTTGCAGTGTGCAGATGCAGCGATTACCGCAGGGTGAATGACGAAGAATAATGTCCCCGGCAGCAAAAGAACAATTATCATCACCCGCCCCGCACAGGCGGCAGTGCGGACAGTGGGACAACTCATGCGGTTAGATCCGTCGTTGCGGATCATAACAGCGCCCCTGTTGAAAATTATAAAGCGCGGCCATGTCGGTCATGTCCTGGTGCCCGATGACTGCAGGGGTCTCATCCTGACATCGGAAAACGGAGCCGATGCGGCCCCGGTGCCCGGGCGCCGGCTTGACGCATGGTGTGTCGGTGAGCGCACAGCATCCGCCGCGCGCCGGAAAGGATATGAAGCTCACCCGGCGGACGGAGGGGCGCGGTCCCTGGTCAAGCTGCTTCTCGAACGGCGCCCCGAAGGCAGCCTGATCTGGCTGCGCGGACAGCATGTGGCGATGGATATTCTACCGGCATTGCGCTCCGGCGGGCTCCAAATCGATTCGATCGTCGCCTATGACCAACTCCCCATTCCGCTGACCGCGGAAGCCGTGCATGCGCTGACCGAAACGGATTGCGTGCTCCCTGTTTATTCCGCCCGAACGGCGAAACTCCTGAGCGTCGCCGCCGCTGAAGTCCCGGACCGCGGCCACCGGGTCTGCTGCATAAGCCAGCGGACAGCGGATGCATTCGAGTTAGGCTGGGCCTGTATCGTTCCGGCTTCAAAGGAAGCCATGATCGACGAGACCCTGCGATTGGTGTCTGCGGCTCCCCCGGCATCGGATCATTGATGTGGAAGTGGCCGCTGCCCGCCATCGAGGGGGATACGAACCTGCCAGGTTTGTGTGATTCCGGATAATCTCATGCATCCGCGAGGAGCATTGCCAGTGCGTTCAGGCCGATCACTTCGATGGAATCACCCCGGGGGTAGCGTTCGACGCCCGGATACACGACGAAGGAACGCTCCGGCCTGAGGTCCTGACGTGCGTGGTGGAAACCCTTGTCGAGCCTCGGTGCGTGTCCACGCTTGATTTCCACTGCCCACAGATCCCCGCCGGGCCATTCAAGAACCAGATCAATTTCGGCACCGGCAGCTGTCCGGTAGAACCACGGCTTCACGCGCTGCGGGGCAGCACAGAGGAGGTTTTCCAGAACGAACCCTTCCCAACTCCCGCCGGCGACGGGATGACCCAACACTGCATCCCGATTGTCCAGGCCGAGGAGCGTGTGCACAATACCGCTGTCGCGCAGATAGACCTTCGGGGATTTCACCAACCGCTTGCCGACATTGGTGTGAAAAGGCTGCAGGCGGCGAACGAGAAGCAGATCGACGAGCAGGTCGAGATAGCGGGCGATAGTCTTTCCATCGACGGCAAGGCTGCGGGCAAGCTGGGCTGCGTTGAACATGCAGCCCTGCATATGCGCCAGCATGGTCCAGAAGCGGCGCAGTGTTTCGGCTGGCACGCGCGGGCCCAGTTGCGGAATGTCCCGTTCCAGATAAGTGCGGATAAAATTCTCGCGCCATACCGCACTCGATCCATCGCTTCCGGCAAGAAAGCTGTCCGGGAATCCACCCCGTACCCAGAGCGTCTCGGACGCATCCTCCCCGACTTCGAGCGTGTTGAACGGTCTCAGCTCGACATAGGAAATACGTCCGGCGAGGGATTCTCCTGACTGTTTCAGCAGGTCCATCGACGCGGAGCCCAGGATCAGAAACCGGCCGGCACGGATGCCTTGGCGACGCCCCCTGTCAATGAGGCCGCGCAGGGTCTGGAACAGTTCCGGCACACGCTGCACTTCATCGAGGATCACCAGTTCATTCATATGCGCGGACAGGTAGTTTGCGGCATCGCTCAACTTCATCCGGTCCGCCCTGTCTTCCAGGTCGAGATAGATGCTTGCCCGCTTTTCGGCGATAATCCCGGCCAGCGTGGTTTTGCCGGCCTGGCGTGGGCCAAGGAGGGCCACAGCCGGGAATTGATCCAGCCGGGCATAGACAAGCTTCGATAATTGACGTGGTATCATCCTTGCATATATGGCATAAATTTCCAGAAATACAAGGATAAATACATGATCTCGCTTTAAGATCGACTGTCGGTGGGGTCTGGAAAACGAATGGAAGACGGAGCCCGGGCGGGTTCGTGGATGTCCGACTCCCTGGCCATGCTGGTGGATCGCAACCCCTGTCCGTCCTTTGCTGTCATATGTTTCTGATCACATACATACAAGATTCTGCAGCGGCGATGGAGCCGCTGGTGTGCGGGTTGGGGGAGGAGTGACGGCGGGCGTCGCCGTTCTCACCTCGGCCATATTAAGATCTGTTAAAAGGTCATTGAATAGCTCTTTTATGTGGTCTAAATGAAATATGGCGAAACGGAGCACAACGCCATGGCACGTGACATTTTGGCCAGGACAACCGCCAGTGTGAGCGAGTTGAAGAGAAACCCGATGGCAACCGTTGCCTGTGGCGACGGTGCCGCGATCGCCATCCTCAACCGCAACGTCCCTGCCTTTTACTGTGTTCCTGCCGATGAATACGCCGCCATGATCGAGCGTCTCGAGAACGCCGAGTTGAACGTGCTGGCGGAATCCCGCACCGATGGTCCCTTTGTGAGCGTTTCTCTGGATGAGCTATAAACTGCAGTTCCACAAGGTGGCGCTGAAGGAATGGCAGAAGCTCGACAGGACGGTTCAGCTGCAGTTTAAGAAAAAGCTGGCGGAGCGGCTGGATCAGCCGCATGTTCCGGCTGCGCTGATAAATCAGGCGCGCAATCGGTACAAGATCAAGCTGCGGGCCTCCGGCTATCGGCTGGTCTATGATATGCATGACATGATGCTTGTCGTGAAGGTCATCGCCATAGGAAAACGAGAGCGCAGCCAGGCCTACAGCAGGGCGGAGAGGCGCTGGCCATTGAGCGGATAAGCCGGAAACGGTGACGCGGATCCCCTCCACCTCTATCCCGCACAGTGGGGCTGAAGCACCCGGACGGACAGGCGGGTGTCGCGCCCAAGGTTCTCAAAATCCTACCGAATCTGGCACCGGCAACGCGCGGAACCGGCTCCGGTGGCCATGGTCCATCAGCGCGATCCGCTGCATCAGCCGGCGCACAGCCGATGCGCTGCCACTGAACTGGTCCTGCGCTTTGGTCAAATCGCCCGACACCATGATTGCGGAGACTCTGCGCCCGACCTATCCACAGCCACCTTCCGGTTCCTTTCCGATTCGCAAAGCATACGAGGGCATGAGAAAAAAGGTACCGCCGGATGGACGATGGTAATGGCCAGCTGTGCGCGGTTTTCAGGCTGCCGGAATGTTGTATGGAAATCGGTCGCTTAGCGGATGGAGAACAATATTGATGTGGGTTGTTTCCTCACCATTCGGGCATGATCCTTTTCATAAAGCCATCGAAAAGCGGCACAGTAAATGCCGTATCGCCGTGCGCAGGGCTGTAAATCATCCCCTTGCCGATAAGCGAGTTGCGTGTGGGAGCAACTGAGGTGACCATCCTGCCCAGTGGAGCCGCAATATCACCAGACCGGTGCGGACCGGGCCCGAGTTCAGCCATGGCACGCATGTAACGCTTCTCGGCCGGTGTCAGCCGGTCAAAACGCACGCGGAAAAAACTCGCGTCGAGTTCGGCAAGCGCTTCAGTTGTCGCCTGTTTTGCGTCGGCGAGGCTGATCGGCGAGGTTTCGGCAACAGACCAGCTGCGCTTGCCCCATTCCTGGAGGAAGTACGGATAACCACACGTATTATCGAGAATTTCCTTGATAGCATCACAGGTGTAGTCAACTCCTTGGTCGCGGGCCGGCACAACCAAGGCGGCCCGCGCATCATCTGCATTGAGACGGTCGACAGGCGCAAATTCGAATAGTCGTTCCGCGTAAGACTTGGCGTGGCCGGTTTTTCCTACCAACTGGGGCAGTCCTGCTGCCACCATGGTGATCGGCAGCTCCTCTTGGCTGGCGTTGTGGAGCGCGGCAATCAGTGGGGCGAGTTGCTTTTCCGGCGCATACTGTAGTTCATCAATGAAGAATACCAATGCGGTGGACTTCTCATCCGCGGCCTTACCAAGGGTCCGAAAGATATCCACGAGATCGGTGTCAAGGTTGCCGCTATCCGCAAGTCCCGCCTCAGGGTCCGCATCGATGCTGACTTCAATGTCATGGTATTTCAGCTTGAAGACACTGGCGAAGCCCGCCAGCGCCCGCATGCTTCTTAACAAATACCCTTCCAACGCCGCGCCGCGGCTCAACCGCAACAGCGCGCTCCGCAATGAGGGAATCAGCACCGCCGGTAGTGACCGCTCCTCAGGAACTTCAATGTTTATACAGGCAAGCCCCCGACTCTCGGCGTCAATCCGGATTCGGTTGAGAAGTACGGTCTTGCCCACTCCGCGCAGCCCATAGAGAATAAAACTCTGAGCCGGTCTTTTGGAACGAATCCGGTCGAGTGCCACGGCGGCTCTTTCAATTAGGTCGTCGCGCCCGGCCAGTTCGGGTGGAGGCGTACCCGCACCCGGTGCGTAGGGGTTCAGCCTGGGATCCATTTTGAGTAATCTTATCCTGATTTATAATATTTTCATAATACAGCATAAGTTTACTATAACTCCACAATCAAACAACGCAAAACATGTGTGTGATCAGATACAGTGCCGCGTTCCATTCTCCCGACATCCAGGTAAATTTCAAGCACCGTTACCGGTGCGGATCCAGTCCGCTGCGTAGGTGTCCTCAATCGCTAAAGGAGTTCAAACTGAGGCCGTTAAGCCGCCATCGACACGGATATTCTGTCCGGTGATGTAGCTGGATGCATCGGAAATGAGGAAGGCGATTGTTTCCGACAACTCCCGGACTCTGGCGTAGCGTCCGGCGGGAATCCGGCTGCGCCTGGCTTCGGTCTCCGGCAGGCTGTCGATAAATCCGGGAAGCACATTGTTCATTCTGATGCCGGTTTCGCCATATTTGGTGCTGAAGAGCTTGCTGTAGCTTGCCAGTCCCGCCCGGAACACTGCCGAGGTCGGAAAATCCGGATCCGGTTCGAAGGCGGCGAAAGTTGAGATATTGACAATTGATCCCTGCCCCTGGCTTTCCATGATCGGTGTGACCAGGCGGGCCATACGGATGACATTCAGCAAATAGTAATCCATGCCGAGATGCCAGTCCTGATCGGTGATCGCATCCAGCGAGCCTTTCGGACCGTGGCCGGCGCAATTCACAACACCGTCAATCCGCCCGAATTCAGACATTGCTGCATCCACGAACCGGGAAAGATCCTCCGGCTCGAGATTGGATCCGGTAAAACCGATTCCGCCCAGCTCCTTGCCAAGTGCTTCGCCTTTGCCCGAGGCGGACATGACACCGACCCGATAACCTGCTTCTGCCAGTCTGCGGGCGGCATCGGCTCCGATGCCGCTGCCACCGGCCACGATTAATGCCACTTTGCCGTTCATGATGTATTCGCTCCGAAATCTGGCGCATGCCAGTATCGTCTCGCGACCGCCGGATCAAATTCTCGGGCCTGTTGGACGACTCTACGGAACTGCGGCGATGGCCTCTTTGTGCGGCTGCGCCCCGAGTGGTATGATGGCGAAGTGGGCAGGCACAAACGGATGACTTCCGGTCGGGAGTGAGCCATACAGCGGCCCGGCGATGCTCAGGCTGGACTTATCGGGGACAGAGGGCGTGAGAAAAAAGAACCGGCAGACTGACGATGAAAATGGCGAGGATGCCGGAATCGAAGAGGCCGAATTGGTTGATGTCGAGACTGAATCTCCTGCCGGGCCGGAACGGAAAGAATCGGTGATAAGCCGGTTGTCGGCCCGGTTTCGGAAAAGAGCGGAAGCTGAACCGGAGGATGACATTCCGGATGAGGCCGCCGGTTCCAATTCCTGGGAGCGTCTCGACAGGCTGGTGTTCTTTCTGCTGCGGGCATTGTTATTTGGTGCAATTGCCGCCGCCGCCGGCGTGGTTACAGTGATTTTTTTCCGCGCTTATGTCGATTTTGAACCGGGTGCGGATGGCAGCGGGGCGGAAACCGCGGAGATGCGGGAAGCGGTCGCATCCGTGCAGGCGGAGCTTCAGTCGCTGCGGAGCGAATTTACAGCGGCGGCCCCTCCCGTGGATGAATTCTCGGCACTGTTGGCAGAGCAGGGTGAGGTTGGCGAAAACACCGCTGCCGCCTTGGCATCGCTGTCGGACCGTTTTGCGCAGTCGGCTGCGGATCTGCAGGCGCTGGAGACACGGATTGCCGCCGCCGAGACCATGATATCGCAACTGGAGACAGGGTTGACGCAGGCAGCGGATGAAGCTGGTCAGAACCGCGACAGCATACAGGCGCTGGAAGCACGGGGTGATGTCGGGCAGACCGGCACTGAAATCCCCGCGCCGATGGTTGGCAATGGCGCCGCAGAGCGCATCGCTGAACTCGAACAAAGGCTTGCCGAACTGAACAGGTTTGCCGAGGAGATTGCCGCCGCCGGGGAATCAGCGGCTGCTTCGGCGCTCGCAGCTGTGGAAGCCCGCGTCGCGTCACTTGAATCAGCGGCGCCGGACCGCTTGCTTGAACGCCTCACTGCGGTGGAGCAGTCCCTCGATGATCTGCCCACTGCCGGTGCGGTGCCGGTGGCGCAGCTGCGCAGCCTGTCGCTGGTTGCGATCAGGGCGGCCGTGGCAGCAGGTGAGGATTATTCGGATTTGCTGACCAACTCCGGGATTCCGCCCGCCGAAATCCCCGAGATCGTGCTGATGCACGCGGAAACCGGAGTCGCTACAGTTGCGTATTTAAAGGCTCAATTCAGCGGTTATGCGCGCGATGTGATCGCACAGGCGGACGGCTCGCCCGGCGGCATCACCGATGCCTTGCTGGGTTTGGTTCAGATCAGACCATTGTCGCCGCAGGAAGGCTCGGACCCGCCAGCCATCCTTTCGCGTGCTGAGGCGGCGCTGGGCGAGGGTGATGTGGCAGCTGCTTTAGGCCATCTCGCGGAACTGCCCGACGAGGCTTTGCAATTGATGCAGGATTGGATCAACGAGGCGGAAGCCCGGTTGGCGGTGCTTGCTTCGGTCGATTCGATGTTGGGCCGGATTGGCTCAAATTAGGGCGGGTTGAATGGCCTGGTCATTGATCAAGATCATGCTGTTTCTGGCTGCGGTCACAGTCTTCGGTCTTACGGTTTCGCATGTTGCCGAGATCAAGACTCCGATCCGGCTGGAGGTGGCAGGTAACGAATACACCCTCGAGCCGGTGACTGTTCTGGTGTTGGGTCTCTGCGCTCTGGCAGTGCTCTGGTTCCTGATTTTCATGCTTGGGCTTGGCCGCGCCATCGTCAGTTTTCTGCTCGGCAATGAGACCGCGTTATCGCGCTATTTCAATAGAGACCGCGAGCAGAAAGGCTTCGATGCGCTGTCCGACGGGTTACTGGCACTGGCATCGGGCGATCCGAAACTGGCATTGGCCAAGGTGGCCAGAGCGGAGTCGCTGTTGAAGCGGCCTGAAATCACCGGGATCATCACCGCTCAGGCAGCTGAACGCACAGGTGACTCAAAGAAGGCCATTGCCGCCTATAAATCGCTGCTGAAGGATGATCGGACAAGATTCGCCGCGATCTCCGGCCTGTTGAAACACCGGCTCCGGGATGGCGACACCGAGGTGGCGCTTAAGCTGGCGGAACACGCATTTGCGATCAATCCGAAGCATGATGACATGCAGGATACTCTGCTGCGACTGCAGTCCCATGAGGCTGACTGGGCCGGAGCTCAGAAGACCCTGACAGCGAAGCTGAAGCACCGGAAAATCCCGCGAGATGTCTACCGACGGCGCAACGCTATCCTGACGTTCGCCGCCGGGCGGCAGAAGCTGTCTGACGGCGAGTCGTCGGCGGGTGAACAGGAGGTGCTCGCCGCCAACAAGGTTTCGCCGGGCCTGGTGCCGGCGGCTGTGCTGGCTGCCGGGATCAAAGCGAAGGCTGGCGACAGGCGGACCGCTTCCAGTATCATCCGCAAGGCCTGGAGCATTCAACCGCATCCGGAGCTGGCGGCGGCTTTCGCTTCGATTGAGCCTGACGAGTCGCCGTCCGAAAGGAGAGTCCGTTTTGAACGCATGATCGGCAAGGGCAGCACGCATTCCGAGGCGAGGTTGCTGAAGGCGGAACTCTATATCGCTGATGCGGATTTTCCGGCCGCGAGACGCATGATCGGTGATTTGCCGGAAATTCAGCCGACGGTGCGGACCCTGGCGATTATGGCAGCGATTGAGCGCGGCGAGGGTGCCGATGAGGCGATTGTGCGTGGATGGCTGGCGAAAGCCGTGTCGGCTTCCAGGGGGCCGCAATGGATATGCAATATCTGCAGCCGTGCGCACACCGAATGGGTGCCGCTCTGCACCAATTGTGAGGCGTTCGATACGCTCGAATGGGAAGAAGCCACCGACTCCACCGAACTGCCGGGCGTCCAGTCGGGGCTGTTGAATCTGGTGGCGGGCACGGCAGGGCTGGAATTCAAGGCGAACGAAACCGGCGACTCCTGAGCCCTGCCTCAAATCCAAACCCGACCATATTGAGACATGTTCCTCTGCTGATGCTTTGAAAAACATCAGGTTTCAATTGTTGAAACGGCAGTTTCGCCCCTCCCTTTTTTCCGAACCGCCATACAGGCTTGAGAGTTCAATATGCCATGTCCAATTATAGTTGCTTTCTTTGTCAGCCAATGGCTGCCATAAGTTGGAAGGCAGCTGGAGTGGCATACATTGAGCAAGATTGATCGGATCACCATCCGGATAGAGCCGGAACTGCAGGTGGAAATCAAGAATTGCCTCGCAGCCGAACTGGCTGAGGGGCGTGAGATGTCCACTGCCGCCTTCATCCGAATGGCGGTTCGTCGACTCATCCGTGAACAGAAACAACAGCACGCCCGGAGTCGAAATCATGACCAGGCGCATAATGACCGATCAGTTTCCGGTAATGCCGCGACCGCCTCCGCCGCTGGCATCTCCGCCCGGCAACGGGAAGAAATGATCATGCAGTTGCTCGCCCGCATTGCCTATGGTGAAGGAGATTCCGTTATTCGGGAGATGCGGGTCCCCTTGCGTCAGCTTGGCTATGCGGCGTCGCTGGTGCAGGGCTATCTCGATGATCCACACGACATGCTCAATGCCGTCATCCTTCAAGCGGAGAAGGCGCCGGAGGAGAAATCACCGTTGGCCGGATACCGGGATCCGGTCCAGGCTAAGCCTCGATAACCAACGACCGCAATTGATGTGAGGCCTTCCGCCTTTGTTCACAGG
>JAPOXR010000003.1 GCA_026706985.1 Paracoccaceae bacterium | reverse complement strand
AACACAGAATCCAAGAGAAAATCAAAAAGGAATATTTTCAAACGCGATAGCCCTGGTGAGCAGGTACATAAGATTGACCTGTCCGCTGCTGCGGCATATAATTGGACCATGACAAATCTCCATATTCAATCCGTCCGCAGTCCGTTCGGCGAGCCAAGTCTTGTCTCCGCAGCGATCGGGGCGTTGACACGCGCCGACGCAATGGGCTTGCTCCTGCGTCCCGTCACCTGTCTGGACTATCCCGCGATTCAGAAGCTCGTAGCGGATATGAGCGCAGCCGGCATCGGCCGCAGTTTCTCCGCAGAGCTTCACCGAATGCACAGGTCCGATGCCGCCGGGCTTTCCACGCTCCTGGAGAAAGTTAACGAGGCCCTTGAACTGTCCCCGGCACCCGCGCACGAATGGCGCACGTTGCAGAGCGTCCTGGGAGTGGAACTGTTGACACGCCTCCTCGGCATCTCCCAGTCCAGTGTGCGTCGCTACATTTCCGGCGACCGTTCCACGCCGGACGAGATTGCTGCCCAGCTTCACTTCCTTGCCTTCGTGGTCGGGGACTTGGCCGGTGCATACAATGACATCGGGGTCCGGCGCTGGTTCGACCGGCCCCGCAAACGGCTCGACGGCAACACGCCTGCGCAGGCACTCGGCGACATATGGTCGCCGGAGTGTGACCGCCCCCGAAGGGTCCGCGAACTTGCCCGTGCATTGGCATCGTCGCCGGCGACGTGATCGCCTATCGCCACACTGATCCCCGCTTTCCCTTTCTGCGGGAGGATTCGTCGCAATCTGCCGGCCGGTGGAATTCGACGGGTGAGTTGACTCACTACTTCTGCGATACTCCGGATGGTGCCTGGGCGGAGTTTCTTCGACACGAGGAGATTTACGACCCACAGGACCTTGAAACCGTCCGCCGTGCCATCTGGGCGGTCGATATCGGCAAAATCCCATCGCATCGACCGTGTTTGCCTCAGACTACACTGATCGGAGGGCGGAACACTTGGTCGGCATGCCAGCAGGCCGCCCAGCGGCTTAGGAAACTTGCCGACGGCGTCGCCGCGCCTTCGGCGGCTCTGAAACCGGGGGCAGCCCACGGATGGCGCGTCGACGGCGGGCTCCAACCCGGTCCAAATCGGGACGGGGAGGTCTACGCGTTGTTCGGCCGCCGCCCGGACTTAATTGGATGGGCCACGACCGTCGACGGCCGTCCGAGCCCGGATCTCCTCCGTCGGATCCGACATTTCTAGTTGTGTCTTGACATGGAGAATATGTGCATTTAGCAGATCCGGTTGTCGATTACTGACGACATTTTATGCGGCTGTAGCTCAGTTTGGTTAGAGTGCCGGCCTGTCACGCCGGAGGTCGCGGGTTCGAGTCCCGTCAGCCGCGCCACTCGCACAGAGACAACAGGACCGACGCCTGCTGCTGGCACGAAATGGGTCGCGCTGTTCTGGAATTGTCAGTGCTCTAAATTTCCTGATCCTGGTTATTTTTCTCCGAGAGAGTCCGCGTCGCCCGCGGACTCATCCGGCACATGAATTCACGGACTTCTTTCGCACGAAACAGGTATCCGGGATCGGCGGCGTGTGAAAATCTGCCTGAAAGGATATGCTTTTTCCATTCATTCCAAACCGCGTTCCTGCGTTCGTGATCATGCCAATTGATGCCGAGTGCCGCCGACCAGGCGGCTTCGATCGCCATTCTGTCCCGGACCGGGCTTTCTTTATTCTCGGCACTGATCCGGCGGCATTCCTCACGCCACTGCCAAGCCTCGTTGAGGTGGGTTTGTAGCTTTCCTTCCTTCAGGGCCGCGAGCCATTCAGCGCACGCCACCTTCGCCGCATCCGGAGGTTTCCTATTCATTAATCCTTTATGCTGAACAATTCTGAGTTCGGCGAGAGCCGGCTTCTCCAGCCCGGACTGAGGGGGCGTCAGCTCAATTGTTGAGTGGCTTGCTGTCAAATCCGCGCTGCGGACGGAAAAAATATGGCAGTTTCCCTGCATCGCCTGTTTGAGATAGCTGCGCCCCAGGCAGTGGCTCAATCGCCGCGATTCTTCGATAAACTCGGGAGCCGTCGTAAGATTCTGCACAACCAGGCCATTCGCCGCTGTATAGAGTTCAACCAGCTTCGGGCAGCTTTTCCCATCGGCATGGAGAGAAAATTCTGTCCGGTCACGGATGTCGTCCGCTTCGATGTCAATCAGTGCCGGAATTCTACTCATCCAGCGCCGCGAAACCGTGAATAATTCGCCTGCGACGTTGCGTGCCTTGCCACAGATGATCTGGAATGAGAGTTGCCGGGCCGAGAGCAATTCATTCGCCAGCAGGTCAGGAAGGGGCTGCCCTGAAGAGTTTATGGAATACGCAAATAGTGGCAGCAGGATTGATCGGCTGAAGTCATCAATCATCTCGAAGATATCGGAAGTTGCCAATGCCATCTGACGCCGGTCAAAATCCTCCACCGGTACGCCATAGGCAGAGGCAAGCGACATCCTGAATTTACGCCAGTCACCTTTGGATGTCGCCAGCATCGGTTCCGGCGGGCGGTCCATCGCCGCACTGATCGGCAGGATGCAGGCAGAGGCAATATCAATAAAGTCGCACCAGGCAGAATCGCTTCCAGGCACCCAGTCCTGTGGGATGCCCCGGATCAGGCCACAGAACTGTTCGAGGGTCAGTTCACCGGCCAGCCCGTAGCGCCTTGCCCGATCGACGCCCAGGGGATCAATGCCGCGTGCGGCTTCGCCGAAACCGAAAATTCGGTTGGCGGGCAGCGGCTTTGCCAACCTGCCAAGCCTTCGGATATGGGCCTTGCTCAGCCGCAGCCTTTCTCCAATTGCCGGAGCAAGCGGGCTGCCTTCGTCGATCACTTTTTGAAAGCGCGATTCATGCGCGAATAATTCCGCCAGCGCAGGGTAAGCGGCGGCAGCCTGCGACCGTTTACCGCAATGTGGGGAGTTCGTGTCGCCGAAAAAACAGACTGTCGAAGCCGTCGGGCATTCGATCGCTGTGAGCGCCTGTGCGGCAATCCCCAAGTCAATATCATCAAACCGGGGCGGCAGAAAAATGCCGGAACTCCGCCGCAGACTCCGGCACTCCTCGGCGGCCTTCAGGGCGGACTCGTTAACGGGAGTCTGAAAAATCAGTTCATTTCGGGGATAAAGTCCATTCTGCGAGCGCCGCAGAATGTTCAGCATCGCCCCCAGGCGCAGCCCGTCCTCAGACAGGGTGATTGCGGATTCGCGGCGATTGGGGAAGTTCATCTCAGGTTTGGATGCGATTTCGAGCAATTGCTCGAATTCAAGTTCTGCCATCACATCAATGGAAGCCGCCTCAGCAGTGCCACCGCGATCGGTCAGGCGGATGCCGGTCAGTTGCGATAGGATCACAATGATCAACATCTCGGCAAACGCCCGCACCTGCCCGGATAAGTTCAGAGCCTCGCTGAATGCCTGTAGTTCGGTCAATTCTCTTTTCAATGATGTGGATTGTGGTTGCAGAACCGCTTCACCGACATCCTGCAGCAGCGTGATGCTGTTTTTGCCGGTCTCGCAGTCGATCAGGATACGGACAGAATCAAAACGCCCTGATCGGTGTGTCTGCGGATTCTTGAACCCATCGAGTGATATCGATGCTCGAACGATATTGCCCTCGAGAAAGCTGTCAATTCTGTACATTTGGCAGGCGCTTTTTCAGACCGCCGACATTTATACTTCTCAGGGAAGTACCGAAAGGCCCTGTCATTCCAACGCATCCGACCGGGAAAGTAACGCCGGTGCTGCGACAGCATTGGTAAATTCCGGTCAGTCGGCGCGGTGTCTGTTCCGTGCCTCCGGGCGGAACCGGGCTTGTATACTCTGCCGGATTACTGGCCTTGTAACTGCGGATATGCCATGTTTGCCGCCGGCTTGACGGGATAAGGCGCGTCGCAAATGGAAATGGCCGGGTCGGACAGGATTCCGCCATATCGGTTTTCCGTCGCGCCCATGATGGATTGGACCGACAGACATTGCCGCTTTTTTCACCGGCGCATGAGCCGCAGGGCGCTTCTGTATACGGAGATGATCTCAGCACGCGCGCTGGTGCATGGCGATTGTGACAACCTGTTACTGCACCATCCCGAGGAGCATCCGCTGGCACTTCAACTGGGGGGAAGCGATCCGGGTGAACTGGCACTGGCGGCTGTGAAGGCGGAAGCAAAGGGATACCGGGAAATCAACCTCAATGTCGGGTGCCCGTCCGACCGAGTGCAGGGCGGTTGTTTCGGAGCCATTCTCATGAAGTCGCCGGATCGGACCGCGGAATGCCTGAGGGCGATGACCGGGGTGGTTTCAGAGGCTGAGATAACAGTAAAATGTCGACTGGGTGTGGATGAACAGGAGCCGGAACGGACACTGCCGGAATTTGTTGAGGCGATCTCCCGTGCCGGCGTGCGCAGGCTGATCATTCACGCCCGCATGGCTTACCTTGATGGCCTCAACCCAAAACAGAATCGAACTGTTCCGCCCCTGAATTATGATCTTGTTTTCAGGATAAAGCGGGCCTTTCCTGAACTGACAATCTGTATCAATGGCGGCATCGGAAGCCTTGCCGAAGCCGAGCGAATGCGCGCATCGGGAATGGATGGAGTCATGATCGGGCGCGCCGCCTACAGATCTCCGGCCGATCTGTTAATGCGGGTGGACAGGGATGTGTTCGGCATACCCGGTGGAACGACGCTCAACCGGGTGCTGATGGAAATGCAAAGCTATATCTTGGCGCATGTTGAAGCGGGGGGAAGAATCACCGCCGTCACCCGTCATATGCTGGGATTGTTCACCGGAAGGCCAGGGGCGCGTCATTGGCGTCGAATGCTCTCTGATCCGGCACTGAACACAAGCCATGGGCCAGGTATCCTGGAAGTGGCTTTTTCCATGGCCGGCGGCGCTCATTCAGTGTCATAGCGAAGGCGTCAGCGCCTCCGCCTCCTCACCTTCAATAGACCGGCCCGGTCCGGCAGTTCACCGAGAATGCGTTGTCTCTTTTCCGGTGAAAACCGCGCCCACGAACGGACTTCCTCGGCAGTACGGTGACAGCCGATGCAGATTTTCGCCTTCGAGTGAATCAGGCAAATCTGCTGGCAGGGGCTGTCGGGTTCCCGGCGTTTCCACTTCGAACGGCTCAATGCGGTTCTCCTGTTCTCGCCAGCATATCCAGGGCATCCTGAAGAATTATCGCCGCCGCCACCTGGTCCACAAGATTGGCGCGCTGCTGCCTGCGCACACCGGCATCACATAACTGGGCTTCAGCTTCGGCGGTTGAAAGCCGTTCATCAAAGAATGTGATCGGGAGAGTGGTCAGACGTGAGAGGTTGTGGGCGAATGCTTTGACGGATTGGCATCGCCTTCCTTCCGTGCCATCCATATTTCTCGGGTAACCGATCACGATCCCGGTGGTTTCGCGCTCGGTGCAGAGTTTCAGCAATTCATTGACCCGGTGCCGGAAAGTCTTTCCGCGGATCGTCGTCAGAGGCGCGGCCATGCGCCGATCATGATCCGAAACCGCGATGCCAAGAGTTTTACTTCCATGGTCAATCCCTATGAGTGGGCCGGCGGGTGGCAAAGCGCGGAAGAATTCGCCGATCTGAATGGCAACCGGGTTCAATGCGAAATTCCGGCCTGTGCAGCGGCATCTGAGATGATTTCCAACTCCCGCATTTTTCCACGGAATTGCGATCGCGCACGGTTAAAGATGTCACGGGAATAGTTCTTTCGTTGCAGAGATGCATTGATTTTTATGAGTGTCGACCAATCCTCGGCGCTGCCACCGTGAATTTCTACATGATTGAGAAGTGTATCCGCCAAGGCAAGCGCAGTGTTGCGACGGTAATCGGGGTGCGACACAAAAACTTCCGGTAACGCCGCCAGAACCAGACCGGCCCAGGGTGCAGGGGTGGAATCTCCGGAAATCAGTTGCCGCCATGTGTCGAAAGCCGCATCCACATCTCCATTTTGCAGGTGCAGCACAGCGACATAATACCGCGCCGTGGGGTTTTCAGGATTCAATAGGAGCGCCAGCTTAAGCGCGGCGGCTGCCTCTATGGAAACGAAACCGTTGGCCTCGGAAATGAGGAGATCCGCAAGCAAACTGAATTCCTCGGACGGAGTCCTGTCACTCAAAGACAGAATCACCGATTCCTGATTCTGAATTGCGGCGCGAAGATTTCCAAGCAATAGTTCGCTCTGCACCAATATCCGCCGACCCTCGAGATCGTCCGGATTGTCACTCAGCCGCCGGCGCAGCTTCGCCGTCAAGAGAAGCAGTTCCGCATCCGGGGAAGTCGTATTGACGGATGGTGCAAGGGCAAGCAGTTGCTGTTGCCCGACCTGGCTGGAGGCAGCAATACCGATGCGCTCGTGAAGTGGCATGTCGGGCATTTGCGGGCGCCCGATCAAAGCGTGAATTGCCAGAGCACCTGGAACCAGAACGAAAAGAATCGCAGCCGCGGCGACTGCGTTTGCGATCCTGCTGCCTTCCCGGCCAGGTCGCGCCCGCAAAGCCCGATCATGTGCGCGCAGCAACCGCCTCGAGATTTCCCGGACGGATTCTTCCGATTCTTCCGCACTCAACTGCTGCCGACGCTGATCACTTTCGATTTCCTTGAGCTGGGCTTTGTAGATTTCCACTTCCGGGGATGATGTTCCAGAGCTGTTTCTGCCGCCGCGCAGGAGCATCAGGATCAGGAAACAGGCGACAGCTGCGGACAGCGCGGCACCAGTCGGCAAAAACTGCATGCGGTCGTCCTAAAGGCAGGTTAACTGCGGATATTGCATGCGCTAGTGGACGATTGCAGGCTGCAAGTAAAGCTGAATTCCCGGAAATGCGCCAGCAGGGAAGCGATAATGTCGATTTAGGATTGAATCAGAGTTTCGGCTGGCCTTACCCTGCCGCAGCGAAAAGTTGGGACATGATCTGTGCAGCGATATTCGGCCTTCAGTCTTTTCAGTGAAGCGCTTCGTGGTCACACCGGATGGGAAAGAGCCTGGCGCTCACCGGAACCGGGCGGGTTTTACGACATCATCATTGTCGGTGCCGGGGGACACGGGCTCGCGACTGCCTATTACCTGGCGAAGAATCACGCTGCCCGCAGTATCGCGGTGCTGGAAAAAGGCTGGCTTGGCGGAGGCAATACCGGCCGCAACACAACGATTATCCGGTCCAATTACCTGCAGGATGATTCAGCCGCGATTTATGAAAAGGCAAGGAGCCTGTACGAGTCGCTGAGTCAGGAGCTCAATCTCAATCTGATGTTCAGTCCGCGGGGTGTGATGATGCTTGCGCAGACGCATCACGAAGCCCGCGGCTATATCCGCATCGCTAACGCCAATCAGTATCAGGGTATCGAAACCGAATATATTCCACCATCCCGGGTCAAGGAGCTTTGCCCGATCATTTCAATTGATGGCCCCCGCTATCCCATACTTGGCGCATTGTGGCAGCCACGCGGCGGCACCGCGCGCCATGATGCGGTTGCCTGGGGTTATGCCAGGGCCTGTTGCAGTTTGGGTGTCGACATCATCGAAAACTGCGAGGTTACGGGAATTAACCGGGATGCCGGCGGTGTGACCGGCGTGACCACGACAAAGGGTGACATCGGCTGCAAAAAGCTTGGAATCGTCGTTGCCGGCCATTCCGGCAAGCTCGCCTCGATGGCTGGCTTCCGGCTTCCTATCGAATCCGTCGCACTGCAGGCATTGGTTTCGGAACCGGTCAAACCATGTCTTGATGTTGTCGTCATGGCCAACACCGTGCATGGCTATATCAGCCAGTCTGATAAGGGCGAACTGGTCATCGGGGGTGGCGCCGACGGCTACAATAACTACACCCAGCGTGGTTCATTCCTGCATATTGAGGAGACCGTGCGGGCACTGGTCGAAACCTTTCCGATCATTTCCCGTCTACGGATGCTCAGGCAATGGGGCGGAATTGTGGACATGACAGGAGACCGATCTCCGATACTTTCCAAGACTCCGGTGCCGGGCATCTTTGTGAATTGCGGATGGGGGACTGGCGGTTTCAAATCAATTCCCGGTTCAGGGTGGGCTATGGCTGAACTGATTACCCTTGGAGAACCCGGACATCTGGCTGCGCCCTTTGGCTTGGAACGATTCCGCGAAGGCCGCTTCATAGACGAAAGCGTTGCCGCAGGCGTTGCGCATTGACGGAAAGAGGCAGGGGAGTGAAAAATGCTTAAATTTGAATGTCCGTACTGCCATTGCGGAGTGGATGAGACGGAACTGGTGCCGGGAGGCGAAGCGCATATCAGACGCGAGGGCCCGGGAGCAGATGATGAAGCGTTTGAAAAATATCTTTTTCTCCGGGAAAATCCGGTCGGTGTGCATTTTGAACGTTGGCGTCACGCATTTGGCTGCGGAAAATGGTTTCATGTCGCCCGCTGCACACAGACGATGGAAGTTTTCGGCACTTACCCGGCGCAGACACTCGAGCCGCCCAGGCCGATTCAGAAAGCGGTTAATTCGCGGCGCGCCGGATAGCGTAGGGCTGCGCAGCGATTTTGTGGTTTCCACCCGGATTGAGTTCGACTGACTGGAAGTTCGACAGGAGGGAATGAGTGTGAGCACCCGTCTTGCATCGGGAGGCAGGTTGATTGACCGGCGTCGGAAGCTCGGTTTTCGCTTCAATGGCAATAGAATGGCAGGCTTCGCCGGGGATAGTCTGGCATCGGCACTGCTTGCCGGCGGCCAGGTGCTGGTCGGGCGTTCGTTCAAATATCACCGGCGCAGAGGAATTGTCGCATCTGGCCCGGAAGAGCCGAATGCACTGGTGACGCTCGGCTCCGGTGACCGGTTGGAGCCCAACCGGCAAGCCACCATGACCGAGTTATATGAAGGCATGGTGGCGGTATCGCAGAATCACTGGCCCACGCTTGAGGCTGACTTTGGAGCTGCGGCGGGATGGGTGTCGCGGTTTCTGCCTGCCGGTTTCTATTACAAGACCTTCATGCGCCCGCAGCAGGCTTGGAAACGGCTGTATGAACCTGTTATTCGACGGGCCGCCGGGCTTGGTCGGGCACCCGGCGAAGCTGATCCGGACCATTACGAGCATTTTAACTTGTCGGTTGATCTGGTGATTGTCGGCGGAGGTATTGCCGGATTGGTGGCGGCGCAGGCGGCAGCTGAATCGGGCGCACGGACTTTGCTGATTGAGCAAATGCCGCATTGGGGCGGCCGTGCGCCGGTGGAACTGCCACAGATTGACAACGAGCCGGCTGACGCATGGGTCGCAGCCACAGTTGCCGGGCTGTGCCAGGATAAGAATATTCACTTGCTCAACCGGACAACGCTGGTGGGGATGTATGACCATGGATTCGCTCTGGCTGTCGAGCGTGTCTCCGATCACTGCCCGTCTCAGGATCGGGTTCGACAGCGTATCTGGCGCATTAGGGCACGGCGCTTTGTCCTGGCGACAGGCGCGCTTGAGCGACCGCTTTGCTTTCAGGGAAATGACCTTCCCGGTGTGATGCTGGCATCAGCGGTACGTGACTACGCTGTGAATTACGGCGTTTCCGTCGGCGATCGTACGGTTCTCGCAGTCAATAACGACGACGCCTACAGGACCGCGATCACATTGGCCGAGGCAGGGCTGAGTGTGCCGGTGATTCTGGATTCGCGTGCCACCGCGGAAGGCGAGTTACCGGATCGTGCGCGCCAGTTGCACATCCGCGTGGAGTGTGGTCGCGCCATTGCCTCGATCAAGGGAAGGGGCCGGGTCAGGGGTGTCAGAATTTGTTCTCAGGCTGGCGAAGGTGCGGTGTTGGAGGAGATCGAATGCGAGGCCGTTGCGATGTCGGGGGGATGGTCACCGGCGGCACATTTATGGTCGCATTGCGGTGGAAAGCAGATCTGGAACCGGGATGTGGCTGCCTACAGACCGGATCCCGGCTGTCCGCCGATTGATGCCGCCGGAGATGCACTTGCCTATGTGTGCGGAGCTGCGGCGGGAGTAATGACAGCCGACCGGATCACTGAGAATGCGCTGGCCATGGCTTCCAGCGCTCTGAATAGCATCGGCCACAAAGGTGGGAGCACGGCTCCCATGCTTGCCGGAGAGGTGCAGGGGAGGCCGGACGCGCTGTGTCTGACTCCGAGCGGAGTCAGCGCCGGAAACCGTGCAGGAATTTGGGTGGACTTTCAGAATGATGTTAAGGTTTCGGATCTGGAACTGGCCGTACGCGAGGGATTTGAAAGTTCGGAACATGCCAAGCGCTTCACCACTTTAGGCATGGCAACCGACCAGGGAAAATTGTCTAATATCAATGGCCTGATGATATTATCTGAGAATCTCGGCATGGAGATAGCTGAGGTCCGTGCGACGACTTTCCGCCCGCCTTACACCCCGGTGACCCTCGGAGCGATTGCCGGAGACGCACGTGGCCGGTTTTTCAAGCCGGTGCGCAAAACACCGATGGATGAGTGGCACGGAAAGAACGGCGCATTCTGGGAGCCCGTCGGTGACTGGCGTCGACCCTTTTGTTACCTCCGGGACGGCGAGTCTGTATCTGACGCTGTCAATCGGGAATCCTTGCAGGTGCGGCAGTCCGCCGGCCTGCTCGACGCTTCGACGTTGGGAAAAATTCTGGTCAAGGGACCGGATGCGGGGAAATTCCTGGATATGCTCTACACCAACATGATGAGTTCCCTGCGCCCGGGACATTGCCGATATGGTTTGATGTGCAATGAAAACGGCTTCCTGATGGATGATGGTGTGGTAGCGCGGATTGATGAGACAAGTTTCATTTGCCATACAACAACCGGTGGCGCCGACCATATCCACGCCTGGGTGGAGGAATGGCTGCAATGCGAATGGTGGGATTGGCAGGTGTATACGGCAAATCTGACCGATCAATTCGCGCAGATCGGGATTGCCGGGCCTGAATCCAGAAAGATATTGCAAGAAGTCAGTGAAATGCGGTTCGGTGCCGATGATTTGCCCTTTATGACATGGAGCGATGGGCAGGTGGACGGCGTCGATGCACGGGTATTCCGCATCTCGTTCTCGGGGGAATTGTCATATGAAATCGCAGTCCCGTCGAGCGATGGGCCAGCGGTGTGGGAATCGGTGCTTTCCGCCGGTGCCGCATACGGGTTGGCACCGTACGGAACCGAGGCACTGCATGTGCTGCGGGCCGAGAAGGGGTTCATCATGATCGGCGAGGAGACCGATGGCACGGTGACACCACAGGATTTGGGACTGGACTGGGCTGTTTCGAAGAAAAAAGAGGATTTCATCGGCAAGCGGGCGCAGGAAAGGCCATTTCTGTGCCGCCCCGGGCGGTGGAAATTTGTCGGCATCGAGACCGTTGACGCGAATGCGGAATTGGAAAGTGGCAGCCATGCGGTTGGCGAGGGAACATCCAGCCATGGATATCCGAATATCATCGGCCGCGTGACGTCCAGTTATCACTCTCCGGTGCTTAATCGGAGAATTGCTTTGGGGTTGATCGAAAACGGTCCGGAAATGATTGGTAAAACACTGAAATTCATGACCAAAGAGGGCACCGTGGACGCAAGGATCACCAGCCCGGTGTTTTATGATCCGGAGGGGAGTCAGTTGCGTGGCTGACGGGCGCGGGACATGAATACCGGACCGGTCCGCAGATTGCCCGACCGGGGCATGCTGCTTCTGCGTGGCGACCTGGACGCGGAGCCATTGCGGAAAGCGCTGCGGCGGGGCTTCGACAGCGAATTACCGGCGACCGGGAAGATAATCTTCACTGGCGAACGGACATTGGCATGGATGGCACCGGATGAGTTACTCGGCTTTCTGCCGCCCGCTGACCTCACCGCGGTAATGCGGCAGTTGGTCACTGACCTGCAGGGGGTCCATCACCTGGTCGCGGATGTGTCCTCGCTGCGGGCTGAATTTGAACTCACGGGCGATGTCCGCGATGTGTTGGCGAAAGGCACGCCGGCCGACTTGTCGCCCGCGTCTTTCGGCTTGGGAGATTTCAGACGCTCCCGGATTGGCCAGCTGGCGGCAGCGTTCTGGCTTGTTGATGAAAACCGGGCCCGGGTGATTTGCCGGCGTTCCGAGGAGGAGTTCATGTTCGACTGGCTGTGCAGAGCCTCATCACCGCAGAACGCGCCTAAATATTTTCACTCCCGCCAGGCATGAGCCATGTTCCTTTCGCATAGCGGGATTGAGAAGTTGGCGGCTTTTCCCGCCACCTTTCCGGCCTACCTTCATGGTTGGCTGCAAAGGAGAGCATCATGCAGGAATATAACCCGAAACAGATTGACTATTTTGCCGCCAGGCAACGTGCATCGGAACTGCAGGCGGAAGCTGTACAAGCCCTGGTCAAAGCCGCCGCGGCAAAAATTCACAAAGCGGTTTTGAAATTGATATCGGCTTGCAAATCCATGCGGTGGACGCGGACGATCAGCACCCGCGTTTGAATTCCACGCTTGCGCCTCTGATCGATGAGTGCACCCTGAAACATTGTTGAAGACGGGGCCCGCGGATTTTTGCTCCGGGCTGCGCTTCGTCCGCATGTGGTTTGTGCATGAATTGCATCCACAGTACAATCGGAATCTGTCCTTTCAGCGAATGCTGGATGCAACGGTCAAGAGGCATTGATGCTCAAATTCGGCGCGGCGGAGAAGCCGTTTTCGGAGAATGCGGCTGAGTCGTATACGATTCCGGCAAAATATTATCTCGAACCGGAGATATTCGAGCGCGAAAAACCGGCCATCTATTACCGCTCCTGGTTGTATGCCGGCCATGCCAGTCAGTTGCCGGAACCAGGGTGTTTCAAGGAAACCCGGATCCACGAACAGAGTGTGGTTCTCGTGCGTGGCCGCGATAGGGAATTGCGGGCCTTCTACAATGTCTGCCGTCACCGCGGGCATGAGTTGGTGCAGGGAGAAGGGCGGACAAACCTGTTCACGTGCCCTTACCATGCGTGGAGCTATGACCTCGACGGCGAGTTGAAGAGTTCACGCAATACGCATCGGATGCAAGGGTTCGATGCCTGTGAATTTTCGCTGAAACCAGTCAGAGTCGAGGAATTCTGCGGCCTGATTTTCATAAATCTTGATATGGATACGCCGCCTTTCAGAGAGTTGGTGCCCGGCCTGGAAGAGGAGATACGCCGCTATTGTCCGCGTCTGGACGGGCTCTCCTTTGCACAGCGGGACAGTTACGATGTTGCCGCCAACTGGAAAGTGCTGATTGATAATTTTCTCGAATGTTATCACTGCCATCCGGCGCATAAGGACTTTGTCAGCCTGTGCGATATGTCGACTTACAGGTCGCGCACACATGGCATCTGGTCAAGCCACTGCTCCGCTAAACCGCGGTCAGATGCGAATTCCGCTTACAGTTTTGAAACCGGTGATGTCGATTTCGGCTATGCCGGATGGTTTGTCTGGCCAAATCTGACGATATGGGTCTATCCCGGGGAACCCAATATTTCGACATTGCAGATGTTGCCGGTTGGCCCTGGCAGGACCATTGAGCATCAGGATTGGTTTGTGCCGGACGGGTTGAAATCACCGCAGCTGATGGAAGCCATGGATTACCAGAAATCCATTTTGCAGCCCGAGGATATTTCGCTTTGCGAAAGTGTTCAGAAGGGTCTGAATTCCTTTGGTTACAATCAGGGCCGTTTTGTCATTGATGACGCGGAGTCGGAATTGAGCGAACATGCGGTGCATCATTTTCAGAAACTGGTGATGAAGGCTTTGAAAAGGGAAGCATTTGCACCGGTTCAACTAGGTTGATACCTTTGCGGAAGGATTTGCCGGGTGCCTTCTGGGTAAAAACCGAAACTCCTATGCTCTGCAATCTGCAATATAGTTACATATCTTGCAGATCTTAAGTTCAAATGCGTTTTGGAGGGTGGCATGTCAAATTGTCAGAAACTGGTTTGTAAGACGCACGAACTGTCGCCTCAATACCATCCACGCCCCGAACATCTTCCCAAGGTCTACATCTGGGTAATGCAGTGCGGGCATTGTGGCCACAAGTATGGGGCAAATAACTGTGATGCCGCGAGGCGAAAATGTCCGAAGTGCCAGAAAGGGGCGCCCGGATTGGAATGGAAAGCATCATGACCCGCGGGGTTCCGGTTCTCGACCCGAAGGTCCATCTGAAGGGCGCAACGCCCGAGGCTCTGGCCCGCGCCCTGTTCCGCCCGTTGAGGCCGTCAACGGCCAGCGTTGGAAAGCCCGTTGCAGGCGATGAGGTCACGGAGCAGGAGGTTGCGGTCGACGAGGCGGGCGACAGTGTCACGCATCTGGTCGATGGTGTCTGAATGCCTGTGATTGTGCCTGCCCTCGAACTCGGAGACGTAGCGTTGCAGGTGCTTCGGAGACAGTTTGTGGAACGTCCCCTTGTGCGCCCGCTTGAGCATCGACCAGAAGGACTCGATGCCGTTGGTGTGGGCCATGCCATTCACGTATTCGGAAACCGAGTGCTTCACTGTCTCGTGCGGGTTGGGAATGCCCTGATAGGCTCGGGCATCGTCGGTATAGACCACGGTGTCCGGTTCGGTCACTTCGTCCACGAAGCCCTGCAGCGTGGCCTTGTCGGTCCGCTGGACGACGACCCTTGCCTCGACCCTGCCCGATGCCCGGCACTTGGCTCCGACAACCGCTGTCATGTCCGCCGCACCGCGTCCGTCCAGATCATTGCGCTCTGCATTGGACTTGTTGCGCCGCTTGCCGCCCATGTAGGTTTCATCAATCTCCACCGGGCCGTCAAACGGCTCGTTATCCGCATCGCAAGCCCATGCTTCCCGGATACGATGCAGCATGAACCAGGCGGTCGGCTGAGAAACGCCAATATCCCTTTGCAGCTTCATGGATGGCACCGATTTGAGCGAGGTAATGACAAGATAGATGGCGATGGCCCACTTGCGGAGCGGAACCTTGGAAGCCTGCATTGCCGTTCCGGTCCTGACCGAGAAGTAGGACCGGCAGTCCGTGCACCAATAGGGCATCTTCTTGTGCGATGCCTTCCGGGTGTTCAGCGATCCACATTTCGGGCAATGGCGACCGTTCGGCCAGATAACGCTTTCAAACCACTCTGTAGCCGCCTCGTCAGTTGGGAACATGTCCATCATCTGAACGAGGGTCAGTCCATCTCGGTGCGATTTGCCGGGGGCTTGGCGGGTCATCGTGAATCACCGTTTCCGATGATTCAGATATAGGGATTGATAGCGATGTTGTCAACCTTTCTTTGTAATCCCCCAAATTTAAATGAAGAGATCGCCGCTTTTGAAAATATGCGAAATGATCTCGAAGTCGAACACTTTGGAAAATGGGTAATTTTTCGCAACAAAGAACTTGTCGAAATTTTTGATTCTTTTGAATGTGCAGCTGCTGATGCGGTATCGCGCTTTGGCCGTGGACCGTATCTTATCCGCGAGATTGGAGCTCCACCGGTTACGCTTCCAACCTCTGTGAGCTGGTTGATTCATGCAAACTGAGTGTGTGGGCATGAATCCTCTGCAGAGTTAGTTGTATTCGGGCCTACCTTACAGGTTAGAATCGGGTTTGATTCAAACTATCAGCAAGCCCGAAAGGGACCGCTCAATATCCCTGAAAATCTGTACCCCGCATTGATTGATACAGGTGCATCGACAAGCTGCATTGATTCATCCTTGGCGGTACATTTAAACCTACCTATCGTTGACCGAAAGGCCGTGTCCGGAGTGCATGGTGCAGGAGAAGTCAATATGCATCTAGCACAGATTTTCGTGCCCAGCGAGTTATTATCAAATCTGGTGTTTGCGGAGTTTGAAAGCTGGCGGCATATCCGGTTGATTGAATTTGAGAACAGCAGCCAGGGAGTACACCGCCATGAGTTCGGATGTATATGGATTTGAGAGCCGCACAAGGCCCCGTGACGAGTTGTCCGAACTGATCCGCACGGGTGCCGGACAGCTCCTCTGCCATGCCGTTGAGGCTGAACTGGAGGATTTTCTTTCCCTTCATTCCGGCCGGCGCCCTGATGACGGCCGTGCCGGTGTCATCCGCAGCGGCCACCACCCCGGGCGTTATATCCAGACCGGGACCGGCCCGGTCACCGTCCGGATACCGAAGGTCCGCTCCAGGACCGGCGATCCGGTGTGTTTCCGCTCTGCACTGGTGCCGCCGTATATCCGCAGGTCCCGCCCGCTGGAGGCAAGCCTTTCATGGCTCTGTCTCAAGGGTGTCTCCACCGGCGGGATGGGACCGGCCCCCGGGGCGCTGACCGGTTCGGAGGCCAGGGGCCTCTCGGCCGGCACCGTCTCCCGTCTCAAGGCTTCCCGGAGGCGGGAATACGGGGAATGGCGGCGGTCCCGTCCGGACAGCGGCCGCTGGGTCCATGTCTGGGCGGACGGCATCCACAGCGGCCTCAGGGCCGGTCGGGAAAGACTGTGCTGTCCTGCGGTCACAGGCGTCAATGAAATGGGGGAGAAGCGCCTCCCGGCGGTGGAGGACGGCATCCGTGAACCGACGCAGAGCCGGCGGGAGGTGCTGCCGGCGCTGAAGGCAAAGGGCATGAATGCGCCGCAGCTGGCGGTCGCGGACGGCGCCATGGGCTTCCGGGCCGCGCAGGAGGAGATCTTTCCCGGCACGCGTCAGCAGCGCTGCTGGATGCACAAGACCGCGGATGTGCTGAACGCCCTGCCGAAATCGGTCCAGCCAAAGGCCAGGGCGGCACTTCATGACATCTGGAGATCCGGCACCGGGGAGAATGCCGGGAGTGCCTTCGACCTCTTCACCGGGACCTGCGGGGACAGGTATCCGAAGGCGGTCCGCTGCCTGGAGAAGGACCGGGACGGGCTCATGGCCTTCTATGACTTCCCGGCCGCACACTGGCAGAGCATACGGACGACAAACCCGATTGAATCAACCTTCGCCACCATCCGTCACCGGACAAGGCAGTCACGGGGCTGCCTCACCCGCGGCGGCATGCTTCACATGATATTCAGACCCGGTCTGTGCGCCGGGGGAAGATGGAGACGGCTGCGTGGATTCAAGCAACTGTCCAAGGTCGTCACCGGGGTGGGGTTCAGAGATGGAATTGAGGTCATAGAGACAAGGAAACACGACAATCAGATGGAAAGGATCGCCGCTTGGCCGGCCGCGCAAACACCAGATTCGACAATAACTCGTGCCCAGCCTGAGCTTCACGCAATACGGTCAGTTTGCGGGAGTTCATTTGACCGCAGGCGGCCAACCCCATTATGCGCTCATTGGAAGAACATTTTTACGTAATATGTTGATGGTTTATGACGGGTCATCAGGTTCAGTCAGACTCTCTCTAAACAACTGACATCTTGCGGACCAATACATATAATTCCCTTTGAACACCGCCGCCTTGCCAAGTGGATTTCCGGATCAATCACCATCGCCCGACCGCCAGCGCTGTTCGCGCTTTTCGATCGCGGTTATCCGCGCTTCGGTTTTGGGGTGGCTCATGAGCCATGCGATACCCTGTTCCGAATTCCCGGTCAGATCAGGCAGCTTCCGGAGAAGTGATTTTTGCGCCTCCGTGCCTATGCCGGACTTGGTAAGGATGGCGCTTGCATAGGCATCGGCGGCATATTCGTCTTTCTGCGACAATCGTCGTGAGAAAAGGGTCAACAGCCCCTGTGCAATGGCATTGCCGAAAAAGGGAATGTAGCGGTTGAGGAGAAAGCCGAGTGCGATCCTGGCCGCGTTCTGGCCGACAAAATCCGCCAGGCGATTCTTGGTGTGTCCCAGCATGACATGGGCAAGTTCATGCGCAACAACCGAAGATAATTCGGCGTCGCTGATTTCACCTCGCCGGTAGCATTTGAAGAGGCCTCTGGTGATGTAAATCTTACCATCCGGCATGGCCAATCCGTTGATCGTGCTGATTTCGTAGATCCTCGCGGTGAATTTCCGTAGTTCCGCCGCCTCGGCAAGCCGGTCATTCAGTTTTTGTATCGCCGCATCGGTCAGCGGGCTTGAATTCCTGGCCATCCGCCGCTTGGTTTGCCAAGCCGAATAATGGAAAGCGGCAAAAGCGTAGAGAAGTGGAAGGATTATCAGTGCGGCCGTCAGCATCGCCGTGCCACCGCCTGGTCAAAGAACCTGACAATCATCTCAGCATTGGCGCGGATTTCCTTCAAGGCCATGTTCGGTCTGAACAACGCCGATCCGATTCCAAATCCGTCGATTCCCGAGGACAGCCACTCGTGAAAATTTCCGCGCCCAACGCCGCCAACCGCATAAATCACCGTGCTCCGCGGTAGAACCGCCCGCAGCGAAGCGCTTCCCGGCGGGCCAAGCACCGATGCGGGAAACAGCTTCAGGCCATCGGCTCCGGCCCCCAGGGCCCGCATGCATTCGCTAGCCGTGATCGCGCCTGGAAAAGATTCGAGGCCCAGTTTCCTGGATGCTGAAATGACGGCAATGTCGGTATTCGGTGATACAATCATCCGCCCGCCCGCATTAGCGATCTTAAAGACGTCGTCACATGTGAGGACCGTGCCGGCACCGACGATGCTGTGGTCACCGAAGGCGTGTGCAATGGATTCAATGCTTTCCAACGGGTCCGGTGAGTTCATTGGCACTTCGACCCGGGAAAAGCCCGCTTCGATGAGTTCGGCGGTGACAGCGACAGCTTGATCCGGTTGAATGCCGCGCAGAATGGCGATCAGTGGCCGCGTCATGGCGTGTTGCCCTGAAGCTGTCTGAACTTTGCCAATCCCCTGAGGGTTGAGGCGGAAGCATTGAAGAGGCGGGCTTCAATTCCAAGCTTGGCCAATGCCGACTGGTAAAGCTGCGCCGTGCGTTCCGCGCCGAGAATGATCGGCGTATGTCCGAACCAGTAATTCTTTGAGGCGGCGAGTTCGGCGCCAACCAGCAGGCCTGAGAGCCTGGCTGCCGTGAGATCCGGTGGCAGCTCCCCGAGCAGGCTTTCTGCCCGGATCGAAAACAGATCACCGGCAAGAAATTCGGGACGTGAAAAGATGCGATCCACGGATTGTTCGAATTCTCCGTTGTTCCATTGGCTGGTATCGATGCATCGGCGGAGAACTGAATGACGGCTGATCAGGTCAAACAATTCGCCGCTCATGAAGGTCCGAAAGCTGATGATTTCATTGTTCTTCACATGCACCCATTTGGTGTGGGTTCCGGGAAGACACAACACCCCGTTATCCAGCGGATAATCGGCGAGATAGCCGGCGATCTGCACTTCCTCACCACGCATGACATCATGCTTCGGCCGGGCGGTTTTGATTCCGGGCACAATGGTGACATGCAGGCGCTGGTCACGGGTTACCGGAGACATTGCCATTTCGGCTGACATGGGAGCGCAGGGCGCGCTCCTGTAGGGAGCCTCGATCCAGCCACCCCGTGCGCCGGCCATACCGCAGATTACTATTTCAACCGCGCCACTTGCCGGCAGCCATTCATTTATCAATTCCAGCAAAGCAGATTCGAATTCGTACGCATCCAGGCGGGCCATCCCCCTGTCTGACTCGGCGAAAGCTTCGCTCCGGCCGTCCTTATCCACAGCCCAGCAGCGGAGGTTTGAAGTTCCCCAATCCACAGCGATCCAATCGCAACGCATGCCAAATTCCTTAAGCCCCATGGTTTAGTCTTCTGATGTGCGCACCAATTATTGCAGTAAAGATTACCGGTTGCCATGCATTTACAGCTCACGAATTGGGAGCCTCCGTGATTGTGGTGGTAATATGCGGCCCTGAGTCGGGATGGTGCCCGATGCCGTTCGAATTCACATCAGGAAATGGATTTATAATATTGATTTATAAATAGTTATTGGTTCAACATCTTCTGCATCGCGGTGTAACCGGCTGCGGATTGCCGCTGATGCATTTCCGCTCTATTTGGCGGAAGGCCGCGGGTTCAATGAGAGGGAATTCTGAAATTGAGAAGGCGCTTGAATGACGGCTGGATATTCAGCGAAGGATTCGAACCCCGGTTCCGGTATGAATTGCAGCCGGGCAAACCTGTCCGGCTGCCTCACAATGCAGTGAATCTGCCGCTGAATTATTTTGACGAACGCGTTTACCAGAAAGAGTTCTGCTACCAGAGAATCCTGCACTGGCAGGAGCTGGCAAGTGGCGAGTCGCAGCTGATTTTTGATGCCGCCATGGCCGATGCACGGGTTTTCCTGAATGGCATAGAAATTCAACATCACAGGGACGGGTTTACACCGTTCACGGCACGGCTGACCGAGCATCTCCAACCGGGTGAAAATCTCCTCAGTGTCAGGATCGACGGCAGAGAAAATCCGTCAATTCCGCCATTTGGCGGCTATATCGATTATCTGACCTATGCCGGGATCTATCGGGATGTGTGGCTCCAGACCACCGGCAGCGCCTGGATAGGGGACATCAAAATCGAGACGCCGAATCCGCTCGGCCAGCGGAAATCGGTGCGTGTCAAATGCGGGTTTCATGGCAAAGGATATATGGGTTGCCGGCTGCGGGTCAGCATACAGGATAGATCCTCAAAAACAGTCACTTCATCCGAATGCGCGATTTCCGGTGCACAGGTGCAGTTGACGCTGGATGATCTGACCGGGATCGAATTGTGGGATATCGACAACCCGGTGCTGTACCGGGCGGAGGTTTCGCTGCTTGCCGAAACCGCACTCGATCATCGGGAAATTTCCTTCGGTTTCCGCGATGCGGTATTCGCTGCTGACGGGTTCAGACTGAATGGCCGCTTGCTCAAGATCCGCGGTCTCAACCGCCACCAATCCTTTCCATATGTCGGCTATGCGATGGGGCGGCGGTCTCAGGAACGCGACGCGTCTATCCTGAAGCATGAGTTGGGCTGTAATCTGGTCCGCACCTCGCACTATCCGCAGTCTTCCTGGTTTCTGGATCATTGTGACCGGGTCGGACTGCTGGTCTTCGAGGAAATTCCAGGCTGGCAGCATATCGGGGGCAGGGAATGGCAGCAGGAGTCGGTACGCAATGTTGCAAGAATGATCCGGCGCGACTGGAATCATCCTTCAATCGTGCTTTGGGGTGTAAGAATCAACGAGTCAGCGGATAACCGGGAATTCTATACCCGTACAAACCGGTTAGCGCGGAAACTGGATTCGACCCGGCAGACTTCCGGCGTCCGCTGTATCGGAAACAGTGAATTGCTCGAAGACGTCTACGCGATGAATGATTTTGCGATCGGCAGCGAAGAAATGCCGGGGGCAAATCATCACCGGGTGGCGCTGCGCGGGCAGACGGAGGTCACCGGTCTGTCCGGAAATGTGCCCTATCTCGTGACAGAATTTAACGGCCATATGTTCCCGACAAAATCCTTCGACAACGAGATGCGGCAGGCAGAGCATGTGCTGCGTTTTTTGCAGGTTTTGGATGCATCATATGGTGACCCGAATATCACCGGCAGTGTCGGCTGGTGCATGTTTGACTATAACACGCATCGGGAATTCGGTTCCGGAGACCGGATTTGCCACCACGGCGTGCTCGACATGTTCCGGGTCGAAAAATTCGCCGCCGCGGTTTACGCCAGCCAGTCGGAGGTGAAATCGAAGCCGGTATTGAAACCGGTCACCCATTGGTCGCGCGGAGAGCGCAATATCGGTGGTGTTTTACCCTTGATCATCCTGACAAATTGCGACGAGGTCGAATTGAAGGTTGGATCCTATGAGGGGCGGCGGTTTCTGCCCGACAGGGTCAGTTTTCCGCATCTCCCGCACCCGCCGGTCATCATTCGGCCGGAAGATGTCAACGCGGGTGAATTCGGCACCTGGGGACATTCCTGGGAAGGCATGCGCTTGATCGGTTACCAATCCGGCGAACCCGTGACGGAAACGCGTATGGTCAATTCGCCGATACCGGCGAAACTGGATGTCGCCGCCGATTCAGGTGAAATACTCGCCGGCGAGAAGGATGAGGTGAGAATCGTGGTGACGGCACTCAGTCAAACCGGATCGACACTGCCTTATCTGACGGACCCGCTGAATATTGAAATCAGCGGCGAAGCCGCGCTGATCGGCCCGGATTCACTTGCCTTCCGCGCCGGCACAGCGGCCTTCTGGATCGAATCAACCGGGCGGGTAGGGCCGGTTACGGTACGGATTGTATCACCACGCTTTTTACCCGCGTCACTCAGCCTGTCCGCGGTCGACCGGCTGTGCCGTTCAGCACCGGTCAGAAGCGCTGCAGACGCGGTGTAGCGAATTCAAAAACCGCCGATGCAATCAGAGTCCGAGCCACCCGGCCACAAGGGTCACGAATAATCCCGCAATCGCAAATGCGATCCCGAAGACAGCGCCATATTGGAATTTGTCCAATCGGCTTCCGCCCGCGTTACCGGCTTTGCGGACACCAAGCACAATTCCGGCGGCAAAACCCAAAATGACCAGCATGAACAAGTCCGACTCTCAGTTCCGGCAGATTAGCATCGATAACACCCTGAATTCGAGTCGGGTTGATTTCAATTTTGAAACAATGCGGTTCGGGAAATGAAATTTACGAAATGACAGTGGCAATCAATTCGATTATCGGGGTCTGGATGCATTCCGGGTGTTCGATTGTCTGCGGCACAATTATTTGGGGGAATAATTGAATGAATTTGAGGATTGAACTACCGGATGACTATCTTCCCTCTGAAGACGAACCCTATATGAATGCGAGACAGATCGAATTCTTCAGGCGGAAACTCCTCGATTGGCGGGAAGAAATCATGCAGGAAGCCAAAAACACGGTCGAGAATTTGCGCCGTCAGGAACGGACCCTGCCCGATATTGCGGATCAGGCAGCGGAGGACCTCGAGCGCAATTTTCTGCTCCGGACCCGCGATCGGCAACGGAAACTTCTGTCGAAGATTAACCATGCGCTGGAACGGATTGAAAATGGCGGCTTTGGCTATTGCGAAGTCACCGGCCGTCCAATTTCACTGAAGCGGTTATTGGCCCGACCGGTTGCGGTTCTTTGCCTGGAAGCCCAGGAACAGCATGAAAAGAACGAGCGTTCCTTTCGCCCGGGTTAAACCGGGGTCGCACGACAGTATAGCCAATCTCCGCCATCATCCGCTGTTTGCCGCCAAGGGTATGGCAGTGGACTGCAATAGTTGAATATTTTCTGTTCCTCCGGTTTCGTAGCCCTTGATTTTCGCCGGACATCGCCTCCAATTCGATGCCGCCTGTATGCGGTTTGATGACTGAATTTCGAGCGGTTCCGGACGGAGCGTGACGCGCGAGGCGCACACAGGAGGTCACAGACGCAGTGCCGTGATGCTCGCACCCAGGGCGCGCAAAACAAAGCAATGGGAGGCAAATCTTCGCCTTGATTGCATCGCAATCACTGCGTAGTGTTTCGTTTGATGGGACTGTGGAGGGCTTGAACATGGCGAGCATCACGATCCGCAATCTGGATGACGACGTAAAGACCCGGCTTCGCACTCGGGCGGCGGCAATGGTCATTCGATGGAAGAGGAGGCGAGGCTGATCCTGCGCGAGGCGGTCTGCCAGGAAGCCGAGCCAGAGAATCCGGCTGCTTTCATCCATGAGTGTTTTGCGCCCTATGGCGGTGTGGAACTCGAGCTGCCACCGCGCGGGCCGATGCGCGAGCCGCCGCGTTTTGATTGAGGCGGCGGCAATGCTGGTGTCCGATACGAATGTGCTGTCCGAGTTGATGCGGCCCGCGCCGAATACCGTGATCTCCTCATGGGTCGCGGAACGGGCGACATCAAGCCTGCATCTCACGGCGGTCAGCGAGGCGGAATTGCGTTTCGGTCTCGCGATCATGCCACCGGGCAGGCGACGCGACGGGCTGGCGGCGGGACTGGAACGCATGCTGCGCACCGGCTTCGCCAACCGCATTCTTCCGTTCGACAGCGCAGCCGCGTCTGCCTATGCGGAGACCGCCGCCGTCAGGCGGGCGATGGGCAGACCGATGCCGGAGGCCGACTGCCAGATCGCGGCCATCGCCCGCTCGCGCGGCATGGCGGTGGTGACACGCAACGTGCGGGGCTTCGCGGAGGCGGATATCGACGTGATCGATCCGTGGGCGGAAGCATAACCGCTTCACAGCAGGCGTTGACGCATCCGCTGCGGTCAGCGAACTTGGTCACCGGAGAAGCCTTGGAACAGAACGCGACAGACAAGACTCGGACGTGTCGCGAAGTAACACCGGACTCCTTCCTGCCGGAAAGGATTGGTATCGAACCCTTGGTCGATAGAATCACATCCTGAAGAATCGGGTGAGCGTTAGCGTGCCAACAAGCGATCCAAGCCTCTCCGGCTTACCGAAACCGTCACCGGGTTGCCTGGGTCCCGACGCTCGAAATTGGCCACCCGGTGCCAGGCGCCGCCCTTGCCCGACAGAGTGTTGAAAAATCTACATTCGTTTTGATGAGTAATTTAAAAATTCTACCTTCAGGTAAACAAAAAATAGTAAAACACCCAATGATTACAATTGATTACAGAATCTCGAACGAGTTCTCACTGCACTTGCTCCGGTGATGCCGAAACTTCCGCATGACGTCACAATATCCGGGGCAGGGATCGCCGGGCTGACTGCCGGAATCCTGTTGGCGCGGGCCGGTCGGCAGGTAACTATTTTTGAGCGGCGCGAGGAATTAACGGCTTTCGGCGCCGGCATTCAGATCACACCCAACGGATCCGCCATTCTACAGGTTATGGACCTGCTTCACGGGGCCGATAGGGCGCGGTGCATTGAAATCCGCGAAGGTGAGGATGTTCTGTACCGGCTCAAGCTGAGTGACAGGAATGGATATTTTCTGTTTCATAGAGGCGATCTCATTCGGAAACTGTTGCATGCGGCCTCGGAAGCGGGAGTGACACTCCGTCTGGGCTCGGAAATCGTGAATACGGCGGCTACAGCAACCGAGGTCAGATGTGCGTTTGCAGATGGCAACCGGCATATCGCCTCCTATGTGATCGCTGCCGACGGAGTGTCATCGCCGATGCGGCAAATGCGCAATCCCGGTTCGGAACCGGTGTTATGCGATCATTGTGCCTGGCGCGGGCAAATTGTGAGTGAGCGGGATGAGTTTGCTTCGATGCAGGGCATCGTGCAGCTGGTTATCGGTGCAGCGGCGCATATGGTGATCTATCCGCTGCGGAAGGGTAGCCGCTTGAATGTCGTTGTGGTGACGGGGCTTGAACAGCCGCGGCACCTGCAGCGCCCGCGGGAAGTCACCACGGCGGAAATCGGATCGGCCCTGAACGGGTTTGAGGAGGCGAAATATTGGCTCGGCCGTTGTCGGGGTGTGTGGAAATGGCTGCTGCCCCGACCCTTCATTGCGCGAAACTGGTATCATGATCGGGTTGTGATCATCGGCGATGCGCTGCACCCAATGCCCCCCTTTCTTGCCCAGGGCGGGAATATGGCACTGGAAGATGCCTGGTTGCTATGCCGCTGCCTGTTGGACTGTGACGATGTCGGCGATGCGCATGCACGGTTTCGACAGGCCCGGCAGCCGCGGCTCAACAGGATAATCCGCAGCGTTGAATTGCAGGGGCAGTTTTATCACGCGGATTCAGTTCCTGTTAAATGGGGTCGGCGATGGCTGCTGCGGGCCGCTGACCGAACGTGGCCTTCACTCCTTTCCGACCGGCTGCGGTGGATTTATGACACAGATCTCACACGCGACGGGTCATGACTTGTTTCAATCTCTCAGCGTGACCCAGATCGGCACGTGATCTGACGGTTTTTCCCATCCCCGGATATGCTGGTCTATGCCGCATTCCATCAGCAGATCGGCGCATTGCGGCGTCAGCAGGAAGTGATCAATTCGAATTCCGTCATTGCGCTCCCATGCGCCTCTTTGAAAATCCCAGAAGGTGTAAGTCGAGGGTTGCCGGTTGATGGCCCGGAGCGCGTCGGTAAAGCCCACATGCAGCAATTGACGCCAGCGCTGGCGGGTTTCGTGACGAAACAGAGCGTCTGTAACCCATTCCTCCGGGGTTTCGGCGTCTTCCGACTGCGGAATCACATTGAAATCGCCAGCCAGCAGCGCCGGTTCTTCCAGAGCGATCAACTCGGCGGCGCGACGGTGCAGGCGTTCCATCCAGGCCAGCTTATATTCAAATTTCGGACCCGGCGCCGGATTTCCGTTGGGAAGATACAGGCAACAGACCCGGATCGGTGTCGGAGCCGATATCACTGCCTCGATCCAGCGCGCCTGCACATCCGAGGCATCGCCCGGCAGTCCACGAGTGACGAATTCCAGCGGAAATTTAGACAAAATGGCGACACCGTTGAAACTCTTCTGGCCATGCGTTTCAACCTGATACCCCAACTCCTCGAAAACCCCGCGCGGGAAATTTCCGTCAGTGCATTTGATTTCCTGCAGCAGAACGGTTTCAGGTTGGCATTCCTCCAGCCACCGGAGAACACATGCCAGCCGCGCCCGGATACCATTGATATTGAAGCTGGCTATTTTCATGCAGCTTCAGTCAGAGTGAAAAACTCATGGAACAGCCGCAGGTTGAACGCACATTCGGATTATTGACCACGAACCGTGAACCGATGATTTCCTCGGAATAATCGATTTCGGCATTTTCCAGAAATGGCAGCGAAACATTATCGATCAACACGGCTTCGCCGTCTTTCTTCAATACCAGATCATCTTCGGCGGGATCATCCAGGAAAATTTCATACTGAAAACCCGAACAACCACCACCTTTGACGGCGACCCGGAGCGCTTTCCGCTCGGCCGTTCCGGAATTGATTTCCGCCAGCCGAAGGAACGCCCGATCAGACACTTTCGGCGGGATAAGCATTTCCAAGTGACGCTCCCATGGCTCTTTGTAATGCGTTCTCCAGCAATATAAGAAGTCGCCGACACATCAGCAAGAATAGCCGGCACCCATGTCTGATTGGCAATTCGGCAGCGCAGAGCTCAAACCCTATGCCTGCATGAGGCCGAGGCCGGACTCGCGCAGATTCCCGTTGCCCGAAAGCCGCCAGCGGATGCCGTTTCAGCGTGACTGCGACCGCATCGTGCATTCGCACGCCTTCCGTCAATTGATGCACAAGACACAGGTATTCCTGGCTTCCACCGGCGGACAGCATCGGACACGTCTGACACATACGATTGAAGTCGCACGGGTGGCTCGGTCGCTGGCAATCGCGTTGGGATTGAATCCCGATCTGGCGGAAGCCGTCGCTCTGGCGCATGATTTGGGGCACACACCCTTCGGCCATGTCGGCGAAGTCACGCTTGCCGGTCTGATGCAGGATCACGGCGGATTCGACCATAACTCGCAGGCGGTGCGTATCGTTACCCAGCTTGAACGCAGCTATATTGAATTTGACGGGCTGAACCTGACTTGGGAGACCCTGGAAGGGATCGCCAAACACAACGGACCCATCAAGGGCCGGGTGCCGGAGATTCTACTGAATTATACGGATTCACATGATTTGGAATTGACCACCTGGCCTTCTGCGGAAGCCCAGGTCGCGGCCCTGGCCGATGATATCGCCTATTTCTGTCACGATCTGCAGGATGGGCTGCGGGCCGGCCTGTTTCACCGTGATGAAATCAAGGAGTTGCCGATCATCCGCGAGTTGTACCGCTCGATAAGTAGATCACACCCGGACGCCGATTCCCATCGCATCGATCAGACTGTGCTGCGACAGGTATTCGGCGAGTTCGCCACCGATGTTATCAAGACATCGTCTGCCAATCTGGATGCGCGCGTATCCTCGGTCGAGGAGGTGAGAAGGGCCGGAGAGAGGCTGGTCCGCTTTTCCGGCAATTGTTTTCAGCGGATGCAGGTTATCCGCAGCTTTCTCGACCAACGCATGTATAAGGCCAAAGAAGTTCAGGAGCAGTGCGACCGGGGTCGTGAAGCGATCGAGGTCATTTTCCGGCATCGTTCCGCCGACGATCATTTGGTCCGCACCGTTGCGGACGGTGTCGCCGGTTTGACTGACGGCGCGGCGCTCGAGGAATGCGAGCGCATCAAAGCGCTTTGACCATAGCTCCCGGTTACGCAATCGGGAGCGGAAAATTGTATGACCGGGATGTGGTCAGCTGAAGGCAGGGTATGCATGGTGGATGTATTTGCTGAAATCAGAGAATTGGTGATTGCGGAGTTGACTGCCCAGCTGGGCAAGGATCCGGATGATTTCGATGCATCTGCGATCACCATTGAACGCCCGAAAACCGTGGCGCATGGAGAAGTTGCGACAAATGCCGCGATTACCGCCGCCAAGGGAGCAGGTCGGCAGCCACGCGAACTCGCCGTTGGACTGGCAGCTTCATTGCAGACCGATCCGCGTATGGCATCGGTTGAGGTCGCCGGCCCGGGTTTCCTGAATATGCGGCTGAAGCCGGAGGTCTGGAAAGAAAACTTACGCTCGGTGATTCGCGCAGGAAGTTCCTATGGCGGCAATGACCGTGGCAATGGCCGACGGGTTAATCTTGAGTTTGTGTCTGCAAATCCAACAGGGCCATTACATGTCGGGCATGCCAGAGGCGCGGTTTTCGGTGATGCGCTTGGCCGGTTGCTGGAATTCACCGGCCATGATGTGACACGTGAATATTATTTGAATGACGGCGGCGCCCAGGTCGACACTCTCGCCCGTTCAGCACATCTTCGCTACCTGGAGGCTCTGGGAAAGGAAATCGCATTTGCTTCCGGCGACTACCGTGGCGACTATCTGTGCCAGGTCGGCGTTGCCCTGAAAGAAACCTATGGCGACCGGTTTGTCGGCAGGCCGGAAGAGGAGTGGCTGGACCGGTTCAGAAAATTCGCCGTTGATGCGATGCTCGACTCCATCCGTGAGGATCTCTATTTACTCGGCATTCGAATGGACCGGTTTTTCAGCGAAGTGTCGTTATATCAGGACGGACGTATCGACGATGCGATTGAGCAGCTGCGGCAGCGCGGGCTCATTTATGAAGGTGAGCTGCTACCACCGAAAGGCGGCCACGAAGTCGATTGGGAACCGAGAAAACAGACCCTGTTCCGCTCCACCGCCCATGGCGATGACACCGACCGACCAATCCGCAAGGCGGACGGAAGCTGGACCTATTTTGCGCCCGACATAGCCTATCATTATGATAAAATTTCAAGAGGTTATGATGAATTAATAAATGTTTTCGGCGCAGATCACAGTGGCTATAGTAAACGCATCAGTGCCGTGGTCTCAGCGCTGTCAGACGGCAGGACACCGATTGATGTGAAACTCACCCAATTGGTCCGTGTCATCAAGGATGGCGGCGCTGCCAAGATGTCGAAACGGGCCGGTGAATTTGTTCAGCTGCGTGACGCGGTGTCGGCGGTCGGCCCGGACGTGACCCGGTTCGTGATGCTGATGCGCAGAAATGATGCACAGCTGGATTTCGACTTCGAAAAGGTGCGCGAACAATCGAAGGAAAATCCGGTTTTTTATGTCCAGTACGCGCATGCGCGGATCTGCTCAGCGATCAGAAAGGTTGCGCAGTCGGGAATCGATACGGATGATGCCCGGCTGGCTGAGGCATCGCTCGAACGCCTCGGCCATCCGGACCAGATTGCACTGGCGAGGCGGATTGCCGAATGGCCGCGCATTGTCGACCTGGCTTCCCGAAACCATGAACCGCACCGGGTTGCGTTCTTCCTCAATGAATTGGCTTCCGAGTTCCATTCCCTGTGGTCGCAGGGGAACCGGGAGCCGGAACTGCGCATCCTTCAGGAATCTGATTTGCCGGGCACGACTGCAAGAACTGCGCTTGCACGTTCGGTTGCGGTTGTCATTTCCTGTGGATTGTCTATTCTTGGAGTGAAACCAATGCACGAGATGCGGAATTAACCGCACAACGCGTTAACGAGCGGTACGGTCTGATGGACCGTGGGAGGCCAGGGAATTGGCGCATCTGTCCATCGACAGAGATGAACCGGTTTTTCGGCGTCTGCTGACCGGCAGAATTTGCCGCGTTGTCGCCAACAGTGCCGGGCTGGTCTTTTTTGCCACTCTGGTGATCGGTCTAATTCTTTGGGGATCGTCGTATTCCCGCAGCGGTGGCTTTCTGCCGCCGGTCATCAAGGCATCCGCAACAGCCTGGGTCATGGATTTCGAGGAACAGGAAGAAGCGGACGGCAAAGATAAGGAATTGGCAATTTATCAGCTTGTACTCGGCGAGGCGGCTCCGCCCTTAGCCGGAGAGATCAGCCTTGCGCCTTCCGCAGACGGATTTGGTAGCGCCGAAATATCGCGCAGAGAGTATCTTGCCGGACGGCTGACATTGCTGCCGCAAAACACGCTGGAACCGGCATTGACGCCACCGGGCCCGGATTTAAAGACGGGTAACGCGGCGGTTTCCACTGTGGAAGAGATTACTGCAGGCAAAGTTTCCGGAACGGTAATTGTGGAATTAGGTGAATTTTCCTCGCGCATTGAAGCGAACAATGCGGGGAGGGCGCTTGCGCGGACAATGTCAATACCCTCAACGCAGCAGCGTTGGTCAGTGGTCGGAGCGGCTATCGGCGGCAAGAAGCAGTTCCGGTTGAATGTGATGGGCTTTGAAAACTGGGACGCAGCTGCGGAATTCTGCGGCATCGTGCGGAATTGGGAAAGTGCCTGCAGTCCCGTGCGAAGGAGATGATGCGGCGAAGTGCCTGTATTTTTGGATGTGCCGGCACCGAACTAAGCCGCGGGGAGCAGGCTTTTTTCGCCGAAATGCGGCCTTTGGGGTTCATCCTGTTTTCGCGCAATGGCCAGTCGCGGGATGAAGTTCACCGTCTGACGGATCAGCTCCGGGAAGCCGCCGGTGAAGACGTGCTGATACTGACCGACCATGAGGGCGGCAGAGTGCAGCGTTTCACCGGGAAAGGCTGGCGTAGCTGGATGCCGGCGCTGGAACAGTGCATGCTGGTACGACCGGAGAACCGGCTGCGGGCATTGTGGCTGCGTTATCGGATTATCGCCGCTGAGCTGCAGGCTGCCGGCATCGATGTGAACTGTGTTCCGGTTGCCGATGTGGCGACCGCCAATACGCATGAGGTGTTGCGGAACCGCTGCTATTCGGACAATGCGCACATGGTGGCGGATGCAGCAGGGACGGTTGCCGAGGCCTGCCTTGCCGGCGGGGTGCTTCCAGTGCTGAAACATATTCCAGGCCATGGAAAACCATCCGTCGACAGCCATCTGCGACTGCCGGAGACAGATGCGTCTCTGCAACAACTCGAAGAAGAGGATTTCCTGCCCTTCAGGCGACTCGGACACCTGCCCCTTGGTATGACAGCACATGTGCTCTATCGTGCGATAGACAGTGAAAGGGCGGCAACTCATTCGGCCGGCGTGGTGGAACTCATCCGCAACTCGATCGGCTTCCAAGGGCTGCTGATGACGGATGATCTGTCTATGCAGGCGCTGGCAGGCAGCATGGCTGTGCGATGCCGGCGGGCACTTGAGGCTGGATGCGATGTGATCCTGCACTGCAATGGCGAGATGCCCGAGATGCGGGAGATTGCATCCGCCGTCGGGGAGTTGGAAGGGATGTCACTTTTCCGTGCCGAGCGCGCAATGGCTGCGAAACCTCCTCCAGACAGCTCTGAACCGGATCGTCTGGAGGCGGAATATTCCGCCCTGATGCGGCTAGGAAGCGGTCGATGAATCAGGAGGCGTTGGAATCCAGGGAAGTCCCGGATTCGGTCTTCGTGGTTGATGTTGACGGTTTCGAAGGGCCGCTCGACCTCTTGCTGGAGCTGGCGCGGAAGCAAAGGGTCGATCTTCGGAAAATATCGGTTCTGCGACTGGCGGAGCAATATGCTGAATTCGTGGACAGAGCGGAATCGCTGAAGGTCAATTTGGCGGCGGATTATCTGGTGATGGCGGCTTGGCTTGCCCTGATCAAATCACGGCTGTTACTGCCCGAGGAAGGGGAAGAAGCGGCTGAGGAATCCGCGGCCCGGCTCGCATTTCGGCTGCAGCGATTGAACGCGATGCGCGAAGCGGCGAAGTCGATTATGGAACGGCCGCAATTGGGGATGGACTTCTTTCCGCGTGGCGACCCTGAACTGGTGGAAGTGGTCACAAAGCGCAGCGTTTCCACGACTGTTCTTGATTTGTCGATTGCCTATGCTCGGATGCGGAGTCGCAGGGAGTTCAAGCCGTTTGCCCTGAATCGAAGCCCGATTTATTCGGTTGAGGATGCGACGGAGAATCTGAGGCGACTACTCGGCGAAATTCCGGACTGGGCCGATCTGGCGGGATTCCTGCCTCAGGATTGGGTGCGGGAACCACAGAAGATCAGATCAGCGATGGCCTCGACCCTGGCAGCGGCATTGGAATTGGTGAAGCGGGGTGAATTGGAGGTCCGGCAGTCGCACAGCTTCGCTTCAATTGAGCTGAAACGAACAGTGGAGGCGCATGATGGCTGATCAGCCGGCAACGATCGGGCTGCCCGAAGCGCCGAGCGAGATTGAAGAGGAACGGATTCTGGAGGCCATTCTGTTCGCCGCCGCTGAGCCAGTAACCTTGGCTGAACTGCGTGATCGAATCCCCCATGATTTCGATATCAGAGCTGCGTTGCAGAGGTTGGTGCGGCTCTATGCGGACAGAGGATTCCGTGTCGTGAAAACCGGTGATGGTTGGGCAGTCAGGACGGCACCTGAATTCTCGTTTCTGCTACGCAAGCACAGGCGCTCGACACGGAAATTATCACGGGCGGCGCTGGAGACGCTGGCGATCGTCGCCTACCACCAGCCTGTGACACGGGCGGAAATCGAGGAGATACGCGGTGTGTCCCTGTCCCGGGGCACGGTTGACCAGTTGATGCAGGTGGGGTGGGTAAGCTTCGGGCAGCGCAAACGCACTCCCGGAAGGCCTGTGACTTTCGTAATCACGCGGCAGTTTCTGGATCATTTTCAACTTACATCGGTCGGTGACCTGCCGGGGCTCCGGGAATTGCGCCAGTCCGGCCTCCTTGCCGCGGCTCCGCCATCGGACTCAGAGGCTTGAGTTAAGAAAATGTTTCGATAATTTAAGGTCTTGCCCCTGATAGTTGGAATTTCTTTGGGCACCGTAATGGGAAATGGGGGGTGCAGCCATACGTTCGAATTTCAGCCGTCCAACCTGTTGCCCATGCTCCAGAACAAAGGGAACATCATGGCAGCGCACCTCCAGAACCCCCCGGGATTTGACGCTGCCATCGGAACTATATCCGAAACCGGGGTCAAAAAAGCCGGCATAATGGACCCTGAATTCGCCGATATTGGCGATAAAGGGAAGCATTTCGGCGGCGTGGTCAGGCGGGATGCTGACAGTTTCCTTGCTGACCAGTACATAGAATGTTTCCGGGTCAAGGATCATCCGCTGTGCGGATGCGTAGACAGGTTCCCAATAATCGTCGACCCGGTAGGAATTCACGCGGTCAATATCGATGATGGCCGTATGTGGCTTGGCCCGGAATCCCACATGCATGTCGTTTCGGTCCAGATCCGCGGAAAATCCCAACCCACCGTCGATTATGGGAGTCCCCGACACGATGGCGGCGCTCGCATGCAGGGCAGCGAGTTCCTGATCATTGAGTGACGGCTCGCCCCGGCGAAACCGAATCTGATTGAGCCGGGAACCGGTCCGGACCAATACCGAGAACGAACGCGGGCAGATTTCGGCATAGAGAGGGCCGTCATATCCCGCTTCGATTTGATCAAATTCGCTGCCCCCGTCGGTTATGAGCCGGGTCAGCAGGTCCAGCCGCCCGGTTGAACTCTTGGCATTGGCAGCGGCCTGGACATCGGCGGGCAAGCGCAGACTTTCCTGCAGTGGAATGAGATATACGCATCCCTTTTCCAGCACTGCGCCTTCAGACAAATCCATCTCATGCATCTGAAATTCTTCGACTCGTTCACGCACCGGCAGATTTCTGCCGGACAGGAACGATGCGCGAATCCGAAATGCTCTTGAGCCTAGGCGGAGATCAAGGCTGGCGGGTTGAAACTGATCGCTCTGTAGCGGCGAGGCGCAGCGGATGATGCCGCGGGACTCCATTTCCTCAATGGTTTGGTGCGGAAACACCCCGTCACGGTCTATCCGGAGCATATGGCTGACAGGGCCGGAATTTTGGTCGGGCCAGCGAGATTCGAACTCGCGACCTCTCGTCCCCCAGACGAACGCGCTAACCTGACTGCGCTATGGCCCGATACTTTCAATCTACTGTTCCAGACATCAGATTTGCAAGACACAATGCCGCGTCAATGCTCCGCTGGCGGGGCATTGATCTCCGAATGAATGCGCATGCGGAGATGCTCCAGACGGGAAAAAACCCGGGCAAGCCGTTTATTGCTGTCGTCCGATTCACTGCCCTGCTGCCCGGCAGGACCGGAGGGTGAATCGTCTGCGTCGGAATCTCCGTCGGTGGAAATATCCGCCATCGGACCATTGTCCAGCGCCACCGGGCCGATATCGGAAACATATTTGACGCCGTGGGATTTCAGAGCTTCCTGCACCGCCTTAATCGTCAGCCCTTTTTCGTTGATAAGCTCGTTGATACCGGCGATCAGCTGCACATCCTCCGGCCGGTAGAGGCGGGCTTTGCTGCCGCGCCGCACGGGTTTGATATGGGAAATCTGGCTTTCCCAATATCGAAGGACATGCTGTGGAACGCCGAGAAGTTTTTCTACTTCACCAATTGTCCGGTAAGCGAACCTTGATTTAGCCATTGTCGGTCGCTTGCTATTCCGCGTTTCTGGATTGGACCGTTTTCTTGAGAATGTTCGATGCACGGAAAGTCACTACCTTCCGGGCAGTGATCTTGGCACTCTCTCCGGTTTTAGGATTTCGTCCAGTTCTTTCGCGTTTCTGCCGGACATTGAATGTGCCGAAACTGGAAATCTTCACGGGTTCCCCCGCAGTCAGTTCATCGGTGACGGATTTCAGAACCGTATCCACCAGAGCGGCGCATTCCGATCGCGGCAAACCGACATTCTCATGCACTGCGACTGCCAGCTCAGTTCTTGTAATTGTGTCCCTGGACAATTTGCTCCCCCGCATTCTTCTCTCCGGTGCGGTCAATTATTGCCAAGCTATTTGTTCATTTCAAGGATTAACCGTCAGTATCCGGCGGAAAACCTGCCGATTACCAGCGTATGACCACCGAACCCCAGGCCAAACCACCGCCGATAGCGTTGGTGACAAGGATATTTCCGGGCAAAATGGATCCGGCGGAGACCGCCGCATGTAATGCCAGAGGGATAGAGGCGGCGGAAGTATTGCCGTGATGGCGGACAGTGGCGACCACCCGGTCAGAGGGAATGCCGAGCTTTTCGGCAGTCTTGTTGATAATTCGAAGATTGGCCTGATGCGGAACCAGAAAATCAACATCTTTGGTCGAAAGCCCGGCCTTGGTGAGGCAGTCCCTGGTGGAGGTCTCAAGTTTGTTGACCGCGTGACGGAACACTTCCTTTCCGTCCATTCGGATAAAACCGGCGGTCTGTGTGGAGGACACGCCACCATCGACATAGAGCAGATGCTGGTAGCGTCCATCCGACCGTGTATCCGTGGCCAGAATGCCCCGATCGCGGTTTGTTCCATCGGCGGGTCTGTTCTCGAGAATGACGGCGCCGGCACCGTCTCCAAACAGAATACAGGTGCTTCTGTCCCGCATATCCAATATCCGGGAGAATGTTTCAGCGCCGATTACCAGCGCCCGCCGGGCATCACCCGCCCGTAGCAGGGCATTGGCATTGGCGAGTGCATAGACGAACCCGGCGCAAACCGCCTGCACATCAAATGCGAATCCCTGAGTTATTCCCAGCTCCCGCTGTACGGTCACTGCAGTGGAGGGAAATGTCCGGTCCGGAGTTGAGGTCGCCAATAGAATGAGGTCGATGTCACCCGGTTCCACCCCGGCATCATCCAGCGCATCGCGGGCGGCGTTGACGGCGAGCTCCGAAGTCAATTGACCGTCGGCGGCAAAGCGCCGTTCGAGAATGCCGGTTCGGGTCCTGATCCATTCGTCGCTGGTGTCGAGATGCTCAAACGCGCTGTTTGGCACAATGCGTTCCGGCAAATACCGGCCGACACCCCGTATGACTGGTCGGACACCGGCCACTATTGTTCCGCCTCCGATTCCGGGTCATGTTCCTCCGCCAGGTGGGCGAGATTGAGCACACCACCGGTTCCGAGATTTTCGGCACCGCCGGAACGGGCCAGGAGAACCGCAAGATTCACCGCCGCCGCCACACCGACCGAGTCGGCTTTACCGTGAGATTTGACCACCGTGCCGTTCAAACCAAGAAACACACCACCATTAACCCGACGCGGGTCGATGCGCCGGGTGAGCCGGCGAAGCGAGGTGAAGGAGAAAAATCCGCCGATCCGCGAAAGCGGTGTATGGCTGAAGGCCTCACGCATGAATTCCCGTATCAACGACGCCGTTCCCTCGACCGATTTGAGCACGATATTGCCCGTGAACCCGTCGGTCACAAAGACATCGGCCTTGGCGGAAGGAATGTCGCTTCCCTCAACGAATCCGATATAATCGAAATTCAACCTCTGGGCCTCGGAGCCGATCAATTCATGTGCCGCCCGGATTTCCGGCCGCCCCTTATGGTCCTCGGTTCCAACATTCAGCAATCCGATCCTGGGCCGCTGCACACCGAGGCCGCTTCTTGCATAATAGGCACCCATCGCGGCATAACCCAGTAGATCCCGGCGGTCGGCATCGATATGCGCTCCGACATCCAGCAGAACGTTGAAGCCGCTTGTGTTTCTCGACGGCCATAGGCAGGCGATGGCTGGGCGTTTTATACCGGATGCTTTGCGGAGGCGCATCATCGAGACCGCCATCAACGCACCGGTGTTGCCGCAGGACACCGCAGCTGACGCATCACCGTTCCGAACGGCGTCAATGGCCGACCACATCGAGGTTTCCTGACCATGGCGCATGACCTGGCTTGGTTTCGAAGCCATTGAGACCATTTCCTTGGCATGCCGGATCTCGCAGCGGTCGAGCAGACGGCGCCGGGCGGCAAGCCGTCGGATGGTTTCAGAGTCACCATGTACCATGAAACGGACGTCGGGATGTTGGCGGATGGCTCTGGCCAAGCCGTGAATGATTACGCCGGGGCCTAAATCGCCCCCCATCGCGTCAACGGATATGATCTCAGAACCGGCACGGTCCTTGGCAACAATTCCGTTCTGGCTCATTTCGGTTCGCAGCCCCGTCTTCGGATCAGAGCTCTTCGTCTTCCTCCTCGGCAATGGCAGCGACTAGAATCTCCCGGCCCCTGTAACTGCCGCAATGTCTGCACACATGGTGGGGCAGCGTCAATTCGCCACACTCGGCACATTCCACCCAACTTGCCGTCTTCAGCGCATCATGTGAGCGCCGATTATTGCGGCGTGACCGCGTGACCTTGTTCTGTTGAACAGCCATTGCCCGACCTCAATCACCTCGAACCATTTTGCCCAACCGGGCTTTCATACGCGCCATTCAGGTGAATGGCGGCAGACTCTCCTATAAGGCATGGGCTTCAATATCAACGCAACTCTTGTAGACCAACGCCTAAATTTGAAACTTTTTTTTGAGCGCGGCGAAGGGGTTCGGTTGAGGGGCTTCCGCCGCCTTCGGCACTTCACCGGTTGCAAAACCGTCCGAACCGGCATCCGCAATTCTCGGATACTGCGGCAGCTCCAGCAGGAGAGTTTCCCGCGCCAGTTCAAACAGATCAATGCGCTCCCTCAGCAGTTCCAGATTTTCGTCTTCCGGGATTTCAAAATCAGACTTCGGCATCAGTCGGCTTGCATCGGTGACATAGAGGCGTGTGAGCTTCGCCTGCACCGGGCTGGTGACCGGATTCAAGGTAACGACACATTGTTGAACAACCGAAGCCTGTAACGTCCCATGCAACTGCCAGTCGCCATTTCCTGTATCCCGGACTGTACCGGAGAGGCGCAGTTTTTTGATTTTGCAGAACCCTGCATCCGCCGCCATTTGCGCCCTGGCAGGGATTTCCGGAACGAACAAAAACTCATTTCGCCCGCCGGTTTCAAGATCTTCGACGGCCAGATTGTCCACTGACGCCTGCTGAGCGATTTGTTTGCCTTGCCTGCTCCGCATGGCCTCACCCCGGAATTCCACAGGAACGGCATCAGTTACGCCGCCGCCGTGCTTGACGAGACTCACAGCGTGGCATAACCGGGTGCTTCTGTCCAGTTTCAGGTGTGGCAATGCGGACATTCATTTCGGCAAACTGGCCGATATTCGCAATCGTGGCTTTGCTCGCCGCGTGCCAGCCGGTTGCGCAGAATTTTGGCTATGTGCCCGTTGAAACGGAACTTGCGCAGATTGAAACAGGCGTTTCCGACAAGGCGGCCGTGCGTAGGGCAATCGGTATGCCGGCAACCAGGAATGAGCATTACGGTGATGCCTGGTTTTACGTCTCCAGCCGGATGGAACAGCGAACCTACCGTGCGCCTCAGGAAGTTGACCGGCAGGTTGTTGTGGTGTCCTTTGACCAACAGGGGCTGGTTTCAAATGTCGAAAGATATACTCTCGAGGATGGAAGGGCAGTGGCATTGTCGAGCCGGGTGACCGAAACTGACTTTGGCCGTCTCACCATTATTCAGCAGTTGCTGAGAAGTCTTGGACGCATAGACCCGACCCAGGCCTTCGGCGGCAACTAACCGGATGATTCAGCCCGTGCCTCGAATTCGAGCGCCACACCGTTGATACAGTAACGCAGACCCGTCGGTCCCGGCCCGTCAGGGAACACATGACCGAGATGCGCATCACAGCGTTCGCATAGGATTTCGGTGCGGCGGCGGAACAGGCTTCGATCTTCGCGCTCAGCGACGGCATCTTCACGGATAGGTTCGAAAAATGATGGCCAGCCAGTCCCGGAATCAAATTTGGCGGCTGCGTCAAATAATTCCCCGCCGCAACAGACGCAGCGGAATACACCGGCGCATTTGGGAAAATTGTCACAGGTGAAAGGACGTTCGGTCCCGGCCCTGCGGGTGACCCGGAAAGCGGCATCCGACAATTGCCGGCGCCACTCTTCATCTGATCGGACAATTTTTTCCTTGGTCATGGAATATCCCGCCTTCTGTCTGTGACTTCGCGTCAACCGCCGGTATGGCTCATATGCCGCGACATCCGGCCCGAGACCCGTCGGCGCGAGTAGTCAAAATCATGTCCTTCGGGCTTTCGTGCGATGGCAGCGCGAATAGCCGCTTCAACCGGAGCGGCATCCTGTGGGTGATTGCGCAGGACAGCCCGTAAATCTGCCTTGTCTTCCTGCCCGAGGCACATGAATAGTTCACCTGTACAGGTCAGCCTGACCCGGTTGCAGCTTTCACAGAATTTGTGACTGAGCGGTGTGATGAAACCAATTCGCTGCCCGGTTTCCGTGACCCTTGCGTAGCGGGCCGGCCCGCCGGTGCTCTCGGCCGAGTCGACAAGCGTCAATTTCTCTTCGAGTCTCGCCCGCAATTCTGTCAGAGGCCAATAGCTTTGCAGCCGGTCCTGACTGCCAATCTCGCCCATCGGCATGACTTCTATGAAGGTGATGTCCATATCCCGTACCGCACACCATTCGACCAACGAAAACAGCTCGTTTTCGTTGAATCCTTTCAGGGCGACCGTATTCAGTTTCACCCGGATTCCGGCACCGTGGGCAGCCTCGATGCCCTGCATCACCTGGTTCAATCTTCCCCAGCGGGTGATACTGGCGAATTTATCCGCATCCAGCGTATCCAGTGAGACATTTACCCGCCGCACACCGATTCTTGCCAATTCTTCGGCAAAACGGGCCAGTTGCGAGCCATTTGTGGTGATGGTCAACTCTTCGAGTCCATCCGTCAGATGCCGCGAGATGTTGTCGAAGAATCCCATGATGCCGCGCCGGACCAGTGGCTCGCCGCCGGTGACCCTGAGTTTTTTTACACCGAGACCGATGAAAATCGAACATAACCGGTCCAGTTCCTCCAGAGTGAGCAGGTCGCGCTTGGGCAGAAACACCATGTTTTCAGACATGCAGTATGTGCAGCGGAAGTCGCATCTGTCAGTGACCGAGACGCGGAGATACGAAATCTGCCGGTCAAAAGGATCAATCAGTTCTGGTAACCCATGCATGGGCGGAAGGTAGCCAAAACCCGGGCAATCGGCAAGCCGGGTAACTGATCGATTTTGTATCCGCCTCGGTTGCACTAACCGGCATTCCGCCTTAATCGAAAATACGGTTGAGGGCGGTAAACCCTTCACCCTGATTCGTAGAGCACCGAGACCAGTGGGGAGAAGCAATGCTCAGCATTTCCGAAGAGATCATGCTCCTGCTTTTGGAAGATGAGAACGGAAAATTTGTTCATGTCCCGGAGCTGTCGCTGCGTTGTGTTCTGTCCGGTGCTGTCCTTATGGAACTCGCCCTGAAAAACAAGATAGATACCGATCTGGAAAGCCTGTTGGTGATTGATCCGAAACCGCTTGATGACGATATCCTTGATCCGACGCTGAAACAGATTGTTGACTCGGAAGAGTCCCGCGACGCCCGTTACTGGGTGGAATTCTGTGCACGGGAAGCCGATGAGGTCCGTCGCCGTTCGCTGCAGCGCCTGTGCGAAAACGACATTCTGGAGCGGCAGGATGACCGGTTTCTATGGGTTTTCAAGGCCCGCCGATACCCGATCAAGGATGGTAAAGTGGACCGGGAAGTCAGGGCAAGAATTGATTCCATTCTGTTCAGCGATGAAATCCCGGATCCGCGCGATATCGTCATTATCGGCCTGGTCGATGCCTGTGGTATACTGAAAGACATCCTGACGGCCGGGAAATACAAACAGGCCGGCGAAAGAATCGCCCAAATCAGGAAGATGGATCTGATCGGGCGCGCGGTTACGAATTCGGTGCGGGAGATCGAGGCATCGCTCGCATTGGCCCTGCATCCGCCATTTTGACAGGTTTGGCCCGGTTCCGGCGAAGGAACAGATTTCACCGAGTATTGCGTGCTGGGCATGCATGTTCTGTCGATCGGGCGGCAGGTTGAAAGCGCTGGCTTCTGCCTGTAGGCAGGAGTTGTATGGCGGATCACGTGATTTAGGGGGAACGCAGAACCATGACATTCACCGAATCTGTTTCTGTGTGCTTGATCAAGAAATATGCGATCTTCACAGGCCGTGCGACGCGAAGTGAGTATTGGTGGTTCTTTCTTTTCACTGCTCTGGCAAATTCCGTGGCCGGGGCATTGTTCGGCGAACTCGCATCCATTGTCAGCCTGGCTTTACTGCTTCCCGGCCTGGCAGCAGCCTGCAGGCGGTTGCATGATGCCGGAAGATCGGGTTGGTGGCTGCTTCTGATCCTGATTCCGTTTGTCGGCTGGATCGCGTTGATCATTATGCTGGTGCAGCCCTCTACCGACAGGGAATGGGTTTAAGGCGGAGCAACTCAAACCGGCCGGGAACGGGTGCGGCACCAGGCCGACCGGAAATGCCGATCCTCACTGACATCATTGCCGCGTTGCCGGCAGCGGTTCCGTTTGTCGGTCCGGAAGCCATTGAGCGGCGCAGAGGTCGGCAATTTTTGGCCCGGATTGGTGCCAATGAAAATGTTTTCGGACCTTCTCCCAACGCCATAGATGCTATGCGGCGGGCTACCGCCGGAGTGTGGCAATACGGCGATCCGGAAAACAGCGATCTGCGGCATGCGCTGGCGGAATTTTACCGAATCGAAGCCGAAAACATCGTGGTCGGCGAAGGTATCGACGGATTGCTGGGTTATTTGGTCGGAATGACCGTCAGCGCCGGCAACAAAGTGGTAACCTCGGACGGCGCTTATCCGACATTCAATTATCATGTCCGGCGCTTCGGCGGGGAATTGATCAAATTACCCAATTGCGGAGAATTTGAGGATATCGACGCTTTGATCGCAGTCGCTCGGCAGCAGCGGGCAAAACTCATCTATCTTGCCAATCCGGACAATCCCATGGGAACATTTCATGGCAGAGAGGCGGTATCGCGGATGATTGATGCTGTGCCCGAAGGATGTCTGCTCATTCTGGACGAGGCCTATCTGGAATGTACGGGACTGGAAACGGCTCCTGAAGTTGATCCGCTGGACCGACGCGTTATCCGCATGCGGACTTTTTCAAAAGCCTATGGGATGGCGGGGGCACGGGTCGGTTATGCGATCGGGCACAGAGACTGGATTGCGGCATTCGAAAAAGTCCGGAACCATTTCGGCATGTGCCGGATATCGCAGGCCGGAGCCCTGGCGGCGCTTCAGGACCAGAGCTATCTGCGCCAAACCGTGGCCGCCATTGCCGATGCTCGGCGGCGTATCGGGCAGATCTCGTGCGCCAACGGTCTGCGGACCATTCCGTCAAGTGCGAATTTTGTTGCCATCGATTGCGGAGGTGACGGTGGGTTTGCGCGGCATGTACTTGACGGGTTGCTGGCAAGGGACATTTTCGCCCGCATGCCGAATGTATCACCCTTGGATCGCTGCATCCGGATATCCGCGGGTACTGCGAAGGATCTTGAATATTTCGCCGAGGCGCTGCCACCGGCGCTGCAGGAAGCCACATCCATCATTCCACGGTGACGGATTTGGCCAGATTCCTCGGCTGGTCGACATCAGTCCCGAGATGGACTGCGGTGTGATAGGCTAGCAATTGCATCGGGATCGCATACAGGATTGGAGCAAAAACCGGATCAACTGAGGGAAGCGGGACGGTCCGCCAGATCCCTGTCGGTCCGGTGGTATCCGATACCAGGATGATCTTCCCCCGGCGGGCTTTGACTTCTTCCGAACTGGACAGGGATTTGGCGTACAGCTGATCCTGCGGAGCTAATACGACTACCGGCATCTTGTCATCGACAAGTGCAAGCGTGCCGTGCTTTAACTCTCCACTCGCCAACCCCTCAGCATGAATATAGCTGATTTCCTTAAGTTTTAACGCACCTTCCAATGCCAGGGGATACATCGCGCCGCGACCGATAAAGAGCACGCTGACGAATTTACCGAGTTCACCCGCGATGGATTTAATGCCGTCATCCGCTGCCAAAGCGGCGCTTGTCAGGGCTGGCAGGCGCCGAAATTCCTTCCTGAGACGGGAAATCCGGTCCTGATCCGCGTATCGGCGTCGCTCGGCAACCGCGAGCACCAGGTTGGCCAATGCCAGGAGTTGACATGTGAAGGCCTTGGTTGAAGCCACGCCGATTTCCACGCCGGCATGAATCGGCAGGGAGACATCGGATTCGCGGGCCATGGTGCTGCTGGTGACGTTCAACAGTGATAATGTCCCGCACCCGGCATTCTTCATATGCCGAAGTGCCGACAGCGTATCAGCAGTCTCTCCCGACTGGCTCACGAAAATGCCGAGCGTTTGCTCGTCAAATGCCTGTTTGCGACAGGAAAACTCAGATGCGACCGTCGTTGAAACCGGAATGCCCGCAAGCCACTCAAACCAGTAGCCGGCCACTTGGCAGGCAAAATGCGCGGTACCGCAACCGACAAGTTCCAGCCGTCGGCAGGAAGAGACCATTTCCACCGCCGGACGGAGTTCCGCCATTCCCCCGCTGGTCTCATATCTTTCGATGGCAGCGGCAAGAATCTTTGGCTGCTCATAAATTTCCTTGGACATGAAATGTTTATGACCGCCTTTGTCGGTGGAGGCGGAATCGATATTCCGCCGCTCCAACGGCCGGCTGACCTCTTCCCCTCCGCAGTTGAAAATGCTGATTTTCCGTCTCGACAGGCAGGCAAAATCCCCGTCCTGTAAATATGTGATACGGTCGGTCAGGCCGGTCAATGCGATGCTGTCGGATGTCACGTAAGTCTCGGACTGCCCGTGGCCGATCACCAGAGGAGAGCCTTGTCGGGCCACGATCAGGCAATCTTCCTCCCCTTCAAACAGGAAGGCGAGGGCGAAGGCTCCGCGCAGACTGCGGACTGTCTTCAGTGCCGCCTCGGCATGCGCGAGCCCCTGCTCAAGATGGTATTGGCACAGGAGCGTGATCGATTCGGTATCGGTCTCGGTTTTGTGTTCAATTTGAAGCGCTGACAGCTGTGCCCGCAATTCGAGATGATTCTCGACAATTCCGTTATGCACCACTGCAACTGATCTGGATTGGTGCGGGTGCGAGTTTTCCAGCGTTGCGGGACCGTGCGTGGCCCACCGCGTGTGCCCGATCCCGCTCAGGCCCTGGATTGGATTCCGGACCAGGAGATCAGAAAGTTCAGAAAGTTTGCCGACTGCCCGCCGACGCTGCAGCTTACCATCCCGAAGGGTCGCTATGCCGGCGCTGTCATAGCCACGGTATTCCAGCCGGCGCAGCGATTCCAGGAGAATTGGAGCGACCTCATTCTGTCCGAGCATGCCGACAATGCCACACATTCAGGAACTCCCGGACTTATCCGAAACCGGCCGTTTCCACCGGTCGCGGAATCTGCGGGCGAAATCCTTGATGACGGATTGACGCGAGCGGGCGATGCCCAGTGAATCCGCCGGCACATCCCGGGTAATGACCGAACCCGCCGCCGTCATGGCGGCATCGCCGATATGGACCGGCGAGACAATGACCGTATCCGACCCGATGAATGCCTGGTCGCCGACAACCGAATGGTGTTTTGACCGACCGTCAAAATTGCAGAAAATTGTTCCCGCACCGATATTCGCATTCTTTCCAATCGAAGCATCACCAATATAGGAAAGATGTGCTGCCCTGGAGCCGTCGGCAAGATGGGCTTTCTTGATCTCGACAAAATTCCCGACCCTGACCCCGGTGCCCAATTCCGTACCCGGCCGCAAACGCGCAAATGGCCCGATCTGCGTATGCGAACCAATGTCGCAGCCCTGCAGGTATGTGAAGGACATAATCCGCACGCCGCCGCCGATGCGTACGCCGGGTCCAAATCGGACAAATGGTTCAACGACCGTATCCGGTCCGAGCTCGGTATCGTGGCTGAAATGAACACTGTCCGGTGCTATCAAAGTGACACCGGAGCGCATCGCATTCTTTCTGGCGCGATCCTGAAACGCCGCCTCGGCGGATGCCAGTTCCACCCGGTCGTTTACCCCCCGGGTTTCCGATTCGTCGCATATCGCCGCGCCGGTGCGCAGTCCCATTGCCCGCGCAATCGTGACAATGTCGGTCAGGTAATACTCCGCGGCCTCGTTGTCCGGTTTCACTTTATCGATAAGCTCAAACAGCAAACCCGCGTCAGCCGCCATAACACCGCTGTTGCAATGGATGATCCGCCGCTGCTCGGCATCAGCATCACGGTGTTCGACAATTGTCTCAATTTCGCCGTCACCATTGAAAATGAGGCGACCGTAACCGGTCGGGTCCGAGGCCTTGAACCCAAGCACCGCGATGTCTGCGCCGGCATCAAGGCAGGAAGTGAGCTTATGCAGGGATTCGGCTGTCAGCAGCGGCGTATCGCCATACAGAATGACAATCCGTCCCTCAAAGCCGCGCAATCCTTCGCGCGCTGCCGCCACTGCATGCGCCGTGCCGCGCTGCTCAGTCTGCAAAGCGAAATCGGTTTGTATCCCGAATGCCCTGACCTGTTTCCGCACCTCGTCCGAAGCCGGCCCGGTCACGGTAATCAAACGTTCCGGAGCAAGCGCTTCGGCTGTCCTTGCGACGTGCAGAAGCATGGGTGCTCCGGCGATCTCGTGCAGTACCTTAGGAGTGTTTGATCCCATCCGCTCGCCGGAGCCCGCGGCAAGGATGACTGCGGCCAACGCCATACAGCTGACCTTTCCTTTTGACCGGAGCTGTATATATCTAGCGCAGTTCCTGAAACAACTTGGACGCAGGTGAAGACATGTTGCGTTTGTTTTCAGGTGAAACCCCGGCAAGCCGGCTGCCGCTTCAGGATAGCAACCGTGAAAACAGCAGTATTTGATCTCGATGGCACAATCGTCGATACCAGCCGTGACCTCATTGATGGTGCCAATCTGGCACTTTGCAGAGTCGGAATCGGCGAGATGCTCGACGCTGACAGGGATCGGCTGACGGCCTTTCAGGGCGGGCGCGCAATGCTGCGCCTCGGCTTTACCCGGGCCGGAATGAGCGAGCGGGTGAATGAACGGATTGACACCGAATATCAGCACTTTCTTGCAGATTATGAATCCGTGATATCGCGCCACAGCTTCCTGTATCCGGGAGCCGAAGCGGCACTCGCAGATCTTGCCGGGGAAGGGTGGCGGCTGGCTGTCTGCACCAATAAACCGGAACGCCTGGCCCGCATCCTGCTTCAGGATCTGGACTTTCTGGACAGGTTTGATGCCTTGATCGGGGCTGATACGCTTACGGTGCGCAAACCGGAGCCGGAACCGCTGTGGCATGCTATTGCCTGCGCCGGTGGGCACCGGGAGCAGGCATTTTTCGTTGGCGATTCCGAGATGGATGCGCTGACGGCACGCGCCGCCGGCATACCGTCTGTTCTGGTGAGTTTTGGCCCGGAAGGTGACGCGGTCAAACGTTACAGTCCGGATGCGCTTCTGCCGCATTTCGACGAATTACCCGGAATCGCGGCCCGCATCTGTTGAGAATGCGGCAGAGTTTATTTTTTGAACATTTTTCTTTCAGCCCATATGACCCATGCTGGGATTGAGTGAGAACAGTTTCTGGCGGAGGATAGGCATTGTTCAACGCATCAATGCGGTTTGAAGTCGGTGAGGAAGTTGAGTTTCTCCGCGATCATGTCCATGGCTGGGCGCAGAAGAATCTGAAGCCGCGGGCAGCGGAGATTGATCGCAGCAATGCGTTTCCCCCGCGACTGTGGACAGAACTCGGTGATCTTGGGCTGCTGGGAATCACGGTCGAAGAGGAATTCGGCGGTGCCGGGCTGGGATACCTGGCGCATGTCGTCACGATCGAGGAAATCGCGCGCGTTTCGGCGAGCGTGGCACTGTCTTACGGAGCACATTCAAATCTCTGCGTCAACCAGCTGCGCCTGAATGGCAGTGAAGAGCAGAAACGCAGGTTTCTACCCCGTCTCATTTCCGGTGATCATGTCGGTGCGCTGGCGATGTCCGAGGCGGGTGCGGGATCGGATGTCGTCTCAATGCGGCTGCGGGCGGAAAAGCGCAATGGATACTACCGCTTGAACGGTTCGAAATATTGGATCACCAACGGGCCGGAAGCGGATATCATTGTGGTTTATGCGAAGACGGATTTGGCAGCCGGGTCGAAGGGCATTTCGGCATTCATCGTCGAGCGCGGGATGCCCGGATTTTCCGCTTCGCCGCATTTCGAGAAGCTTGGAATGCGCGGCTCCAACACCGCGGAATTGCGCTTCGAAGATGTTGAAGTGCCATTCGAAAACCTGCTCGGCTCGGAAAACCGGGGTTCGACAATCCTGATGTCGGGTTTGGATTACGAGCGTGTCGTTCTGTCGGGCATCGGAACGGGAATCATGGCTGCGTGCATGGATGAGGTCATGCCCTATATGCGCGACCGGAAGCAGTTTGGCCGCCCAATCGGAGAGTTTCAGCTCATGCAGGGCAAGATCGCCGACATGTATACAGCGATGAATTCGGCGCGCGCCTATGTTTACGAGGTGGCGAAGGCCTGCGACCGCGGTGATGTGACCCGGCAGGATGCCGCGGCCTGCGTGCTTTATGCATCTGAAGAGGCGATGCGGCAGGCGCATCAGGCGGTCCAGGCAATGGGAGGCGCCGGCTATATCTCCGAGGCGCCGGTCAGCCGGATTTTCCGCGATGCCAAGCTGATGGAAATCGGTGCCGGCACGTCTGAAATCCGCAGAATGCTGATTGGCAGGGAATTGGTCCGGCTGAATGACTGATCGGAAAGCGGCAATGTCAGCGGGTTACGCATGGCGGTTCTGAGATCAAAAATTGACACTTCAAGCGAGGAATTCCGCCTGAACGCCGGACTGCACGCCGAAATGCTGGCCTGCACCAGGGTTGCGGTTGATGCCGCGCAGGCCGGCGGCAGCGAATTCTCCCGCCGGCGGCATTTGGAGAGGGGCAAGATGCTTCCGCGCGACCGGGTGGCAGCCCTGCTTGACCCCGGTTCACCGTTTCTGGAGATCGGCGTGCTCGCCGGTCACGGGCTGTACGGTGAAATAATTCCCTGCGGCGGCCTGATCGCTGGAATCGGGCGGGTCGAGAACCGTGATGTCATGATCGTGTGTAATGATGCGACCGTTAAGGGCGGGACGTATTACCCGATTACGGTGAAGAAACATCTGCGGGCACAGGAAATTGCCTTGGATTGCCGGCTTCCCTGCATCTACCTGGTTGATTCAGGGGGCGCCAACCTGCCGCAACAGGATGAGGTATTCCCGGACAGGGACCATTTCGGGCGCATTTTCTACAACCAGGCACGCATGTCGGCGGCGGGAATCACCCAGATCGCTGTTGTGATGGGATCCTGCACTGCCGGGGGCGCCTACGTGCCGGCAATGTCCGACATTTCGGTGATTGTCCGAAATCAGGGAACGATTTTCCTGGCTGGCCCGCCCCTGGTCAGAGCAGCGACCGGGGAGACCGTTTCAGCTGAGGAGCTCGGCGGCGGAGAAGTTCATACCACGGTATCCGGCGTGGCTGATTATCTCGCCGAGGATGACAATGCCGCTTTGGCAATGGCACGGCGGGCAGTGGCCTCATTGGGCCTGCATAGAATGGATTCCGTTCTTGATATGGACAGTGAGGAGCCACTCTACGATCCGGGTGAACTCCACGGCATCGTTCCCTGTGAACTCCGTCGCCCATACGATGTCCGGGAAGTGATCGCACGCTTGGTGGACGGCTCCCGGTTTGACGAGTTCAAGGCTAAGTTCGGGGCAACCCTGGTCACCGGGTTTGCCGATATCCGGGGAATGGCGGTCGGCATCGTCGCCAATAACGGGGTGCTGTTCTCGGACAGTGCGCTGAAGGGCGCGCATTTCGTCGAGTTATGCTCGCAGCGCAGAATCCCGCTCGTGTTCCTGCAGAATATCATGGGCTTCATGGTCGGCCGGAAAGCCGAGAATGAAGGCATCGCAAAGCATGGCGCGAAAATGGTGACAGCGGTGGCTACCACGGAAGTGCCGAAAATCACGATGATCATCGGCGGCTCATTCGGTGCCGGCAATTACGGAATGGCGGGGCGGGCCTATCAGCCACGTTTTCTCTGGACTTGGCCGAATGCGCGGATTGCGGTGATGGGTGGCAGCCAGGCTGCCCGGGTATTGTCAATGGTGCGCCGCCAGGCAGCGGAAAAAGCCGGGAGAGATTTCGATGATAAGCAAGCGGATGAGTATGGGGCGTCCGTTATCGAGCAGTTCGAAACCCAGTCGCATCCGGTATATGCCTCGGCGCGTTTATGGGATGACGGGGTTATTGAACCGGCAAAAAGCCGCGATGTGCTGGCGCTGTCACTGTCGGCGGCATTGAACGCGCCGATTCCGGATACAAAATTCGGGCTGTTCCGTATGTGAGTTCGAGCGGGTTCGTGAGCATCGAGCACTCCACCGGCGGTTCTGATCGAATGTTCAGAAAACTGCTGATTGCGAATCGCGGCGAAATCGCCTGCCGAATCATCCGCACCGCCAAGCGGTTGGGTATTCCTACCGTCGCTGTTTACTCAGATGCGGATGCTTCCGCGCTGCACGTCCGGCAGGCCGATGAGGCAGTTCGCCTCGGCCCCTCGGCCCCTGCCGAGAGTTACCTGTCAACGCCGGCAATCCTTGCCGCGGCCGGAATTGCCGGTGCCGACGCCGTGCATCCCGGATACGGGTTCCTGTCTGAAAACCCCGAATTTGCGGAGCAGGTGGAGCTGGCCGGGCTGACATTTATCGGACCTCCGGCGGCGGCGATCCGAAGCATGGGTATCAAGAGTTCGGCGAAGCGGCTGATGCAGGCGGCATCTGTGCCCGTGATTCCAGGCTATCACGGCACCGTGCAATCCGCAGCGAGGTTGAAATCCGAGGCTGCCGGGTTGGGTTATCCGGTGTTGATCAAGGCAGCGGCAGGCGGCGGCGGCAAGGGTATGCGGGTCGCTGGAAAAGCATCCGAGTTTCCGCGGCTATTGTCGGAGGCGCGGCGCGAGGCGGTTGCGGCGTTCGGCGACGGGGAAATGATCATTGAGCGACTGATCCGCTGTCCCCGACATATCGAGGTGCAGATATTCGCTGACAGGCAGGGGACCGTCATTCACCTCTTTGAACGCGACTGCAGCCTTCAGCGTCGATACCAAAAGGTCATTGAGGAATGCCCCGCACCTGGAATCAGTGACGAATTCCGCCAGGCTGTGTGCGAGGCGGCGATAGGCGCCGCCCGGGCGATAGGATATGTGGGTGCCGGAACGGTTGAATTCATCGCTGAGGGTGCCGACGGGTTGCGGCCGGACAAATTCTGGTTCCTTGAAATGAATACGCGGCTTCAGGTCGAGCATCCGGTAACCGAAGCCGCAACCGGTCTTGACCTGGTTGAATTACAGTTTCTAGTCGCTGCCGGGCATCCACTTCCGGCCACCGCCTGCAACCCGCGCCTGCGCTCCTATGCCATGGAAGCACGGCTATATGCGGAAGATCCCGCCTCCGGATTTCTGCCATCCGCGGGACGCCTGACACGGGTCAGGTTTCCCGGCGGGGCGCGGGTGGACAGCGGTGTGTCGGCAGGTGATCAGGTCAGCCCATATTACGATCCCATGATCGCCAAGGTGGTAACACAGGCTGCAAGCCGGGAGGAGGCGAGACTGAAGCTTGCCGATGCGCTTCAGAGGACCCGGATTCACGGCGTGAGGACCAACCGTGCCTTTTTGACGGCGATTTTAGCGCTGCCGGAATTCGTGCAGGGCGAATTCAGCACCAACAGCATCGAGGAGATTTTCACGCGCAGACACGCCGTCGATCCGCCGACTGCGGCGGTGATTCTGGCGGCGATAGCATTTCAAGGCGATTTTTCCTGCCATGCCAGCCTTACCGGCTTCACCCTATGGCAACCCCTTACGCGGCAAATCCATCTTTGTTTCGGCCAGACGGTTTTTGAGGCCTGGCTCACGATTCTTTCCCCGACCCGTATCCGGGTCAGCATCGGCGATGAAATTGCGGATTGCGCGTTTTGCGGTCGGGGTTGGCGGATCGATGGTAGTGAAATCCGGGCGACTGCTGTCGCCGAAGAGGGCAGGGCACAGGTTTTTCTGGATGGGATTTGGGAATTCACGCTTCCACACCCGGAGAGTCTGGCGGAAGCGGCAGTTAAGGTTTCGGACGGTGGTGTGCGTGCCCCGATGCCCGGCATTGTCGGTGCGGTTCTTGTCGCCGTCGGAGACCAGGTCAGGGAAGGGGAAGGGGTGGCGATAATCGAAGCCATGAAAATGGAACTGACATTACCCGCTCCCTGCGACGGATCGGTCACTGAGATCCGGGTGGCGGCAGGCAGCCAGGTTGCGGATGGTGATGACATCCTGATTATCGGCTCCCCTGATGGTGGCGGGTTTGATACGGAGTGAAGCGGCGATCGAGTTGGTCGAGACCGGCCCCAGAGACGGGTTGCAGAACCTGCCGCACCCTGTGGATCCGGCGCGGAAGATTAACCTCATCAATTCTTTGTCCGATTGCGGATTCCGCCGAATCGAAGCCGGAAGTTTTGTTAACCCGCGACGGGTGCCGCAGATGGCCGATAGTGATCGGGTGTTCCGGGGAATTCGGCGTGCCTCTTCGGTTCGGTATTCGGCACTGGTTCCCAATCTGCAGGGGTTGGATGCGGCCAGCGTCTGCGGCGTGGATGAAATCGCGGTTTTTGTGTCGGCGTCGGAAGGATTTTCAAAAGCCAATGTCAATGCCACGGTCGCCGGGAGTCTCAAGCGCCTGCAACCGGTGGTTGCCGAAGCCGGAAAGCTGGGTTTGCCGGTCCGCGGTTATGTATCCTGCGTTGTGGCGTGCCCTTTCGATGGCCCGACGCCGCCAATCAGCGTCGCGTCGATTGCCGCAAAGCTGATACGGATGGGGTGCTACGAAATTTCGCTCGGAGACACAATCGGCGCCGGTGAACCGGACACTGTCAAAGCGATGCTCCGGGCAACTCTCGACAAGGTTACCGCGCAGCGGCTGGCCGGACATTACCACGATACCGGCGGCCGGGCAGTTGACAATATCCTTGCTTCAATTGACCTTGGCCTGACCGTTTTTGACACGGCGATTTCCGGACTCGGTGGTTGCCCCTTTGCCCCGGGTGCTCCCGGAAATGTGGCCACCGAATTGGTGCATCAGACGCTGCGTGAACAGGGCTACAAAACCGGGTTATCCCCGGAAGCGTTACGATATGCGCGGCGCTTGGCACGAGCCATGAAGAGCCGGTGACAATTGGTGATTGCGGTGGAACCCGTTCAGGTGTTTGATTCCGGCACAGAGCGGTCAGTTCGGAGCGAGGTAAAATCATGCCACTCAGTATGAGCCGGAAAGTTTTCATCACATGCGCTGTAACCGGAGCCGGTGGCACCCAGGATCGGAGTCGCCATGTCCCACGGTCACCGCGGGAGATCGCCGACAGCGCGATAGCGGCGGCAAAAGCGGGAGCCGCGGTTGTGCACTGCCATGTTCGGGATCCGGAGACGGGCGTGCCCTCCAGAAAGCTTGATTATTATCGGGAGGTAACAGCCAGAATCCGGGATTCGGACTGTGATATGGTGCTGAATTTGACCGCGGGAATGGGTGGAGATCTGACATTGGGGCCGACCCATGCTCCATTGCCGCCTGACAGCGCCGGCACCGATATGGCCGGTGCCGCCGAACGGGTCAGGCATATTGTCGAGTGCCGGCCGGAAATCTGCACACTGGATTGCGGTACCATGAATTTCGCCGAGGCGGATTATCTCATGGTCAATACACCCGGGATGCTTCGTGAAATGGGCCGATTGATGACCGAGGCCGGCGTGAAGCCGGAAATTGAAGCCTTTGAAACCGGACAGTTATGGTTTGCCAAACAGCTGGTCGAAGAAGGCATACTCGAAAGCCCGGCGCTGGTACAGCTTTGCATGGGCATTCCCTGGGGCGCTCCCGACGATTTGAACACCTTTCTTGCCATGGTGAATAATGTACCCCGCAACTGGGTCTTCTCGGCCTTTTCGCTCGGGCGGAACCAGATGCCCTATGTGGCTGCGGCGGTGCTCGCCGGCGGCAATGTGCGCGTGGGGCTGGAAGATAACCTGATGCTGGAACGCGGTGTTCTCGCGACCAATGAGCAGTTGGTGGAAAAAGCTGTCCGGATTGTGGAGTCGCTGGGTGCGGAAATCATCGGTCCGGAAGATGTCCGGAAAAATCTCGGGCTGACCAAGCGGGCGATGGTTCCGGGCTGAGTACATGAACACGTTGAGGATCAGCCGCGCCGGACCTGGCATCGTATCGGTCGAATTGAACCGTCCCGGGAAGCATAATGCCATGTCAGCGGAGATGATCGAGGAGTTGCACAATGCCGCTGGCCTGATTGGCAATGATCCGGATATCCGTGCGGTCATCCTCGGCGCTGTGGGCAGAAGTTTTTGTGCCGGTGCGGATCTCGGATGGATGCGGTCAATGATCAATGCCGGCGCAATTGAGCGGCGCCGCGAGTCATTGAAACTGGCACAAATGCTTAACAGATGGGGCCGGTTGCCGAAGCCGACCATAGGCAAGGTTCAGGGAAATGCTTTCGGCGGAGGTATCGGGCTCATGTCTGTATGCGACATCTGCCTGGTGGCGGCATCAGCGGAATTCGCATTCAGCGAAGTTCGGCTCGGGCTGATTCCAGCGACAATTTCTCCCTATGTGATTGCAAAAATCGGCGCCGCCCCGGCGCGGCGCCACTTCATTTCCGGGAAGCGTTTCGATGCCTGCGAAGCGGTCACAATCGGACTTGCGACCAAGGCCGTTGAACCTGCCCGTTTGGATTCGGAAGCGCGGCGGGAGGCGGAGGAGTTTCTGTGTGCGGCGCCGGAGGCGGTCGCGGAAGCGAAAGCATTGACATGGCTGAAGGGCGGCGGCGGCGAGTTGATTCAACAGACCGCCGACCGCCTGACGGCACGCTGGGAGACAGCTGAAGCGGCGGAAGGGATCAGCGCGTTTTTCGAACGGCGAAATCCCGATTGGATGCAGGTGCCGGAATCAAGGGCGGAATAGGTTACTGGATCAGTGAATCGAAGCGGGACGCGATGCGTTCGCTGGTTTCCTGCATCGAATCCAGGAATGACGATATCAGGAAGTCGCTGCCCTGACCGCCGAAACTCCTTTGCAGAGCACTGGCGGCATCTTCCTCGATATGGTCGTTTTCCGCCGTCAGCAGCAGGATCCCCTGGGTGTTGCGCCAGAACAGCAGGTCGCGGTGTAATTCCTGCGCGTGTGAAGGTTGCAGAATCCCCAATTCGCCGGCTTTGGCGAAAGCTGAACCGGCATCACGCTGCAAAATGGCTGGAAACTCCGCGGCATGTTTCAGCTGCAGGAACTGGGCGATGAACTCCGCATCCAGAATGCCGCCCTGACGATACTTGATCGTCGGGTTTTTTGGATCTTCCAACTCGTCGCGGATACGTTGGCGCATGTTGCGAATGTCGTCCGCGAGTTCCGCCGAATTCCGCTGCGTGCACAGGACGTTCAGGATGATGGAGTTCAACCGCCTTCCGAGATTACCCTCGGCATAGATGACACGGGCCCGGGTCAGGGCTTGGTGTTCCCAAGTCCAGGCATCATTATGCTGGTAGTGTTCAAAGCGCTCGATTGAACAGGCGATCGGACCGGATTTTCCACTTGGACGGAGTCGCATATCGACTTCATACAGCCTTCCCTCGGCGGTCGGGGCGGTGACCCCGTTGAGAAATCTCCGGCTGAGCTTGGCGTAATACTGTGTCGGCGACAAAGGCTTGCGGCCATTCGATGCCGTGGCACCGACCGCATGGCTGTAAACAAATATCAGATCCAGGTCTGAAGCCAGTGTCATTTCCGCACTGCCGAGCCGACCGCCGGCAATGATCGCGAACCGGCCGCCTTCAACTTCACCGTGGAGTCCGGCGAATTCCCTCTGAACATGGGAGAGAAGGGATTTCAGGCAGCTCTCGGCTATGCTGCTCAAGGGCATGGAAGCCTGTGCCGGAAGAAGATCGCCACGAAGCATATGGATGCCGATCTGGAACTTGCGGTTGCGGGTCCAGCGCCGCTGCGCATCCAACAGACCCTGCATATCGGTATTCCCGCCGGCTTCCGCCTGAATGTGGCTGTCCAGATCGGCGCTTACCTGTTTCAGGCCGAATTCGCGCTCGTAAAACAGGCGCACCAATCCCCGCCGCGCCGCTTCAGCCGCATCCGGTTCAAGTCCAAATTCATCCGAAAAATCAAGCTGTTGAAAATCAGATTCCAGTAATCCTTCCAGCAATACCGGCTGCTGAGTGAGCCACTCCGCAAGGCGCGGGGCCGAACCCATGATTTCGGCAACCAACCGCATGAGACTGGATTCGGCGGCCATCGCGGAAAACAGGTTAATGCTGCGCGAGATACGGCCAAGTAGGCCGCTGAAGCGCGCCAGTGCGACATCCGGATCGGGCGTGTCGGCAAATGATCTGACCAGTGGGACGATATTCTCCCGCAAAATCTGCTGTGCCCGGTGCGTATGCGAGGCCCGGACCCTGCCCTGGATCCAGGCTTGAACATGTTGGTAGACGGTTTCAGTATCCCGGAAACCGAGAGTTCTCAGCGCATCAATTGTTTCCGTCTTTGCCATTGAGTCGTGAAAATCGAGTGTGACATCCCTTGTGCCGGCGGATGAACGCTCAAACATGCTGTTATAGTGCCGCTCAACAATCCGAAGTTGCCGGAGCAAGTCACCACGAAATTGATCTGCTTCATCATATCCCAGGAAAACCGACAGCTTTTCAATGCCTTGTGCCGATGATGGAAGAGAATGTGTCTGCTGGTCGTCAATCATCTGCACACGATGCTCAATCCTGCGGAGAAACTCATAGGCAAGTTTGAGTTCAGTCGCCGCGGCTACCTGTATGCGTCCGGCGGCGGCAAGACGGTCCAGCATCGCCAGCGTTCCCCTGCCGCGCAGCGCCCGATCCTGCCCACCCCAGATCAATTGCCGGGTCTGGGTAAGAAACTCGATCTCGCGGATTCCGCCGCGCCCGAGCTTCACATTGTGGTTTTCCACGGCGATTTCACCGCTTCCCTTATGGGCGTTTATCCGCCGCTTCATGGATTGAATTTCGCTCAATGCCGGAAAGTCGAGGCTGCGCCGCCAGACAAATCCGCTGTTTGTCCGCAGAAAACGTTCCCCCGCCGCGATATCACCGGCGACAGGCCGGGCCTTGATCATAGCGGCCCGTTCCCAAGTCTGGCCAAGCGTCAGATAGTAGCGGTAAGCGCGGTCAACCGATACGGCCGGCGGTGTAGTGCCCGGATCAGGCCGCAGCCTCAGATCTGTCCGGAACACATAACCATCGGCGGTTCGTTTCGCCATGACGGTGACAAGGTTCCGGGCCAATTGCGAGAAAACCCGCTGATGAGTGCCGGCATCAAGACAGGGCGCCTCATCCTCAAACAGGATAATGAGATCGATGTCGCTGGAGAAGTTCAACTCGCCGGCACCGAATTTTCCCATCCCGAGCACGATCAGCCCGGACTCGAATTCCGGCGCATCCGCATTGACAAGCCGCAGCTTGCCGCGGTCATGAAGTTCCCGCAGCAAATGCGAACAGGTCGCCTGCAGCGAAGCGGATGCCAATTCCGTCAACCACCCCGTAACCTGCATCACCGGCGGTGCGAGACCGATATCGGCGGCGGCGGCGGCGGATGCGACAGCCGTCTTGGCCCGTCGCAGGCGGGTCATGAGTTCGGACCGGCTCTCATCGCCAAGCCGGTGCAGGCTGCCGAGATCGGCAAGGGTATCGGCGACCACATGATCGGGGCCTCCGGTCGCCAACGCGCATGCCAGTGCCGGATCCGAAATGAGATTGTGGCTCAGGAAAATGCTGTTCCCGAAAATCGAATCAAAAAGAGCCTTGCCTCCCGCATCGGTCGATACCAAGCGGCTGAATTCCCGTATCCCCGTATCTTCAAGCTGGTCGATTGCTGATTCCCACTGCTGCCAGCGTGCCTGCAGCGCCTCGGCATCACTCGGACGTGGGAACCCGGTATAATTCTCAAGCCAGATCGGAGCGATCTCTTGCATCCGAATCAACGCTCATTTTCGTCAGGTGAAAAATACTGGCTGCCGATTAAATTGTGCAGGTCAAGCGATGCCGATTCAATGTCGAGAAGGCGGCTGTCACGAAATCTCTTATCCTGCCGGAACTGATCGACCCGCAACGCGATTGTTCTGGCGGCATCCAGCGCATCGTTACGATTCCCCCGGATGCCGTGGCCGATGGATTCGAGATCGCGGACAATCTGGGAAATTCCCGTAAGCAGCGAGGCCGACAGGTTGGGGTCGGAAACCAGCATATCGATTGCGTTGTGCTGATGCGGCTCATAACCATGCATTCTGCGGTAACTTTCCTCGGCACGGAACGTCCGCAGCATCGTCCGCACACCGGTCTGCCGAAGTTCCGGAAATTCAACGCTGCGCTGGCAATGGCTGATCATGAAGGACGCCGTCAACTGGTTCCTGTCGAGGAGCCGCCCGAGTCGAATGAAATGCCAGGCCCTGTCCCGATACATGGTTGCCGAAGCGAGGGCGAAGAAAGTTTCGAACTCGCGTTCCAACGCGGCATAGAATTTCTCCGGCTCTGCGCGCCAGACATCATGCATTTCAACTTTCTGGAATTCCAGAAAGCATTGATTCAACGAACTCCACATTTCATCGCTGATCAGATGCCGCATCTGACGCGCATTTTCGCGTCCGAATTCGAAACAGGTCTTGATGGACGAGAAATTCCGCGAAAGCGTGAGGTCTCCCGCGAGCGTAAAGGCGTCCGCCAGCGCAAAGACATCATCGGGATGTTCGATCATGCCGCCATGCGGCCGGGTTTTCAGTGAACCGTAAATCCGGCTCCAGCCGAAATGGATTTCCGGTAACGGCCTGTCGATCAGTGCCGAAAGTTGAATCTGGATCATCCGGCAGATCAAACCGGCGCGCTCAAGGTAGCGGCCCATCCAAAAGAGTCCATCAGCGCTGCGGATCAGCATTCAGCCGGACACCACCCAAAGATCTTTGCCGCCACCTCCCTGGCTGGAATTGACAACCAGACTGCCACGGCGGAGCGCCACCCGGCAGAACGCGCCGGGTACGATCCGGGTTCGACTCCCGGTGAGCACAAAAGGCCGCAGATCGACATGCCGGGGTTCCAGGCGTCCGTCGATGAGACAGGGCGAACGGGAAATCGCAAGCACCGGCTGGGAAATGAAGTCACCGGGGTTCGCCCGGATTTCCGCAGCGTAGGCCTCGCGCTCCGCAGGGCTGGAATCGGGTCCGACAAGCATTCCGTATCCGCCAGATCCGTCCACACGCTTGACAACCAAATCCGCTAGATTGTCGAGGGTGTACTGCAGATCTTTTTCATGACGGCACAATCTGGTTTTCACATTCTTGAGCAATGGTTCCTGCGACAGATAGTAGCGGATAAGGTCCGGTACATAGGCATAGACGCTTTTGTCATCACCGACTCCGGTGCCCGGTGCATTCGCCAGCGCCACATTTCCGCGTTTCCATGCCTCGATCAGTCCCGGCACGCCCAGCAAAGAGTCCTTACGGAATATTTCAGGGTCCAGAAACACGTCATCGATGCGCCGGTAGATCACATCGACGCGCCGCAGCCCTTTGATCGTCCGCATATAGACGTGATGGTCGCGCACCATCAGATCCCTTCCTTCCACAAGCGGCGATCCGATTTCCCGGGCCAGAAACATATGCTCATAGAATGCGGAGTTGTAAACGCCGGGTGTCATGACCGCGATTACCGGCTCCGGCCGCCCGGCCGGAGCGATTTCCTGCAATGTCTCACGCAGCGCATGCCCGTAATTTTCGATATTTCGGACTTTGCAGGCTCTGAACAGTGTCCTCAGGCTGGTTTTTATCGCTGCCCTGTTGGCAAGCATATAGGAAACCCCGGAGGGAACCTGCAAATTGTCCTCCAATACCTGGAAGCCGGCATTCGTGCGCACCAGGTCGGTGCCGCAAACGACCACCCAGGTGCCGCCGGCAGGAAAGCTGCCTTTCAACTGCGGAAGATAATTTCGACACTCGAAAACAAGTTCAGCCGGAATCACGCCATCCCTGATGGCTCTGGCTTCGGAATAAATGTCACTCAGAAAGCAGTTCAGCGCCTTTACGCGCTGGCGCAGACCTTCCTCCAGTTTCTGCCAGTGGCGCTCGGTGATCAGCCTCGGGACAAAATCCACCGGGATGATGCGTTCGCCGGCGCCGTTTTCACCGTAAACCGTGAAAACGATTCCATCTGTGAGGAATGATTTGGCAACGCGGTCCTGAATACTCTTTCCGTCGCCCGGACCGAGTGTTTTGAGAAATTCGTGCAGGTGTCGGCAATGCCTGCGCACATTGCCCTTGGAAGAAAACATCTCGTCGAAGATGTTGCTGTCAACTTCGTAGTCGATGGTTTCCACCGGCAACCTCTGGCGCAGATCCACTGCGGACCCTAGCGGCAGTCAATTCCCGCTGCAACCATATGGCAATACGGTCAATTCGGTCGATTCCACAGGTACGCATCCGGGTCTGATAGTCGGCGGTGACCGGCTGCATTCCCGCTCCCCGAAATTCTTTGCCAATGGACTTTTCGGAAGCTAAGGTCGATACAGACGGCGGCAGAGTAATACGGATTCCGATATGGCAGGACCCTACAGAATTCTGGTTGTTGATGACGAAGTCGACGTCGAACCGCTGGTTCTTCAGAGAATGCGGCGCGAGGTCAGGAACGGCATTTACGAGTTTCTGTTCGCCCATAACGGAGTCGAAGCGCTTGAAATTCTGAATGCGGATGAGAATATCGACATGGTGCTTTCGGATATCAATATGCCTGAAATGGACGGGCTCACACTGCTGCAGCAGATACCCTCGGTAAATCCGAACATCCGCTCGGTCATAGTGTCCGCCTATGGTGACATGAAAAATATCCGTGTCGCCATGAACAGGGGTGCGTTTGATTTCATAACCAAGCCGATAGATTTTGAGGATCTGAAAATCACCATCGGCCGTACGGTACAGCATCTGAAAATGTGGCGTGAGGCTCTGCAGGCGCGTGATCGGTTGATTTCGCTGCAGAACGAACTCGGAATCGCCAAGGAAATGCAGCAGTCAATTCTGCCAAGCGGGTTTCCGTCAGACAGAAGATATGAGGTATTTGGTGCCATGGAGCCGGCCCGCGATGTCGGCGGTGACTTTTTTGACATCATGCGGCTCACCGATTCTCTGACTGGAATTGCCATTGCCGATGTTTCCGACAAGGGCGTACCGGCGGCGCTTTTCATGATGTCCAGCCGCACTTTGTTGAAAGGAGCGGCGACCGGGGGCCTTCGTCCGAGCGAAGCGTTGCAGGAGATCAACATGATGTTGTCGGACGATAATGATGCCGGCATGTTCGTGACCGTATGTTACGCGATCTATGATTTGGAGACAGGCATGCTCTCCTATTCGAATGGCGGCCATAATGCGCCTATGCTGGTACGTGCGGATGGCGGCGCGGAGTTGATTGAGATGCCACCCGGAATTGCCCTCGGTGTTTGGCTGGAGGCTGATTTCGGCGACCGGGCGCTGCAGTTGAATCCGGGCGACTTGGTGTTTTTCTATACCGATGGTGTTACCGAGGCGATGAATGAGGCGGATGAGGAATTCGGTGAGGCGAGGTTGCTGGAACTGGGAGCGGCCGCAGCCGGAATGGATCCACAGCAGATCTGCCAGACCGTTATCGATGCGGTGCGGGAATTTGCCGGTGATGCGCCTCAGTCCGACGATATCACCTGCGCGGCGCTCAAGAGAGAACTTCCTTGACCAACCTTCTGTCGATCACTGCCCAGGGATGCGGTGACCAATGGCCGCAGATTGATTCCCAGGTGGAATCTTTCGGGCGCGCCAATGAATGGCCACCGGATCTGGATTTCACCATCAGGCTGATGCTTGAGGAACTGGTGCTCAATGCGGTCAGTTACGGTTCGGAGGATAAGTCGGTGACAATCCATCTTGAACTGAAGTCCGAGGCCGACATGGTCAGGATTGAAATGTCAGATGACGGTCACGCATTCAATCCGTTTGAAGATGCCCCGAGCCCGGATCTCGACAGCGGGGTGGAACAGCGGCGGGTCGGTGGATTGGGGGTGCATCTGGTCAAGACAATGGCTGACGAGATCAGCTATCGGCGGCTGGATGACATGAACAGGATCATGATTACAAAAAGGAGAGACAGCTAGGTGCGTTTGCTGTTGGGCGTCATCCTGTTGTTCAATCTCGGTGCCGTGGAAGGCATCTCCCAGGATCAGAGTGCCGAGTCCCGGATTGTCCGATTGGGTCAGTCGGCGGCATTCTCCGGGCCCGCCAGCGAGTTGGGAAAGAAAATGCGCCTTGGAATCGAGGCTGCTCTCACCGAATCAGTCCTGGTTGGAGGCATTGGCGGCAAACAGGTGTTCCTCACCTATCTGGATGATGGCTATGAGCCTGGCCGCACAGTTGCCAATATCCGTACCCTGATCGACGAAAAAACCGTTTTCGCTCTTCTGGGCGCAGTCGGCACGCCAACTTCCCGCGCCGCGGCTCCGATCGCGAGAGATTCCGGCGTGCCTTTCATTGCGCCCTTCACCGGCGCGGCTTTGCTGCGGGACACCGAGGGTTTTCCGAATGTCGTGAACTTCCGGGCTTCCTATCAACAGGAAACGGATGAAATGGTTGACCGGCTGGTGAAAGAACGTGGCTTCACTCGTTTTGGACTGCTGTATCAGGATGATTCGTTTGGACGCGCAGGGTTGCATGCGCTGCAGGCCGCGACCGCACGGTACGGGCTCAAGCTGGTAGGCAGCGGAATCTATGAACGCAATACGGTTGCAGTCAAAACCGCGGTGCTGGACCTGATGCGGGCCGAACCGGAGGCGGTCGTGATATTCGGCGCATACCGGCCGGCGGCGGCGGCGATCACCTGGTCGCATGAGTTGGGCTTTAAACCGGTATTCGTCAATATTTCATTTGTCGGCAGCCAGGACCTCGCCAGAGAGTTGCGGCCCGGAATCAGTGATGTCTTTGTCACCCAGGTGGTGCCGGACTATATGTCGGAGGAATTCGAGATTGCCCGGCAGTTCCGATCGGCTTTGGAGGCGGTTTGGCCGGGCTCGAAACCGGATTATATCTCGTTCGAGGGCTATGTCGGGGCCCGCATGCTTTTGGCAGCGATGCAGAACTGTGCCGACACGCTGACCCGGGAATGCGTGCTGGATCGCTTCAAGTCGAAGGAGCCGATGGAACTCGGCGGTATGGTGCTGAATTTCGGCCCGGATGACAATCAAGGCTCGGATGCTGTGTTTTTGACCGAATTTGACGGTGCCGGCCAGTTTTCGCAGGTTGCTTCATTCACAGACGGGCGGCACTGATGGCCCGGGCAGCCAGTCGCCTTCTCGCATTCCGCAGCCGAATTTCCGCGAATTTTTATCTTGCTGTCGGCTTTGCCGGATTGGTGACGGCGATCATGGTCTTCGTTGCCTGGCAGGCCTTTGAACGCATTGCGGTCTCACAGCAGACAATTCATGAAAAAAGCCTGCCGGAACTGGCATCGGTCTTTGCGATTTCCAGAACCAGTTCCGAGCTGGTTGCCGCTGCCCCCAAGCTTATCTCGGCGCAATCGAAGGAAGATATCGGGGAAGTTTCCAAAACGATTTCAGGTCTGCGCAATGAACTTGAACGCGAATTGACTGTTCTTGAGAGCTTGGAAGGTGAGTCCATTGTCGAATGGATGGCAAGGAATGCGATACGGCTCACGGAAATCGTCAATGATGTTGAAAACACCATGCTGCAGCTGTTTGAGTTGCGGGAAAGATATGGCGGGCATCTCGACGATCTGGCGGATATCGAGACACAACTTCGCCGCAGCCTGATTCCAGTCACCGATGATCAGTATTTTTACCTGGTGACCGGCCGCATGGAGATCGGAGTTCCGCCGGTGGATCGGGATATCCACTTTACCACCGGGGAATTGAATCTGTACCGGCATCTGTCTGACCTGGAGCAGCAGACGAATATCGCATTGCAACTGCTGTCGAGCGGTGCTGTCATCTCCGACCGCGCGTTGCTGAAGATCCGGGAGGAGTTGTTTGAGTCCTCTCAGGACGCCATTTTGCGAAGTCTTGAATCAATCGGTCCACTGGCGGGTGAAATGCAACTCGGGCCGTTGTTCGATCAGCTTTTTTCGCTTGGGACCGGAGACGACAGCGGCTTCCTTCTACGCCAGCAGGAGCTGAAGGTGCTGGAGACACAGTCAAAACTGATCGCCGACAGCCGTGTACTTTCGGCGTTACTGGTGAGCGAAGCCGAAAAGCTTGCCGCGTCGGTCAGTGCGAGTGCGGTTGAGGCAGCGGAGGAAACCGCTTCCGTGATCAATTCAAGCCGGACATTGATGCTGGTTCTCGGAACAACCGGCATTCTCGGCACGGCGTTGATTGCCTGGCTGCTCGTCGGAAGATCGCTGATGCCCCGCCTGCACTACCTCTCGCATCGGATGCGCGAAATGAGCCAGGGCGAACTTGACCTCGAAGTTAGGACAGCCGGAAATGATGAAGTTGCCGACATGGCTGCGGCGCTGGAGAGTTTTCGGGCAAGTGCATTGAAGGCCAGGCGGCTCGATGTTGTCGAGGAACTGTCCCAGAATCTTTTGAATAAGAATTCGGAACTGCAGTCGGTTCTTGATCAGTTACAATCAGCACAGTCACAGATCGTGATGCAGAAAAAGCTGGCGGCACTCGGCGAACTGACCGCCGGCGTGGCGCATGAGATCAAAAACCCGCTGAACTTTGTCAAGAATTTCTCCGAAGCATCCAGAGAACTCGTCGAAGAATTTGATGAGATACTGAATGATACGGAAATGGATGACAAAGAGCGTCAGGAGGAGATTGCAAGCATCTGTGGAATGCTCGCCGATAACCTGGCCAGAATTCTTGAACATGGCGGCCGCGCCGTTCGCATCGTCGATGACATGCTGCGGATGGGCCGTGGTGGCGGCCAGGCGCAGTCGACGAATGTTAACCAACTCGTGGAACAACATGCCAAACTTGCCTATCACGGGGCCAGGGCTGCGGTTGAAGGATTCCAGATCAAGTTAAGTTATGATTTCGGCACAGATGTCGGCGAGGCGATTATCGTGTCGCAGGATATCGGTCGTGTGGTTCTGAATCTGGTAAGCAACTCCTGCTATGCGACGCATCAGAAACGCTTACAGGCGGAAACCGGGGGCAATGGGGAAAAATACATCCCCGAATTGCTTGTACGCACAACCCGCGGCGACGGTATGATCGCAATCAGGATCCGCGACAATGGCTCGGGAATTCCCGAGGAGTTGCTGGAAAAGATTTTCAACCCGTTCTTCACGACCAAACCCACGGATCAGGGAACCGGCCTTGGTCTGGCATTGTGCAGCGACATTGTGCAAAAGCATGGTGGATCAATTTCGGTCGAAACGGAGGAGGGCGAATTCGCCGAAATGACCGTCACGTTGCCTGTGGATGGGGGAGAAATCCTTGCCGCTTCCGAAGCGGAAAATGAGACCTTATGAGGGTCGGCGGATTTCCCTCCGGAGCGTGGAATCCTTAGTCTGCGGAATTCCCGGGGCGCGGAATTCTTGTCAGGAGATCGCCTTTGCCGCGCTTTCGTGGGAGGGATGAATCGGGATAATCTTGTTGAAGCCGCTGATTTTGAAAACTTCTTCAATCTGCGTTGGCAGCGAACAGAGTGCGAGCTTCTTCCCCTTCATGTTCAATGCTTTGGTCACGAGCAATATCGCCCGGAGCCCGGCGCTGCTGATATAGGCTAAGTCCCCAAGATCCAGAATGACCGGGCAGCCTGCCTCGCCGATTTCGGCATTCAACGCTTCTTCAAATTTTGCAGAGTTGGCCCCATCAAGCCTGCCGTCAAGCTTTACTGTCAAGACATCGCCTTCGCGCGAAGCATTCAATTCCATCAGCACTTCTCCGGTTTTCAACCACAATAATGTCTCAAGGCGGCGGATTGCAACAATTGAACAGCAGATTTCGTTACCGAGGGCACAAAACCGCGCTTGATTGGCGCGTGCTTAGGCGAATTCCAGCCCGATGTCACCAAAAAAATCGCTTATGCCCGGCTCCGCCCGCCGACCGGATTCAACAGACAGGAATCGACCAGACGGGACAAAATCTCCGCCCAGCGCCGCTGCCCGGCCGCCCCGGTGATGACATCATTTCGAATTTCGACCAGCACCGACGGAACGCCCTTCAATTCGCCATGCAGCGGCAATGGCACATCGGCAGTATGGTCTACCCGGTAAGGCTCATTGTCACCGACAACCAGCCCGGGAATATCGGCAAGATGACGCAAACAGCTCATCCCCAGCGGAACATTTTCATCATATAACACCCCGCAATGCCAAGGCCGGTGTACGCCCAGCTGGCGTAATTTCGGCGTAAAGCTGTGCACGGAAAGCAGGACCTTCGGTCTGAGACTCGTGATCAGACGGCTCACCGCCAGATGGAATGGCCGGTAATACCGGTTCATACGCTGCAATTTCTCAGCCGGTGTCAGATCCCGGTTACCCGGGACATCGGTGCCGTCGGACCGGGCAGAGATGCATTCCGCCGAATGGACCGGCCGGTTCAAATCCACTACCAGCCTGGAATATCTCCCCAGGATTAATGGCTGACCAAGCTGCTGATGCATTGCTCTGGCAACTTCACCAACGCCGATATCCCAACCGATATGCCGATCGATTTCAGATTGCGGTAAGCCCAGATTGTCAAAATCCGGCGGCATTTCTTTTCCCGCATGCTCGACACAGATCAATATGTCGGCTGATCCCCGGGGTTTGAGAATTTCGAATGGCTGTTCGGTATTCATTTCAATTCGAGCCAAACCGCATTGTGACGCGATGATAAAACCGGTCTGCGATTCATAGGAATCGGGTGAGTGCCGCAAGCGAAAACGGTGCCGGCGCACCGCAATGGGTTTGCGGGTTTTTGTTCCGGCAACCGTCTTTTGCCCGCAGGCGTGGAGGTTCACACCCACGCAGCATCGGTTGACCCTTCATGGTGGTCTGTATAATGCAGATCGGTATCAATCTCCGGCAGTTCCGAAGGAAGCTGAACTTGGAATCGCTCCTTGCCGAATATCTGGCAGTCTTCATTTTCCTTGCCGTTGCCGCGGGTCTCGGGTTGCTGCTGCTTGTTGCCGGATTTGTCGCCGTCTCACGACCCGACCCGGAGAAACTTTCAGCCTATGAGTGCGGGTTCAATGCCTTTGACGATGCGCGGATGAAATTCGATGTGAGATTCTATCTGGTGGCCATACTGTTCATTATTTTCGATCTTGAAATGGCTTTCCTGTTCCCCTGGTCGGTGGCTTTCCGCGAAATCGGCGCCTTTGGATTTTGGTCCATGATGCTGTTTCTGGCGATACTCACAGTCGGATTCGTTTATGAATGGAAAAAAGGCGCTCTGGAATGGGAATGAGTGCTGCTTCCACGCCAGCGCGTGCTGCCGGTGAAAACCTGCAGGATAAGGGGTTTGTGCTGACCTGTGTCGAAGATGTTATCAGCTGGGCGCGCACCGGGTCGTTGCACTGGATGACTTTCGGTTTGGCGTGCTGCGCCGTCGAGATGATGCACACATCGATGCCGCGATACGATCTTGAGAGATTCGGCACCGCTCCGCGGGCTTCACCAAGACAGTCTGACCTGATGATTGTGGCCGGCACTCTGACCAATAAGATGGCACCGGCCCTGCGCAAAGTCTATGACCAGATGCCGGAGCCGCGTTACGTGATTTCCATGGGATCCTGCGCCAATGGGGGCGGCTACTATCATTACAGCTACTCCGTCGTCCGGGGCTGTGACCGGATCGTGCCGGTGGACATTTACGTACCCGGCTGTCCGCCGACCGCGGAAGCGCTGCTGTATGGAATTCTGCAGTTGCAGCGGAAAATCCGGCAAACCGGGACCATCGCGCGTTGATCGATGCAGATGGCCGCTAAGGATTATAACCGGCTTGCCGGGTATTTGCGGGACGGCCAGTCTGACAGCATTCTCAGCGCTGAAGTGGAGCGGGAAGAGCTTGTGGTGGTGGCAGTCACATCCGGACTGGCTGAGTTGATTGAATTTCTGAAACGCAGCAGTGAATGCCGTTTTTCGACCCTGATCGATATCACGGCAGTGGATTATCCGGGCCGGGAAAAACGCTTCGAACTCGTGTACCACTTGCTCTCAATGCCGCTGAACCAGCGTATCCGGGTCAAAGTCTGCATCCGCGAGGATGAGGTCATGCCGTCGATAACCCCGGTTCATGCCTGCGCTGACTGGTTCGAACGGGAAGTGTTCGACATGTATGGGGTGAAGTTCCGGGGCCACCCTGATCTCAGACGCATCCTGACCGATTACGGATTCCGCGGTCATCCCCTGCGCAAGGATTTCCCACTCACCGGCTATTCGGAAGTACGCTATGATGAGGAATTGAAACGTGTCGTTTACGAGCCCGTTGAACTGGTTCAGGAATTCCGCCGGTTTGATTTCATGAGTCCCTGGGAAGGTGCCGAATATGTGATTGATAAATCGGCGCCTGGGAAATCTGATTAACGCCTGAGGGGTGCCGGGAAGTCACGGGATGGAAGAGATGGAAGCTGAGTCCGACATGCTGCTGCCCGACGAAAGGCAGATCCGGAATTTTAACATAAATTTCGGGCCGCAGCATCCGGCGGCGCATGGGGTTCTGCGCTTGGTTCTGGAGTTGGATGGCGAAGTCGTTTCGCGCTGCGACCCGCATATAGGGCTTCTGCACCGGGGCACCGAAAAACTGATGGAAAGCCGGTCATACCTGCAGAACCTGCCTTATTTTGACCGTCTTGATTATGTGGCGCCGATGAACCAGGAACATGCCTGGTGCCTGGCGATCGAACGGCTGACAGGAACCGAAATTCCGCGGCGGGCTTCCTTGATCCGGGTTTTGTATTCGGAGATGGGCCGGGTGCTCAACCACTTGCTTAATGTCACCACGCAGGCGATGGATGTCGGTGCGTTAACGCCGCCCCTGTGGGGGTTTGAGGAACGCGAAAAACTGATGGTGTTCTATGAGCGGGCATGCGGTGCGCGCCTGCATGCGGCTTATTTCAGACCGGGAGGTGTGCATCGTGATTTGCCGCCGGAACTGACCGCTGACATCAGCAGATGGTGCACGGAATTTCCCGCCAAATTGGATGACATCGACAATCTGCTAACCGAGAACAGAATTTTCAAGCAACGCAATGTGGATATCGGCGTGGTCAGCCCGGAGGATGCGGAAGAGTGGGGATTCTCGGGTGTGATGGTGCGTGGTTCCGGAATTGAGTGGGACCTGCGTCGAACGCAGCCTTACGAATGTTATGATGAGTTTGATTTCAAAATCCCAATCGGTGTGAATGGTGATTGCTATGACCGTTATCTCTGCCGGATGGCGGAAATACGTGAAAGCGTGGAGATCATGCGGCAGGCCATCGAAAAGCTGGAAACGGTTGAGGGCGATGTTCTCGCGCGCGGAAAGCTGACCCCACCCACACGCGCTGAAATGAAATCATCAATGGAAGCCCTTATCCATCATTTCAAACTCTACACCGAAGGATTCCATGTTCCGGCGGGGGAAATTTATGCGGCTGTCGAGGCGCCAAAGGGTGAGTTCGGTGTGTATTTGGTCGCCGATGGCACCAACAAGCCCTATAAGGCCAAGATCCGGGCACCCGGATTTCCTCATCTTCAGGCTATGGATTTTCTTTGCGGCGGACATTTACTCGCGGATGTTTCGGCGGTGCTCGGATCGCTGGATGTCGTATTCGGAGAGATAGACCGGTGACAAAGCCGCGGTCATTTCCCGGTTTGGCTGGAGGCGGGAATGCGCCGTAGATTTCACGAAATTCAGCCCGGCAGTTTCGCTTTCACCGCCGGCAATCTGGCCTGGGCGCAGCGGCAGATGGGGAAATATCCGGAGGGTCGTCAAGCTTCGGCGGTCATTCCACTGCTCATGCGGGCGCAGGAACAGGAAGGGTGGCTGTCGCGCCCTGCGGTCGAGTATGTCGCCGACATGTTGAGCATCCCGCATATACGTGCCTATGAGGTGGCCACTTTTTATTATATGTTTCAACTGCATCCGGTCGGATCGGTTGCGCATCTGCAGATCTGCGGCACCACGACCTGCATGATCTGTGGAGCCGAGGAACTGATTGAAATCTGCCGGCGGAAGATCGCGCCGCATCCGCACATGCTCTCCGCCGACGGAAAATTCTCCTGGGAAGAGGTGGAGTGTCTCGGTGCCTGCTGCAACGCGCCGATGGCCCAGATCGGCAAGGATTACTACGAGGATCTGACACCTGATTCCCTGGCCGGAATCATTGACGGTTTTGCCGGTGGAACCGTGCCGCGTCCGGGCTCGCAGAATGGCAGGTTTTCCTGCGAACCGGCTTCCGGCGCCACGACATTGCGGGAGTCTGAAAGCGGCAGGCCGGCGGATAACGCCGCCGTTGCGCTGGCCCTGCTGCAAGGCGATACAGTCGCCCGCATTGAGGGTTAAGGGGTTATGATCCGTGTTCCGGGTGAGCGCCGGGATGGCGCATCGCGTATCCGCCTGTCGGCATGTGTCATTGTCTGTGCCATGTTGATCTGGCTCGGTGGATCCTGGCTTGGCGGGGTGCTGAACTGGCCGGTGAAATTCGCATTTCTGCTGGATTTCGCTGTATTGGCGGCGTTGGCCTGGGCTGTGTTGTCGCTGATTCGGTTCCCGACGCGCCGCAAAGGTGGAAGCGGCTGAACCCATGCTGCAGGACTCGGACCGGATTTTCACCAACCTTTACGGTTTTGACGATGGCGGACTGGCCGGAGCGCGCCGCCGGGGCCACTGGGACGGCACCGCCGGCCTGATTGCCAAGGGTCCGGAGTGGATCGTCGAAGAGATCAAGCAGAGCGGGCTTCGGGGTCGTGGCGGTGCCGGGTTTCCGACCGGTCTGAAATGGAGCTTTATGCCGAAATCCGATGACGGGCGGCCACGGTATCTGGTTGTTAATGCCGATGAGTCTGAGCCTGGAACCTGCAAAGACCGCGAAATCATGCGCCATGAGCCGCATACGCTTCTTGAAGGTTGTCTGCTCGCCGGTTTCGCGATGCGGGCGCAAAGCGCCTATATTTATATCCGCGGCGAATATGTGCGCGAAAGGGAGCTGTTGCAGGCGGCCATCGACGAAGCGTATGACGCCGGACTGCTTGGTCACAACGCCGCCGGCTCCGGGTGGAATTTCGAAATTTTTCTGCACCATGGTGCCGGTGCCTATATCTGCGGCGAGGAAACCGCGCTCCTGGAAAGTCTGGAAGGCAAGAAGGGTATGCCGCGTATGAAGCCGCCATTTCCGGCGGTGGCGGGACTGTATGGTTGTCCGACAACTGTCAATAATGTGGAATCGATCGCGGTGGCGCCGACGATTCTGCGCCGCGGTGCCCAGTGGTTCGCCGGAATCGGCCGTCCGCGCAACAGTGGCACCAAGATTTTCGCCGTCAGCGGACATGTCAATAATCCCTGTGTGGTAGAAGAGGCTATGTCGATTCCGCTGCGTGAATTGATCGACCGTCACTGCGGAGGTGTGCGCGGCGGTTGGGACAATCTCAAAGCGGTGATCCCCGGCGGTTCTTCAGTGCCCTGCCTTCCGGGTGGGTTGTGCGACGAGGCATTGATGGATTTTGACTGGCTGGCCGGGCAGAAGAGCGGATTGGGAACGGCAGCGGTCATCGTGATGGATAAGTCGACCGATATCGTGCGCGCGATCTGGAGATTGTCCAAGTTCTACAAGCATGAAAGCTGCGGACAATGCACGCCCTGCCGGGAAGGGGCGGGCTGGATGATGCGGGTGATGCAGCGGCTGGTGACCGGTGAGGCGGAACTCGAGGAGATTGATCTTCTGTATGAGGTCTCGAAACAGGTTGAAGGCCATACAATCTGTGCTCTGGGCGATGCCGCGGCATGGCCGATCCAAGGGCTTATCCGGCATTTCCGGGATGATATCGAAGCGCGTATCAGGAACCGGAAAGCCGACCTGAAGGCTGCGGCGGAATGACGGACAGGATCTGCGGATGAGCGAATTGCGGCAGGTGGAGATCGATGGCATCATCGTCGAGGCGGATCCGGAGCTGACGCTGATCCAGGCCTGCGAACAGGCGGGAGTGGAAATTCCGCGCTTCTGCTACCATGAGCGGCTGTCGATTGCCGGCAATTGCCGGATGTGCCTGGTGGAAGTCGTCGGAGGCCCGCCGAAACCCACCGCATCCTGCGCCATGCAGGTCAGGGATCTGAGGCCGGGACCGGATAATTGTCCTCCCAGAATCCGCACCAACAGCGCCATGGTGAAAAAGGCCCGGGAAGGGGTGATGGAGTTTCTCCTCATCAACCATCCACTCGATTGTCCGATCTGTGACCAGGGCGGTGAATGCGACCTGCAGGACCAGGCGATGGCCTACGGTGTGGATATGAGCCGTTACCGGGAGCCGAAAAGGGCCGTCGAGGAACTGAATCTCGGACCGCTTGTGGAAACCTGCATGACCCGCTGCATCTCCTGCACACGCTGCGTACGTTTCACGACTGAAGTTGCCGGGATCACGCAGATGGGTCAGACCGGGCGGGGCGAGGATGCCGAGATCACCAGCTATCTCAATCAATCCCTGCGTTCGAATCTTCAGGGCAATATCATCGATCTCTGCCCGGTCGGCGCGCTGACTTCAAAACCGTATGCCTTCACCGCGCGTCCGTGGGAGCTGACCAAGACGGAAACCATCGATGTCATGGATGCGCTTGGCTCGAATATCCGCGTCGACAGCAAGGGCCGCGAGGTCATGCGGATCATCCCCCGCAACCATGATGGGGTGAATGAGGAATGGATCAGCGACAAGACGAGGTTTGCCTGGGACGGGCTGCGCAGGCAACGGATTGACCGCCCCTATATGCGCCGCGACGGCCGCTTGGTGCCGGTGAGCTGGCAGGAGGCTCTGGATCTTGCGGCCGGGGCGCTTCGCCAGGGACCGGTTGCCGCATTGGCCGGCGATCTGGTGCCGGTCGAGGCGGTGTTTGCCCTGGGTCAGCTGGTGGATGCGCTCGGTGGAGCCAAGGAATGCAGAACCGATGGCTCGGCGCTGCCGCATGACAATCGCTCAGCCTATGTCGGAAATGCACAAATCGCGGATGTGGACCGGGCCGGAAGAATCATTATCCTCGGCGGTAATCCCAGAAATGAGGCGCCGGTTTTGAACGCCAGAATCCGCGGTGCCTGGCTGCAGGGCGCAAGGGTGGGTTATTTCGGGCCGGCAACAGATCTGACATATGAATATGATCATCTGGGCAAGGACAGCCACAGTTTTGAATCCTATGTGAACGGAAATCCGGATTGGTCCGGCACGCTGATTATCGTTGGCCAGGCGGTGCTACGGCAGGCGGATGGGCCGGCCTTGCTGGCAGCGGCGATGCGGGGAGCCGGGGACGGAATTGGAATGCTGGTGCTGCATAACGCGGCGGCACGGGTGGGTGCGCTGGATGTCGGTTTTTCCAGTGCCGGGGGAATTCAGGCGGTTTTACCGGGCGCCGGGACGGTCTACTGTCTGGGGGTCGATGAGGTGGACATCCCGCAGGGCCCGTTTGTGATCTACCAGGGAAGCCATGGCGACCGGGGTGCCATGCGCGCTGATCTGGTATTGCCGGCAGCCGCCTATACCGAGGAATCCGGAATCTTTGTCAATACTGAGGGACGGCCGCAATTGGCCTCCAAAGCGACCTTTCCACCAGGGGATGCGAAGGAAAACTGGGCTATCATCCGGGCAGTTTCAGGAGAATTGGGAACGCCCTTGGCATATGATTCCCTGCAGGATCTGCGCCATCGGATGGGAGAAACGCATCCGCATCTGTTGCGCCTGAACGAGGTTCCTGAGAATGAGTGGAAGCCGTTGCCGCTTCTCGGTTGCGGCGACACGGTAATCGCCGCGGGGCAGGAGAATTTTTACTTGAGTAACCCGATCGCCAGGGCTTCGGTGCTGATGTCGCAATTGGCTGCGGGGGAGGCTGATGCAATTGCCGCGTAAGAGAGAAACCCACCCGGTCTCCGCTGACAGGATGGCGTGAGAATAATGGCTTTTTTCGATACTGGATTTGGCATTTTCCTCATCATCCTGGCGCAGAGCGTCGCCATTACGGGATTCGTGATGATTTCGCTCTTGTTCCTGGTTTACGGTGACCGCAAGATCTGGGCGGCGGTGCAGATGCGCCGGGGGCCGAATGTGGTCGGTGCTTTCGGCCTGTTGCAGTCGGTTGCCGACGCATTGAAATATGTCGTCAAGGAGATCGTCATCCCGGCCGGTGCCGATCGCCCGGTGTTCCTGCTTGCGCCGCTGGTTTCCTTCGTGCTCGCACTGGCGGCCTGGGCGGTGATTCCTTTCGCCGACGGTTGGGTGCTGGCGAATCTGAATGTCGGGATTCTCTTTGTTTTCGCCGTGTCCTCACTGGAAGTTTATGGCGTGATTATGGGCGGCTGGGCTTCGAATTCAAAATACGCGTTTCTCGGTTCGCTGCGCTCGGCGGCGCAGATGATTTCCTACGAGGTCTCGATCGGTTTCATCATCGTCGGTATTCTGCTGTCGACAGGGTCACTGAATCTCAGTGAAATCGTGCGGGCGCAGGACGGGCCGGGAGGATTCTTCTCCTGGTACTGGTTGCCGCATCTGCCGATGGTGGTGCTGTTTTTCGTCTCGGCACTGGCGGAGACCAACCGCCCGCCTTTTGACCTTCCCGAGGCCGAGGCTGAATTGGTTGCCGGTTACCAGGTGGAGTATTCCTCCACGCCGTTCCTGTTGTTCATGGCCGGGGAATATATCGCGATTTTTCTGATGTGCGCGCTGATTTCGATCCTGTTCTTCGGCGGATGGCTGTCGCCGATTCCGATACTGCCGGATGGCGCTGTCTGGATGATTTCGAAGATGGCGTTTTTCTTTTTCCTGTTTGCCATGGTTAAGGCGATCGTTCCGAGATTCCGATATGATCAACTCATGCGACTTGGATGGAAGGTGTTTTTGCCGGTTTCACTGGGTTGGGTGGCATTGACGGGATTGTTCGTCCATTATGCTTGGTTCGGCGGTTTTTTTGTCCGTTGGGCGGGGAGCTGAGATATGTCCGGCAGGATCGATTACTCCAGAGCGGCGAAATACATTCTCCTGGTTGATTTTCTTTCCGGACTTTGGCTGGGTTTGAAATATTTCTTCTCTCCCAAGGCCACGGTCAATTATCCGCATGAAAAGGGTCCGTTGTCACCGCGGTTCCGGGGTGAGCACGCGCTGCGCAGATATCCGAATGGCGAGGAACGCTGTATCGCCTGCAAGCTGTGCGAAGCCATCTGTCCGGCACAGGCAATCACCATTGATGCCGAACCGAGGGAGGATGGTTCCCGGCGGACGACCCGGTATGATATTGACATGACCAAATGCATCTATTGCGGTTTCTGTCAGGAGGCCTGTCCGGTTGATGCCATTGTCGAGGGACCGAATTTCGAGTTTGCGACCGAGACCCGCGAAGAGCTCTTTTATGACAAGGAACGGCTGCTGGCGAACGGCGACAGATGGGAGGCGGAAATTGCCGCCAATCTTGAAATTGATGCCGCATACCGGTAGGCGCCGCGCCGCTGCGAGAGCCTGAAGCTCGGGGAGTACGACCATGGAAGTGCAGGCGCTTGCATTCTATCTGTTCGCATTGCTGGTATTGTTCTCAGGATTGTCGGTGGTTCTGGCGCGCAACCCGGTGCATGGGGTGCTTTGGCTGATCGTGGCATTCCTTTCCGCTGCCGGCCTGTTTGTGCTGCAGGGTGCCGAATTCATCGCCATGCTCATGGTAATCGTCTATGTGGGAGCGGTCGCGGTACTGTTTCTGTTTGTTGTCATGATGCTGGATGTTGATTTTGCCGCATTCCGCGCCGGCATGGCCCGTTACATTCCGTTCGGCCTGTTGATCGGTGCCGTGCTGCTCATGGTACTGGGGCTGGAAATCACCGATTGGAAGACCTCCGGCCTGGCTGCGGATCTGCGCCAGTCCGTGGCGCCGGCAGCCTCGGAAACCGGTAACACAACGGCGCTCGGGGTGCTCATTTACACGGATTATGTGCTCCTTTTCCAGATCGCGGGATTGATTTTACTGGTGGCCATGATCGGTGCAATTGTGCTGACACATCGGCGTCGTGAGCGGGTGAAGCGGCAGGACATTCTGTCGCAGATTTACCGGGACCCGGCAAAGTCCGTGCAATTGAAGGATCTCGGGCAGAGAAACGGGATCGGCGATGATTGAACTGGAGCATTATCTTGCGGTTGCCACAGCCTTGTTCGTGATCGGGGTTTTCGGAATATTTCTGAACCGGAAAAATATCATCGTCATTTTAATGTCGATTGAACTGATGCTGCTCGCGGTCAACATCAATCTCGTCGCGTTTTCAGTTCATCTCGGCGATCTCACCGGGCAGATTTTCACCTTGTTCATTCTCACTGTTGCGGCTGCGGAGGCCGCAATCGGGCTGGCGATCCTGGTATGCTTCCACCGCAACCGGAACTCGATCGCCGTCGATGATGTCAGTGTGATGAAGGGCTGAAGCCGCCATGATGCCGGTCATCCTGATAACGATCCTGCTGGCGCCGCTCGCAGGTGCGCTGCTGTGCGGTTTCGGTTACCGCCTGTATGGTGAGAGAGCGGCGCTCATCATTGCCACGGGGCTTTTATTTCTCACCGCCATTCTGAGCTGGATCGTGTTTTTCGCCTTTGACGGCGGTACCGAGACGGTCCGGCTGTTCCGCTTCGTGGAAAGCGGTTCGCTGACCTCGGACTGGTCAATTCGGCTCGACCGGTTAACCGCGATCATGCTTGTTGTGGTCACGACTGTTTCGTCGCTCGTTCATCTTTACAGCTTTGGCTACATGCATGCTGATCCGCAATGGAAACAGCATGAAAGCTACAAGCCGCGCTTTTTCGCCTACCTGTCATTTTTCTCATTTGCCATGTTGGCATTAGTGACTTCCGACAATCTTTTGCAGCTTTTTTTCGGCTGGGAAGGTGTCGGCGTGGCATCCTACCTTCTGATCGGCTTCTATTACCGGAAACCGACCGCCAATGCCGCCGCCATCAAGGCTTTTATTGTCAACAGGATTGGCGACTTCGGGTTGGCGCTGGGGATATTCGCACTGTTCATGCTGACCGATTCCATCCATTTTGAGGTGATTTTTGCAAATGCACCGGGCTTAGCCGGTAGCAAAATCGGCTTTCTGTGGATGCAGTTGAATGCAGCCGAACTCACTGCGCTGCTGCTCTTCATCGGCGCATGCGGCAAGTCAGCGCAGCTGTTTCTGCACACTTGGCTTCCCGACGCGATGGAAGGACCAACGCCGGTTTCAGCTCTGATTCACGCGGCCACAATGGTTACCGCCGGCGTTTTCCTGGTTTGCCGGTTCTCACCCTTGTTTGAATTTGCGCCGACCGCCTTGGGAGTTGTGGCGGTGATCGGTGCCGCCACAGCCATTTTCGCGGCCAGCGTTGGTCTGGTGCAGAATGATATCAAGAGGGTTATCGCATACTCGACCTGTTCGCAGCTTGGCTACATGTTCGCGGCCGCCGGTTGCGGGGTCTACCAGGCGGCGATGTTTCACCTCTTCACGCACGCATTCTTCAAGGCGCTTCTGTTCCTGGGAGCGGGGTCGGTGATCCACGCTATGCACCATGAGCAGGATATGCGGAATTATGGCGGGCTCCGGACCCGTATTCCCTGGACATTCTGGATGATGCTGATCGGAACGCTGGCCATCACCGGCGTTGGTGTGCCGCTGACGCAATTTGGATTTGCCGGTTTCCTTTCGAAGGATGCAATCGTTGAATCGAGCTTTGCCGCCGGCGGCGGTGCTGGCAATTTCTCATTCTGGATGCTCGTCATTTCGGCCCTGATGACCAGTTTTTATTCCTGGCGGCTGATGTTCCTGACCTTCTTCGGCAGTGCGCGTGGCGATGCGCATACGCATGCGCATGCGCATGAATCGCCGTGGACCATGTTGTTGCCGATTTTGCTGTTAGCGGTCGGGTCGGTGGCCGCCGGCGTCATCTGGTACCCGGTGTTTTTCGGGCATTACGTTCAGGATTGGTTCGGCCCGTCCGTTTTCACCGCCGCCGACAACCATGTCCTGGAAGCGGCGCATTATGTACCCGCATGGGTCAAGGCTTCGCCATTCATTGCCATGAGCCTGGGGCTGGCTCTGGCCTGGTTGTTTTATATCAGGCGGACGGAGTTGCCAGCCCGGCTGGCAGCGGCGCACCGTCCCCTTTACCTGTTCCTGTTGAACAAATGGTATTTCGACGAGATTTATGAGTTTGTCTTTGTCCGTCCGGCGAAATGGATCGGGCGTTTCCTGTGGCAGCGCGGAGATTTGGGTGTCATCGACGGAGTTCTGCACGCGGTGGCGCTGGGAGCGGTTCCGTTTCTGACGCGCCTCGCAGGGCGAATCCAGTCCGGGTTTCTGTTCCACTATGCATTTGTAATGGTTGCGGGGGCAGCTTTACTCGTCGCCGCCGCTGCCATTCTCGGAGGTGGAGGAGGGTGAATCACCTCTTGTCCATTATGCTGTTCACCCCGCTTTCCGCGGCGTTGATCACGATACTCTTTCTGCGCGGACAGGATGAAATGGCGCAGTTGAATGTCAAGATGCTTGCCATCACGGCAACAGTCGCGACATTCCTGATTTCCGTTTTCGTGTTTCTTGAATTTGATCCATCCAGCGCCGAATTTCAGCTGGTCGAAGATGAACGGTGGCTGTTTGGTCTGCGTTACAAGTTGGGCATCGATGGGATCAGCATACTGTTCATCATGCTGACGACCATGCTGATGCCGGTGACGGTGCTGGCTTGCTGGAATGTCACGCACCGGGTCAAGGAATACATGGCCGCCTTCCTGGTGCTGGAAACATTCATGATTGGTGTTTTCTGCTCATTGGATCTGGTGCTTTTCTACCTGTTTTTTGAGGCCGGCCTGATCCCGATGTTTCTGATCATCGGCGTTTGGGGTGGCAGGGACCGGATCTACGCGACCTTCAAATTCTTTCTCTACACGCTGCTGGGATCCATCCTGATGCTGATCGCGATGATCGGCTTGTGGACAATTTCCGGTACTTCTGATGTCACGGCACTGCTCGGTTTCGTGGTACCTTCGTCAGAGATTGTCATTGCCGGCTTCGGTATTCCCGGCGGGCTGCAGACCATAATGTGGATAGCCTTTTTCGCTTCTTTCGCGGTGAAACTGCCGATGTGGCCGGTTCATACCTGGCTGCCCGACGCGCATGTTCAGGCCCCGACGGGGGGATCCGTCATCCTTGCGGCAATTCTCCTGAAAATGGGCGGTTACGGATTTATCCGCTTCAGCCTGCCGATGTTTCCGGTCGCATCGGAGATTCTCGCCCCCTTTGTGATGTGGTTGAGTGTGATTGCCATCATTTACACTTCGCTGGTGGCGATGATGCAGGAGGATATGAAAAAGCTCATTGCCTACTCATCGGTCGCGCATATGGGGTTCGTCACGCTGGGGATTTTCGCCGCTAACCGGCAGGGAATCGACGGCGCGATTTTTCAGATGCTTTCGCATGGGTTCATTTCCGCGGCACTGTTTCTGTGTGTCGGCGTAATTTATGACCGCATGCACACCCGTGGCATTGATGATTACGGTGGATTGGTTGTGCGCATGCCGGTCTACGCGTTGATTTTCATGATCTTCACGCTGGCAAATGTCGGCTTGCCGGGCACCAGCGGTTTTGTCGGCGAATTCCTGACACTCGCCGGTGTCTTTCAATACAGCACATGGATCGCGGCATTCGCCGCAACCGGCGTAATACTTTCCGCCGCCTACGCGCTGTGGCTGTTCAGGCGCGTGGTTTTTGGAGATTTGGTGAAGGAATCGCTTGCCGGGATTTCAGATATGGGTGGTCGGGAAAAACTGGTATTCCTACCGCTTGTCGTAATGGTTCTGCTCCTCGGTATCTATCCCTCTCTCGTGACCGATGTGATCGGAGCAAGCGTTCAGCAACTGGTTGAGCAAGTTGCGGAAAGCCGCATGCAGGCGGGTGCAGTGGTGGTGGACGGATGATCGCCCGGGATATCGCTACCCTGCTGCCGGAACTGATTCTGGCCGGTTACGCCATGGCGGCGCTTCTCTGGGGTGTGTTCGCCGGGCGATTCCGGGCGGCGCCGGTGCTGATCTGGATGACCGCACTGGTATTCGCAGGATTGGCTGCCTGGATCGGATTTTCGCCGGAAGGCACACGGACCGCTTTCGGCGGTGCATTCACCGATGATGCATTCGCGCGTTTTTCCAAGGTGGTGATTCTGGGCGCATCGGCACTCACTCTGCTGATCAGCCGGGATTTTCTTGAACGCGAGAAAATCCTGAAATTCGAATTTCCGCTGCTTGCCGCATTTGCTGTGCTCGGCATGATGATCATGGTTTCAGCCAGCGATCTGATGGTGCTCTATATGGGGTTGGAGCTGCAGTCGCTGTCACTCTATGTCCTTGCCGCCTTTCACCGGAATGATCTCCGTTCCACCGAAGCCGGTATAAAATATTTTGTTCTGGGTGCCCTGTCCTCCGGATTACTGCTTTTCGGCGCGTCTCTGACATACGGATATTCAGGAACCACCTTGTTTTCCGGTATTGCCGAAGCCGCAGGCGGGTCGACACCCTTTGGTCTGCTCTATGGCCTGGTGTTTATCCTCGTCGGATTGGCGTTCAAGATTTCCGCGGCACCCTTCCACATGTGGGTGCCGGATGTTTACGAGGGAGCTCCAACACCGGTCACGGCCTTTTTCTCCACCGCGCCGAAGATTGCCGCGATCGGATTATTCGCCCGCCTGTTGATTGAGGCCTTTGCGGTGGCTTCGGCAGATTGGCAACTGATACTGGCGATTCTGGCGGTTTCATCGATGTTTCTCGGTGCGATCGCTGCCATCGGACAGCGGAACATCAAGCGGCTGATGGCCTATTCTTCCATCGCGCATATGGGATTTGCTCTAATGGGACTCGCTGCCGGAACCCCCGATGGGATCCGGGCCATGCTGGTTTACATGGTGATCTATGTGGTCATGAATCTGGGCACATTCGCTTTCATTCTGGCAATGCGGCGCGACGGGTGGGCGGTGACGGATATCGACGCTCTGAGCATGTATTCAAGACAGGCACCCGCACGCGCGCTGGCACTGTTGGTGTTGATGTTTTCATTGGCCGGAATCGTGCCGATGGTGGGTTTCTTCGCGAAATTCTATGTGTTCCTGGCGGCAGTGGAGAGCGGTTTGATTTTACTTGCGATAGCCGGCGGCATCGCCTCCGTGATCGGAGCATTCTACTATCTGCGAATCGTGTATTACATGTATTTCGGCGAACCGACCGACCCGCTGGACAATCGGATGCCGGCGACCGGTTTCGGCGTGATGCTGGCTTCCGCCGCCATTATGGTCATTGGCGCGATCAACCTGTTCAATCTGGTAGAGTTCGCGGACGTCGCCGCATCCGCATTGTTCAGTTGATGAGCGAGTGGCCGCAGGGCACCGGGCGCCGAATACTGGATATCGTTGACAGCACAAATGCTGAAGGAAAGAGACTTGCCGGTGGGCTGACCGAGCCAACCTGGATTTTCGCCAAGCGTCAGACATCGGGCCGGGGCCGTTTGGGCCGGGCATGGTTTTCATTTCCGGGAAATCTGTGCGCGAGCCTGGCACTGCCCCTCAAAGACCCGGCGAACGCACCCCAAAGGGGTTTCGTGGCCGGACTCGCATTGCGGGATGCGATCATTGAGCAAACCGGTCGACCTGGCCGGATCGAACTGAAATGGCCGAATGACCTTCTGATCAATGGGGGAAAGCTTGCCGGAATTCTTCTGGAATCCGTGTCCGGCCGTGAAGCGGCACATTTAGTGATCGGTTTCGGAGTCAATTTAGCGCATGCGCCGACCATTGTCGGGCTGGAGAAGGGCAAGCCGAAGCCGGTCTGCCTTGTGGGCGAGACTGGAATGCTGATCGCTCCTGAGGATTTTATAACAGCACTCGCACAATCCTACATGAAACGGGAAGAACAGTATTGCCGGGAAGGTTTTGACTCCATTCGCCGACAATGGCTTGCCTGTGCAGCCGGCCTTGGTGAAAAGGTTGTGTTCCGTTTACCGGATCGCGAAATTCACGGCATTTTCAGTTCCATAGACCAATCTGGCAATGCGCTGGTGCAAGGGGGCAGCGGCAAGGTATCCGTTGCCGCGGCGGATATGATTTTTGAGAAGGGAGTTTCCGATGCTCCTGGGAATTGACGCAGGCAACACGAACACCGTGTTCGCGGTTCTTGAGCATGGTGAAGTCGTCCGGCAATGGCGCTGTGCCACTGATGGCGCCCGCACTTCTGATGAGTATTTTGTTTGGCTGACGGCATTGATGGATGCGTCCGGGTTGGAGAGGCCTGATGATGTGGTCATCGCCTGTGTGGTGCCGAATGCGCTGTACCATCTGAAGAGCCTGTGCCGGCAGTATTTCGAATTGGAACCGTTGGTCGTCGGCAGCGATGCGTGCCGGCTGCCGGTAGCGGCACGCGTTGATGAGGGTGCGCATGTCGGTGCGGACAGGCTGGTCAATGCAGCGGCGGCATTCGCACTTTACGGTGGCGATCTGATCGTTGTGGATTTCGGCACGGCGACGAATTTTGATGTGGTTGATACCGACGGTGCCTATGTCGGCGGTGTGATTGCCCCGGGTGTCGACCTTTCGGTCAAGGCACTGCACGAGGCGGCAGCGGCGCTTCCGCATGTTGGAATTCTTCGCCCCAGCCAGGTTGTCGGCAGAAATACACGGGACTGCATGCATTCCGGGATTTTTTGGGGTTATCTCGGGCTGATCAAAGGCATTTGTTCGGATATCAGCCGCGAGCGCGGCGGGCGAATGCAGATCATCGGCACCGGCGGCCTCGCCGGTCTCTTCGGCACAGAGGCAGGCCTGTTTGATCACGTCAACAGAGATCTGACGGTATTTGGTCTTTCGGTTATCCACGATTTTAACAGGATATAGTTTTATGGCTGCAAATCGCATGGTCTACATGCCTCTCGGCGGTGCCGGAGAGATTGGAATGAATCTGTATGTGTATGGATTCGGCCCAAAGGGCAGAGAGCAGCTGATCATCGTGGATGCGGGCGTCATGTTTTCGGATATGGAAACAACTCCCGGGATTGATTTGATCCTGCCGGATTTTTCCTGGTTGGAAGAGCGTCGGCAGCGGGTCATGGGCGTGTTTGTGACCCATGCGCATGAAGACCATCTCGGAGCGCTCGGGTATCTGCACCGCCGGGTGAAGGTCCCCATTTATGCCAGGCGCTTCACGGCTTCGATCTGCCAAAGAAAATTGGACGCCGAGGGATTTGGGACATCGTCAATCCAGATGGTGCGGGATCTGACAACGGCAATCGAAGCCGGACCATTCCGGGTGAAGTTTGTCCCGATCACGCATTCTGTTCCGGAAGCTTCAGCGCTTATCATCGAATCACCTGGCGGGCTTGTCCTGCATACAGGGGATTTCAAGATTGATGAAAAACCTTTGATCGGGGAGGCATTTGACAGCGGCATTTGGCAGCGCCTGTCAAAAGAGGGGATTTCTGCCCTGGTCTGCGATTCAACGAATGTCTTCTTTGACCGCGAGGGACGGTCGGAATCGACGATCGGGCCAGCACTCGCGGATCTGTTCACTTCGGTCAAGGGAGCGATCGCGGCAACGACATTCGCATCCAACGTATCGCGGGTCAGGCAGATCGCACAGCAGGCAGTGGAATGTGGCCGATCCGTGGTATTGCTTGGGGCGGCCATGCATCGCATGGTCGGTGCGGCGGTTGAATCCGGCGTCATTGACGATTTCCCGAAATGTGTTGATCCGTCTGAAGCGGTCCGTTTGCCACGCAACAGGCTGCTTCTGCTGACGACCGGCAGCCAAGGTGAGCCGAGGGCTGCAACCGCGCAATTATCGAATGGTAAATTCCGGGGATTTCAGTTGGTCCCGGGCGATATTGTTGTGATTTCGTCGCGGACAATACCGGGAAATGAGAGGGCGGTCGCACGCGTGGTGAACAGGTTTTCGGCTTCGGGCGTGAAGGTGATCGAGGATCACCGGGAACTCTATCATGTCTCCGGCCATGCCAACCGACAGGATTTGACACGGATGCAGCGCCTGTTGAAACCGAAAATGGTCGTGCCGATGCATGGCGAGCACAGGCATCTCACCGAGCATGCGGAATTGGCTGCAAGCAATGGATTTCATTCGGAAATTGTTGCCAACGGTTCGATGTTGGACATCGGACGGCGGAAAATCATAGCCGACTATTCAGACCAGGTCGGACGCAACTATCTGGATGGGAACGAGATTATTTCGTTTGACACGGGTATAGTGCGCGATCGGCTGCGCATGGCGCGGGAAGGCGTTGTCATGGTGGCCGTGACATTCGGCCGCCGGCAAGTTGAAACAGAAATTTCAGTCAGGTCTATCGGTATCGGCAATGGCCATGACAAGCAGACCGACCAGTTGGTGGCTGAGACGGTTCAGGCCTGTATCGGGCAGCTGGAGATGCGGGAAGGGCCGGATGCCGTTGAACGGCAGATTGCTGTCGCTATCCGCCGGGGCATCTCGCACGCCGTAGGCAAGAAACCCGTGGTTCGTGTGATATTGTCGGGATATTGATACGGGCTGCCGCCAAAGCTTCGGTCAGGGCGAAACCCGGCCTTCCAGATTTCGTTTCAGAAAGGCCGGGATATGCTCCCAGTTTCCATCAGATTCCGTATCCGCTACGGCGACAGCGGCGTTCCGCCCGCGGCGTTGCCGGAACTCCTTGTTCGACTGGCGTTTATCGCCGGAGCGTGACTTGTTGGAACTCTTACGACCCGGGTCGGCCACCGGCGGTTTGCCGGTCGTCAAACCCGCTTCTCCCGCTGCGCTGTCGATTCTGATTTCACAACCGGTAAGCGTTTCGATCTCCTTGAGTTTTTTTCTATCTCCCGGTGCAAGCAGTGTGATGGCTTCGCCTTTGCGGCCCGCACGTCCTGTTCGACCGATACGGTGAACATAATCTTCCGGATTCACCGGCACATCAAAATTTATGACATGCGAGACGATGGGGATATCAAGACCTCTTGCAGCGACATCCGAGGCGATCAGGAAGCGCTTTCCACCGTCCCGGAATTCACTGAGCACACGCGTTCGAATTGACTGGTCGAGATCTCCGTGCAACGCCGAGCAGTCAAATTTATGTGCCCGCATGGAACGCAGCAGAATGTCCACATCCGATTTGCGGTTGCAGAAAATAATGGCGTTGGTGATTCTATCGCCACGGTCACTGATGGTTTCGCGCAGCAGGTTCCGTTTCTCCTTGAACTCCATATCCCGACGGGCCGGTTGAATCATCTTTGCCGACTGTTCGATATTGTCGGCAACGGTGGCTTGTTTGGCTATTTCGACCCGCGCCGGGTTCGATAGAAATTCATTCGTGATACGTTCTATCTCCGGCGGCATGGTGGCGGAAAAAAACAGGGTCTGCCGGGTGAATGGGGTAAGCCGGAAGATCCGCTCCACATCCGGAATAAAGCCCATATCAAGCATACGATCGGCTTCGTCGACGACCATAATGCTGACACCGGACAAAAGCAGTCTTCCTCGTTCAAAATGATCCAGCAGCCTCCCGGGTGTGGCGATAAGCACATCCACTCCCCGGTCAGTCATCGCCATCTGCTCGCCGAACGCTACCCCGCCGATCAGGAGGCACATTTTCAGTTTCTGATTCTTGGCATAGATATTGAAACTTTCCGCCACCTGAGAAGCCAATTCCCGGGTCGGTGCCAAGACCAGCGATCTTGGCATGCGGGCGCGTGCCCGGCCGCTTGTCAAAGCGGTGATCATGGGAAGCACAAACGAGGCGGTTTTTCCGGTTCCTGTCTGTGCGATGCCGAGAACGTCACGACCCTCAAGCGCCGGCGGGATGGCCATGGCCTGGATAGGAGTAGGCGTTTTGTAGCCCGCTTCGTGCACCGCCGCCAAGACAGACGGGTTAAGGTTGAGTTCTGAAAAGTCAGCCATATGTAGTGATTATCCGGTATTCGGCTTTCGGTGCGTTTTCAATCGGTAAGAGGCAGCCAATCAATCAGTGAGCTGCAAACGCAATGTGGATGTGGCAGCCCATCTAGTCGGCAACCGGCAAAAGATCAATACCGATTTGCCGCAGAACCGTGGGCAACACAAGGAACACACAAATCGAAGCACACAAATAGCTGCCTTTTTCAAGCCCCATGCACAGCGCAGCCATAAACCCAAGGGAATGCGGTTGCCGGCCGGGTCTGCAAGCGGGGTTGATTCCGAATTCTGACTTGATGATGTATCAGTGATCCGGTTTGGAACTAAGCTTTGCAACCGAATATTCGGAGAGATTGAAATGGATTTAGGAATTTCCGGAAAATGGGCCATCGTCTGTGCGTCATCAAAGGGACTTGGCAGGGGCTGTGCGGAAGCTCTTGCCGACGCCGGTGTGAATATAGTGATGTGTGCACGTGGCGCTGAGGCCCTGGAGACCGCGGCCGCGGCAATCAGTTCCTCGACAATTGCGGAAGTGCGCCACATTGTGGCGGATGTCACAACCGAAGAAGGGCGAAGCCGTCTGCTCTCGCTCTGCGGACAGCCGGATATTCTGGTGACCAATGCGGGGGGTCCGCCGCCTGGATTGTGGAGTGATTGGAATCGTGAGGATTTCATTGCGGCGCTGGACGCCAACATGCTTGCCCCAATCGATCTCATGAAGCGGACGCTGCCGGGCATGATTGAGCGTGGCTGGGGAAGGGTTGTGAACATTACCTCGATGTCAGTCAGGTCACCGATCGGAGTCCTCGGCCTGTCGAACAGCGCTAGATCGGGATTGACCGGATATGTCGCTGGAACCGCCCGCCAGGTGGCGCCCTTCGGTGTCACCATCAACAATCTGCTACCGGGAATCCATGACACCGACCGGGCAACATCCCTCGATGCGCAGGCAGCGGTCTCGGAAGGAAAAACCCCCGCCGAAATCCGCAGTAACCGCGAGGCCGGTGTGCCAGCGAAGCGCTATGGCACCGCAGCCGAGTTCGGCGCAGTCTGCGCATTTCTCTGCTCGGCGCATGCGGGCTACATCGTCGGGCAGAATCTTCTGCATGACGGTGGCTCGGTGAATTTGACCACATGAGGCCACTGTTGCGGCAGGGTGACGGCAATGTTAATGAGCTATAGTTGAGAAAAATGATTGGGTATCTGCAGGGGCGTCCGGGCAGTGGCTGAATCCGTTCCAAGACTGGAAGTTGCGTCCCTCAGCCGCCAATTCGGTGGCCGCGAGGTTGTCTCGAACGCATCTCTTAAGGTTCATTCCGGCCAAGTTGTGTGCCTGCTCGGGCCATCGGGGTGCGGCAAATCGACCTTGCTGAGATTAATTGCCGGAGTTGATACGCCGGATTCAGGACAGGTGAGTTTGCAGGGTGTCACGGTTGCCGCCAAGGGCGTCTGCGTACCTGCCGAAAAGCGCTCTGTCGGATTGATGTTTCAGGATTTCGCCCTTTTCCCGCACCTTACAGTCGCCGAGAATATTGCCTTCGGGCTCGTCGGACGGCGTATGGACCGTGCAGCCCGGATCGATTCGCTGCTGGAAAAAATTGGATTGACGGAAATGCGGAACCAGTATCCGCATGAATTATCCGGCGGCGAACAACAGCGGGTGGCCCTGGCCCGTGCGGTTGCTCCCCGGCCACGGGTCATGCTGTTGGACGAACCTTTTTCCAGCATTGATGACCGGCTCCGTGACGGGATTCGGGACGATACACTCGGAATTCTCAGAGAAGAGGGAACCGCAATTCTGCTGGTTACGCATGAACCGGCGGAAGCAATGCGGGTCGCTGACGTGATTGTATTGATGCGTGATGGCAGGATTGTTCAATCCGGAACACCAATGGAACTATACCATAATCCGGCCGATAGGGCGGCTGCCGAGTTTTTCTCTGATCTCAACATGATTCATGGCGTTGTCAGGAACGCCCGCATCGAATCCGTGTTCGGAGAATTTGATGCGCCGGGACTTGTAGACGGAGCCGATGTCGAGATTGTCATCCGCCCGCAACATATCAAGATGGATTTTGATCGAGCGGGCAGGGGACCGGCGCCGACCCGAAGCGATGGTGTCGCCGCCCGCGCTGAGGTTGTTCGTTCGACATATTTGGGCAGCACCAGCCTGGTGGAATTCAAGCTGTATGATCATTCCGCCCGGATGCGGGCGTTAATTCCCGCGGTGTTCCTGCCGACACAGGGATCGGTTTTCTGGCTCCGACTTGCCAGGGACCGGTGTTTTCTATTTCCATGCACGGTCCAGAGTCGGGTAAGTAACCCCTATATTTCGAATGCGGCGGATACGGCTGATGCGATTGAAGTGCAGCGGATTTGACCACCGGAGACAGTATACTTCCCGGGCTGCGGACAGCGACCGGGTCTCAAGGCCGCCCGGGTATTCACTTTTGGGCTGATCTCAGCGGAATTTGCAAAATTCGCCATTAGCGATAGAAGATGCCTTGTCTGGCTCTGCGCCCGGTGAAGTTGCCGGGATAACGGTGTGGCTGACTAAGGACCGTATGAAGGAGAATGTAAATGTTTAACAACATTGGTTTGCCGGGTCTGTTATTGATCGTTGTCGTTTTGCTCGTGCTTTTCGGGCGCGGAAAGATCGCTTCGATGATGGGCGAGGTCGGCAAAGGCATCTCTTCATTCAAGAAAGGTGTGGATGAAGGAAAGAAAGAACTTGAGGCATCTGCGGCTGCGGAAGCCCGGGAAATGAATACGAGCGAAAAGAACAGCAGCAGCTGATCAGGATCCCATTCCTTGATGTTGGATTTAGGCTGGACAGAACTGCTTCTTGTCGGTGTCGTTGCCCTCATAGTGGTCGGTCCCAAGGATTTGCCGGGAATGTTCCGGGCACTCGGTAAATTCACTGCAAGGCTTCGCTCGATGGCGCGGGATTTCCAGCGGGCCATGGAACAGGCCGCGGATGAAAGTGGGTTGAAAGATGTCTCGGCTGACCTGAAGGTCGCTACCTCGGCACGTAAGCTGGGTCTGGATAAATTGCAGGAGACTGCGCGACGCTTCCAAAGCGGTATGGATGTCGGAAAGCCCGCATCTCCAGCCACCGAATCACATTCCAACGCCGTATCGGCTCCCAGTGACGATACAGTGACAGGAGCGGAAGTGGCCGGGGAAGCCGCTGCGAAGATGAATGAGTCGGGACAGGTGGAAGAGACCAGCCCGCCCGAATCCGAAGCCGCCCGGAAATGAGCGAAGAGGATCTGGAATCGACAAAAGCACCGCTCGTCGAACATCTCGCCGAGCTACGCAAACGCCTTATCCGATCTGTTGCCGCGTTCCTGGTCGGAATGGTCATCTGCTTCGCAGTCTGGAATCCAATCTTCAATTTTCTCACGCAGCCCATTTGTGCGGCACTGGACACACGCGGCCAGGATTGCGGCCTGATCCTGATTAAGCTCCAGGAAGGTTTTTTTGTAGCGATTAGAATCTCCCTCCTGGGCGGCTTCATGCTTGCCTTTCCCTTTATCGGGCATCAGCTCTGGCGATTCGTTGCGCCCGGCCTGTACCGGAACGAAAAGAATGCATTCCTGCCATTTCTTCTGGCGTCGCCGATCATGTTCTTTCTTGGTGCCGCATTTGCTTTCTTTATTGTCATTCCCCTGGCATTCGACTTCTTTCTCGGTTTTCAGCAGCAGGCCGATTTATTGGCCGGGGAAGGGACCGGTGCATTCGCAGCGGATGCAGGGATCACTTTTCAGGGTTCCGTCGCCGAATATCTTTCGCTGACAATTAAATTCATCCTTGCCTTCGGACTGTGCTTTCAACTGCCGGTATTGTTGACGCTGTGCGGCCGCGCCGGCCTTGTTTCCTCGAAGGGACTTGGCCAAGTCCGCAAATATGCTGTCGTTGGAATTCTGACCCTGGCGGCGGTGGTGACGCCGCCGGACGTCATCACGCAGGTGATCCTGTTCGTCGTCGTATACGGGCTTTATGAAATCTCGATTTTGCTGGTTCGACGGGTGGAACGGAAACAGCGGCAGAAATTGAAGGAAATGGGCCTGGACTTTGACAGTGACGATGCCGAGGAGGAGGATGTTGAGAAGCGCGCCGACTCAATCGTCAGAACAGACAGTGAAGGCTCCGGAGAAAAAGACCGGTGAATGCGCGTAATCAATTGGAAAGGATTGCCGTAGCGCTGGAGCGCATCAATCCACCGCCGGCGCACCGGCCGGAATTCGGCGATTCTGACACCTTCATCTGGAAAACTTCACCGGACCGTCTCGAGCCGGTCGTGGAAGTCAACCGGATTGACCTTGAATTACTGGTTGGCATTGACCGCGCCCGTGACATTCTGCTCGATAATACGAAAAGTTTCGCCGCCGGTGCCGCTGCCAATAATGCATTGCTTTGGGGTGCGCGGGGAATGGGTAAATCCTCCCTGGCCAAGGCAGTGCATGCGGCTGTGGCAACGAAATCAACGGATCTGAAGCTGATTGAAATTCTACGGGAGGATTTAAACTCGGTCGGACGGTTGCTCGGATTGCTTCGTGGGGTGCGGGAGCGGTTTATCCTGTTCTGCGATGATCTATCGTTTTCCGCCGGTGAACATCAGTACAAGTCGCTGAAGGCTGTCCTTGACGGCGGCGTGGAAGGGCGACCGCACAATGTGGTGTTTTATGCTACGTCAAATCGACGGCATCTGATGCCCCGCGATATGATCGAAAATGAGCGTTCGACTGCCGTTATGCCGTCGGAAGCAGTGGATGAAAAGGTATCCCTTTCGGACAGGTTCGGCCTGTGGCTGGGTTTCCATCCCTGCTCGCAGCAGCAGTATCTGGAGATGATCAAGCGCTACTGCGACAATGCCGGGCTCAAGCTGGGAATGGAATTGCTGACTTCGGGTGCCATCGAATGGCAGCAGACGCGCGGTGCGCGGTCCGGGCGCGTGGCCTGGCAGTATTTCGTGCATCTTTCAGCACGGCATGCAGACGCTGAAACTGCGTGAAGGCGGAACCCGAGAGATTCAACCGCGACCGATAAAGGGCATCTTTGTTGCCATGATGGTCATGAACTGAATATTGGTATCGAGCGGCAACCCGGCCATGAAGGCAACGGCATTGCCGCAATGCTCAAGATCAAATACCGGTTCGCGTCTGATGTCACCGGAAGCCTGTGGAACACCGGTTTTGAACTTTGCCGCCATATCGCTGTCGGCATTGCCGATATCCAGTTGGGAACAGGCGATATCATGGGCACGACCGTCGAGTGAAATGGATTTGGTGAGCCCGGAAATCGCATGCTTGGTGGCCGTGTATGCGGCTGTGTTCGGCCTGGGGGAATAGGCGGAAACGGATCCGTTATTGATGATCCGGCCCCCCATCGGGGTCTGCGTTTTCATGATACGGATCGCCTGTTGCGTACAGAGAAAGGTTCCCGTCAGGTTGGTATCGACGCATCGACGCCAATCCGCCTCGCTGAGATCCTCCAGGGGAACCGGCGGTGCCCCGACACCCGCATTGTTGAACAGTAAATCAAGGCGTCCGAAATCCCGCATAACGGTCTGAAATAGTGATTCGACTGAGCCCGCGTCGGTTACGTCCGCCGCGATCGGTCTGATGACGTCCTCCGCACCGGCAGCGGTTTCCCGCAGCGATTCAATATGGCGGCCGGCGATTGCGACCAGATAACCATCACGTGCCAATGCCAAGGTCGCGGCGCGACCGATTCCACTGCCGCCGCCAGTAATCAGTGCGGTTTTCAGGGGCATGTCGTCCAGGCTCACACTCCACGGAATAAGTTACGAAAGGAAAGGAATTGGATCCGTGCTTTCGGTTCCGATCCTGACTTCAAAATGGAGAAATTCATTTTCCCCACCGGCGACTTTTCCGAGTGGCTGACCACGGGAAACCCGTTGCCCCTTTTCGACTTCGATATCCGTCAGATACGAGTAGACCGTAAATATCTCACCATCATGGCGGAGTAGCACAATCGCCGTTTTGTCAGTGGATCTGGAAATTAACATGACCATCCCGTCTCCGGCGGCAACAACCGGAGTGCCTTCGCGTGCCGCAATGTCAATGCCTTCATTGCCATTCGGCCCACTCGAATAATCCCGGATGATTTCACCGCTGACAGGAAATAGAAACTGCGGGCTGGAATCCGTCTGCAGGTTGCCGAAAGCCGGAGATTCCGGAAGGGATATATCACTTGAAACGCTGACTATGGTTGTTTCAGATGATGGCGGGGGCGGCACTTCTTCCCCGGTTTCGACAGCACCCGCTGTGCGGGTCGATAACGGGGATGCTTCAGAATCGGTACGGAGATTTTCAGATTCAGCGGATTTCAATGCGCTGGAGGCGATCTCGGTGATTTTCTGCGCGCTGGACGCTTCGATATCAATCGGCACCTGTACGAGCCGGCCTTCGGCAAGGGGTGCATCAGGAAAAACGCCGTTCAATTCAGCTACAAGTATCGAGTCGGCGCCAATGCGCTCGGCGATAATTCTGGCTGTATCACCCGCTTGCGCAATGATGTAATGGACCGGGTTGGTTTCGACGGCATCCACATTCGTGTCTGCATCTTCGCCGCCACTTGACTCCGGCGCCTGTTCGATTTCTTCCAAAGGATTAAGATATTGTGGGGTGGTTATCTCTCCCCGCATATCCGGGACACAGGCGGCGAGGCCCAATGCGGCTACTATTACCAGCAACCGTCCCGCCGGCACGGAAGAAGCTGATTCTGAATTCATAGACGGCAGTTCAAACCGGTCGACTGTCCCAAGGTGCGCAGATTTCAATTCACTCATCCTTGACTCCTTCTAGCAGCGGAACAAAGCGGACACCGAACAATTCAGTGTATTCCGGACCCGAAGGTCGCTTGTCCACACGCATCAGACGTTGTTCAGTCGCCGAACAATTGATTGGCAGGACCATGGTTCCACCGGCCTTCAGCTGGTCGAGAAGCTTAGGTGGAACATCCTCGGCGGCGGCGGTTACAATAATCCGGTCAAATGGCGCCGCGTCGGGAAGGCCGATTCCGCCATCCATGTGCAAAATACTCACATTCTTCCGTTTATGCTTTTCAATAACGGTTTCCCGCGCCGTGTCGGCGAGCGAACGGAATCTCTCCAAGCTGTAAACATATCTCGCGAGATACGACAAAATCAAGGTCTGGTAGCCGGATCCGGTACCGATCTCCAACACCCTGTGGCTGGTTGTCAGCCTCAACTCCTGTGTCATCCAGCCGACGACGGTCGGCTGGCTGATTGTCTGACCCATCGAGGTCGGTAAGGCGATGTCTTCATAGGCTCTGGAGGCGAAAGGTGCCGGAACGAAGGTTTTGCGGTCAACCGCCGCCATTGCGTTGAGGACCTGTTCCGAGTTCACACCGCGGCTTCTGACTTGTCGGATCAGGCTTGCGTTACCTGCACTCACGGGACCTGCCCCTGCAATTTCTTCATTGTGTCATATGCAGTCAGGTCAGCCCGCATCGGTGTCAGGGAAATATACCTGTCTAAATTGGCAGCGACATCGGTGCCGGGCGATGCGTAACTGCTCTGGTCTCCGGATTGAATCCACAGGAAATTGCGATGCGTGATGGAATCGACTTTCCTGGTCCGAAATCGGCCCTGATGTCGAAATCCCTGTGAGACAATCCTTGTGCCGACGACATCCGCTGCACCGCACGGTGGAAAATTCACATTGAAAAACGGGGGATAATCGCCTTCGGCCTCCGGAAATCGATCAATGATCGTGGAAATCGTTTTGGCGGCGAATTGTTCCGCGGCCTCAAAGGGGTTCGCAAGCGTTCGATTGCCGGGACCATAGAACTGTGAAAGTGCAATGCCGGTAATTCCGTGCAGAGATGCCTCCATTGCCGCGCCGACAGTGCCGGAATACAATGCGTTCTCGCCTGCATTGTTACCCCTGTTAATCCCCGACAGCACCAGATCGGGCGCGGAAGGTGCCATCACATCATGGATACCGGCGAGTACACAGTCTGCCGGCGTTCCCTCGACAGAAAATCTCCGGGCGCTGATTTCGTTGATCAGGAAAGGACGCACAAAGGAAACACTATGGCCGACGCCGGATTGTTCGGTTGCCGGCGCAATAGTCCAGACCTCGCCGCCCTGACCGGCCAGAGCCTCGCCAATAGCGCTTAGAATCTCCAGACCCGGCGCATCAATGCCATCATCGTTGGTAATGAGTATCCGCATGAAATTGCCAAGACTGCGTGCCTGCCAACGCCACCCATACTTGAGCGCCGGCTTTCGGTAAAGTCCCGCCCGCAGGTGTGAACCGGGCTAAACCAGTGCGCCGTCGGAATTGATCTGTGACGCACCGCCGAGATAGGGTGCCAGCGCTTCCGGAAGCCGGACACCGCCGTCTTCACACTGGCCGTTTTCCAGAACCGCGATCAAGCTCCTGCCGACTGCCAGGCCGGATCCGTTCAATGTATGCACATACCGCGGCGTTCCTCCCGCCGACGGGCGGTATCGGGCATTCATCCGGCGGGCCTGGAAGTCGCCGCAGGTCGAAATCGAGCTGATTTCACGGAATTTGTTCTGCCCCGGCAGCCAGACCTCGATATCAAAAGTCCGTTTGGCGCCGAATCCCATATCTCCGGTGCACAACATGACGGTTCGATAGGGTAGTTCAAGCGCCTCAAGGATGGCTTCCGCGCATTTGGTCATGCGCTGCTGCTCATCTTCGCTTTCATCCGGCCTGGTGACGGAAACCATCTCAACCTTTTCAAACTGGTGTTGCCGGAGCATTCCCGCCGTATCCTTGCCCGCTGCACCGGCTTCCGAACGGAAACATTGGCTCCAGGCGCAATAGCGGCGGGGGAGATAGTCCTCATCGACAATCAAGCCGTTCACGATGTTGGTAAGCGTGACTTCGGCTGTCGGGATCAGCCAGTCTCCATTCTCGAGCCGATATGAATCACCGCCGAATTTCGGCAACTGACCGGTGCCCAGCATCATCGCATCGCGGACAATCACCGGTGTCCAGACCTCTGTCAGCCCGTGCTTGGCGATGTGCGTCTCAAGCATGAATTGTGCCAGCGCCCGGTGTAGCCTGGCAATACTCCCCGACAATACCACGAACCGGGATCCTGAGAGTTTGGACGCGGTCACAAAATCCATTGCGCTTTGAACCGCGGTGATTTCGAAGTGCTCACGTGGCGCGAACGGAAATTCGCGGGCTTCACCCCACCGGCGCAATTCCACATTGTCGGTTTCATCAACGCCGGCCGGAACATCCGGATAGGGTAGGTTGGGCAGTGCCAGCAATTGCGCATCCAGGGCTTCAGACGCACCCGAAGACTGGCTTTCCAGCGCTGCCAATTGATCCCGGTTTTCCGCGACAAGTCCGCGCAGCCGATCAAACTCATCCTCATCACCCGAGGATTTGGCTGCGCCGGCCGCACGTGAAAGAGATTTTCTGTGTGCCTGCGCGGCTTCAGCATCAGCGATCGCCTGCCGGCGTTCCATATCTAGCGCGAGCAATTCACTTGCCGCAGGTGGCATCCCGAGGCGCTTCAGCCCATCGTCAAATTCATTCGGATTGTCGCGGATAAATCGAATATCATGCACCGGCACGGCCCTCTGGCTGAGATGGTGGCGTGAGTTAGCGGTATCGCGGTGCGAATTCAAACCGCTTAGCGGCTGTTTGACGGCGAAACCTTCGGTCCAGTGACAGCTTGCATTGTGGAATGCTGATATGTAGTTACTCGGCGGCATTGAAATCCGGCACAGAATTCGAGGTATCAGATGTTGGTTGGCCCCGCACTCGCGCAGTCCGGCGGCGGGCTGGGAGGATTCACCAGCCTGGTTCCGCTCATCCTGATTTTCGTGATCATGTATTTCCTGCTGATCCGTCCGCAGCAGAAAAAGGTCAAAGAGCATAAGGCGATGGTCGAAGCGCTGAAGCGCGGTGACAACATTGTGACCCAGGGCGGTATCATCGGTAGGATAGCGCGGGTCAAGGACGATGGCGAAGTTGAGGTCGAAATCGCTGACGGTGTTAAAGTCAGGGTTGTCCGGAGTACAATCTCCCAAGTGATCAGCAAGCCATCGCCGGGCGATTGACGGCAGTGGGTCGGACTTGTGGACAGGTCCGGATCGATGTTTGCATTCTTGAAAGCCTGCGCCCTAAGCGACTGACGCAGAGGGACTCCTGACATGCTGCAAATCTCGCTGTGGAAACGCATACTCATCTTTGGGCTGTGCCTGCTCGGTATCATCGCGGCATTGCCGAACGCATTTTATACACAGGTTGAAAAATATAACGACGCTGCCCAGGCCATCGAGGGCGGAGCGCTCGAGACGACTGAAATCAAGCAGGCCTTGGACGGGTGGATTGCCTGGATGCCGTCAAATCTTGTCAATCTCGGGCTGGATCTCAGAGGTGGTGCGCATCTCTTAGCGGAAGTGCACCTATCGGATGTCTATACCGACCGGATCGACGCGATGTGGCCGGATGTGCGCGATGCGCTCAGGGAGGTGCGCGCGGAAGTCGGCACGGTTCGGCGAACAGATTCTCCGGTTGGCGAATTGCATGTCCGGATTTCCAGACCGGAAAATATCGCGCAAGCCGTGGAATCAGTCGCTGAACTCGCACGGCCCCTCGTCAGCCTGACCGCGGTCGGCGCCAATGACATAGAAGTCGACTCGGAAGGTGACAGGGTCATTATTCGACTCACTGAAGAGGAAATGGCCGCCACCGATGAAAGAACCATGCAGCAGTCGCTCGAAATCGTGCGCAGGCGGGTGGATGAAGTCGGCACCCGTGAACCCTCTATTCAGCGCCAGGGCAGGGACCGCGTCATTATCCAGGTCCCGGGAATTGGCTCTGCCGAGGAACTGAAGGAATTAATCGGCCAGACGGCGAAGCTGACATTTCACCCGGTCGTGCGGCGGACTTCGTCCGGACTCGACAACCCGGGTGCCGGAAACGTGATTTACCCGTCACTTGATGAGCCCGGCCAGTTTTATGTGTTGGAACGGACTGCGGTGGTCAGCGGCGATCAACTGACCGATGCACAGCCCGATTTCGATCAGAATGGACTGCCGGCAGTCACGTTTCGGTTCAATCCCGCCGGGGCACGAAAATTCGGAGATTACACAGCGGAAAATATCGGCGCACCTTTTGCCATTGTCCTTGACGGAGAAGTTATTTCGGCTCCCACCATCCAGGACCATATTCCCGGGGGCTCCGGAATCATCACTGGAAGGTTCACAGTGGAGGAATCCAATCGCCTTGCCGTCCTGCTGCGCGCCGGTGCCCTCCCGGCAGGGATGAATTTCCTGGAAGAACGAACCGTGGGACCGGAGTTAGGACAGGACTCGATTGACGCTGGCAAAGTCGCATGCGTTATCGCATTTGCCGCGGTGCTGATATTCATGTTCGCAAGTTATGGCTTGTTTGGTCTGTTTGCCAATGCCGCGCTGCTGATCAATCTGGTATTGATATTCGGTGCGCTGTCGCTGATCGGAGCAACCCTCACTCTGCCGGGGATAGCCGGAATAGTGCTGACGATCGGCATGGCCGTGGATGCGAATGTCCTGGTATTTGAACGTATCCGGGAAGAACTCAACACAGCGAAAGGACCTGCGCGTGCCATTGAACGGGGTTATGAACGCGCATTGACTGCCATTCTGGACGCGAATGTAACGACCCTTATCGCCGCCGTGATCCTGTTCGTAATGGGGTCGGGGCCGGTGCGTGGATTCTCTGTCACTCTTGGGATCGGCATCATCACATCGGTGTTCACAGCGATTTTCCTGACCCGGTTGCTGGTGGTGATCTGGTTCACCTGGCAGCGACCAAAGCAGATCAGCCTGTAGGTGCGACAGATGCGGCTAAAGCTTGTTCCGGAAAGGACAGATTGGGATTTTTTCCGCTTCGCACGGTTGGCAATGCTGGTTTCGACTGCATTGACTTTGCTGTCGGTGCTCCTTGTGTTTCTCATCGGGTTGAATTTCGGTATCGATTTCCGTGGCGGCACGACTGTCCGCACATTGAGCAGCCAGGCCGTCGATGTCGGTGCATACCGGGAGCGGATTTCGCCCTTGGGACTCGGAGATGTTGTTATTTCCGAAGTCTTCGACATTTCCTTCGGACCGGACGAACATGTCGCCTCAATCCGCTTTGAGGCACAGGAAGGCGATGAGTCGGTCGCAGCCGAAACAGTGATCCGACTGCAGCAGGCTTTGCGCGTGCTTGACCCGGAAATGGAGTTCCCGCTCGTTGAAAGTGTCGGGCCGAAAGTTTCCGGCGAACTCATTCAGAAGGCGGTGATAGCGGTGCTGGCAGCGATCGCCGCGGTATTGTTTTATATCTGGGTTCGATTTGAATGGCAGTTTTCAGTTGGAGCCGTGGCTGCCCTTATCCATGATGTGGTGCTGACTCTCGGTATATTCGCGCTGCTGCAGATCAAATTTGATTTGGCGATCATCGCCGCATTGCTGACAATCGTCGGTTACTCGCTGAATGACACGGTTGTTCTGTTTGACCGGGTGCGGGAGAATCTAAGGCGGCACAAAAAGCCCGAACTTATGAAGGTCTTAAATCTTTCCATCAATGAAACTCTGTCACGGACAGTTATGACCTCGGCGACAACATTACTGGCGCTTCTCGCGTTGTTTGTCTTCGGCGGAGATGTCATCCGTTCATTTGTATTCGCAATGATTTGGGGTGTGATTGTGGGGACTTATTCATCGGTGTTCGTCGCCACTAACATTCTCAATCGCCTTGGCGTGAAACGCGATTGGTCAAAGCCACAGAAAGACGCCGGAACCAAATTCACCTCTGACGGTTCCTGATGCTCAACGCCGCCGCGGCCGGTTCGGAACTGCTTGGCCTCGCGGGGATTGAAGATCTGATCCTGCTGATGGCGGGTTCGCTGCTGGCGGGAATTGTGCGCGGATTCACGGGTTTTGGCTCTGCGATGGTATTCCTTCCGTTCGCCGGTGCGGTCATGCCGCCGATCTGGGCGATCACGGTTCTCGCGGTATTGGATATCGCCGGTCCCGTGTTGCTGGCACCCAGGACAGCCAGGGACTGCGACTGGAGGGATTTGGTTCGGCTGGCAGCCGGCGCGGTTGTGGGGCTTCCCTTGGGAATAATGGTTTTGCGGATGCTGCCGCCGGATTTATTTCGATATTCGGTATCCGTGCTTTCTATCGTGCTGGTGATTTTTCTTGCAGCCGGTATCCGTTTCAAAGGCGTGATGAACCGGTCAATGATATTCGGAACTGGCGGGCTTGGCGGATTCCTGGCCGGCTCAGTCGGGTTGCCGGGCCCGCCGGTGATGTTGCTGTATTTGGCGAGCCAACTTCCTGCGAAGGCCATCCGCGCAAATCTGTTCCTGTATCTCATTCTTGCGGATTTCATGATCCTGGCTGCATTCGCCCTGCAGAATATACTTTTTCTCAAGCCGGTTCTGATCGGAATGGTGGCGGCATCAAGTTGCCTGTTCGGCGTGATGATCGGCGCCGCGCTATTTGATGCGGAACGGGAACGCCGGTATCGGATTGTGGCTTATTTGATCATTACCGCGACGGCGGTCGGCGGATTGCCTCTCTTCGGGAAGCTGGAGTGGACAGGTTTTGCGGGTTAGCGAGGTCAATTTTTCAGACCAAGCCCCGGTTTCCGGTTACGGGCCAGGCTTTTTCCGTGTCGGTGGCACAGTCACTCGGGGCGGTCTGGCTTTACTGCCTTCCGGCCCCGCCGGATGGGCGGGTTTTTCGGACTTATCGCCGTTGAACAGCGATCTCAGCTCTTCTGATCTGCTCCTTGTAGGCACCGGCACTCGCTTAGTTCCACTTTCCGATGAATTTAATGAGGCCGTGCGGCAGATCGAAATCGGGTTTGAAGCGATGTCCACACCTGCAGCCTGCCGGGTCTTCAACATATTGTTGGCGGAAAAGCGCCGCGTTGCAGCGTTGCTGATTCCTATGTAAACAGGCCACGGCCGAAATCGATCCGAGTTCGGTATAGAAAAGGAGCAACACATGTCGTTTAGCCTTCCGGATTTGCCTTATGCCCACGATGCTCTTGCCGGCGCGGGCATGTCGAAAGAAACCATGGAGTTTCACCACTGCCTTCACCACAAAGCATATGTCGATAACGGCAATAAATTGATCGCTGGTACTGAATGGGAGGGCAGGGCAGTTGAGGATATCGTGACCGGGACCTACCAACCCGGCGCCGTGGCGCAGAACGGTATTTTCAACAACGCGTCCCAACATTGGAATCATTGCCAGTTTTGGAACATGATGGGACCCGGTCAATCCGCTGTACCGCCGGAGTTGCAAAGTCGTATCAATGACTCATTTGGCAACTGTAACGAGTTTAAATCGCAATTCATTGCCGCCGGCGTGGGTCAATTCGGTGCCGGATGGTGTTGGCTGGTTGAAGAGGCCGACGGGACATTGAAGGTCACGAAAACCGAAAATGGAGTGAATCCCCTTTGTTTCGGGCAGAATGCACTGCTTGGCTGCGATGTCTGGGAGCACTCATATTACATTGATTTCAGAAACAAGCGCCCAGCTTACCTGGAGAATTTTCTTGATCAGCTGGTGAATTGGGAAAATGTCGCGAGCCGACTGAAGAGCTGAATCGAATTACCCTGCTTGGCTCCGTCTATCCGACCGGGCCATACGGCCACATAACACGACCACAAATGATGAGCGACCGCGCTAGCGGCGTAGCCGCGATGGGACTCGCGGGCGTAATCTGGGGATTGTCCCCGATATATTACAAGGGACTGACACATGTCCCGGCGCTGGAAGTCGCTTCGCACCGCGTCATCTGGTCATTTTTGACCTTTGCCGTAATTCTGGCCGTGCAACGGCGTGGTGCGGAGTTCATTCACATATTTTCCGGCGGCCGAAATGGTTTTGCCCTGACCGTCTTTGCCGCGGTGATGATCTCCGTGAATTGGTTTACATGGATTCTCGCAGTCCAGTTGGGGTTCCTGACTGAGGCAAGCTTCGGCTATTTCATTTTTCCGATTTTTGCGGTCTTGCTCGGGGCGATCGGTTTGCGGGAGCGCCTGACGCCGGTGCAATGGGTCTCAATCGGCATAGCGACCGCCGCCATCATTTACATGGCGGTCGGGTTGAATACCGCACCCTGGATCGCGCTGCTTCTGGCTACGACTTTTGCTGCCTATGGACTGATCAAAAGGAAGACAAGGTTCGGCCCGATTCACTCGGTGGCAGCTGAAGCCGGTTTAATCACACCGATCGCATTGGTCTGGCTTGTCGGCACACATGCATTCGACTGGGTAGGTTTCACTGGAGGAAGCGGTGGCATTTTCGGCAGTAATCTGACGGATTCGCTTCTGCTCGCTTTTTCCGGCGTGATCACCGCCGGACCTCTGGTTTTGATGTCATATGCCACGAAAAGACTGCGTTATGCCGATATTGGCTTGCTTCAATACACAAACCCGTCTTTGCAGTTTCTGGTGGCGGTGTTTGTGTTCATGGAACCGTTCGGGCGGGTTCAACTGACCGCTTTTATCTTGATCTGGGCAGCGCTGGCTCTGTATTCGTTTGAATTGTTTCGTCAGGACAGGAGATTGCGCAGTTCACGGATGACGGCTTCCGGGGAGGTTACGACCCTGTAGACTTCGCGGATGTCTTCATCCGCGAAACCGGATTCGATGATATCATTCATAAGCCTGAACAATCCGTCCCAGTAGTGATCAATATTCAACAGCAGCAGGGGTTTGCTGTGCAGACCCAATTGGCGCCAGGTCAGTACCTCAAAAAACTCATCCAGCGTTCCGAGACCACCCGGTAAGGCGACTATGGCGTCGGAATTTTCAAACATGTTCATTTTACGCTCATGCATTGTGTCGGTGATGATGAGGGTATCAAGATCGTTCCTGGCAACTTCCATTTCAAAGAGATGCCGGGGCATGACGCCATACACCGTTCCACCTGCGGATATAGCCGCTTGTGCAGCCGCCCCCATCAAGCCGACATCGCCCGCCCCATAGACAAGCCGCCAATCTTCCGCGGCAACGAGCGATCCAAAACGCATGGCCGCATTCCTGAATTCCGGTTTGCTTCCATTGCGTGAACCGCAGAACAGGCAGACCGATGGGATTTGTTCAATCATTTGCTGCGTTTCCAAACGCCATGAGTTATGTGTATTACCGCCTCGCCGTAATAGCCAGCGGACCGGGCCGCTTGATTGACCTTACGTCGACATCCTGCAGAGGTATCGGATGCCGGAAACCAGACAAAAGCAGACGAATATGCGGGTCATATTAATACCGGCGGCTATATTGCTGCTTGGGGTCGCCACCTATTTCTTCCTTCGCCAGGAAGCGGTGCTGGACCTCATTGATGATGAGCCGGATATCGAGACGCATGAAGTGGAACCCGCACCGGAAGCCACGGATGGCGCGGATGCCGACGCAATGCCGGAAACTGAAACCGGCGATTCCAAAGCAAAGGAAGCAGGCTCAACCGGCGCACCGACTGAAGACGGGGAAAGTGGCAGTAGGGCTGCCACATCCGCCGGGGAAGCCGAAACCGATTCCGGGATTGATGCCATCGACGAGGGTGGCATGGCAGTCGATACAGATACGGAAGAACGCGAAGCGACCGAGCAAGCACCCGGCGTCGAGGCGGAGCCGCGGGGTGACACGAAGGAAGCTGAAGCGGGTGCCGGCGATGACGCCGCGGCGGCGGATATGGACAGCTCCGAAGACGCGGCCGGGACGGTTGAGGCCCAGAAGCCGGAAGCACAGTCAACGGACACTGGATCCGGTGGCGGACAGACTGACCCTGATGCCGGTGAGAGTGCGAAAGCACAGGAAATTCCGGGCAACGGTGTTGAGGCGGAGCCGCGGGGTGACGCGAAGGAAGCTGAAGCGGGTGCCGGCGATGACGCCGCGGCGGCGGAAATGGACAGCTCCGAAGACGCCGCGGCCGGGACGGTTGAGGCCCAGAAGCCGGAAGCACAGTCAACGGACACTGGATCCGGTGGCGGACAGACTGACCCTGATGCCGGTGAGAGTGCGAAAGCACAGGAAATTCCGGGCAACGGTGTTGAGGCGGAGCCGCGGGGTGACGCGAAGGAAGCTGAAGCGGGTGCCGGCGATGACGCCGCGGCGGCGGAAATGGACAGCTCCGAAGACGCCGCGGCCGGGACGGTTGAGGCCCAGAAGCCGGAAGCACAGTCAACGGACACTGGATCCGGTGGCGGACAGACTGACCCTGATGCCGGTGAGAGTGCGAAAGCACAGGAAATTCCGGGCAACGGTGTTGAGGCGGAGCCGCGGGGTGACACGAAGGAAGCTGAAGCGGGTGTCGGCGATGACGCCGCGGCGGCGGATATTGACAGCTCCGAAGACGCCGCGGCCGGGACGGTTGAGGCTCAGAAGCCGGAAGCACAGTCAACGGATACTGGATCCGGTGGCGGACAGACTGACCCTGAAGTCACGGCACCCGTGCAATCGGGCACGGAAACTGAAGTTCTGAGCGGAGCGGACAAAGCCGATTCTCCGGTGCCGCAGACGGCCCAATCCCAAACTCAATCATCTGGGCAGAACGCGGAAGCGGAGACGATGCGGGCGGACGCTTCCGAAGCCTTGGACGTAATGGAAGATGATGGCGGTTCATCAGTAGAATCCACGCCCGGAGAGACGGTTGCCTTGCTGACTACTGATCCGGTCCGGTCCGATCAAAATGTCGAAATGAAAGCCTCCGCGGTTGAAGATGTTGAAGCCGTTCCGGATCCGCCGACATTCGACGTGGTTAGAATCGACCAATATGGAATTGCCACCATTGCCGGCAGAAGCGCAGCCCATTCCACCGTTCAGATACTCGTCAATGACGTGCCTGCGGCGGAAAGCATTGCCGACGGCAGAGGTAACTTTGTTGCAATATTCTCCGTGGATGTGACTGCTGGTCCGCTTGAAATCGCGCTGAACGCAATCCTTCCATCCGGCCTGGCCCTGACATCTTCCAGCTCTGTGATCGTGTTTCCCAGCGAATTCCGGACGGTCGGGAGTGCCGAACCGGAATCCAGCGGCCAAAGCGCCGGTGCTCCGGTTGAAACCACGTTCAAACCTGTGCAGCCGGCAATCCTGATGACGTCACTGGACGGTCTGCAGCTCATGCAACCGCCGCTGCCACCGCTTCACGGTAACCGGCTGGTTGAGATGGTGACCTATGACAGCAAGGGTGAAGCGATCCTCGCCGGACGCGCCTCGGAATTGAACAGAATTATCCGGATCTATGTTGACAATGCCCATATTAAGGATGCGCATCCAAAAGAAGATTTGAGCTGGAGCGCTGATCTTTCGGAGATCTCGCCGGGCCGCTACACTTTGCGGGTTGATGAAGTCGATACGGATGGAAAACCGGTCGGCAGGATCGAAATGCCCCTGCAAAAGGAAGGCGGGGAATATGTACTCTCGATTATGGAGGACGCCGCAGCGCATCTGAACCTTGGACAGGGGGTGGATACAACGCCCTTCACCCAGTTGGTGACTGTTCAACGTGGTTATACGTTGTGGGGGATATCGAGGGGACGCTTCGGTCTCGGCCGACTATATGTCAATATCTTTGAATTGAATAAAGACCAGATCAAGGATCCGGATTTGATTTACCCTGGCCAGATATTCAAGATTCCACAGACTTCAGAGCTCTATGATCCGGAATATGACCGTCCCTACAGACCTGAAGCCAGCGAGTAATCCGCTTACAGGCCGGCATTTGAATCCATTGCCCGCGCCTACTCCGCTGCCTGCAATTCGGCATCCGTGAGGCCGGTTTTGGGTTCTTTTTCATGCTCCCTGTCCGGAGGCAGTGATTCGGATCCTGAATCTGCGAACTCAAGCTGTGTAGCATCCGGAAACGGGTTCAGCTCCTCGGCAGGGAGGGATGTTTCAGCCCCGGCGAGGTGAGTGTCCCAGAAAATTGTCTCACCTGGATGCCGGCGCAGGCTGCTGTTTAAATTGAGGTCTCTGGCGACAAAGCTGTCCCTGCCACCGACGAGGGCAACGGCACGGCGGAACAACCCGTACGACCCTTTTCTTGCCCAAATGGGGATTGCAAGCAGCGAAGGTGTGACGAACAGTGTCAGCACTGTGGCCGTCCCCAGTCCGAAAACCACTGCCGAAGCCAGCTGCTTCCACCAAAGGGATGATGGTGTATCGACGACATATCCACCTTGCACAATGTTGATTGCAAAGCCGAACATCATCGGCAGCAGGCCGGCGATTGTGGTGATCGAAGTGAGCAGCACGGGGCGGGCCCGCACTTCCGTGGTGCGCACTATCGCCTCGAGCTTCGGCATGATTTTTGAATATTCTTTGTACGTATCGATCAGCATGATGTTGTTGTTCACGACAATGCCGGCGAGTGCGACAATTCCCACGCCGGTCATGATGATTGAAAATGGTTGCTGCAGTATCAGCAATCCCAGCAGAGCGCCGACAGTGGATAAAATCACGGCAAGCAAAACCAGAACCGCATTGTAAAAACTGTTGAACTGGGCCAGCAACACCGTAAACATCAATCCAAGAGCACCGATAAAGGCTTGCATCAGGAAACGCTGACTTTCCGCCTGTTCCTCCTGATCTCCAGTCCATTGCCAGTTGACTCCGGCAGGAAGCGCGGAGTCATTTTCAAGCCATTCGGTTATGACACCGATACGTTCGGTCGGCGTGATCGGGCGTCCATCCGCGTTGGACAATCCTGACTCGACATCGGCCCGCACATCGATATGCCTGACCTGATTGAACCGAGAAACCTGGCCAATCTTCGCCACCGGTGTTCTGGAAACAAAATTCGAGATCGGCACCAATCCGCTTTGAGACCTTACCCGGAGGCTGTCGAGTGTTGACAGATGGCGATCCTCCTCCGGAAACCGGACACGGATATCGATTTCCTCATCTGAAGAATCCACACGCATAGTACCGAGAAGTATGCCACGGGTAAGCATCTGCACCATGGCTCCTATCGTCGTGATATCGGTGCCGTAACGCCCGGCTTCTTCAAGGTCGACATCAATCTTCCAGTCAATCCCCGGTAAAGGACGGGTGTCCTCAATGAAGACCAACCCTTCGACCCGGTCGAACCTGTCTCTGACAACGGATGTCGCGTCCAGCAAAGCGTTCCAGTCTTTGGAGGTCAATCGCAGGCTGACGGGTTTGCCCTGGTTCGGTCCTTGGGCAAGCTCCTGCAGATCAGTCCGAATTCCCGGAAGTTCGCTTAAGCGGGTCTCTACGAGTTCGGTGATTTTCCTCGTGTCAGTCGCGACGCCGCCGATCAATTGACGGGTTTCCCAGCGGTCAAACTCGATCTGAATAACGCCAATCGTATCGAGCGGCCTTGAGCCGCCCGATTCATCCCTTAAGCCGCTCGCACCGGTTGTCGCGAAAACCGAAGCCACACCGTCCAGACCGACAATTGAACTCTCAACTTCGCGGACCAGGAGGTCTTTCTCAATCAGGCTCAGATTTCCACGTGCACGCACAAAAATCTGCACCTGCTCCGGCTCGGCATCGACAAAGAACTCAACCCCGTAATTGTTCTGGCTGTAACTTCTGACGGCCAGTGTGACCGCAGTCGCAGCGGCGGCGACACAGAGAACCGGCATAATCGGATTGCCGACCACGAAATGCATGACCCAGCCGAACGGGCTTCGTTTCCAGGCCGCGGTGATTTTCTGTCGCCGCCGGGGAGCCCTGATCGAGCCGACTGTGACCGAGAGCGACAAGGCGCCGAAAACGAACAGAACAGCGCCTGGAATCGACGCGGTGAAGGATCCGGCGGCGGGAGTCTGCAATCCGATCAGTGCCGGGTTCAGTATCAGCAAGACCGCGGCACCGGTCAACGCGGCCACCGCGAGGAGCAGAATCAACCGCAGGATCAGATGAATCCGTGAAAGCCGCCTCGACAACAGCTCAATCCTCTGACTGATGGCGCCGGAAACTCCACCGACAACGGGCAGGAATATCAGTGCCACCAGCAAAGAGGCTGAAAGCACAAAGATAATTGTAACCGGCAGGGTTCCCATGAATTGCCCGGCTACCCCCGGCCAGAACAGCATCGGAAGAAACGCGCATAACGTGGTCGCTGTGGAGGAGATAATCGGCCAGAACATCCGCTTTGCAGCATCCGCAAAGGCATCCATCGGTCGGCGACCTTCTTTCATGCGGCGGTCGGCAAGCTCGACCACGACAATGGCGCTATCAACCAACATCCCTACAGCGAGGATCAAGCCGAACATGACGATATTCGAAATCGAAATCGACATCAGGGCAAGCAAAGCGAAACAGAGCAGAAACGAGGTGGGAATGGCAAAACCGACCAGTAATGCGGAACGTGTACCGAGCGCCGCCAGCACCACGATCATAACGAGGGCGATCGCCGTCAAAACCGAGCTTTCCAGCTGTGTCACCATATCAAATACCTGGTGACTGACATCCTGTGCAAACTCGACCTTCACCGCATCCTGCAGCGGTTCAGGCCATGTATTCTGCACTTCTGTGACTGTTTTGCGGACCAAAGCCGCGGTATCGATTATGTTCGCGTCGCGTCGTTTGACGACCTGTATCGCCACGGTTGGTTCCGAATTGTGCCGGGCAAACCCTTCACGATCCTGGAAGGTCATTCGCACATCGGAAACATCGCCGAGTGTGACCACCCGGTACCCATCGGTTTTGACGGGCAGTCGCTCGACATCCCATTGATCGTCGAATGAGGCCGGAATCCGGATTGAAAATGATCCCTGCTCGGTTTCGACTTCTCCGGCTGCAACCAACTGGTTGTTTCGGGTCACAACCCTGATCAACTCATCCGCAGTCACGTTATAGGCGTCGAGATGCAGCGGGTCGATTATGACCTCAACCATTTCAGCGCGTTGGCCGGTGAAGCCGACCTCCAGCACTTCAGGCAGCGATTCCAGCCGGTCCTTGATCTGCTCGCCAACCTGGATCAGCACACGCTCGGAAATTTCACCGGAAAGCACAACGACAATGATCGGAGTATCGGCTAAGCTGAATTCGGTTATCGTGGCGTCCTCGGCGCCATCGGGGAATTCGGCTTCGGCCTGATCAACCAGTTCCCGGATATCGGCAAGGGTCTTGGCTTTGTCCAATCCGAATTCAAAATTCAGCGAAAGACCCGCATAGCCGTCTGCAGCGCTTCCAAAGATGTCCTCCAGACCATCGACTTGTGACAGTTTCGCCTCGAGTGGCCTGACAATGAGGCTTTCGCTGTCCTCGGCGGAGATTCCGGGAAACACCACGGAAACAAAAAAAGCGGGAATCTCGATGTCAGGAGCCCCCTCCTTCGGAAGGGTCAGATATGCGGTGATGCCCGCCGTCAGCGCCAGCGCTATACACGCCAGGACCATGCGTGTATGATCAACTGCCCAATCAATTAGTCGGATCAAATCGAACGATCCCGATAGGTTGCGGATACCGGGGTGCCGTCAACCACATATTCCTGCCCAACCACAATGAGATCGGTGACGGGCGGCAGTCCGGTCACCCAAACCCCTTTCGGAGTGTCCCGCAGAACCGTGACCGGGATGAAGCGCGCCAATTCGCCGTCCACAGTCCGCACACCCAGAAGCCCCGCATCATTGAGCGTCAATGCGGATTGTGGAATCTGGTGCGCCATAGCGCGGTCCGTGGCAACAAAAACCTCGCCGGCGGAACCATCCCTGATTGCGAGTTCAGGATTTTCCACAATAAATTCCACACGGAATGTTCTGGTGTCTGAATCCGCTGAACGGGAAATAAATGTGACTTCTCCTTTCGCCGTTCTGCCGGACAGGAAGCGGACCTTCGCAACATTACCAAGTTGAATGTTTTCAACTTCAATTTCAGATATATAGCCGACAAACTTAATGGGATTAAGCTGCAAAATGCGGGCGCAGAGCGAGCCGAGTTGCAAAAATGATCCCAGCTCCGCCGCATCCGTTTCCAGAAATCCGTCGAAAGGTGCGGTAATTGCCAGTTTTGCGATTGCATCATTTGCCCGTACCTGTGCGGCTGCCGCTGATTCAAGCGCCGCAAGGGCAGAATTTTTCTGCGTCTCGGATGCGAAACCGCCCTCGGCTAAACGCGATGCGGTCCTTTCATTCATTTCAGCCTCACGCAACCGCGCATTGGCTTCGGCAAGATTAGCCTTGCTTGTTCCCGGATCCAGTTGGCAGATGATCTGGTCCTTTTTCACAAAACTGCCTTTGCGCAGCGGTTGGGACTGCACAATACCCGAGGCCTGTGAACGCACTTCAACAAAACGGAGTGATTCAGATTGTCCCCTGACGGTTATGCCTGCTTCCACGGGCTCTGCTTCTGAGCGGGTGGCAATCACCCGCACGGCATTCTCCGCCAACCGGTTTTGTTCGACCGGCGATGCGGAAGCGGTTTCCGACATGCTGTCCACAGCGGGCATTTCCGGCGCAGGTTCCAGTTCAGGCTGTCCGATACTGAACGAGTTGCGTGCGAAGGCAAGCACCGCTTCACGTTCAATGACCAGCGCATAAAGAGCAGCCGCAGCGCAGAGCGCAGTCAATATTGGGATGATGCGCATAGCAAAGAAATAGTGGTTCGATCAGACAGTCTCAACGCAATATATATATGCGCCGAACCAATTCAATTCAAGGAATCCGCTGAAGGCCCCCAAATTGCCGGGAGCGCAAGAGGGAGAATTCCAAATCATTGCCAGCGGAAATTTCAATTCAGTCTCTGTGCTCTGCCGGTTCTTGCAGCTTCAAGAACGGCCAAGGCGGCTTCCAGGTTACGGACCGCGTCGCTCACCGTGATACGGGGTGATTCCCGACCCAGCGCAACTTTGGCGAAATGCTCAACCTGCAGGATAAAGGGATTAACGAACTCCGTGGCTTCGCCTGCAGGGTGGATCGGACGGGTCCAGTCGCATTCGCGCTGGTCCTGGCGCCAAAGAACGAGATTCGGGAATTCCAATGAGGCCTCGGTCCCGGCAAAATTCAGGTAATTCTGTTCAAGTTTCGGGCAGAGGATGTTTTCACCGGTAGAGAATTCCCAGGCCCAGGGAGAAACGACACGGTCTGACAAGATGAATGAGCCCAGAACACCGGATTTGAACCGCAGCGACACCGCAACAACATCCTCTTTCTCCCAACCTTCGACCCCGCTGCCGGAAAAAGCGAACACTTCCTGGATTTCGCCACATAGATGCCGGAGCAGATCCAACTCGTGCGTGAGGTTGATCATGACCGGTCCGGCCTGCCGTGAACGCCGCCATGCCGGGTCATAATAAGACCGGTGTTTCCTGACACCCCAGAGCCCGGAAACCATCACCAACCTGCCGAGTGTTTTGGACTGGATGACGCGCCGGGCCTCGGCGACCTGCGAATGGTAGCGCCTTTGGTGTCCGACCAGAATCCAACCGCCACTTTTCGATTCGGCCTGCCGGATCCGTCTCGCCTCCGCGAGGCTGTCAGACACGGGCTTTTCAATCAGAACACTGCATCCGGCGGCAAGGCATTGCAGTGTCGGCTCAGTATGGTGGTCGGTGGGTGTGGCAATGACAACCCCGTCAGGCCGAACCGTTTGCAACAGCTGTTCGACCGTGGAGGCAAAAATGGTGTCCGGGAGGCCGCCGGTGTCATGACGGGCCGGATCGGTATCAACGATACCGGCAAGCTCAGCCGCATCGCTTTTGACAATGGCATCAATATGCCTTCGCCCGGCAGTTCCGGCACCGACCACCGCCAGGCGCGCCTTGGCATCACTTGCATAGATTTCCGTGACACTCACGGCGGACCTCCGGAAAATTGTCGATCGAACCGGCGGAAGTCACCCGCTCGCACCCGGTGGCCCACTTGCCAAAAAATTCTCCAATTGGCAAAGGGCCGTCCGCAGATTGATTTATCCTGCGGGGATCAGACCGGTATACGGCCAGCGGCCGCCTGTTCGGCGGCACCGGAATTCCGCGTTGCTATTGCGGGCTTGGCTGGGCTAGAAGCAGCCCAATTCTGGAGACGGGTTTGGCCAACACTGATTCATTTATCGAAGAGGTCACGGAGGAAGTTCGACGGGACCGGTTGTTTGCGCTGTTCCGCCGTTATGGCTGGATTGCCGCTGCGCTTATTCTGCTGCTGGTGGGCGCGGCTGGATTCAGGGAATGGAACTCGGCGCAGAGGCAGGCGAAGGCGGAAGCATTCGGCAACCGGATTTTGACGGTTCTCGAGGCGGATAATTCGAATGCCGCGCTGACAGCACTCGGTGGCATCGAAGCGGAGGACAATCAACAGGCTGTCATTCAGCTGTATATGGCCGACTCTCTGCTCAATTCCGATGATGCGCAGGCGGCGGTTGAGGTTTTGGACCGATTGGCGGGCGACGTGGAGATCGCTCAGGTTTACAGGGATCTCGCGGTCCTGAAGGCAGCCTGGATCGGCGCTGAGTATCTTCCTTCTGATGAGATAATCGCTCGTGCCGCACCGCTCGAAGTGAGTGCGTCAGCGTTCCGTCCGATGGCAATTGAGACCAGGGCGCATATGCTGATTCGGCAGGGGCAGATTGCGCAGGCGGTGGATGTCCTCAGGCAACTTGAAAATGAAGCCGGACTTCCGCAGGCAATGCGTGGAAGGTTATCGCAGTTGCTTGATGCGCTGGATACCGGTGCAACGCAGAGTGAAACTGAATCGGATTCCGGTTCCGGCAATTGAGACGATCCCGATGTTACCACGCCAATTGAAACGTATTGCCGGAGTTCCCGTCTGGGCACTGGCAGGTCTGGCAGTTCTGTCGGGCTGTTCGGAGCGTGAGAGAATTCTCAAAGGAGAGCGGATTGATATCCGGGTGCCGCTCGAGCGTTCGGCCGGCCTGGTTTCCGATCCGGATTCAGAGACTGTTTCCTACATTGATTTTCTGGCTTTCCCCAACAGATCCCGCCCGGTGGCATTGACGGATATGCGGAGTTACGGTGTCTGGCCGCAACTTAACGGCAACGCCGCACACAGAATCCAGCACCCGGCGATATCACCGTCGCCTGAACGGATTTGGTCGATATCAGTCGGACGCGGCAATGACAGATCGCACAGAATCACCGCCGCACCGGTGGCAGCGGAAGGATTCATCTTTGCTTTGGATTCGATGTCTGAAGTTTCCGCATATGGCAGCCAGGGCAAGCGGGTTTGGAGCAGATCTCTGGTTCCCCCGTTTGAACAGACATCGGACGCCTCGGGAGGCGGGCTGGCATATGAGAATGGCGCCTTATTTGTCACCACAGGATTTGGCTATCTTTATGCTCTGCGTGCCTCGACAGGTGAAATCATTTGGAGTCAGAAATTCGAGGCTCCGGCGAGCAATGCCCCGACAATTGCCGATGGACGTGTGTTTGTGGTGACACAGGACAGCCAGGCTTGGGCGATTGACAGTGAGTTCGGCCGCGTTCTTTGGCGGCGAAGGGGCACCGAGGCCGCGGCCACAACTCCGACCGGCGCAACTCCGGCGATCCGGGGCGATCTGGCAATCATTCCTTTCCCTTCCGGTGAAGTGCAGGCGGTGGAAGCGGAAAGCGGTCAGCTCAGATGGACGGTTTCCGTCGGCGGAAAAAGGCAGGCGGCTGCACGTTCGACGCTGCAGGCAATCTCCGGGGCACCGGTGATCGATAACGGTGTTGTTTACGTGGCCAATCAGTCCGGCAAGATGTCGGCAATTGATATCCAGTCCGGTGTGGTGCTCTGGACAGTGTCTGAGGGCTCGGCGAGTCCGGTCTGGCCAACCGGGGGCTCGGTTTTTCTGGTTTCCGATGCGGCGGAACTGGTGCGGCTGGACGCTTCAACCGGGGGACATGTCTGGTCGGTTCCGCTGCCGGAATATAAAAGCCGGTTCCTGCGCCGGAAGAAGGCTGTGTTTACTAATTTCGGCCCGATTCTCGCCGGTGGAAGGTTAATTGTCGCCTCAGGTGACGGCGCGATTCGATTCTTTGATCCGACAAATGGCAGTCTGACAGGTGTGATTGATCTGGATGGCGGAGCTGCCGCGATGCCGATAGTGGTGAGTGGCACTTTGTATGTCGTGAGTGATCAGGGCAGGTTGATTGCCTACAGGTAATCCAGACCGCAGTAACGCCTCCGGATGAGCGGAGATTGAAGCCATGAGCCTGGTGTTGCTCATCATCGGCAGGCCCAATGTCGGAAAATCCACGTTATTTAACCGTCTGGTCGGAAGACGTCTTGCTCTGGTCCATGACCAGCCGGGTGTGACCAGGGACTACCGGGAGGGTGCAGCGAGGCTGGGCGGCACAGAGTTAACAGTCATTGACACGGCGGGAACGGATTTCAGCGGCAATGATGAATTTGCAACCGCTGTCCGGGACAGTACTTCCCAGGCGCTGAAATTGGCGGATATCTGTCTCCTGGTGATTGATGCCCGCGCCGGTGTGCTGCCACATGACAGGGAGATCGCCGGTTTTCTACGGCGCATCGGAAAACCCACCCTGTTGGCGGCGAATAAATGCGAAGGCCGGACTGAAACAGCGATCATGCAGGAGGCGTATGAACTCGGGCTGGGGGCGGCGATCCCAATTTCGGCCGAACATGGGGATGGAATCGGCGCTTTGACCGACGACATATTGAGCATGCTGCCGGACTGTGGAGAGGATGCGTCATCAGAGGAAACCGGAACACCGGTCAAAATCGCGGTTGTCGGGCGCCCAAACTCGGGCAAATCCTCGCTGGTGAACCGGATTGTCGGACATCAGCGAATGTTGACCGGATCAACACCGGGGTTAACACGCGATTCGATTTCAGTCCGAACCGAATGGGCCGGTCTGCCGGTGCGCATATTCGATACCGCGGGCATGCGGAAACGAGGCAGGATCACGGAGAATCTTGAAAAATTATCGGTGGCAGACAGCCTGCGGGCAATTCGCTTTGCCGAGGTAGTGCTGTTGGTGCTGGACTCCCGCCTGTCCGTCGAGTCACAGGATCTGCGAATTGCGGATTTGATTGAACAGGAGGGGCGATCGATCGTAATCGCCGCCAATAAATGGGACCTGGTCCGTGAGCGGCGAAAGCTTCGGGAAGAGTTGGAATACAGTTTGGCAGAGAGATTGCCGGGAATCCGCGGCGTGGGGTTGGTTCCGATTTCCGCCCTGACCGGAATGGGAATCTCCCGGTTACGGAAAGAAGTCGAAACGGCACGGACGAAGTGGAACCATAGGGTCGGCACCAGTCAGCTCAACCGGTGGTTACAGGAAATGAAGACGATTCATCCGCCGCCGGCGCCGCAGGGCAGGCGGATAAAGCTGAAATATATGACACAGATTAAAACGCGGCCGCCGAGCTTCGTCATTATGTGTTCACGACCGGATGGGATTTCGGAACAATATATCCGATTTTTGAAAAATGGTCTGCGCGAGAGTTTTGACCTGACGGGAACGCCGATTCGGGTGTCACTGCGTTCGCATGCGGACAAAAACCCCTATGTCTGAGCAGAAAGCGCGGATGTCAGCGGCGTAAATCCTGCTTGAATTCTGCCACCATCCGTGCCGCTTCGTCATCCGGCTTGGCCAACGCCGAAGGATCTTCCCCAGGAAAAAAACGTGCTCTGGAGGCCGTCTGCATGGGGCTGGGAGAAAAGATATACACTTTGGGGCCGATTCTGCCGGTTTCTCTCTGCCAGCTGCGCGCCAATGCGATCTGTGCCGCTTTTGAACTGCCATAAATTCCATGAAAACCGCGCCCGACACACGCATCCGCAAAGAATACCGCGACCGGATGTTCCGATTGCTTCAGCAGGGGATCAGTGCAGACGATCAACTCGTGAGTCGCTTTGACATTCACCGACATCGCCAGTCCCAGGTCCTTTTGATCTGAATGTGCCACGGGAGAAAGCGGTGGTGTGTGAATAGCGGCATGCACCAGCATGTCCAGCCGACCCCAGCGTTCATACACCGTGCGGCACGTCTGTCGCAGAGCATCCGTGTCAGAGATATCCAAGGCCGCGAGACTTGCCGTCCCGCCCTGCCGAAGGATCCGTTCATCCAGTTCTTCCAATGCCCCTGAAGTGCGGGCAGTCGCAATGATATGGGTTCCCGGCCCGGCCAACGCTTCCGCCACAGCGCTTCCCAAGCCCCCTGTGGCGCCGGTTATGAGAACTACGGTTTGCGGCAAAATCCGATCAATTTCGATGCAACGGGGTGGCGCTTCGACTTATAAACGGGATCGAATTGCTCATGTTGAAGCAGCCGGAAGCGGCGGTACCGCCGGAACCACTTCTTCAGTCACGGCGCAGATCGCAACCACGTTCTTGTAAATGAGTGAAAGCCGGCTGGCGGCATTTGATGGCAATAATTCAATAATCCGCTGTTGCAGATCCTGAAAGATAACCGCACTGCGTGAGTCGACGACCGATGGGAATTTCTGACTGCCACTCATGATCGAATCATGCAGGATCAGGATTACAGCGACAACCAGAATTCCGCGCAACACTCCGAACACAAGCCCGGTTCCGCGGTCAACGATGCCGATGCCATGGGCATTGACCGCGCGCGTCAGCAAACCGGTGACCGCGGCGCAGATGATCAGTGACAATGCGAACATAATGGAAAAGGATGCGATAATTGAAATTTCGCAGCTTCCGGCCAGATATTCTCCGATCACGGGAAGCCGGTCAACGATCGGCACAGCCTGAGGTGCCAGGAAATAGGCGGCGATTGCAGAGATGATCCAGCCTGCGACCGACATGATTTCCCGCACGGCACCGCGGACATAGGCGAAATATCCCGACAACAGGATGATTACGGCTACCGAAATATCAAACAGATTCAGATCTCCCATGACTGTTCGGGTCAGTGTCTCCGATCCAACATCCTGTGCACTTGTCGGCATTGTGGCATTGATGAAGTCGACTGGCAACTGACTCCGCAATCCAGCTTTGCGTACACGCGGTGGACGGATGGAATGTGATCAAATTCCGGAGCTTAAATGGCAACCGAGATCGGCCCTTCCGAGGATCCTTCGACGAATTGGCGGATAAAAGGATTCGATTCAGTTTTGAGCGTATCGGAGGAACCCAGCCACACAATCTCTCCGGCATGCAGCAGCCCGGCGCGATTGGAGATTTTCATGACACTGCCCATATCATGCGTAATCGTGACCGCCGTGGCTCCGGACTCCGTGACGATTCCACGGATTAAATCATTGATCATTGTCGCCCTGATCGGATCCAGGCCTGTGGTCGGTTCATCGAAGAAAATGAGCTCCGGATCGGTCGCGATCGCGCGTGCCAACCCGACCCGCTTCTTCATGCCCCCGGAAAGTTCAGACGGGTAGAGATCAGCGGTTTCAGCACCCAGTCCGACACGTTCCAATTTTCTGACTGCAATTTCCTTGGCCCGTGCGGGTGCCAGTTTCCGTTCACCCCGCATCAGGCGGAATGCCACATTGTGCCAGACGCACATCGAATCAAATAGCGCGCCCTCCTGAAACAGCATGCCAATTCTGTCGTACATCGCCGCATCCCGCCCGCCCGTTTCCCTGCCGAACAGCGAAATCCGACCCGTGTCCGGACGCATCAATCCAAGGATACATTTTATCGCGACCGATTTTCCGGTGCCGGAACTACCGATCAATGCAAAACTCTCTCCGTGCCCGACCGTCAGGGAGATATTGCGCAGCACCCGGTTCGAGCCGAAAGACTTTCCGACTTCGGTAAGTTCAATAACGGGATCTGTCATGCCGGGAAGAATATTTCTGTCAGAACGTAATTTGAGGCAATGATCAGCGCTGACGAAGCCGCCACTGCGCCGGTTGTTGCCCGGCCGACCCCTTTGGCACCGCGTCCGGAATTCATCCCGAAATAACATCCAACCAAAGCGATAATAAGTCCGAACACAGCGGCCTTAGCCAAACCCGATGTCACATCCGGCCTCTGCAGGAATTGCAGGGTTGTCTGCAGATAGGCGGCTGAATTGAAGCCAAGTCGGTAAACGCCCACGAGATACCCACCCATTATCCCGAGTATGTCTCCGACGCCTGTCAGGACCGGCATGACCAGGGCTGCCGCAACCACTCTCGGCGTAACCAGGAACTTGACCGGATCCGTGGAAAGGGTTGTCAATGCGTCGATTTGATCCGTGACTTTCATTGTCGCGAGTTCTGCGGCAATCGCCGATGCCGCACGCCCGGCTACCATCAAACCGCACAAAACCGGGCCAAGCTCACGAACCATGCCGATAGCCACAACGGACGGTACAGTCGCCTGCGCATCAAAGCGCGAGCCGCCGGCATAAATCTGCAGCGCCAGCGCTCCACCGGCAAATAATGCGGTAAGTGCGACAACAGGAAGGCTGAAATAGCCGATGGCTAAAACCGCATTCAGTAGCTCACGGAAGTAAAAGGGTGGGCGGAAGACATGGCTGAATGCATGCGCCGTAAAAATTGTGAAACGGCCGACTCCGGCGCAGGCGCGGATGGTCAGCCGGCCAACCCAACGTATTGATAAAACGATTCGGTGCATTTGGTGCCGATGGCTTCAATCGCTCTTGAAATAGTTCTTTCTATACCGGCTTCCGAGGACTGTCAGCACTTCGTGACCAATGGTTCCGGCTGCCTCCGCGAATTGGTCCACGCTACAGTTGGGTCCAAGCAACTGCAGGGATTCCGGCGTTTTCTCCAGGTCACTTATGTCGACAGTGATTAAATCCATGGAAATCCGTCCAACCACCGGACAGGGCCGGTCGCCGGAATAGAACACCGCTCCCGGTCCGAGGTGCCTGAAAATGCCGTCCGCATAGCCGGCCGATATGGTAGCGATGTTCCGAGTGCTGTCTGCCACCCAATCGGCTCCATAGCCAACCGCTTCGCCGGGTTTGACAATCCGGTGCTGAATGACCGGAATGTCGAGACTGATCACCGGCCGGGCTGCGGCAAATGGCAGACCGCCGAACATCCCGATACCCGGCCGTGTGAGATCAAAGTGATAACCCTCTCCCAGCAGAATTCCCCCCGTCGCGGAAAGGGAACGTCGCACCTGCAGCCCTTCGGTCAGCAAACGGAATTCATTCAGTTGGGTTGCGTTCATTCCGTGTCCGGGCTCCTCGGCACAGGCGAGGTGGCTCATCACAAGAACCGGCCCCGCCCGCATCGCCGACTCACGGATGCTGGCGAATTCCCGCGGTTCCATTCCCAGCCGGTTCATCCCTGTGTCGAGCTGCAGCGCAAAGGGTAAATCCGGACACTGGCTCATATGGCGGGCAAATTGCTCCGCCGAATTAAGAATCGGGGTCAGTGCGCTGCGCTTCAGGTTCGGTGCACCGCCTGGCAGATGTCCGGTGAGGATATAGATAGTGCAGTCATCACCCAATGCTGATCGCAGCTCAACGCCTTCGCCCATCTGCGCCACGAAGAATGATCGCACACCGGCCTGCCTTAGAATCAGGGATATCCGTGCCGCGCCGAGCCCGTAGCCATCGGCTTTGACAACAGCCCCGGTTTCCACATCGCTGCCGGACATCGCATGCAGTGCCCGCCAGTTTTCCTGAACCGCTGTGACATTGATATGTAGGGTGGACTCGATCATTTCCATGCACCGGATCCGGTTGATGCCTGCCGATACATAAGGCGTGTCTGCGTGACAACAGTTTCGAATGCTGTCCGGCGAGGGAGTGACGTCTGACCCTGCAAGCCGGGTATCCGCGGTCTACCGGAAGGCTTCGCTTCCAGGATCGGAATAACCGTGCTGGGCCTTATTGCTGAACAGAGTGTATTTTCCGTCAAACATCAGCTCAACAGTACCGATCGGCCCGTGCCGCTGCTTGCTGATGATGATTTCCGCCGTTCTTCCGACAGCATCCATCTTTTCGGTCCATTTCTGCAGCTCTTTGCTGTCGGTTTCATCCGGCTTTTTCCGCTCCAGGTAATAGGCCTCGCGGTATACGAACATTACGACATCGGCATCCTGCTCAATCGATCCCGATTCCCTCAAATCAGACAATTGGGGGCGCTTATCATCCCGGTTTTCAACGGACCGGGAAAGCTGGGAGACCGCGATTACCGGTATGTCCAGATCCTTGGCAATCGCCTTCAAACCGCGGGAGACCTCGGAAACTTCATTGACCCGGTTATCTTTCTCCGTTGTTGCCCGCACAAGCTGCAGATAATCGACCACGAGTAAATGAAGGTCATGCTGGGCTTTGAGCCGTCTGGCCCGTGTCGCAATCTGGGAAATCGTCAATGCCGGCGTGTCATCAATATAGAGAGGCACGGACTGCAGTTCAGCTGCAGCCTGCGCATAGCGTTTAAAGTCAGCGGCATTGAGTTGTGAACGTCTGAGTTGCGAAGTCGTGATGCGGGAACTTTCGGATAGAATGCGCGCTGCCAGCTGTGCCGACGACATTTCGAGCGAAAAGAAACCGACATTGCCGCCCTCAGCGCTGTTTGCATCATCCGAGATGCCGCGTTTGTTGAAATTCCGCGCGACATTGAAGGCAATATTTGTAGCCAGTGCGGTTTTCCCCATTGAGGGCCGACCGGCGACAATGACCAAGTCGGAGGGGTGCAGGCCGCCGAGCCTGTAATCGAGGTCGATCAAGCCGGTCGGCATGCCGGCGAGTCCGGACCTGCGGCTTGCCGCGGTTTTGGCAATTGAAATCGCTTCGTTGATGGACTTGAGAAAGGACTGAAATCCGATGCCGCGCTGTCCGGTTTCGCAAAGTTTATAAAGGTCTGTTTCGGCATTATGGATGATATCGGTGACCGACAGCCCCGGATCGATACGTCTCGCTCTGTCAACCAATTCCATACCAAGCGCTGTCAACTCCCGGCGGCGTGCCAGATCGTATATTTCGCGCGCATAGTCTTTGCTCGCATGCACCGACACGGCGGCGGAGGCCAGCCTGACCAGATATTCAACGCCCCCGAGAGCGGCGAGACCGGGAATATTCTCCACCGCATTATTGAGCGTGACTGGATCCGCGATCGAATGATTCGATATTTTCCCGGCGATGAGAGAATATAATTCCCGGTGCACCGGCTCATGGAAATGTTCGGTGCTGATCACCTCCGATACCGGAGCGAAAACATTGTTATTGGTGAGAATCGCACCAAGCAATGCCTGCTCGGCTTCAATGCTGCAGATCTGTCCATCCTCAGAACCCGACGGTTGCGAAGCCCCGTCCGGAAGGTCTAATTTTCTGATCGGGGAGACGTTGTCCATGCCGGCCTCTGCTGATCACTGCTGACGGATCAATCCTGTCTTGTCAGCCAAATCGGAGAATTGCAAAATGTATGTTGCAGTGCAATTTCTGTGGAAAACACAATACGGTAAAATTTCAATATTTTGTAGCGTGTTTACCCGATAGCATACAATATTCAGCTTTACTGCGACAAGTCAAAAACGCTTCCACAGCATTGCAAATTGATCAGCCAGGTCTTGAATTTCTAAGCCGCCAACTTTCTGGCGCACACATAAAATCCTGCAATTCCTGAAGGTCTCCGCCCCTCAGCCGGCCGTTGATTTCGGCAATTCTCACCAAATCCCGCATTGCACACAGGCTGTGAATGCTCAGGCCCTGCGCCGCAACCCGCGCTTCAGCGGCGGGAAAAATTCCGTATCCGAGAATGACCGCTGAATGGGCGCAAAACGCGCCGGTCTCACGAATCGCCTGCACAAAATGCAGCTTGGAGGCGCCGTCCGTGCTGAGATCCTCAACCAGCACAACATTACTTTCCGCCTCCATCACTCCCTCTATGCGGCTGTTACGCCCGTAGCCCTTCGGCCTTTTCCGGATGTAGCTCATGGGCAACTCCATCCGCTCGGCGACAAGGGCAGCGAACGGAATCCCCGCGGTCTCGCCGCCGGCGATATTGTCGAAGGGTCCAGCCGCCTGCTGTGCGCTGAAAATCATCTGAACCATGAATTCAGTAATGACCCTACGCTGCTTCGGAAAAGAGATGATTCGCCGGCAATCCACATACACCGGAGACGGTTCTCCAGACGCCAGAATGAACGGTTCCGCTGGTCTGAACTGCACCGCGCCGACTTCCAGCAGGATCCGCGCCGTTTGACTGGCAGTGCTCTTTTCGTCGGCGGGCTGTGTCAGTTGCATGATCACTCTCCAAATCTCTTTTCTTCCGTGCCGCTGCACAACCCGGCATCCCGTTGTCAGACCGGTGCCGCAACATCCCAATACAGCGGAAAACCAGGATCGAAGACCTGAATGCTTTCATTCCCTACCGGCAAAGGGCGGAATTGCAGCGGGCTGTTACCTTTTTCCAGGACTAGATGGCCGGAGTTCAGCTTCAGACGGTAAAACCGGGCACCATTTTCGGATGTGAACGCTTCCAGCCGTGACAGGCTGCCGGCTTCCTCAAACAGATGCGCCAGGCAGGAAAGAGCCACCGGGGCAGTGAAAATACCGGCGCATCCACACGGGTTCAGTTTGGCGCTTTCGGTATGCGGAGCGGAGTCGGTCCCCAGAAAAAACATCGCCTCACCGCCGGTGACGGCTGCCAGTAATGCCTGGCGGTGTATCTCGCGTTTCGCCAGCGGCAGGCAGAAGTAATGCGGCCGAATTCCACCCATAAACAGATGATTCCGGTTGATTATGAGGTGATGAACGGTGATCGTGGCCGCGACCGCAGGTGAGTTTGAGCGCACATAGCTGACCGCTTCAGCGGTGGTGATATGCTCAAAGACGATCCGCAGATCCGGATTCCACTTCCGGATTGGCTCGAGAACGACGTCGATGAATTTCTCTTCCCTGTCAAAGACGTCGATGGCGGGGTCAGTGACTTCGCCGTGAACGCAAAGGGGTAGATCCACAGCCTCCATCCGGTCCAGAACCGGGCGGATTGCTTCGATCCGCCGCACTCCGGAGTCAGAATTTGTTGTCGCGCCGGCGGGGTAGAGTTTTGCCGCTGCGACGGTTCCGGCCTCGGCCGCCTGAACAATGTCCCGGCCCGTGGTGTTTTCGGTCAGGTAAAGTGTCATCAGCGGTTCAAATTCAACGGCTTCGGGACAGGCAGCCAAAATCCGCTGCCGGTATTGTTCCGCCGCATGCGCATCAACAATCGGAGGCAACAGGTTCGGCATGATCAGGGCCCGGGCAAATTGCCTGACCGTGGCAGGTAAAACCTGGCGCAGGATTTCACCGTCCCGAAGATGCAGATGAAAATCGTCGGGCCTGCGAATGCTGATCCTCCCCGACATAAGCGTCACCGGGACCCTGCCGCATCAATTGCCGGGACAATGTGATTCTCAAGGACATTTCGCGTGATTGGACCGGCCCATCGCAGCCGCACTATTCCGTCGGCATCGACAATGAAAGTTTCCGGCACCCCATATACACCCCATTGCAATGCCGCCCGCCCCTCAGGGTCAGCGCCCGTCTTGGCGAATGGATTGCCGAGTTCGGTCAAAAAATCCGCAGCTTGGCGCGGTTCATCCTTATAATTGATGCCGAGTATGTCCACCCGGTTCTCGGCGAGCCACTGCAATTGCGGATGTTCGACCCGACAGGGGGCGCACCAGCTTGCCCAGAAATTGACCAGCTTGACCTTTGGTGTTTCAAAATCGGCGGCGTTCGGGGCCCGGCCGAAACCTTCCAGGCTGTCAGGAACGATGGTGGGTGCCGGCTTGCCGACCAGATTTGAAGGAAGTCCTCCCTCATCCTGCCGCTGCAATGCAGCGAAAAACAGAGCCGCGACCGCTGTAAAGGCAATGACGGGAATCGCAGCCGGCAGAAATGATCTAACTGTCAATTCTGTCCGGCTCCAATCTGAGGAGATGCTGCCGCACCAGCCTCGATTGCTGCAGCGATACAGCGGTGAGTATGGCCGGCAGCAGAATTGCTGTGCCGTAGGCGAAGAACACTGCCGCCCAATGCGGTTCCAACTCAGTCACTCAACGCTGTCCCGTCCGCTGCAATGCTTCAATGCGCCGGTGGCGAATTTCTGTTCGGGTTCTGTACAGGATCAGGGTTACGGACAGAAGCATAAATCCGGCTATGCAGAAGAGCAGGGGCACATAGTAGGCATCATGAATATTTGTCTGCCTGTCGAGGGACAGGGACGCGTCCTGATGAAGCCCGCGGCTCCAGAAAATGACCGCATATCTGGATAACAGGGCGAAAACTGAACCGAACAGGCAAAGCGATGCAGTCACATCACCCGCCAGGTCTGAATTCTCCAATGTTCGCCAGAGAAGAATATAGCCGGCATAACAGAGAAGCAGAATCAGAAATGAAGTGAGACGCGGCTCCCATGCCCACCAGGTGCCCCAGGTGACCTGACCCCAGGCCGCGCCGGTGAGAATCCCCACCAGCGTCATCACAGCACCGACCGGGGCTGCCGCTTTCGCCGCCAGGATGGACACATGGTGACGGCGAATAAACCAGAACAGCGACGCGGCCAGCATCATCAGCCATACATTGATCGCAACCAGCGCCGAAGGCACATGCACGAAGATGATTTTCACCGTTTCACCCTGCCTGAAATCCGCTGGTGTGAATGCGAATCCCCAGACCAGGCCAGTCGACAGGAGAATAGCTGAAACCGCCCACAGGTAAGGCAGGGCAATGCCGGTCAGGCGGACGAATCGATTGGGATTGGCGAGGCCGGGATGCTTTGCCGCTGATTTCACATTCATATCCGGATCCCTGGTTGGCGGGTCAGCGGTTGAGATTTTGCCGCAGCAGGTATGATGCTGCGAAGGGCAGTAATGCCAGCACCGCCAGTGAAAGCCCTGTCAGTATCGCCAACTGATTTATCGACGGCAAGCCGGTTGCGATTGAGAAAGTGGTCATGCTTCCCAGTATGAGCGTCGGCACACATGCCGGAATCACGAGAACCAACGACAACAATTCACCGCGGTTCAGTCCCAGCGTCAGCGCCGCGCCGAAGACCGCGATTGCGCTGATCGCCGGCGTGCCCAGAAACAATGTCAGGGCAATGGCCAGGCCCGCCGTGAAATCGAGACTGAACAGCAATCCGATAACGGGGGAGATCAGGCAGAGCGGCAGGCATATAATGCTCCAATGTGCCGCGGTCTTGGCAATAATGACGGCCTCGAGCGGAATTGGTGAGAGCGTCAATCTTCTGAGAGTGCCATCCTCGAAATCCCGGTTGAGGATGGCGTCATGGGACAGCAGACAGGCCAACAATGCCCCGACCCAGACAAAACCCGGGGCAATGCGTTGATAATTCACAATTTCCGGGCCGATCCCGAAAGGCACCAGTAATGCGAACGCGGCAAAGAAAACCAATGCCGGTCCAAAACCGCCGCCGGTGCGGAGCGAAATACGCAATTCCCTGAGAAATATCGGTTTCAAACCGGCCCACCCCGCAGTTCCGGGACGAATTCCGCCAGATCCAGATAGTGGCAATCCATGCCTTGAAACCGGGCATGAGTCGATGCGACGATGATTCCGCCGGTGCCGCAGTGCCGCGCTGCCGCCTGTGTGAAGAGTTCAACCGAGTCGGCACCCAAGCCGGATGTCGGCTCGTCAAGAAGCCAGATCTTTCGCTTACTCACCGCCACGGATGCAAGAGCAACCCGGCGCAATTGTCCCGATGACAGCAGGCCGGTCCTGAAATCATGCAGGTGCAGCACATCAAATTCCCGCGAGATGCTGTCAATTTCATACTGCTCGAATATCCCGGCCCAGAATCGCAGATTGTCGATGACAGTGAGGGCGTTTTTCAACCCGTTCTCGTGACCGAGAAAGACCGACTGTCCGGCGGGGACGGAAAGTGTTCCGGTGTGAAGCTGCAGGATTCCGGCTAAATGCTGCAGCAGGGTGCTCTTGCCGATGCCGTTGCCACCGGTGAAGACAAGGCACTCGCCGGAACGCGCCGAAAAGGACAGTTCCGAAAGCAACAGCCGGTCACCGCGCCGGCATGTGATGTTTCGGGCCAAAACCTCCAGATCCTGCACCGGCCACCCCGTTTGACAGAATTCAAAATCCAGCTTGAAAAGCGCTTTTTCCGGGTCGGTGTCAATTGCGTCCGGCAAAGCCGCCGTTCAGCAGGATGTGCTTGAAGCGATGTTGACCTTCATCTTCCGGTAATCAATATACGCTCGATACTCATGAGTTGGACTGCGACATGCTTGTTTCGGTTGGATCCCGGTCCCGGTCAACGCGGAGAAATCTCAGCGCTGGCGGGCAGAATTATGATTATTTCTCTCTCGAGGCCGCCGAGAGGGAAGGGTTAGGCGAATTCAGCCGGTTACCGGCATCACTTGCCGTGGTGTTGGAGAATCTGCTGCGGTTCCGCGACGACTCCACCGTTACGGTCGATGACATTTCGGCTTTTTCAGACTGGTGTGCGAATGGTGGCAGGCAGCCTGAGGAGATTGGATTCCGGCCCGGCCGTGTGCTCATGCAGGATCTGACGGGTGTGCCGGCGGTTGTTGATTTGGCGGCGATGCGCGATGGCATCGCATCGCTCGGTGGCGACCCGCGCCGGATCAATCCACTTGTGCCGGTGGACCTGGTTGTCGACCACTCGGTCATGGTGGATCAATTCGGTACACCGAGGGCATTTCAGCTGAATGTCGAACGCGAGTATGAACGCAATATGGAGCGCTACAAGTTCCTGAAATGGGGGCAGGGCGCCTTTGATAATTTCCGTGTCGTGCCACCCGGGACGGGAATCTGCCATCAGGTCAATCTGGAGTTCCTCAGCCGGACGATCCTCACCGGTGAGGACAGTGACGGTACGAAAATAGCCTATCCGGATACCCTGGTCGGAACCGACAGCCACACAACGATGGTGAATGGTCTGGCTGTTCTCGGTTGGGGAGTCGGCGGAATCGAGGCGGAGGCCGCCATGCTCGGTCAACCGGTTTCAATGCTGATTCCGGAGGTGATCGGGTTCGAGTTAACCGGCGAACCGGCTGATGGCACCACAGCTACGGATTTGGTTCTGTTGGTTGTGAAAATGCTCCGCGACCATGGTGTGGTCGGAAAATTCGTTGAGTTTTTCGGCGATGGCCTGGCATCATTGAGCATTGCCGACAGGGCCACAATTGCCAATATGGCACCGGAATACGGAGCCACCTGCGGTTTCTTTCCGGTGGATAACAAAACCCTGCACTATCTTGCTCAGACCGGACGCCCGGACGAGTTGACAGCGCTGGTTGAGCGGTATGCCAGGGAAAACAGGCTGTGGCATGGAAAGGATTACAATCCGATTTACACTGATCGGCTGCATCTCGATATGTCCGAAGTTGTGCCGGCGGTGGCGGGCCCGAAACGTCCGCAGGATCATACGCCGCTCGCGGATGCGGCGGCGGCATTTGAATCGGTGATCGCCGAGCGTCGGGATCCGGCGAAAGCGGCGGAAACCGAAGAAGGTGCCATTAATCAGCGAAAAGTTGCGGGTGAGGAATATCGCATCGGGGATGGTTCCATCGTCATCGCCTCGATCACATCCTGCACCAACACATCGAATCCGCAGGTTATGCTGGCCGCCGGCCTGGTTGCGCGCAAAGCGCGGAATCTTGGATTGAACCGCAGACCATGGGTAAAAACATCGCTGGCGCCCGGTTCGAAGGTGGTCACTGAGTATCTGCAGGCCGCAGGTCTCCAGGAAGACCTGGATGCACTCGGCTTTAACCTGGTTGGATATGGCTGCACGACCTGTATCGGCAATTCGGGTCCGTTGCAGGAGGAGATTTCCTCTGCCATTTCCGATGGTGGCCTGGTGGCGGTTTCAGTATTGTCCGGTAACCGGAATTTCGAAGGCCGAATCAGCCCCGATGTCAGGGCGAACTATCTCGTATCGCCACCCCTGGTCGTCGCCTATGCGCTCGCCGGCAACATGCGGATAGATTTGACCCGTGAGCCGCTGGGCACCGGCACGGATGGGCGCGGGATCTTTTTGCGGGATATCTGGCCGAACGCCGAAGAGATCAATGATTTGATGGATCAAACGGTCACACGCGATGCGTTCGTGAGCAAATACTCGGATGTATTCTCAGGCGACGCGAAATGGCAGGCAGTGCACTCGCCGGACAGTCTGACCTATGATTGGCCACCGGTTTCGACCTATGTTCGAAATCCTCCCTATTTCGACGGGTTGCAGGTAACACCACCAGGCATATCGGATATCGTCGATGCCAGGGTTTTGGCGGTTCTCGGGGACATGGTCACGACGGATCACATATCACCGGCGGGAGCGTTCCCGGCTGACTCGCCGGCCGGTCATTATCTGCGTGAACGTCAGGTTGCCCCGCGGGAATTCAACTCATACGGCTCGCGGCGTGGCAATCATGAGGTAATGATGCGGGGGACCTTTGCCAATATCCGTATCCGTAACGAATTGCTGGAGGGCATCGAGGGCGGCTATGCGCTCTCCCCGGATGGTGAGAGGGTGAGTGTGTTTGAGGCGGCGATGGCTTATAAGTCTAAACAGGTCCCGCTCGTGGTCTTCGGCGGGAAATTATATGGAACCGGTTCGTCGCGTGACTGGGCGGCAAAGGGGACAAATCTACTTGGAATCAAAGCGGTGATTGCTGAAAGCTTTGAACGGATTCACCGGTCCAATCTCGTTGGAATGGGTGTGCTTCCCCTTGAGCTTCCCGCAGGGGTAAGTCGGCATGAATTGAAACTGTCGGGCGATGAATGCGTCTCCGTCACCGGTCTGGCAGAGCAGCTCAAACCTTCGATGACGGTGACCTGCACGATCACCTATAGTGACGGGCACAGCAGGGAAATGGAATTGCTGTGCCGGGTGGATACCGAAGTCGAGGCCGACTATGTCCGCCATGGGGGCGTGCTGCACTACGTACTTCGTAATCTGGCGGCGGCATGAGTGAAAAGAAGGCTGAGTGACATGAGGGCAAAGATCTTGTGGAAACTGACGGCGGTATGTGCGTCGCTTCTGACGGCTGCATCGGCTCATTCTGAAAACGCAGTGCCGCAACCCGTGGTTGTCGAACTCTTCACCTCGCAGGGGTGCAGTTCCTGCCCGCCCGCCGATGCGTTTCTGAAATCGCTCAAGGATTCAGATGATGATCTTGTGTTGTTGAGCCTGCATGTCGATTACTGGAACCGGTTGGGCTGGAAAGATGAATTTTCAGCAAAGAAATACACAGATCGGCAGCGATACTATGCGCTGAAAGCTGATCGGGCGACAATCTATACACCTCAGATGGTTATCCAGGGCCAGGAACATGCTGTAGGCAGCGATTCCACGAAAGTGGGCAAGCTGATTGAAAGTGCCCGACAGGAGCTGGATGCGGAAGCCGCAGAGGAACTGGCCGCCGTAAACCGGTTGCAGGACCGCCCCGGGCTCAGAATAACGGTGCTGCGGGGCAACCATGCGGATATGATTGTCTCGTTCCTGAAATATCAGGATGTCACGCAGCCCGTGGATATTGGAGCCGGGGAGAACAGGGGGCGCACCATCGAATATACGAATGTTGTGACCGGCCTGGAAATGTCACCGCTGCCGCGCCGTTCGTCGATCTTCGATCCCGAATTATGTCTTGCCGGGAGTCAGAGCGGATTTTCGGAAAAGGGTGTAATCCTTATCCAGGACAACCGTTCCGGCAAAATTCTATATTCCATTGCCGACCACGATGCGTCTCTGTTCGCGCGGTGTGGTTAAGCCGGGAGTATTACCGGGCGTTGCCATGACTGACGCCGTGGCATGAGCGGGCCGCAGGAGAATTGCCCGGCGGTGGAAATCCGTAATGTGACCAAGCAGTTCGGATCCTTCATAGCCCTGAGTGATGTGTCGGTTTCCATCCGCGACAAGGAATTCTTCACATTACTGGGACCATCAGGTTGCGGAAAAACGACCCTTTTGCGTTTGATCGCCGGGTTTGAGGATGTCACTGGCGGCGAGGTGTTGCTCTATGGTGAGGATATCGCCCGTTTGCCACCCAACAGACGGCCGGTGAACACCGTCTTTCAGCACTACGCTTTGTTTCCGCATATGACAGTCCGGGAAAATATCGGCTTCGGTTTGAAGATGCGCGGTATCACCGGGCAGGATGCGGAAAACCGTGTCAACCGGATGCTGGATCTGGTGCATTTGGAGGCGCTGGCGGAGCGGCGGCCGAACCAGCTGTCCGGTGGCCAGCAGCAAAGGTCGGCACTCGCCAGAGCCATCGCGCCGGGACCGAAAGTGTTACTGCTTGATGAACCCCTGTCGGCGCTGGATCTGAAACTGAGACAGGCAATGCGCCTTGAGCTCAAGCGTTTGCAACAGGAAACCGGGATCACCTTTGTATTCGTAACCCATGATCAGGAAGAAGCCCTGGCCATGTCCGACCGGATCGCGGTGATGTCGGAGGGTATAGTTCAGCAGACCGGTACCGCGCGTGACATTTATGATCGTCCGGTGAACCGGTTTGTCGCCAATTTCATCGGCGAAACCAACCTCCTGGATGTCGAAATCGACCGGCGTGACGGCAGCGTTGACTGCCGCCTTGCAAATGGTGAGATTGTCGAAGTGGAATCCGTGCCGGCCGGCATCGGCTCAACCGCCCGCGCCCAGCTTCTGATCCGCCCGGAGCGGATTGAACTGCTTCCGCCACAGGCCGGCAGTATGCGGGGTAGAATCATCGAAGCGGTGTATCTTGGCACCGACATGCAGTATCTGGTGCTGCTGCGGGGAGATATCCGGATCACCGCACGAAGCCAGAATTCGGATGCGGCGAAACCGCAATTCTCCACCGGCGATGAAGTTGCGGTCCTGCTCGGAGACGGGGCAGCACGGCTGCTGTTGCACTGATGGCGGCCGGAATCGGAACGGCACAGGGCACCAGCCGGACTTTTCAGCCAATGCGGCTGTGGTTGATTGCGCCTTCCTGGCTCATCATCGGGTTCTTTCTGTTGATCCCAGTTTTGGTCATGCTGCTCTTTTCCTTCCTGACTAAAGAGTTCCGCGGTGGTGTGATCTGGGAGTTTTCGCTCGCCGCCTATGACCAGTTCCTGTTTGACCGCGGCCTGTTCGGCGATGATCCTGCGACGCTGGAATGGACATATATCCGGATTTTCGTGCGCTCTATCGTCCAGGCTGCCGTGGCGACGCTGCTTTGCCTGCTGATCGGGTTTCCGACTGCCTTCTTCATCGCGACCCGCAGCCCGGACAGCCGGTCGGTATGGCTGTTTCTGGTCACGGTTCCCTATTGGGTTAATCTCCTGATCCGCACGATGTCGATGAAGTTTCTGATCCGGGACAATGGTCCGGTGAATGAACTTCTGCTGGCGTTGGGCGTGATCGACACGCCAATTGCCATGATCAACACCGATTTCGCCGTCCAACTCGGCCTATTTTACTCCTATCTTCCTTTCATGGTCCTGCCGATTTATGCGGCTGTCGAGCGCTATGATTTTTCCCTTTCGGAAGCGGCGGCTGATCTTTATGCCGATCGTTGGACAATCCTTTTCAGAGTGCTCCTGCCGGTGGTGCGGCCTGGCATAATCGCTGGCTGCATATTGGTTTTTGTTCCCAGTCTCGGCGCATTTCTGGCACCTGACTTGCTCGGCGGCGCGAAAAACTTCATGATCGGTTCCCTGATCGAAGAACAATTCAAAGGCAATGCAGGCAATTGGCCCTTTGGAGCCGCCTGCGCAATGATCCTGCTGACAATGGTGCTCGGCGCGTTGATCATTTATGCGCGCCAGCATCGCCCGGCTGCCGGAAATTGAAATGCCGGATCTGAATTCAGTCAGGCGGTATCCGGGATTCAACCTGGTGACCTTGTTGTGCCTGTTGATTCTTTATGTGCCGTTACTGGTGGTAATGGTCTACAGCTTCAATGCCAGCCAGTCGGTAACGATGTGGGGCGGGGCCAGTCTTCGCTGGTATCATGACGTGTTCTACGGCACCGAGTCAGCAAAGTTCAAAGCAGCGGCGTGGAATTCGGTATCAATCGCCACCATTGCGGCAATCGTTTCCACATGCATCGCGACCGCGGCAGCCATCGGAATGAACCGGAGCGGTGACTTCAAACTCCGATCGTTCAGTTTCGGGCTGGTCAGCCTTCCGATCATGGTGCCTGAAATCGTGACAGCGGTTGCGACGCTGGTGTTCTTCAGCGCCATCGGATTCATTCTCGGCTATAACTCAATCCTGGTCGCCCATATCGTTTTCTGTATTCCATTCGCATACCTTCCGATTGCCGCACGCCTGGAAGGCATAGAAGCCACTTACGAGGAAGCCGCGCAGGATCTCTATGCCAGCCACGGACAGCTTCTCAGATACGTTCTTCTTCCTTTGCTGACACCGGGGATTCTGGCGGGCTATCTGCTGGCCTTCATCATTTCACTGGATGATTTCATTATCACCAATTTTGTCAAAGGGGCCGGTGTTGAAACGCTGCCGACAGCAATTTTCGGTTCAGTGAAATCGGGTATCAAGCCGAATATCATGGCCCTGTCGACACTCATGTTGATGGTTTCCATTCTATTGGTTACGCTGGCATACTTTCTCGGGCGGATCGGAGCCCGTCATTCAAAGTCTGACAAGGGCGGTTGAGTCCGGGAATGGATCTGAATTCAAAGGAGGAATTCCGGTGTTGAAATTTTTAAGAATTGAGCCTCTCGCCATTGTGGCAATGGTGGTATCCGGGACCGCTTCGGCGGAAGGCAAACTCTCGATCTACCATTGGTTCGAGTATATTCCGCAGGAATTGCTGGATAAATTTGCCGCCGAAGCCGGTGTTGAAGTGACGATGGACACGTTTGACTCCAATGAGGCAATGCTGGCCACGTTGAAGGCGGGTAAGCTCGGTTCCTATGATGTCGCTGTTCCCGGCGACTACATGGTTGAGATCATGCGCAATGAAGGCATGCTCGACAGCGTCGCCGAGGGAGAACTTGCCAACAAGGGCAATATCGAGGCGCAATGGCTTGACGTTCCGTTTGACCCGGGCCGCATGCATTCGATTCCATACCAATGGGGATCAACGAGTTTCTCAGTCAACCGGGACGCCTATAGCGGCGATATCCGTACCACCGACATCATATTCAACCCGCCGGAAGAATTGCGTGGACGGATCAATATGCTGGATTCACAGGGTGAAGTGATGCTGTTGGCGTCGATGCATCTTGGAATTCCGCAATGCACGGATGACCGGGAGCAATTGCGGGCACTGGACGAGTTGCTGCAGGCCGGCAAACTGCATTGGGCCTCCTTCAATTCCGATGGCGCAAAAGATGTCCTGGTCTCCGGCGATGCCGCGGTGGGCATGATCTGGAACGGTTTTTCAGCGAAAGCGCGCGCCGAGGGTGCCAATATCGAATATTCGTATCCACGCGAAGGTTTGATCGTCTGGATGGACAATGTCGTTCTGCTTAAGGATGCGCCGAACCGCGCCAATGCGATCAAATTCATGGATTTCCTTCTGCGGCCGGAAAATGCCGCGGCAGTGACTAATTTCGCCCAATACAGCGCCGGTGTCATGGGTGTGAGCGGTCTGCTTGACGCACGGCTGAGCTCGCAACCCGAATCCGTACCGCCGGCGGATGCGCCGGCCGGCACCTTTGTTCAGGTCTGTGATCAGGCGACTCAGGAAGTCTATGACGCGATCTGGACCAGGTTGAAGAAGTAACAATTCCGGATCCTGCGCCGGAGATTACGGCGCAGGATCTCTTGCCTTGCATCCGCCATGAGCCGACATCCGCGCTACGATATCCTGTTTGAACCGGTGCCGATCGGCCCGGTCGTGGCCAGGAATCGATTTTACCAGGTGCCCCATTGCAACGGTATGGGGTATCGGGACGCCACCGCTGTCGCCGTTATGCGCGGAATAAAGGCGGAAGGCGGGTGGTCGGTTGTCTGTACCGAGCAGACGGAAATCCACCATAGTTCAGATATTAATCCTTTCATCGAACTTCGGATATGGGACGATCGGGACATCCCGATGCTGGCTGGAATGGTGGACCGGATCCACGAACATGATGCTCTGGCAGGGATCGAATTGGCCTATAACGGCTTGAACGGGCCTAATCACTATGGGCGCGAGGTGCCGATGGCGCCCACGGCAATGCCGGTCGCCAGTTTCTCTTACGACCCGGTGCAGGCTAAGGAAATGTCACTTCAGGATATACGCGATGTCCGCCGTTGGCACCGGGCGGCGGCACTGCGTGCCAGGCGGGCTGGATTTGACCTGATTTATGTTTATGCCGGCCATGCACTCGGATTTTTTCATCATTTCCTGTCCCGGCGATACAATCACCGAAGCGATGAATATGGCGGTTCACTGGAAAACAGGGCCCGGCTGCTCAAGGAAATCATAACCGACACCAAGGAGGCGGTTGGCGACACCGCCGCAGTCCCCTGCCGGATTTCACTGGATGAACTCATGGGGCCGGACGGTTTGGAAAAGAATGAAGTCCTGGATGTCATCGGCATGATGGCGGAACTGCCTGATCTCTGGGATGTGTGTCTGGCTGGCTGGGAGAATGACAGTCAAACCTCCCGCTTCGGACCGGAAGGTGCGCAGGAACCCTATTTCGCAACAGTCAAAAACCTGACCACCAGGCCTGTTGTCGGCGTTGGCCGCTATACCTCACCCGACCGGATGGTATCGCTGGTGAAGTCAGGAAAGCTGGATTTCATTGGCTGTGCACGGCCATCCATCGCCGACCCTTACCTGCCGAAGAAGATTGAGGAAGGCCGCATCGAGGACATCCGCGAATGTATCGGTTGCAATATCTGTGTGTCCGGGGATTTCCTGATGTCGCCGATGCGATGCACGCAGAACCCCTCCATGAGCGAAGAATGGAGAAGAGGGTGGCACCCGGAAAGAATCCGCGGGCGGGGCTGCGACGAACCGGTGCTGATCGTCGGTGCCGGGCCGTGTGGGTTGGAAGCGGCGCAGATGCTTGGCAAACGCGGATACAATGTTACCGTCGCTGAGGCAGGGAAGGAGGCAGGCGGCAGAGTGACGCGGGAATCGCGCCTGCCTGGATTGTCGGCATGGCGGCGGGTTGTGGATTACCGGATGCAGCAAATCCATAAGCTGCCTGAGGTGGAGCTGCATTTCGCATCCGAACTCACGGCGGCGGATGTGCTTGAATTGGATTTCAGGCGCGTTGCCCTGGCAACCGGTTCCCGCTGGCGCCGGGATGGTGTCGGGCGGCATTGGACCAGTGCTGTGCCGGGCGCTTCCGAAACACCGATATTGACTCCGGATGACATCATGGCGGGTGCCCGCCCACCCGGCAGCAGGATCGCGATTTGGGATGATGACCACTATTACATGGGAGGTGTGCTGGCGGAACTGCTCATCTCAGAGGGTTGCGAGGTGGTATTTATCACCCCGGCCCCGGAGGTCTCAAGCTGGACACGGCATACTATGGAGCAGCATCTCATTCAGAAAAAGCTGATTGAGATGGGTGTCGCAATTTATCCCAATCTGGCGCTCAGCAAAGTTGCTGCGGATGTGCTTGAGGCGAAATGCGTGTTCACCGGCCAAAGGCAGGTGTTTGAAGTTGATTCGACTCTGCTTGTGACCTCCCGAAAAGCCAATGATGAGCTGGCGGCGGGGTTGCATGCCCTGCACGACAGCTGGGCGGACGCAGGATTAGAGTCGGTGACTTTGATCGGTGATTCGGTCGCGCCGGCTACCATCGCGCATGCTGTTTTCGCAGGGAGAAAATTCGCCGAGGAGTTGGACGCAGCTGACGTCCCGAATGATGTGGTCGCATTCAGGCGTGAGATCACAGAGTTGGTCGACCGGGAAGGCGGGAACTATTCGTCGCCCGGCACACCGTAACTTGGCGCTGCATTCGGATTGAGTGCCCGGGTCAGATAGTCCTGCATCTGCGGCTGGTAGTCATTCCACAGGCGGCGCAATTGCTGCAACGGGCAGTCATCCGCCCAGTCAACACGCAAATCGACAATCGGCCAGCCAAAGGATTCCGTCACCAAAAGGGCGGCTGAATGAACCGGCCCCCTTTCTCCACCACCTTTATTCAGGCCCGCTTCCAGAGATCTCAGCAATCTTTCGGCAAGATGTGTTCCTTCCGCCGATGCGAAGGTGCCGGTCATGACATGCGGCAGATTTTCATCCGCAAGCAGGTTACCGGCCGCGACACAGTTGCTGCCGTGACTGATATTGTGAGTTCCCAGGGTTTCCCGCCCGCTGAATGATGCGGTGGCACCATTCCGATCGATCGCAGTGACTTGTCGGAACTCCCGGTGCGGTTCTGAATCCATGACTGCTTTGAGAGAAGATTCGGCATCCTGCCCCACCTCGATCCGGTCCAGCACCGCTGTTCCGATTGATGGCAGAGTCACATTTTGCGTTGATACTGCCCCGACATTCGCCCGCACCCATGGGCAGCGGCTACCCACACAGATGGATGAGGTCGTAATCGCTATGCCCAGCATGCCGGTTTCGGCGCATCGGCCGGAAATGGAGAAAGTCATGATGCCGTTTCCGGAATAACCGCTGTCACCTCGATTTCAACCACCCATTCCGGTCTGGCCAATGCCGGAACGACGAGGCCTGTGGAAACCGGATAAACTCCTTTGAGCCAGCGTCCCATTTCGCGATATACCTCGTCGCGGTAACGGATATCCGTGAGATAAACCACTATCCGGCAGATATGCTCCAGCCGGCTGCCGGCCTCTGACAACAGCATGTCGATGTTTTCCATTGTTTTCCGGGTCTGCAGTTTCGCGTCACCGGGGTGAAGCGAGTCGCGGCTATCAAGATCCTGCGACACCTGCCCCCGCAGAAATACCGTAGTTCCCTTTGCCACCACGGCCTGACACAGATCATTGTCAAGATTCTGCTCAGGATATGTCTGTTTTGTGTTGAATTTTCGCACTCGCTGATGCGGCATGTTCCCGATCCTCTACTTTCTTGAAAACTCTTCGCGGCAAAGCTGCAGAAAAGCTGCCGCGACCCTGCTCAGGGGTTGTTCCGCCACATATGTCAACACCAGGCGGCTCGGGGGAACCGCATCCCGGATGGGTACGGCAACCACGGCACAACCATCATACGTCATGCTGTTGGCGGGTCTGGTGGCGAGAATACTGTAACCAAGGCCGCGACCGACTAAACCGCGCACGGTCTCAAATGAGGTGGATTTCAAGCGCAGATTGGGTTCCAATCCGGCGGCGTGAAATAGTTCAAGAAAATACTGCCGACTCGGCGGCGTCTCCAGCAGGATCAATGGAAGTTCCAGCAATTCGGACAATGACACGGAAGCCGCGGAAGCCAGCTGATGGCGCGCCGGAAGCAGTACATAGGGCTTCACCGCTGCCAATTCCTCGCGCACAAGCCGGGCATCCAGCTGCATATCGTAGGTCAGTGCGATTTCGCAGGCCGAGGCCCGCAGCGCTTCCACGATCTGACCCTGATGGCCTTCTATCAAATGCAGTTCAATCCCGGGGCTGGCTGCAAGCATTTTCGCAATCAGACCGGGGAGGAAAGAAGGTGCAAGTGTGAAGAAGCAACCGAGGCGCAGAACGCCGGCATCCGGTGAGACCTGTCCACCGGTTGCCGTCCAGTCCAGCCGCGAAGGCGTGCCATATGCCCGGTTGCTGTAGATAAGCGGCGCATGACCATCCAGAATGAAGGTCTCAATCACTTCGCCGACAAAAACGACATGACTTCCAACCTTGAATTCCTGCGCCAATTCACATTGAAACGCCACCAGCGGGTCGATCACACGCGGTGCTGCATCATCGCTCCAGCGGGCGCAGGAAAATTTATCCTCGCCCGGAGGATCAATCCGCCCGGCGAATGTATCGGCGATATAGGATTGATCATCGCGCAGCACATTGACGCAGAAAACCCTGTTGCCGAGTATGGCCGAGCAGGCCGGGCTGAGATGGTGGATGCATACAAGTAATGTCGGCCGAGTGCTGTCGGCCGACACCGATGACATGGCGGAAACCGTAACCCCGGCACGGCCGGCGGGGCCGTCGGTGGTCACGACATTGACTGAGTTCGCGGCCCGGCTCATCGCCGCGATGAAGCGGTCCCGGTCGTGAAACCGCCCGTCTTTCATCACGCTTCAGGATTTTCTGACCGGCATTATTCGGGCTGCACCGGATAGGGTTCCGACCCAAACCAATCATCAAAAGGTTTGCCGGCTTCGACCGTGTCCGAAAGACCGGCGGCATTCTTGACAAAATCAAGCGGGCCGTCCCAGCCGAAATTGCGGTACACTGCTCCGAGATGGGCAAATGGCGGTGACTGCGCAAATAGCTGGAAAGTCAGCCGGTGACCGGCATAATCCGAATTCAGGAGATCACGCGCGAATACGAGCAGCTTCCGCCGGTCATCTGAATCCCAGACCTTGTTAATGGTGTAATATTTCCGCATCCAGGGGGCGGTTTCATCGTCCGCAAAACACGCCGCATCCGGTGTCACGCAAATCTGCCCACCACATAGTTCGCGTGCGATATGCATCATTTCATGACAATGCGAACAGGCATGCACCCGGCCGGTGTAAAGAAGTGACTGATTCGGCATCAGAAGCCCGCCCGGACTTTCTTCTGCCAAGGTGACAGCGGCGGTGAGATGCGCGTTGATCCCTTCACGATACACCGCCAGTTGCGCCAGTTTTTCCTGAACCGCCGGTTGTTTATCCAGACCCGTCTGCCGGACATTGAACAATGCCGCACCGATCATCATGTCGGCGAATCCGAGACTCCGTTGCACGAATGCAAATGCGGAATAACGGTGCAGCGTCGCACGGATAAAGGCCGCCGCCCTGGTGTGACGGTAAAATAACACATCCTCCCACGGGATAAGGACATTATCAAAAATCACCAGGCTGTCGATTTCGTCGAAGCCGTTCGAAAGCGGGTAATCATCCGCCGGGGCACGGCCGGCAAACCCGGTACGGCAGACCATTTTGATTCCCGGCGATGAGAGTCGACATATAAATCCGACCGCATAATCGGAATAAGCGGCGTTTCCCCAATTGGCGATTGTCGGTTTTGTGAAGGCCTGATTCGCATAAGGCGCGGCGGTTTCGAATTTCGCTCCACGAACGATGATACCCTGATCGGTTTCCTTGACCACATGCAGCAGCATATCGGGATCCTGCTCCTGCGGTGGCTTGGAGCGATCCCCCTTGGGATCGGTATTGGCGGAGACATGGAAGGGATCCATGCGCACAACTGTGTCGATATGCTTCCTGATATTCTCGGAAAATTGTGGATCGACCTCGTTCAACACATCCTGGCCATCGAATAACGACCACATCTCACCGACGGTTTCATCACCAACGCGGGTGACTACGCCACCAATTTCCCTGAATACGGCGTTCGCCGCCCGCCTTTTGTCCCACCAATCCGCCTGCCGGTAGGGTAGGCGGAGACCAACGGAAAAATCCTCTCCGCTATCCGTATAGGTCATAAACGGACGGGTCGGTGTTTCGTGCTGAAGGTCGTAAATGCGGGCCCTGATATCAACGATCGGTTTGAACATTGGATGGGTCGGCACATCCGCGACCTTTTCGCCATTGATGAAAACTTCGCGCCCATCCCGAATGGACTCGATATATTCATTCCCGGTTCTGATCATGGCAAATCCTCCTGGTAGGCCGGGATGCGCGTTTCCGCTATCCTTTCGAACCCGGTCCAATGAAACGGACAGGATTCAGTCTTGGCGAATAACCCGCCGTCCATGTCCGGTTCAACTGCAATATTCTCCGAATTTCCACCACCCGGTAGGCCTTGTTACAGATACGGGAAAGCAATAGGCTGTCCGCCATCCTCGAGCCGCCGTTTGTGGGTTGTATGCGCCGTCTTGCCCCGACATCGTCGGTTACAAAGGGAATATTGCTGACAGTTGCCGCGATATTCTGCCTCTCCACGATGGACGCAACGGTGAAGTCACTGACCGACACCAACCCCGTTCTGCAGATGGTGTGGATTCGATATACCGGCCAGACGCTGTTGGTCGCCTTCTTGATCCGGCGTCAGTTGAAGACGGTGTTGCATACCAGGCATGCATTCCTCCATCTACTCAGATCATTTTTACTATTTTTTGGAACCTTCTGTTTTTTCACCGGTTTTTCAAAAATTGAACTGGCATCCGCAACAACGATACTGCAGACGAGCCCACTCTTCATTGCCTTGGGGGCACATTTTGTGCTTGGCGAAAAATTGGGCTGGCAGCGCGTGGCGGGAGTCGTCATCGGCCTTGCGGGCACCCTTGTCATCATGCGGCCGGGGACGGACCTGTTCTCAATTTATTCCGTCTATCCGCTTGGCGCCGCGATCGGCTATTCCGGTTACGCGATTGTTACCCGGCTTCTCAGCCGGGACGAGGGCATCTGGACCAGCTTTTTCTATACCACATTGCTCGGCAGCGTGTTTTCCTCGATAGCGGTCCCCTTTGTGTGGGTCACACCCGAAGTGAGTGACATGCCATGGTTTCTCGTGCTGACAATTTTCGGCGCGGCGGGTCAATATCTACTGATTAGATCACTGTTTCTGGTCGAGGCGACAATCGTCGCACCTTTCACATATGTGGCATTGGTTTTCGCAGCGCTGCACGGTGCTTTGTTCTTCGATGAATTTCCGGACTTCTGGACATATATCGGTGCCGCCATTGTGGCAGGATCCGGGTTGTTTGTATGGTATCGGGAGTCACAGGCGGCCAAGAGTTGAGCAGCTTCATGCGCCAGCGTGCAAAGGGCAGAGTTTCTGTATTTGCGGAAATTCACGACTATCTCGTGGATCTGCCGCTTCGGCTCCTGATCCAGGTCGGACGGACTTTGCCCTATCGATCGCGGGTGGCCTTCGGAGGTTGGTTCATGCGCAGAATCGCTGTTGGCTTTACCGATTACCGGCAGCGGATATTAAAAAATCTGGCATTGATCCGGCCGGATACGAGCGATGAGGAAAGTCGGCAAATCATTTCCGGGTGCCTGGATAATTGTGGCCGTATGTTTGCCGAATATTATTCGGGCAGGGACTTTATCGAGCATGTTCAGAGCATAACCCCGGCAGGAGCCGGTCTCGAGGCCTTGAAAAAAGCGCATGAGGAAGGGCAGGGTGTGGTTCTTGCGACTGGCCATTTCGGCAATTTCGAGGCCGCCCGGTCTTCGGTCATCGGGCAGGTGCGGCGATGGTGTGCCGCCGGTATCACGAGCCATTCGCCGCAGCGCCGGCAAATGATTGAGCAAGGTCACATCGTCGGCGGTCTTTACCGTGCGACGAATAACCGCAATTACGAACGTCATCACCGTTCGGCATTCATTAATGTCGGTGAGCCGGCTTTACGCAAAAACCCGTCAGGCTTGCGTCTGCTGGTGAAATTCGTGCGCGACGGAGGATGGATGATGCTGGCGCATGACCAGCGGGAAAGCTCGGGCAAAATTCTCTCTTTCATGGGTCAGCCGGCCTGGACCAGCATTGCCGGCGCCCGCATCGCGTTGCGGCAGAATGCTCTGCTGGTGCCCTTCTATGGAATCAGGAAGCCGAACGGGTTGGATTTTGAATTCGTGGTTGAGGCGCCGATCGAACACAGCGATGAGGTGACAATGACGGCACGCCTGAATCAAAGTCTGGAAAACATGGTGAATGCCTATCCGGCGCAATGGTTCTGGGTGCACAGGCGCTGGAAATGAAACGCCATGCAGCCTTATGGCCGCTCGAGCGCAATCGCAGTCGCTTCGCCGCCACCGATGCAGATCGCGGCAACGCCGCGTTTCAGATCCGACTCTGCCAAAGCATGCACGAGCGTGACCAGAATTCTTGCGCCTGACGCCCCGATGGGGTGACCCAAGGCGCAGGCGCCGCCACGGATATTGACCTGTGCCGCCGACAAGCCCAATTCGCGGATAAATGCCATGGCAACAACAGCAAACGCTTCATTGACCTCCCAAAGGTCAACGGCCGAAGTTTTCCAGGACAATTCCCGCAGCAGCCTCTTTGCCGCAAGCACCGGCGCGATGGTGAATTGATCCGGTTGCGTGGCGACGGTGCTTTGACCCCTTATCCGGGCAAGCACCGGCATTCCTCTCGCAACCGCTTCCTCCTCGGCTGCCAGAACCAAAGCCGCGGCCCCGTCGGAAATTGACGAGGAATTTGCCGCCGTAACGGTTCCTTCGGCACGGAAAGCGGGCTTCAGATGCGGAATACGTTCGGGCTTTGCAATCCTTGGCATCTCGTCCATCTCGATGGTTTCGTGCCTGAGACATACCGGTTCCAGCTCCCTGCTGAAATCAGCGCAGGACGCACGTCTAAGCGATTCGGTTGCGAAGGCGTCCTGGTCTTCGCGGGTAAATTGAAACCGCCCGGCACAATCCTCGGCGAAGCTTCCCATGAGCCGGCCTTTCTCATAGGCATCTTCCAATCCGTCGAGAAACATATGGTCGATGACTTCAGCGTGGCCAATCCGGGCGCCACTACGCAGCTTGGGCAAAAGATAGGGTGCATTGCTCATGCTCTCCATGCCGCCTGCGAGGGCAATCCGAATCCGTCCGACCGCGATTCTGTCACTGGCATAGATCACCGACTGCATGCCGGAACCACACATTTTGTTGATCGTCACTGCCGGAGTGGAGTCCGGAAAACCCGCCAACCGTCCGGCCTGCCGTGCCGGTGCCTGACCCAGGCCGGCGGGCAGTACACAACCCATATGCACCTCGTCCACGGCTTCCGGAGGCGCAGCGGCGGATTTTGCCGCCGAGCGCATTGCCACCGCACCGAGTTCAACAGCCGATCTGGATGCAAGCACTCCTTGAAACGCACCGATTGGTGTGCGTTTCGCACCGGTCAGCACGACATTCTGCATTGCAGCGTGCCTATACCGCGGGTTGCCTGGGCACTACTTTCTGGCCGGTGCGATCACCATGCAGATCTGCCTTCCCTCAAGTTTCGGGATGGTCTCGATCTTGCCGATTTCACTGATGTCATCCGCCACCCGGTCGAGTAGGACACGTCCGATTTCCTGATGAGCCATCTCGCGGCCACGGAACCGCATCGTCACCTTGACGCGATCTCCGTTTTCGAGGAAGCGCTCCACATTGCGCAGCTTGACCTGGTAGTCATGCGTGTCGGTATTGGGGCGGAATTTCACTTCCTTGGTTTCAATCTTTTTCTGATTGCGACGCGACGAGGCTTCGCGTTTCTGCATATTGTATTTGAACTTGCCAAGATCGGTTATCTTACAGACCGGCGGCTCCGCTGTCGGCGATATCTCAACCAAATCCAGCCCTTCAGATGCTGCGAGTTCGCTCCCTGCCTCAGGAGACATTGTACCGAGTTTTTTACCGTCCGAGCCGATAACCAGCACTTCCGGGACGGTGATGCGCTCATTCGCACGCGGGCGATTATCCCGCACCGCCGGCGCATTATAGGGTCTGCGAGCTATTTCCTTCGATCCTTTTCAATAGCGGTTTCAATGCGTCTATACCAAGCGGCCGCATGTGTATCAATGAATTGAACCGGTCATGATTCATGAATGCCCCGGAAAGTCACAGCGATTCGAGGTAAGCGTTCCGATGAGATCCTTCAAGTGTCGAAGGCTCAATTCGGGTGGACGACAGCCGCCTCAATCGACACCTTCCCCGGAATGTGGAAAATTTCAAAAGGATGCCATTTTCAGGAATGGCGGCGCGGCGTAATCACAGTCAATACGGAGCTGTTCCGGAACGCCGCAGGTCCGGCGGCAGCGATTCAACCTTAAGCCCGGACAGGACGTCGATGAGTGGCGCTGTCTGCAGTTGTTTTTCACCCAGACGGCGGACACTTACCGTGCCTTCGCGCACTTCCCGCTCACCCAGCGCGATCACAACCGGCACCTTGGCAAGTGAATGTTCGCGGACCTTGTAGTTGATCTTCTCATTGCGGCAATCGGCTTCGGCCCGGATTCCCGCGGCCAGCAACGCCCGAGTGACCTCCTGCGCATAGCCATCGGCAGCGGAGACGATGGTTGCCACAACAACCTGACGTGGAGTCAGCCAAAAGGGGAGACGGCCGGCATGGTTCTCAATGAGAATGCCGATAAACCTCTCAAAACTGCCAAGTATCGCACGGTGCAGGATAACCGGCCGGTGCTTCTCACCATCGCTGCCGACATAATTCGCATCAAGCCGCTCGGGGAGCACGAAATCGACCTGTAATGTGCCGCACTGCCAATCCCTGCCAATGGCATCGGTGAGGACAAATTCAAGCTTTGGACCATAAAATGCCCCTTCACCCGGATTCAACTCAAATTCACAACCCGCGGCTTCGGTCGCCGACTGCAGCGCGTGTTCGGCCCGGTCCCAAACCGAATCTGACCCAGCACGCTGTTGCGGGCGATCAGCGAATTTAACCCGGAAAGATTCGAACCCCAGATCGGCATAAATCGTCGAAAGCATCCTGATGAAGGATGCGGTCTCAGATTCGATCTGTGATTCCTTGCAAAAAATATGTGCGTCATCCTGCACAAACCCCCGAACCCGCATCAGCCCATGCAACGCACCGGAGGGTTCAAACCGGTTGCAGGATCCGAATTCGGCCATGCGCAGGGGCAATTCACGGTAGCTTCTTTGACCGCGGTTATAAATCTGCACGTGGCACGGACAGTTCATGGGTTTCAGGGCATTAATTCGGGCGCCTTCCCCGCGTTCCGCCTCCACATCCACAAGAAACATATGCTCCTGGAACTTTTCCCAATGCCCGGACGCCTCCCAAAGCGTGCGGTCAACCACCAGGGGCGTGTTCACTTCAACATATCCGTTCTGCTGCTGACGGCGCGACATATATTCCTTCAGAAGCTTATAGACGGTCCATCCGTTCGGATGCCAAAAGGCCATGCCAGGCGCTTCTTCCTGAAAATGAAACAGCTGCATCTCGACACCTATGCGCCGGTGATCGCGGCGTTGGGCTTCCTCAATCATCCGCACATGCTGCTGAAGGTCCTGCTTTCTCCGAAACGCAATGCCGTAAATCCGCTGCAGCATCTTGTTCCGCGAGTCACCGCGCCAATAGGCACCGGCCACACTCTGCAGCGAAAACGCATCTGCCGGAACCTGACCGGTATGCTGCAGATGCGGACCGCGGCACAAATCCTGCCAGTCGCCATGCCAATACATGCGGATCGGCTGGTCCCCGGGGATGGCTTCAACCAATTCAATTTTGAACGGCTCACCGGCATTCCGGTAAAAATCGATCACGCGGTCGCGTGGCCAGACTTCGCTTGAGACGCGTTCCCGCCGGTTTATGATTTGCCGCATCCTGACTTCAATCACCTTCAGATCCTCAGGTGTGAAGGGCTGGTCACGGTCAAAATCGTAATACCAGCCATGCCGGATCACCGGCCCGATCGTCACCTTCGTATCCGGCCATAATTCCTGAACCGCACTTGCCATGATGTGTGCCAGACTATGACGGATCAGCTCAAGCGCCGGCGTCTCATCCTGCATAGTGTGGATTCCGATGCGCCCGTCCCGTTCGATCGGCCATTGCAGATCCCAATGACGGTCATCAAAAGCCGCTGAAATCGCGCGCTTGGCGAGCGAGGTGGAAATATCGGCCGCAATCTCGGCCGCGGTCACGCCCTTTGCATACTGCCTTTCGGCACCATCCGGAAATGTCAGGGAAATAGTGGAACTCATGCCGGTCCTCTGCGTTTCGGCGCCCACGGAACGCCCGGTTGCGGGGCTGCCGAAATGCATCCATTGCCACAATTTGTCAACTTAATTGGTTGTGAATGATACGGGATGCCGCCAAATTGCGGTGTGCGAATTCGGAGCGGAATATTGAAAACCGGAGTTCAGGAGCTCAGTCATGGGCGGCGGATTGCCTTTTGCCGATCCCCGGGACGCGGTCCGGGCATTGTCTTTCTGGGCGGATTCATGTCCGACATGACTGGTACGAAAGCGATGCATCTGCAGGGATGGGCGCGGCGGCGGAGCCAGGCCTTTCTGCGTTTTGATTATACCGGGCACGGCGAGTCGTCCGGGCTCTTCCGGGATGGGTGTATTGGAGACTGGCTGAGCGATGCGGAGGACATCATCGCCGAGTTGACCGAAGGGCCGCAGATACTGGTCGGATCGTCGATGGGAGGTTGGATAGCGCTGTTGCTCGCGAAACGGTGCCCGGAGCGGATTGCCGGTTTTGTCGGCATTGCCACTGCCCCCGACTTCACGGCCGAATTCGAGCACAGGCTTCTGACCGAGGATCAATTGCGTGAAATATCAGCTGCCGGATTTATCCAACTGCAGTCTGATTATGATGACGGGCCCTATATTCTGACTCAAAGGCTGTTGCATGACGGGCGGCGGCACTCCGTGTTCGAGCGACCGCTGCGGCTGCCTTTCCCGGTGCGGCTGCTGCAGGGCACCTCGGATACCGATGTCGACCCGGCAATCGCGGTGAAATTGCTGAACCATGTCAGCGGAGCCGACATCCGGCTCACCCTCGTGAAGGGTGCCGATCACAGGTTCTCAGATGAACAATGCCTGCGCTTGATCGAACATGAAGTGACATCAATTCTGGATATTCACAGGAATTAAACCAATATCCCGACCAGCGCCACCATGACACCGAAGAGGGCCAGCATCACAGCGGCGAGATTCAATTTGACAAGCGGCGCAAGATTTTTCCGTAACTCATTGTCATCGCTGCTTTTCTTCCTGATGCGGAATACCACTGCCAGGCAGTATATTATCATAACCAGCCCGGCGGATGCCAAGGCGGTCCCGGTCAGTATCAGCCAGTGCAAATCCCCCTCCCATAAGTGTCAGCGGACGGCACATCCCCTGGCGGAGTATGCATTTACGGCAGACAGGTTCATGGACGCCTGCTGTCGACTCACTTAAGGCCCTCGCCATGCCAGAGCAATCCGACGACATTGTCACAACTGGATCCGCGGGTTGGACATGGGCGGCAAAGGCAGTTGCACTGGTGGTTGCACTGATTGTCCTCCTGCCTGTTGCCACGGTGGTTGCCCTGTCTTTCATTCCCAGTGAAAACATCTGGTCCCATCTCACCGCCACAGTGTTGCCCCGCTATTTTTCCAACAGCATAGGCCTTGCCTTGATGGTCGGCGCAATGGCCGGACTGACCGGCGCTGTGACCGCATGGCTTGTGACCGTGTTCGAATTTCCCATGCGGCGTATATTTGAGTGGGCATTGTTTATGCCACTGGCCGTTCCCGCCTATATCGGTGCCTATGCATTGGTCGATTTTTTTGAATATGCCGGCCCGTTCCAGACATTGCTGCGTTCCCTGGTTGGATGGAACAACGCCACACAATATTTTTTTCCTGAAATCCGCTCCTTCGGCGGTGCCACGCTGGTGCTGACGGCGGCAACCTATCCCTATGTCTACCTGTTGGCGCGGATCGCCTTCCGCGAGCAATCCATGATTGTTCAGGATGTTGCCGGCACGCTCGGTTCAGGCCCGCTCAACCGGTTTCTGCGGGTCGGACTGCCGATGATCCGTCCCAGCCTTGCTGTCGGTATCGCGCTCGTCATGATGGAGACCGTCAGCGATTTCGGTGTGGTCGAATATTTCGCGGTGCAGACTCTGAGCACCGGAATATTTTCAATCTGGTTGGAAACAAGAAATATCGGTGGCGCAGCCCAGTTGGCACTTGCCGTATTGGCACTCATGCTTGTCCTGGTGTTTCTTGAACGGCGCAACCGCAGCCGTATGCGGTTTGCAGCGGCCCGGAGGCCCGAATCGGCGGCAAAGCGAAAGCCGCTGAGCGCCATAGGCGGGACAATGGCATTTCTGGCCTGCGCGGTGCCGTTTTCGCTCGGATTTGCACTTCCGGTCGGTGTTATCATTCCGCATGCGATTGCCGCCACCCCACACTGGACGACAGACAAGCTTCTGGATGCGCTGAGCAACACGTTACTCACCGGCGGGTCGGCGGCATTCCTGACGCTTTCCGCGGCAGTGGTCCTGACCTATTCGGCGCGTATATCCAGTTCCCGGGCATTACGCCGATTGGCACCGGTCACCACGATCGGCTATGCGGTTCCCGGCGCCGTCCTAGGATTAGGTCTCCTGATCCCGGTCGCTTTCCTGGACAATGCGCTTGCCGATCTGAGTTTGCGGATTACCGGGGTTGATCCGGGACTGTTCCTTTCGGGGACAGCGGCAATCATCATACTGGCACTTTCGATCAGATTTTTTGCCATTGCCCATGGTGCCGCGGATACGGCGATGGGTCGCGTCCCATCCTCACTTCGGGCAACGGCACATTCGCTCGGAAGCTCACCGGGAGGAGCGTTTTTCCGTGTCTATCTGCCGCTGATCAAGGGATCACTGCTGACGGCCTTGTTGTTGGTCTTTGTCGATTGCGTGAAAGAACTACCGGCAACGCTGCTCCTGAGGCCGTTCAACTTCAACACACTTGCCACACAGGTTTATGAACATGCGTCTTTGGAGGATATCTCGGCGGCATCACCAGCGGCTCTGCTCGTGACGCTGGTCGGTATTTGCGGTGTCCTGTTGCTGGCAAGGACAAATCGCTGATTTCTTCGGCACGGCATTGATCAGTTGTGCCGGCAAAACATGAGACGACATGGATTGTTCCTCCGATCCGTGGCGCAAAATTGAATTTCCCACGCCGAAAATCTGCGGCCCAAATGGAAATGGAGTTGCGGCAAAATACTCCTGAACTGACAATGCGGCGGCAGGCAGAAACGAATGTTGCGAAAGGTATCCACTCTATCGTAATTCCGGTGTGTGCCCCTATAGCTCAGCTGGTAGAGCATCTGATTTGTAATCAGGAGGTCGGGAGTTCGAGTCTCTCTGGGGGCACCAAAACGTTGCTTAAAATCAATGACGTATCTGCCAATTTCGTTCTGGAAACCATGTGCCATGTGCCATGTGCCTGGATGGCAAAACTATCGGCAAACAATCCGATTCAGCCTGCTGTCGTTATCTGACCGCTTCCGCCCTTTGACTTTCCGGCAGAATCCGGGCCGCTTCATCGGCAAACCAATGATTTGCCGACTGTACCTGATCAAATATACCAGGACACAGGGTTTTCGCGAGAGAAACGAGGCCTCGCAGAAAAGAGGGAACCCCCAAAATCAGGTGGGCATGCCCACCTGATCAATCCGTCAGCCTCGGAGACTGGGGCATTTTGCTTCGGCACTATCGGAGAGTATTCACCCGGCAGTGACAATTCTGGCAGGGCTGCAGCGTTCAGAGTTTCCTAATTGGTTTCCGGCTATCCGTATGAATTTCTATTGAAAACTGCGTGCCGGGCCAGGAGGACCCGAGTCCGGGCTTCACCGCACCCGGCGTCCGAAGGCGGCCGGTAGGCGCCCCAAGATGATGCCCGGCACCGTGTCGTGGCCCCGGAAAGTCAGACGCCACAGTATTGACGGTACGGCACCCGAGCTGCCAATTTTGACAAAATGCGTTGTATCTACTAACAAAATCCTGTCGCCGAGGATATTGCTATGCAGACAAGATCTGAAACAAAGCGCGTCATGTGGCAGAAAAAAGTTTCGTTTTCGGGTTCCGGCACCGCTTGCAGCATACGCGGATCCGTCGCTTCAGCAGCTGGAATTCACCGGGTGTGGCCAACCATGCTTTCGGCAGGCCTGCTCGTCTTGACAGGAATTTTTTTCATCGCGGAGGCGGGTGCGCAGTCCGCGGCCGAGAAAGGTATGCAGATCGCAAGAGACGCATATGCCGCAGACGATGGATTTGAGAATTTCACTGCTGATTTGACAATGCTGCTCCGTAACAAGCAGGGTCAGGAGCATAAGCGCAACCTCAGAATCAAGGTTTTGGAAGTCAAAGGCGATGGTGACAAATCACTGTTCATTTTTGACAATCCACGCGATGTGAAAGGCACAGCGATGTTGATTCATGGCCGCAGGGATCAAGCCGACGATTTGTGGCTGTATCTTCCGGCTCTGAAAAGAGTGAAGCGCATAAGCTCTTCCAACCGCTCGGGGTCTTTTGTCGGAAGCGAATTCGCCTATGAGGATCTGGGAAGGTCGGAGGTTAAAAAATTCACCTATACCTGGCTGCGGGATGAGCCATGTGGAAGCATGAGCTGCACCGTGAATGAATTGAGACCGACCCAAAAGGGATCCGGCTATTCCAGGCAGTTGGTTTGGCGGGACACAGACGAATTGCGGATTTGGAAGATCGAGTATTACGATCGAAAGAACTCCCATCTCAAAACGCTGACCAATGGCGATTTCAAACAACACCGCGGCAAATTCTGGCGACCGGGTCAATCGAACATGGTTAACCATGTCACGGGCAAATCGACGGAACTGGTGTGGGAGAACTATGATTTTGGGGCCAGATTGAACAAACAGGAGTTCTCGCAGACCGGCCTGCGTCGGATCCGGTGATCCCGGCAGTGGCCCGGCGCTGCTGTTTGCAGTTCATTACCGCGGTATTGGCCGCTGGCGGAGTTGTCGACGGGCATGCGGATGCGATCGGCGACTGGACAATTGAACAATGGGGTACAATCAGCCTTGAAGGTAGGGTTTTTCTGAATTCGCCGAAACGCGAAGGGCAGCATAGCAGTGATTTTTCCGCTACTGCCAAACCCACTGTCTATATCGAGTTCCCGCAGGGCAGTTTTACCTTTACGCCGTATTTTCGAATCGACAATGCCGATGAGAAGCGCCGGCTTATCGATATCCAGGAGGCCTACTTTCTTCAATTCGGCTCGATTGGCGACAGTGCCTGGGAGCTCCGGCTCGGGATAGACCAAGTGTTCTGGGGTGTCGCTGAATCAAACAATCCCGTGAATATCATAAACCAGACGGACCTCGCCGGACACCCGGGAGGCGAGCAAAAACTCGGTCAGCCCATGATCCATGGCACTTTGAACGGTGACTGGGGCATTCTTGATCTGTTTGTTCTGCCCTATCACAGAGTTCGGACTTTTCCCGGCGAGGCCGGTCGCCTCGGTGTCCCGGTGCGTTCCGACAGCGGTGGAATCACCTATGAGACTTCACGGGGAAAGCGGAACATCGATCTCGCTGCCAGATACGGGCACACCGTCGGACCGCTTGATTTTGGCATCAGCTATTTCAAGGGCACCAGTCGTGAACCGGCCCTTTTGCCGGACTTTCCGCTGAAGCAACAATACAACCTAATCCGGCAGACCGGACTTGAATTGCAATTTGTTCAGGATGCTTTTCTAGGCAAGGCGGAACTGATCAGGCGCAGAGGATTCAGTGGGGATGGAACATCCCATTCAGCTTTTGTTGTCGGTGGTGAATACTCATTCTACAGCGTTCTTGAAACCAGTGCTGATCTGACGCTCTATGCCGAGTGGAATCAGGACGACCGCCGTGAAAAGGCGACGACACCGTTGCAGAATGACATGTTCTATGCCGCACGATATGCACTCAACGATGTTGACGACACTACGTTCTCCGCCGCCCTGATCGATGATCTGGACTACAGCACGCAGACTCTGCTGTTGGAATTCGACAAGAGATTATCGGATTCAGCACAATTGAATCTGGAACTGTTCAAATTCCTCGATACCGATCCGGTTGATCCGCAGACCGGGCCGATTTCCCAGGATGATTATGTCGCTATCAATCTCAGCTACAGCTTTTAACCGGCAAATGCTTCACGCCGGCCGGGTGATCCTGCTGCTGATGACGATAATGCCCGGCAGGGCGGCACTGGGTGAATCCAATACGGATTCTGAGATTTGGGCATTGCACCGGGATGGAGAATTCCTGATTTCCGCCATGTCCGGAGAAGAGCTTGGCACCGCCGAAGGCATTCACGTTGCCGTGACCTCCTTGACAGTTCACGGTCATTACTTCGCACAGGATGAGGAACGGCAGAAGACCCTGCGCAAGGCCATAGAATTATCCCGGATGCTGGTCGCAATGCGGCCGGAGGACCCTGACGCTCATTTTCACCTGGCCAGGGCATTGGGGCGCTATGCACAGACCCTGCCGCCGCTGAAAGCCCTTTCAGAGGGGATCGGCGACAAAATCAAGCAGTCGCTGAACCGTGCGCTTCAGTTGGACGCGGATTTCTGGCCGGCGCACCTGGCATTCGGCACCTGGCACGTGGAAATCGTTGCCAAGGGGGGATTACTGGGAAAATTGACATTCGGCGCTTCGGAAAATCAGGCAAAACATCATTTGGCGCGCGCCGCGGAACTGGCACCTGACTCCGCCGTTATGCATCTGGAAACGGCTCTCGCCTACAGGCTGTTGGGCGCAAAGGAACACCGGGTCCGAATATTCCGACATCTGCTCCTCGCCATTGAGAAGCCTGTGCATGACGCATATGACGAAATCGTGCAGGCGACAGCGGCAAGTCTGCTCAATGAATCATAGACGGGTTCAAAGCGGATACCAGTGCTGCCAGGTGGAATGGCGAGAGGTGTGTTCGGTAATTTCACTCATGGTGCGGCCTTCCCCCGAATCCTTCCGACCGTGAAGAATGGCGGCCATTGTGGATATCGATGAGAAATGGCTGCGCTGCCAGAATCGATTGCTTGATGATGTATCCCGGACCTTCGCACTGACAATTCCGCAGCTGCCTGGCCGGCTGCGCCATGCTGTCGGTAATGCTTACCTGCTGTGCCGTATCGCCGACATCATTGAGGATGAACCGACACTGGACGCAAATCAAAAGGCGGAATTCTCAAACCGTTTCATAGAGGTCATGCGCGGCGAAGAAAATGCGATCGCCTTTTCCGGAGAACTGGCCGGGCATTTGTCCCCGGTAACTAGTCCAGGTGAAGTGGACTTAATCAGAAATGTTCCACAAGTTATTGCAATTACACACCTTCTGAACAACGCACAGCGTCAGTCCATAGAGGATTGTGTCCGTGTCATGATCAAGGGCATGGTTGAGTTTCAGCGCAATGCCGATATCAGCGGGCTGCGTGATCTGCGGTCGCTTGACCGGTATTGTTATTGCGTCGCCGGGGTCGTCGGCGAAATGCTGACCGAAATGTTCTGTGACCATTCCACGGTGATTGAGCAGCAACGGGATCAGTTGTTTCCTCTGGCCAGATCCTTTGGGCAGGGCCTGCAAATGACCAATATTCTCAAGGATATTTGGGAAGATCGTCAGAGGGGAGCATGTTGGCTGCCACGGGATGTTTTCCGGCAAGTCGGCGTTGACCTGGAGGTCATGTCGGGGGGTCAGGTGAATCCGGATTTTGCCATTGGAATTCGTGAGTTGATCGCGATCGCGCGATTCCATCTTGATGGCGCTCTCAAATACACCCTGATGATTCCACCCCGTGAGACAGGCATTCGCCGTCACTGCCTGTGGGCGATCGGGATGGCGGTTCTGACTCTGCGCCGAATTCATGCGAATCCATCCTTCAGCAGGGGAGAGGATGTCAAGATATCGCGCCGCAGTGTGAGGGCGACCATATTCGCTACCAATTTGCTGGTTCTGTCAGACCGTGGTCTCAAAGTTTACTTCGCACTACTTTCCGCCGGGCTGCCGCGGATTGCCTCCGAACAGTGAAAATTATGTCTTCTCCGCGTGTCGAATACATGCTTGGGCCGGTACACGGTTTGGTATCTTGCAGAATTTACGGTATTGTATGGAACAAATGCTGAGTTCGATCAATTCATTGAAACCTGACAGGATACCAGACGTATACCGTGACGGTTACAGCAGATGCCGACAAATGGATGCGGCTGGTGCCGACAGATATCTCGCGCATGTGAATGTCGGTGACCCGCTGGCGGATCGAATGATCTCCGATCTTTCAGACTTTGATCAGAACTATGTCGAGCGATTGATCAGGCATCACATAATGAATTTCCCCGGCAGTGAGTTCAAAGATGCTCCAGCGTCAGTCGGAGAGTTCTTTGAAGCCAGCCGCGCAGTGCCGCCATGGGTCGACTTTGACTCATTTCAAGCCGGTTGCCGGTTGTTTCACGGAAATACCCGCTTGGTTCTGGCGGGCATGGTGGGAGGTGTGCTGATTGAAGGATTCTCCACCACCATTGCGAGGTCATTTTTTCTGACCGGCCGGCTGCGTGACCGGGGATCCCGGCGTCTGCGTCAGAACAACCGGCACATGCTGGAGATATTCATTCCGGGCGGCATGCGGAACGGTTGTGACGGTTGGGCGCATTCAGTTCGGATCCGACTGGTGCATGCGCGTCTACGCTTCATGTTCAATGCCTCTTCCGAGTGGGACTCGGATGAGCTGGGCGTGCCTCTCAGCGCCGCGAATTTGGGATTTGCCATAGCGTCTTTTTCGGCCCGGTTACTATATCACATCAAGCGATTAGGAGCGGTATCGAACAAGGAGGAACGCGCAAGCTTCATGCAGATTTGGCGATATTCCGGTTACCTGATGGGAATTCCGGAAACGATATTGTTCGCGGATCAGGAGGAAGCTGATTACATCTTCAAGATCGGCCTCGCTTGTGAACCACCGCCGTCAATGGAATCCATTGTGCTGGCCGCATCACTTATCAATTCCGCGCCGCTGTTCGCCGGCATGAACGAACCGGACCAGCGAGAAAAATATGCCAAATACATTGCACGGATCTCGAGAGCCCTGATTGGCGATCAAATGGCTGATGATCTGATGTATGATCAGGCAAACACCTTTGGAATTCTGTGGAAATTCAGAGTGATAGGGAAAATTGAGAGATTTCTGGGATCATTTCTTCCGATTCAGAAATATGTTAACAATATGACGACAATTCTGGATGTCTCGATGTTCGACGAGGACGGGATCGGCTATAAACTGCCGAACCATATATTTTCGGAAAAGTCGGATGGGTGGTAAAGGCGCAGCAAATGCAGACCGGCTTACGGGCGGATAAACCGCAGCTCAGGAAGTTCTGATTTTGAGTATTTTCTCCCGATATGCGGAGAGTTTAATCCGTTTTCGCTGGCTGGTCATTATCGGCTGTACCCTTGTCATGCTGACGGCGATGGCAGGAGCCCGTTTTATCGGAGTCACAAATGATTATCGGAGCATGTTCGATCGCGACAACCCACAGATCGCGCTGTTGGACGCTTTCGAGAGCGTATACTGGACCTCGAACACGGCACTGATAGCGATCGCGCCGGATAGCGGCACTGTCTTCACCCATGCGAGTCTGCGTGCGATGGAGGATTTGACGGAAGCGTCATGGCAGGTACCGTATTCGACGCGAATCGATTCCCTCACCAATTACGCCCACAGTTCAGCTGAAGGTGACGAACTGATCGTGGCGCCGCTGGTTGAGGATGCATTGTCGCTGGAACAAGCTGACTTGGCCGAGATTGAGCGGATCGCCACAACCGACAATGATATTGCCGGCCGGCTGGTGTCGCTGGATGGAACGGTCGCCGGCTTGACCATCAGCTTTACGCTGCCGGAAAATTCCGACGCAGCCGTAGCCGAAATAACCGACTTTATCGGCGACATGCTGAATCAACACCGGACTGAAAATCCATCCATCGGCTATTACGTCACCGGAGACATTCCCCTCAATCGAACCTTTGCCGACGCCACCGACCGTGATCTCCGGACTCTGGCACCGCTGGTCCTGTTGGTGATCACGGTCGTCGCATTCATCCTTCTGCGCTCAGCATTGGCCACCGCGGCTTTGCTGGCAGTGGTGATTTTTTCCGTCAATACAGTCATGGGCAGTGCCGGCTGGCTCAGGACAGTGTTTAACCCGGCGAATGCAGGCGTTCCGGTAATTGTGATGACTATGGCGATTGCCCATTCCGTGCACATTGTCGATTCGTTCCTGACTGCGCTGAAGCGTGGATTGAGTCGTGAACAGGCCGTTATCGATTCACTCAATACCAATGCCTGGCCGGTCTTCCTGACCACAGCGACAACGATCATCGGATTTCTGAGTCTCAATGGCTCCGACTCCCCACCATTCCGGGTCTTGGGGAATCTTGTCGCTCTCGGTGTGTTCTGCGCATTCCTGTTTTCGGCAACCCTGTTGCCGGCATTGCTTGCGATCCTGCCGATCAAACCACGTAAGGCCCGCAATGGACAGTCCACTGTATTCGACCGCTTAGGAGCCTTTGTGGTTGCCCGGCGAAGACTCCTCCTGCTCGGTTCAAGCTTCACCGCGATTGTCCTGTCCGCCGGCATCTTCCTGTTGGATCTGACCGACAATTGGTGGACTTATTTCGACGAGCGATACCAGTTTCGCCGCGACACGGATTTTGTTGTCGAAAATCTCACTGGAATCCAGACGCTTGAATATTCCCTGGAATCGGGCCGGGAAGGGGGGATCGCAGACCCTGTATTTCTGCAGCGCGTGGACCGGATTGCGGAGTGGTTCCGGGATCAACCGGAGGTCCTGCATGTGCAGGTGCTCACCGATGTCATGAAGCGGCTGAATATGAACCTGCACGGAGATGCCGCAGACCAGTTCCGACTGCCGGACGATCCTGAACTCGCTGCCCAGTATCTGTTGCTGTATGAGCTTTCTCTACCGTTTGGTCAGGATTTGAATAACAGAATTAATGTTGGGAAATCTGCCACCCGGATGACAGTGACACTGCACAGCCTGACCGCTGGCGAGCAGCGCGCATTGGATGCGCGGGCGCAGGCTTGGGTAGCGGAAAACAGCCCCGGACTGACGCGGGATGCTTCCGGTATCAGCATTGCTTTCGCACATCTGGCGCAGCGCAATATCAAGAGCATGTTCACCAGCACGGTCACGGCGATGGCATTGATTTCACTGATTCTGGTGGTCGTGTTTCGAAGCGTGCGTCTCGGCGCGATAAGTTTGATTCCCAATTTCATTCCGGCGGCACTGAGTCTGGGACTTTGGGGTTATCTCGTCGGCAAGGTTGGATTGGCCGGTTCGGTTATGACTGCGTTTGCTTTCGGCATCATCGTTGACGATACGATTCATTTCCTGAGCCATTACCTGAAGGCGCGGCGGGAGGGCTGCACGGCGGAAAATGCCGTTTGCCGGACATTCAACTCAGTTGGGCACGCGCTGTGGACCAACTCTGCCGTACTCGCCGCCGGGTTTTTGGTGTTTGCCACCTCCGGATTTGAAGTTAGCTGGACCCTCGGCATGTTGGTGGCGCTTACAATCGGTTTTGCATTGAGTGCCGACTTTTTGCTCTTGCCGCCATTGTTGATCGCATTGGATCGGCGCAACAAGCTCTGATTTGCGGGCCGGGGACGCCCTGTCGAGCCCACACATCATGTCACTGTTCCCGGTCAATCGACGGCACGGCAGTGAGTGATCATGGAAACGCCTGTCAAGGCAGGCAGCGTCAATCCAGTCAGCGCCCGCGGATTCTCGGGTCGAGAGCGTCCCGCAACCCATCGCCCATGTAATTGACCGACAGAACAGTAAGGGAAATCGCGAGACCGGGCCACAATACCCGCTCGGGATATTGCTGCAGATAATCCGTGGAATCATAGAGTAATCTGCCCCAGGTGGGAAAATCCGACGGGAAGCCGAGCCCCAGGAATGACAGCGCCGATTCCGTGATAATCGCATTCGCGATACCCAGGGTTGCGGAAACCATGATCGGCGAGAGAATATTCGGCAGGATATGCCGGATTACAAGACGCACAGGTGGCGTGCCGACGGACCGCGAGGCGAGGACAAATTCCCGTTCCTTGATCGACAACACGTCACCGCGCACGATTCTGGCGGCCTGCATCCAGCTGGTAATTCCGATGACGCAGACAATCAGGATGAAAACACCGGATTCAGGCCCCAGCACGGAGCGCAGCACGTCGCGGAACAGCATGATCATCACCAGCAGCAGCGGCAATAGCGGCAGCGCCAGAAAAAGATCTGTGAACCGCATGAGCGGTCCGTCAAACTTCGGGAAGAAACCCGCGAGGACGCCGACGAAAGTGCCGAGCAACACCGATAGCAACATCGCGGTCACACCGACGGCAACCGAGGTTCTGCCCCCGGCGATGACCCGTGCGAGGGTGTCGCGTCCAAGCTGGTCGGTGCCGAGAGGATGCGCAATCGACATTCCGGAGTTTCGTGCCCGGATATCAATATACTGGGGATCAATGCTCCAGACCATCGGCCCGAAGGCCACCGTGAGCAAAATGAAGACAAAAAACAGGCAGCCGACAAGTGCGCCTCGATGCGACTTGAACTGGTGCCAGACATCGTTCCATTGCGAACTCGGCGGGGCGGTGAATTCTACTGCTTCAGTCATAGCGGATCCGCGGATCAAGAATCCCGTAAAGAATGTCGGCTACCAGGTTGAAAGCGACAATCAGTACCGCAAAAATGAAAGTGAGCGTCTGCACCATGGGAAGGTCCGTTGCCTCGATCGAAATGATCAGTAATTGGCCCAGCCCGTTCACCTTGAATACCTGCTCGGTGATGATCGCACCGGCGAACACCGCCGGAATTCCAAGAGCGATCACCGTGACCACGGGAATCAATGAATTCCTCAACACGTGCAGCAGAATCACCACCCGTTCGCGCAACCCCTTGGCGCGTGCGGTGCGGACATATTCCTGATTGAGATTGTCGAGCATCGAAGCGCGCATGAATCTGCTGATCTGTGCCGCATTGTAGAGCGCCAACACCATCACCGGCATGATCATCTGCTTCACCTGCCGGACGAAGCTGTTCCAATCCTCTACCACAAGAGTGGTGTCATAAATTGACGGCAGCCAGTTCAGCTGCACGGAAAAGACAACGATCAGCAGAACGCCGGTGAAGAAAGTCGGTACCGAAAACCCGACCATCGACACGAAGGTGCCGATCTGGTCAAACCAGCTATATTGCCTGTACGCGGAAATGATGCCGATCGGCAGGGCGATCGCCACCCCGACAACATAGGAAAGTCCGACCACCCAGAGTGTCTGCGGGAGACGCTGGACAATGATATCGACAACCGGGGAACGTGTTTGCCAGGAGATGACCCGTTGGCGATCGCCGGATAAATCCATCGCGGTCAGTTCGGAAAGGATATGCAGCGGTTCATTGACGAAAAACTGGTTGAGCCAAAGCAGGTAGCGGATGTGAATTGGCTCTCCGAGACCGAGCGAAACCCGGATTTTTTCTTTGACGTCCGGCGGAATGGTCAGCGGCAGTTGTGCAGTTGGATCGCCCGGCGCCAGATCCAGCAGCAGGAAAATAACCAGGCTGATCAGAAGCAGTGTCGGAATGGCGAACAAGGTGCGCCGAATGGTGTATTGCAGCATGTCCGGGAAGCTCGGATAGTGGCGTCCGGGCCGAAACGCCCGGACGCCTGAGTTGGATTATTTCACGCGATGCCAGTCCGCCACGTTCCAGAGTTCAGAATCCCAGGTGTTGAGCTTGACTCCTCCCAATGAATCCGCGTGTGCCGAAACACGGCCCCGGTGAACCAGCGGAATCATAACGAAGTCCTGCATCAGCATATCATTCATGGCCTTGCCGAGCCTTGCCCGTTCATCGATGTCACCGGTCTGCGACATTTCCGAGAGCAGGGCATCGTAAGCCTCGCTGCAGTAACGCGGCACATTCGGACCCTGCCACTGCGTATCCGGCCTTGGATCAAGTCCGCACCGCCAGTTTCCAAGATACGCTTCCGGATCGGCACCCTCAAAATTATTCGCATACATTTCAATGTCCGCGTAAAATTTCTGGTAGGTGTCGGGACTTCCGGGATCGCCGCCGAAAAACACCGAGGCGCTGAGATTCCGGAGTTCTGTCTCAACTCCGATTTCCGCCCACCACTGCTTGATCAGAGCTTGGAAATCCTGCCTGACCGCATTGGTCGAAGTCTGGTAAAGGATTGATAAACGGACACCGTCCTTGGCACGCACACCGTCCGCACCCATGGCCCAACCGGCATCATCAAGCAACTTTTTCGCCGCTTCAATGTCCTGGACAAGGCAGCCATCATTGGCTGAAGATGCGAAGACCGCGGGTGCCGGTACCACATTGCATGTCGGCTGACCGGCTTTACCATAGCCGATTTCAACCAACAGATCACGCTCAATGGCCATGGAAAGCGCCTGTCGCACAGCGATGTCGGACAGGAATGGGTGTGGATGGTCGCGTGTCGAACGCATGTCACCAAGGTCGGGATCTGGGTCCGTCAGGTTCACCATGAGTCGCTCGACCAAAGTTCCGAAGGCGGAGACAACTGCGCCTTTACCGGCCGCTTCCATATTTGCCAGCACATCGGGTGCCAATTGCAGGTTCCAGGCATAATCGAACTCGCCTGTTTCCAGCACCGCGCGTGCCGCCGACGCCGCATCGCCGCCGCCCTTGAATGTCACCGTGGCAAAGGCCGGCTTCGTCGGATCGCGGTAATTCGGGTTGGCTTCCAGCGAGATTACGTCATTCGGCCGGAAATCGGTAACCCGGAATGGACCGGTGCCGATCGGGCCGAAATTTTCCGCTGTACACTCAGGTGCCTTGGCGCCGACACAATTCTCGAACTGGTTCTTCTGCAGGATAGGTGTTGTCGCACCAACCAGCGCCGCATAAGGGTAGGGTTTCGGTCCATCGAACGTGATCCGGACCGTGGACCCGTCCAAGGCATCAACCGCAACGATATTGTCAAAATCCGCAAGCTGGGCACAACCCCCGTCCGGATTCATGCAGTAATCGGCGGTAAAGACGACATCCTCAGCGGTAAGCGGAGAACCGTCGGACCAAAGAATATCGTCACGCAGCTTCCACGTGATCGAAGTCAGATCCGCCGCAACGCCGCCATTCTTGACGGTTGGGATCTCCGCCGCCAGCCAGGGAACGAGATTTCCCATCTCGTCATGGCGTGCCAACGGTTCAAGAATGAGTGACGATGACTCGATATCCTTGGTGCCACCGGACAGGTAAGGATTCAGAATGGAAGGCGCCTGCCAGTAAATGATGCTGACATGCCCGTCAGACCCTCTTTCCGCGGCCACCGAACTCGCCAGCGCCAATGACGCCAAAGCAAATGTAATTGGTCTCATTTGGTGATCTCTCCTTTTGAGCCAGTTAACGAATTTCCTGGAATTGTTTTGTTTTCATCTCCGCTGATGTCAAGGAGATGACACGCTGCAAATCGTCCAGGTGCAATCTGCGCGAATTTCGGGGTTCTTTCCCGGCAAAGATCGATGGCTTTGGGGCATCGGGTGCGGAACACACAGCCGCTCGGCGGATCGGCAGGGGAGGCGACATCGCCTTTGAGAAGAATTCGCCGCCGTTTCCGCTCGAGGCCGGGATCCGGTTGTGGAAGCGCCGACAAGAGGGCTTCCGTATAAGGGTGAAGGGGGTTGCTATAGAGGTCATCTTTCGGTCCCATTTCCATGATCCGACCGAGATACATAACCGCTACCCTGTCGGCGATGTGCCTGACCATGCCCAAATCATGGCTGATGAACAGATAAGTCAACTGATGCGAAACCTGTAATCGTTCCAGGAGATTGACAACCTGTGCCTGGATCGAAACATCAAGCGCCGCGATCGGCTCATCACAGATAACGAGCCTGGGGTTGAGAGCCAGTGCCCGGGCAATACCGATCCGTTGTCGCTGACCACCGGAGAATTCATGCGGATAGCGCGCCGCCCAATCCCGGTTCAACCCGACCGAATCCATGAGTTCATAAACCCGTTGCAGCCGTTCCCTGCGGGTTTTCTGTCCCTGTTCGATCAAGGGTTCGGCGATGATCTCGGCAACGGTCATACGCGGATTCAGGCTCGCCTGCGGATCCTGAAAGATCATTTGCATCTGCGGCCGTAGATGCTTCATCTGCCGCTTGTCCGCCTTCGGAATATCCACCCCCGCGAAAGCGATACTGCCGTCGGTGATATCAACCAGGCGAAGAATTGCGCGCCCGGTGGTCGACTTTCCGCAACCGGATTCACCCACCAGCCCGAGTGTTTCGCCGTTCCGGATATCAAAGCTGACCTTGTGCACAGCCTGAACGACACCGGTTTGTCGCCGGAAAATGCCCGAAGTGATTGGAAAATGAACCTTGAGATCTCTGACTTCGATCAATGGGGCGGCTTCAGATTCCGGAGTATGCATTTGCCCGTTCAATTTAATTCACTGTCCCAGAAAACATGCGCTGTCACGCGACTCGCCGTGAACAATCCGCGGCGGCACGCGCTTTGAACAGAGATCAAATGCCTGCTCACAGCGGGGCATAAACGGGCAGAAATCCGGTTTTGAAACCAGTGTCGGCGCTTGCCCGGATATGGTCTGCAGCTTCTCCCGCCTGTCGCCGCGTACTGTCGGAACTGTGCGCAGCAATGCTTTTGTATAGGGATGCGCGGGACTGTCGAATAATGCCTCCACAGGTGCCCGCTCAACGATCTGCCCGGCATACATGACCAATACATTGTCAGCCAATCCGGCGATCACGCCGAGATCGTGGGTAATCCAGATGATGGCCATGCCGAGGCACTGCTGCAGTTCGCCGAGAAGTTCCAGAATCTGCGCCTGAATAGTGACATCGAGCGCTGTTGTCGGTTCATCGGCGATCAGAACCGCAGGATCGCAGGCCAAGGCCATGGCAATCATTACCCTCTGACGCATTCCTCCGGAAAACTGGTGCGGAAAATCGGACAGTCTTTTTGCCGCGGCGGGAATGCCAACCATGTCCAGCAATTCCGCAGCCCTCGCATTCGCCGCCTTTTTTGACATGCCGAGATGCGTGCGCAGAGGTTCACGCAGCTGAAACCCGACGCTGAGAACAGGATTCAGCGAGGTCATCGGATCCTGGAAAATGAACCCGATTTTCCGTCCCCGGATCATGCGCAGCTCATCCGGACGCATAGCCAGAAGATTCTTCCCTTCAAGCAATGCTTCACCACTGCGGATTTCCGCCGGGGGGCTCGGCAATAATCCGAGTATCGACATCATGGTGACAGATTTGCCGCAACCGGATTCGCCGACAACACCGAGAATTTCCCCGCGGCTCACCTGCATACTGACCGAATTGACGGCATGAACTATGTTCTCACGCGTATGAAACCAGACCTCAAGATCCTTGATAGACAGTATTGGGTCCGCGTCGGGTATTTTGCCGTTTCGGTGCAAATTGCTTCCCAATGAATGTCTGCCGCAGTCAGGAGTTTGGCCGTCATGCATCCGGTATGGTTTTTTGCCGCGACTGAAAAGCCCCTCAATCGACTTGGGTCAGACCTGACCACCTGAGATCGGAAAGACCTGACCATTCATTCCTTCGGACCCGGACAGGCACAGCCATAATGCAGTCGCGGCGACTTCGTGCGGATCAATCAATTTTCTGTCACGGTTCAGTCTGAGAAGCGCCGCCAGGGCATCCTGTTCCGATTTTCCGCTGCGTGCGGCGATTTCCTTCACGGATTTGGCGAGAATCGGTGTGTCCACATATCCTGGACAGATTGCGTTTGCGGTAATCCCGCTTCCGATCAACTCTTCGGACAGCGCCCGCGCCAAGCCGACAAGGCCGTGTTTGGAGGCTGTGTATGCCGATGCCCGTTTCAATCCACGCAGACCTGCAACCGAAGCGATGGTGATGATCCACCCCCAACTCTCCGTTCGCATGGAGAGAAGCGATTCACGGATCGACACAAACGCTCCGTCAAGGTTTGTCATCATTATCCGGTGCCAGAAAGGCAGACTCATTTCGTCGAAACCGCAGGATTCCGCAATACCCGCATTCGCCACATGAATATTGACCGGCCCGTTTTCCGCAACAGCCATGCTGACGGCATTGCGGACCGACTGTTCATCGCAGACATCCATTGCCACGGGGAAAATGCGATTCCCCTTCGCTGCCGATTGCAGCCGTTTCCGGTTCCGGCCGCATATGCTCACCCGTGCGCCGGCGGCGGCCAATGCCGCGGCACTCGCCAGTCCAATCCCGCTACCCCCACCGGTGATGAGTGCATGTTGACCGCTCAGCGCGTCTTCTTTCATTCTTGCCTCATTCGCCGACAGGACACGGAAATCAACCCCGGGATGTCATAGTGAACTTGCCGTTGAAATGCAGCAGATGATAGATGCGGGTGCCTTTGATAGCTGTGCGGCAGGTGGATATGGCTAAAATATTCGTGGCGAAAGAAACGGATCCCGGCGAGGCAAGAGTCGCGTTGACACCGGATTCGGCACTGCGCCTGCGGAAACTCGGCCACAGCTGCCTCATCGAATCCGGTGCCGGCGAGGCAGCCGGTTTTGATGATGAATCCTATTGCCGATCCGGTGTGAGGATATTGCCGGACGCGGAGGCAGGTCGATCAGAGGCTGATGTCATCATCCAGGTCCGCCCTCCTTCTTTGCCGGCAGCGGAATCTCTGCGCTCCGGGCAGACGCTTATCTCCTTTTTCTGGCCGGCACAGAGCCGGGAACTGTTGTCGGCAGCGAACCGTGCCGGAGCAACGGTTTTTGCCATGGACATGGTGCCGCGCATCTCGCGCGCGCAGAAAATGGATGCGTTGTCGTCAATGGCCAACATTGCCGGTTACCGCGCTGTGCTGGAAGCGGGCAATAGTTTCGGACGGTTCTTTACCGGTCAGGTCACCGCCGCGGGGAAAATTCCACCGGCAAAACTTCTGGTCATCGGGGCCGGGGTCGCCGGCCTGTCGGCGATCGGGGCGGCTGTATCACTCGGCGCGATTGTGCGGGCCTTCGACGTGCGCCCGGAAGTCGCCGAACAGATTGAATCCATGGGTGCGGAATTCCTGTTGCTGGATTTTGACGAGGATGCAAGCGGGGACGGCGGTTATGCGAAACCGTCATCGCCCGAATTCCGCGACAAACAGCTTGAACTGTTTCATACCCTGGCACCGGAGATTGACATCGTCATCACAACGGCGCTGATCCCCGGTATCGACGCGCCGAAATTGTGGCTCGAAGACATGGTGCGGGTGATGAAACCGGGCTCAGTGATCGTTGATCTCGCGGCGGAGCGTGGCGGTAATTGTGAATTGACAGTGGTGGATGAGAAGATCCGTACCGGCAATGGCGTAACCATCATCGGATACACCGATTTTCCCAGCCGGATGCCTGAGCAGGCCTCACTGCTCTACAGCACCAACATATTTCACCTGCTGTCGGACCTGACCCCGGCGAGAGACGGGAACCTGGTGGTGGATCCGCAGGATGATGTCATACGCGGGACTTTGGTTGCCCACAAAGGTGAAGTCACCTATCCGCCGCCGCCGCCGAAAACACCCGCAGTCACGGCTCCGGCCAAACGCAGGCAGGCGAAGCCACTCTCACCTGAGGAGAAGCAGGCGGCTGAACTGGCCGAATACCATGCCCGAACCCGGAAACAGGCTGCGATACTGGTGGCCGGGGCATCGGTGACGATCATGCTCGGAATTTTTGCCCCGGCAAGCTTCATGCAGCATTTCATTGTGTTCGTGCTGGGGTGCTTCGTCGGCTTCCAGGTGATCTGGAATGTAACGCATGCGCTTCACACGCCATTGATGTCGGTAACCAATGCGATCTCCGGTATCATCATTGTCGGCGCATTGCTTCAGATCGGCTCCGGCAACATCATTGTCCTCACCCTCGCGGCGGTCTCGGTATTGATCGCGTCGATCAACATCGTTGGCGGGTTCCTGGTGACTCACCGGATGCTTGCCATGTTCCGACGGAGTTAGCATTGCATTTTCAACTGGCAGACGGCCTGTTGCTTTCGGTCTATGTGACCGCCTCAGTGCTGTTTATTCTTTCGCTCGGTGGCCTCGCCAATCAGGAAACCGCCAAACGCGCCATCTGGTATGGAATGGTCGGGATGGCCCTGGCTGTCGCGGCGACAATACTGGCACCCGGAGTCGGGCACTTTGCTCTGCTGGGCGCAACCATGCTGGTGGGGGCTGTTATCGGCCTCGTTGTCGCCCGCAGGGTGCAGATGACAGGAATGCCGCAACTGGTTGCCGCCCTGCATTCTTTTGTCGGCCTGGCGGCGGTGTTTATCGGATTGAATGCCGAACTGGAACTGGCATCAATCGGTTCCGCGGTTGAGGGAACAGAACTGGCGGGATTTGCGGCGAAGCTCGCATCCAAGACAGCAGCGGAAATCCTGGTGCTTAAAATCGAGGTTGTCCTTGGCATATTCATCGGCGCGGTGACATTCACCGGATCGATCGTTGCCTTTGGCAAGCTCGCAGGCTGGATTGACGGAAAACCGCGGAAACTCCCCGGTGGTCACCTTTGGAACGCCGCGGGAGTCATTGCCTGTGTCGTACTGAGCGGCATGTATATGGCTGATGCCGGTTTCTGGACAATCGTGGCGGTGGCACTCATCGCCGGCGGTATTGGCTGGCATTTAATCATGGGTATCGGTGGCGCCGATATGCCGGTGGTGGTTTCCATGCTGAATTCCTATTCCGGCTGGGCTGCCGCCGCCATCGGTTTCACGCTGGAAAATGATCTGTTGATCGTCACCGGTTCGCTGGTGGGTTCGTCCGGCGCGATTCTTTCCTACATCATGTGCAAAGCCATGAACCGGCATTTTGTCAGCGTGATTCTCGGCGGATTTGGCGGCACCGGCGAACCGGCGGCAGCGGCAAGTGGCGAACAGACCGCAATCGATGCCGATGGCGTCGCCTGGGCATTAACGGATGCGGAATCCGTTATCATCATACCGGGATATGGCATGGCTGTGGCACAGGCGCAGGGCGCGGTGAGCGAATTGGTGCAAAGGCTCCGTGGTAAAGGAAAAACCGTCAGATTCGCCATTCATCCGGTAGCCGGCCGACTGCCCGGGCATATGAATGTTCTACTCGCCGAGGCCAAGGTCCCATACGATATTGTTCTCGAAATGGACGAGATCAATGAGGATTTCGCCGACACGGATGTTGCGATCGTGATCGGCTCCAACGATATCGTAAACCCGGCTGCTCAAGAGGATCCAAATTCGCCGATTGCCGGAATGCCGGTGCTGGAGGTCTGGAAGGCCAGACAGGTTATCGTGTCCAAGCGCGGGCAGGGCACCGGTTATTCGGGTATTGAGAACACCCTGTTCTACCGTGAAAACACACGGATGTTCTTCGGTGACGCCAAAGATTCACTGCACCAGTTGCTTTCGCTGCTGGATTGAGCCGGCGGCCACATTCCGCCATCGGTTCCGTCGTCAGGCAAAGCGCTTCGCCTCAGCGCGGGCGATCTGACGGCGGTGCACGGCATCCGGCCCGTCGGCAAGACGGAGTGTGCGCAGATGCAACCACTGCCTTGCCAGCGGCGTGTCCTGACTGATTCCGGCGGCACCGTGCATTTGAATGGCTTCATCGGTGACACGGAGAGCCACGGCCGGCACTTGGGTTTTCGCCATACTGATCCACGGGGCGGCAGCCTTCTCATCGCCTTGATCCATCATCCATGCGGCTTTCAGGCAGAGCAGACGCGCAGCTTCGATTTCAATGCGGGATTGCGCTATGATGTCGGCATTACCGCCAAGCCGTGCGAGCGGTTTGCCAAACGCGATTCTTTCATGTGATCGCCGGCAAAGCGACGCAAGCGCCCGTTCCGCCTGGCCGATCGCACGCATGCAGTGATGAATGCGCCCCGGGCCCAACCGTCCCTGGGCGATTTCGAATCCGCGTCCTTCACCAAGCAGCATACAGTCCCGCGATACCCTCACATTCTCAAAACAGATATGCATATGGCCATGCGGCGCATCATCATTTCCATAGATTTCCATGGGTCGCACGATGGAGATACCCGCCGTATCCGCGGGTATGACCAGCATCGAATGATTTCTGTGCCGGGGCGCATCATCCGCGGTTCGAACCATGATGATATAGACGCGGCAACGCGGATCACCGGCGCCGGTTGCCCACCATTTCTCGCCATTCAGAATATATCCGTCCGCATCCTTCTCACAATTCATTGAAATATTCGTTGCGTCAGAGGAAGCGACACCGGGTTCAGTCATCAGGAATGCCGATCGTATCTCGCCCTCAAGCAATGGCTGAAGCCATTTCCGCCGCATGGAACTGGTGCCGAATCTGAGTAGAACCTCCATGTTGCCGGTATCGGGGGCATTGCAGTTAAACACTTCGGGAGCCAGGTAGGAGTGTCCCATTTCTTCGGCAAAATACGCATATTCAACCGTTGTCAGGCCGACATCACCGCTTGTGTGCCAAAGATTCCATAACTCGCGTGATCGCGCCTTGTGTTTCAAATCCGTCAGAATTTCCTGCTGCCGCCGGGTCAGCGTCCAGCGGTCACCGACATCCACTTCGGCCAGAAACTCACCGTCGAGAGGAATGATCTCGTCCGCGATCATCTCCTGAATCGCCGAGTGCAGTTGCCTTGCGCGTTCGGATAACCCCAATTCCATCACAATGCCCTTTGCCTGATCAACCACACACAGGTTAGTTTAATTTCACCACATCAACAATTTTGCAGTGTGGAGAGCGTCATACAGCAGGATTTCCGGCTTTCGAATCGCCGTGAATCCCGTACAGATGTTCCTCTCGGCAGGATAGGATGCCAATTTGAGCCAGAACCCACATGCCGGACATTGATACTGGAAATGTTGAACTCTGCCTTCGCCGGGTGCTTCCGGGCGTGAGGGTGCATGCCGTTGAACGATTTTCCTCAGGCCAATCGAACCCGACTTACCTGATCAAGACCGATAGGCGGAAATTTGTCCTGCGCTCGAAACCACCGGGCAATCTGCTACCCTCGGCACATCTCGTCGAGCGGGAGTACCAGGTGATGCGTGCGTTGAAACACACCAGGGTTCCGGTGCCGGAAATGCTGCTGCTGGAAACAGATATCTCTTCGCCCACCGGACGGGCTTTCCTGGTTATGGAACATGTCGAGGGAGAAGTGCTTTTCGACCCGGCGCTGCCCCGGATGAACGCGCAGAGACGAGCCGGAATCTACCGTCAAATGAACCAGTTGCTGGCTGAATTGCATAAACTTGATGCGGACGAAATCGGATTGTCCGGATTCGGCAGACGCCAAGGATATTTCAGTCGGCAGACTCATATCTGGAGCCGTCAATATCGTGGCTCCCGCCTTACGCCAAACCGGGATATGGAGACATTGATCACCTGGCTGAATTCGAACATGCGGGAGTTCGGTGATGAAGTCCGGCTGGTTCACGGCGATTTCAGGCTCGATAACATCATATTTGAGCGCTCCGGCAACACGGCTGTCGCGTTGATAGATTGGGAACTCGCGACCCTTGGGCACCCCTTTGCCGACCTGGCCTATCAATGCGCCCAATGGCGGATGCCGCATTCCTGCCCGTTGCCGGGCCTGGGCGGATTGGATCGCCGACAGCTTGGACTTCCCGGGGAAGAGGAATTCGTGACCGACTATTGCCGGCATCGCGGCATCGGGCCACCGGATGAGTGGAATTTCTGCCTTGCCTTCGCGCTGTTCAAACTCGCTGCCATTCTCGAAGGCGTGGCCCGCCGTGCCGTCGAAGGGAATGCTTCAAATCCTGAAATGGCGAAGCAATATGGCACAATGGTTCCGACGCTGGCGGAACTGGCCCTGGAGATCGCGGAAACGGCCTGATCCCGTGAACTTACTGCAGAGCCGGGAACAGTCCCGAAAACGGCCTCGACGGGTTGTGATTGGCAGTGAAAAGCTGCTGCCGCATTTCGTTTTCGCGCCGGGCCACCCTTTCGATGGCGTTTTCCGGAATCCGGTCCGGAAATGCAGCAATCGGCATGATAGAGCAACCGGAATGGCGGATATAGGAGTAGATGCCGAAGTCATTGACACCCCGACTCTTACCCCTCACACGGTCCAGCACCGCCTGCAATGTCGGTTCGAAATGCCAGACTGCCGCAGTCACCAGCATCGCCGACTGCGCTGAGACCGGTCCGGAAAAACTGCCGATTGCGGGGATTTGATTGTGTCCGGCGGTTTCGGCGGCCCCGGCCGCATCGGCCAGAATGACATCAGCTCCACCCGCGATCTGCGTCACCGCTAACTCGCCGGCGCGTTCCGGATCATACCATGAGCCGATATAATCAACGACAAATTCGGTATTGGATCGCCACTCGCGCGCACCGTCAATGAAGGCGTTCAGGAGCCGGTTCACTCCGGGAAAATCCAGGCGGGCGACGATACCGACCTTGCCGGTCTGCGTCATTGCTCCTCCGACAATACCGGTCAAATGCGATGCGTCCTGGATATAGCTGTCGAACACCAGAACATTCGGAAAGCGACTGTCCACAGCATAGCCCGAACCAAGCAGGAACGTGGAATTCGGAAATTCCCGGGCAATCAGGCGCGCATCCTCCTCATGCGCGAACGCGTCGCTCAGGACCAGGTCATAACCTGCGGAAGCGAATTGCCGCAAAACGCTGCCGTAATCCGCAAACTGCACATTCTCGGAAAATCGGTAATCAATCTCGCCACGCACAACATAATCCAACAATGCGCTGTGGATACGTGCGATCCATTGCTGTGCCACCGGAACCGTATAAACAGCGCCGACTTTGAGCGGTTGCCCGGCGCCGGAAATGGCAGGCACTGCAAGCATACCGCCTGCCACCGCTAAATTCAGGAATTGTCGGCGATGAATCAGCATGTTCCACTGAAAGAAGCCCTGACTTTAAACTCAGCTAATGCAGTATTCACCATTCGCCTTCAACCTTAACCGCAAACCCGGTATTCCGCTCCCGCTTGACGCTGCCATTGACGGCTGCATGATGGCCGGATTGCCCAAGGACAAGGATGAAAAATGGCACAACGGATGACAGCGCAGGCCATCCTGGAAAAACTGGTGGCGTTTCCAACCGTATCGAGCGGATCAAACCTGCACCTGATCGATTATGTGGAAGACTATCTGAATTCCCACGGTGTCTCCGTGACAATCGATCTCAACGAAGACGGAACCAAGGCCGGTATATTCGCATCGATCGGACCCGATGTGCCGGGTGGGGTAATCCTTTCCGGACATACCGACGTAGTCCCGGTCGAGGGTCAGAACTGGTCCACCGATCCATGGAAGGCGGATTTACGCGATGGCAGAATCTACGGCCGTGGCACCTGCGACATGAAGGGGTTCGCCGCCATCATTCTTGCCTGTGTTCCGGAAATGATTGCCGCCGGCCTGCAGCGACCGATTCAGATCGCCCTGACGCGCGATGAGGAGATTGGCTGTCTCGGAGCACCGCCTCTGATCAATAAAATCCGCCAAAGCTATGCACCGGCTTCATCGGTGATTGTCGGCGAGCCGACAATGATGAAAGTTGTCACCGGTCATAAAGGCAGCACTGGAGTCACGGTGCATGTGCGCGGTTTCGAAGTTCATTCTTCCATGTTGCATAAGGGCGTCTCTGCGATCATGATTGCATCCCGCCTCGTGGACTGGGCAAATGCGATGAATTCGGAAAACAGCGCCAAGCCACCGGGCGATCTCGCTGCCGGATTTGATCCGCCCTGGACATCACTGCATGTCGGCATGATCTCCGGTGGAACGGCCCACAATATCACCGCGGGGGATTGCAGTTTCGGATTGGAAATCCGTTGTATTCCCGGCGAATCAATCGAGAGTTGGAAACAACGGTTTCTGGAATATGTCAGGGCTACGGAAAGAGATATGCACGAGGTGAATTCCAGCACCGCCATTCATGCCACACCCTGGTTTGACGTGCCTCCATTGAAACCGGAAAATGATCCGGTTGCCGAATCTCTCGCCAGGAGGTTGACCGGAGACAATGGAAACCACCGGGTCTCCTATGCGACAGAGGCCGGGCAATTTCAGGAAGCCGGTTACTCGGTTGTTGTCTGTGGCCCCGGCCATATCGATCAGGCGCATCAGGGAGATGAGTTCATATCCGTCCAGCAAATCGAGGCGGGCACCGAATTTGTGCGCCGCCTGATCAACGAATTATCAAATTGAGGGGGAACAATGCCCGTAAGAAACCGGATTGCCGAAATGCAGACAGAAATCTCCGCCTGGCGCCAGGATTTGCACAGGCATCCTGAACTTCAGTTCGACACACACCGAACTTCCGGCATTGTGGCTGCGAAATTGCAGGAATTCGGCTGCGACCAGATCGAAACCGGCATCGGCAGAACCGGGGTTGTCGGGGTCATTCACGGAAAGAGCCAATCGTCGGGGAAGGTGATCGCACTCCGGGCGGATATGGACGCGCTGCCAATTCATGAGACAACAAATCTGAGCTATGCATCTGAGACGGATGGCAAGATGCATGCCTGCGGGCATGATGGCCATACATCCATGCTGCTCGGTGCCGCCAAGTATCTTGCCGAGACACGGAATTTCGATGGCACCGCCGTGGTCGTCTTCCAACCCGCCGAAGAGGGCGGCGGAGGCGGCAGAGAAATGGTTGATGACGGTTTGATGCAGCGGTTCGGTATCCAGGAAATCTACGGCATGCACAATATGCCGGGAATGGATACCGGGGAGTTTGCCATCCGCAGCGGTCCCTTTTTTGCCGCCGCCGATACCATTCATATCAAGGTGACGGGCAAGGGCGGGCACGCATCAAGGCCACAGGGCGCAATCGATCCGACGCTCACCGCCTGCCAAATCGTGGTCACGCTGCAATCCATCATTTCGAGGAATATCGATCCACTGGCGGCTGCGGTTATCTCTATCTGTTCCGTCACAACCGATACCAATACAAGCAACGTGATTCCACAGACCGCCACTCTCCTCGGAACCCTGAGGACGACTGACGGCGGGGTGCGCGAGGCCATGATCAGCCGGATCGAAGAAGTCTGCGAGGCCACTGCGAAAGCTTTCGGGGCGAGTGCCGAATTCACGTTGGAGACCGGTTATCCGGTCATGGTCAATTCACCGGAACAGACCGGATTTGCCGCCGAGGCCGCCCACCGGGTTGCCGGGAAAGTCAATGTGGAAGCTGAAATGGTGATGGGGGCGGAGGATTTCGCCTTCATGATCAATGAACGGCCGGGAGCGTATATCCTGACCGGCAACGGCGACAGCGCGCCGCTGCATCATCCCGAATACGATTTTAATGATGATGCCATCCCGTCAGGAAGTTCATGGTATGTGGAAATCACGGAAGGACGCATGCCCGCAACGTGACGGTCGGGACATCGCCTCCGCATGGGGAAGGCACTGATTTGTTCAGGGTGCCTGAACCGGCACGGCCTCGCCGCTGCGGATTGACTCTTCCGCAGCCTGTCCCAGACTGACAGCCCAGGAGCCATCCATGAGGGTGACTGCGGGTGTCCCGACGGCGCCGACGACGAGTTGCAGGAATTTTTCATGCTGGTAGTAGGTCGAGCCGCAATGATCTCCAGCGTCCAGAAGAGTGGCGTCGACCGGGATGGCAGTGACCGTATTCGGCTTGTCTCCCCGGTAATTGACTGTGATCTCGGGGATGCGCGGCTGTTTTCCGGTCTGGTACCGGATCGGGCCGGGAACTTTGGCATCCACTCTTGCGAGCGGGCCTGTAACCGACACCGTTTCCTGCCAATCCGAGCCTTCGGCAAACATGCAAAGATCGAGCATCCCGCGCGATCCGTTCGCAAAATCCACCACTGCAAAGGCATTGTCGGTTATATCAGGCGCCTGTCCCGCATAGCGCTCATCGAGATGATTCACCGCAATCGAGCCGGAAGCGTAGACCCGGATGGGATCGCTCTTCAGGAGCAGCCTCATCAGGTCCCAGAAATGGCAGCATTTCTCGACCATCGTTCCCCCGGTTCGCTTATTGAAGCGATTCCAGTCATCAACTTTTTCCAGAAACGGAAACCGGTGCTCGCGGATTGAAACCATGACCGGGTGACCCGCAGTGCCGGCCTCCAGTTCCGCAATCAGCCGCGCCAGCGGCGGCATATAGCGGTATTCCATAGCCACCCAGACGGCCGTTCCGTGCCGCCTTGCCGCGGACATCACCCGCCGGCAGTCAGCAATCGTCGTGCAGAGTGGTTTTTCTGTCAGTATCGGTCGCCGCAGCTTGATTAACTCTGAAAGAATTTCAAAATGCGTGTCATTCGGGGTTGCGACAACAAATGCATCGCATTCGAGTGCTGAAATCATCCCGGCGGCATCAGCGAACATGGTGGCTTCACGGGCGAGGGATTGTGCCGCACCGCGCATGGGTTCATTCGGGTCGGCAATGCCGATGATCTTCGTGTCAGGGAACAGGGAGATATTCCGGATATGTTCCTGCGCCATCATGCCGGCACCGATTATCCCGTAGCGGACCGGCATTTCAGATCTCCAACACCTGCAGGCCCATGCTCCCGGCGGCCATCTTCAACCCTTGAACATGATCGCCATAGCTCAGGGCAAAATGATGTTCGAGGCGATGTTCAATAATGGCATTCAACACAAGCTCAACCGGTTTATGAAACCGCAGCACGCCCGAGGTGCCGGAAAAGGCGGGCGGGCGGCGGAGCATTTCCGCCTTCATCACAACAAGCCTGTGATCCCCGCAGGCCTGCGACAGGCGCATCAATGTGACCGGGCCGGGTTTCAGGGGAAATTCGCAGAGCAGGGGCTGCCTGCGGTTTGAATGAACCGCGGCGCGCGGCTTGAACTCCGCATCGCACATCGACAAGGGAGCTTGGCCGCAATGCCAGACGACGGCGCTGTTATCTTCCGCATCCGCTTCCACGAGATCTGTCAGAAATACCGGGGCATCGGCAATCCGCTGCAGCAGGAGCTGCGACATCGCCCCGAAGACATCCGCCTCGCATGCGCAGGGAATCCCTTCGTCACCGAGCAATGAAACCGCTGCACAGACCGCACCGCCATAATCGGTGAAACATTCCGGCCAGCATCGGATCGCGATTGCGTCCAACCTGTGCTCACTTGCCAGCTGCTGCAGCGCCGGTTTCAGCCGCAGCGACCGCGAAAGTGCCTCCGGCTCCATTTCCCCGACTCCCTTGAGTCCCTCGATACAGTTGCTTGAGACCGCGCTCCCATCCGCCTTTCTGAACAATTCCCGGAGCGGAAGTTCGGCAAGCCGCACCCCGTATCGGGTCTGCAACTGCGCCTCATCGAAAGCGCAGGTATCAAAGCCGGGTGGATGCTCACCGATCCGGCCGATGCGCGCATTGCGGATAGGAAAGGATTTCCCTCTCCCGTCGGCTTCTCCGGCCTTCGCCGGTGCAAGCGGTGTCTTCTCTGGATTCATCAATCGCCGCATCAGGTCTTCAGCGGAAACAATATCGGGATCTTCATATAACCAGTTGAAATGGAATCCTCTCAACCCCAGCGCATGTGCTGCCAAATTGAGGCCGCAGAGTGAATTCAATCGTAGCCTGCCACCGGTGCGTGGCTCCGGCAGTGCCCAAATTGTCAGGGGAGCCGCTAATTCTTCACTGGCGGTAACGACCGATGCCGCATCGGTGAAGGTGGTCTGCAGAATCACAATGTGATCGATTGGCGCCGCTTTCAACTCCTCGAGTGCAGACTGAAACGCTTCTTCATCCAGCAGGAGATGCCGGCACCCGACGATATCGGCACCGGAACTCTCCAGCGCCGCAACCGCGGACAAACATTTCTCCTGTGCCAGCGCGGTGTCAAAAGTTGATCTGGCAAGCGGTAGAATTCCGATCAGCATTCCGCGCCTACGCACCATCACGCAACAATTTATCGACTTCATCCCGGCGCGGAAAACTGTCACGGCCGCCCTTGCGTGTGCATTTGATTGCGGCGGCGGCATTGGCAAACAACACCGCATCATCCTCGGCTGCCCCCTCGGCAAGCCTCAATGTGAACGCGCCATGCCAGACATCGCCGGCTCCCAGGGTGTTTTTGGCCGTGATCCGGAATGCGGGAATATTTTCTACCCGCCCGCCCGACATCCGGTAGACGCCGTTTTCGCCGTCCGTGACACAGATCCAGCTATCGAAATGGGCCGTTACCTTCTTCAGTGCGCGCGCAGGGTTGTCCTCACCGGTCAACGCCTGAATGCCCTGCCTGGAAAAGGCGATATGTGACGCCGACCGCAACGCCTCCGCTGATGCTCCGCGTTCAACATCGACAACCCCTGGCCGCCCCAGTTCCCGGGCCCGTGCAAGCGTCCGCTCAAGCCCCGGGTTCCACCTCGCATCCGCAAGATAGCCGTCACAATCCGGCATCTCATCCAGCCAGCCCGCATTTTCAGTCAAACCGCGACCGCGGAAACTGATCAACTGGCGTTCACCCATCCGATCAACGATCACGCTTGAAAAGGGAGACCGTCCGCTTTCGGATTGCATCACATGCCTGGTATCAATTCCTTCCTCCTCCAGCCCATCCAGAATCAATTTCGCAATCAGGTCGGCACCGATACGGGCACCGAATTCCGCCCGACCGCCGAGGCGGCTGACGGCAACGGCCGCATTGGCCCCGGTTCCACCGCCGGAATACTCGGCGTCGTTGGAAAAATGTTTGAACCCGCCTTCGGGAAAACTCTCGACAAAATGAATGAAATCAACAACTGCAGTGCCAAAAACAAAAATATTCGCCATTATTGCTCCAGCCACCAGGACAATGGTTTCGGCGAAACCATAATGAATTCTTTGCCGCAACCCAAAACCGGGAATAGATTACGGTTGGATAACGCAATTTTCCAATACCGGACGGAGGCATGCGGCAGTCGAGTATTTTGAGCCTATCCGGCGTATCGGCCTCTCCCGGGGGATACCGGGTGTTTTCTGATGTTTCGCTCAATATCCATCAGGGCGACCGGATTGTTGTGATCGGACGCAACGGATCGGGCAAGTCAACTCTGGCCCGGATTGTATCCGGGTTGGAGGAAGCGGATAGCGGTGAGCGGCGGGTCAATGAAAACGCCTCCATCGGATACCTGTCGCAGGCACCGGACCTGTCCGGCTTTCAGACGCTCGGAGAATTTGTTTCCGCCGCCACCGGGGAGGGGTCCCTGCACAATGCCCACAAAGCCGCGAAGGGCCTCGGTTTTGACCCTGACACCCCGGTTGCCAACGCATCGGGCGGGGAAGTGCGGAAAGCCGCCATCGCCGCGTCGCTGTCGGGAGGGCACGATCTCCTGATTCTCGATGAACCGACCAACCATCTGGACATGTCGGCCGTGATCTGGCTTGAGCAGCACATAAAATCCACCAGGTCCGCAATACTCCTGATCAGCCATGACCGCGCATTGCTGCGCGCTGTTTGCCGCCGTGTCATTTGGCTCCATAACGGCGCGGCACGACAGACCGACCGCGATTTCGATTCATTTGAGGAGTGGCGCCATCAGGTGATCGTTGACGAGGCGCTGCAGCGTCACAAGATGGACCGTAAAATAAAGGCGGAAACGCGTTGGTCGATTGAAGGCATCAGCGCCCGTAGAAAGCGGAACCAGGGCCGCCTGGAAAGGTTAAGACAACTCCAGCGGCGACGGCAGGACATGCCGCTGCAATCCGATTTCGGCACAATCGGCTTTTCCGAAGACCGAAGCGAAAGCCGGTTGGTTGCCGAGGCCCGGCGGCTGAAAAAGTGTTTTTCCGCCCACACCGTCATTGAAGATTTTTCACTCGTGATCCGGCGCGGCGACAGAATTGGATTTGTCGGACCGAATGGCAGCGGGAAGTCGACACTGCTTGGTTTGCTGAGCGGGGAAATCCAACCGGATTCCGGTGAGATTCGTTGGGGTGTGAACATGCGGGCCGCGGTATGGCACCAGCGGCGCGGCATCGAAAGCAGCTCCATGTCATTGCGCGAGTATCTTGCCGGCCACGGCACACGCGACAGGGACCGGCTTGACCGTGTCACTGTCAATGGGCGCGACCGGCATGTCGTATCCTATCTCAAGGATTTTCTGTTTTCCGAAGGCCAGATCAATTCGCCTCTGCATACCCTCTCCGGAGGCGAGCGGGCCCGTTTGGAACTGGCCCGCATAATGGCGAGGGAATCCAATCTTCTGGTGCTTGATGAACCGACCAATGATTTGGACCTGGAAACGCTTGATCTACTGCAGGAATTGCTGGCTGAGTACAGCGGCGCGCTGCTCATCGCATCACATGACAGGGATTTTCTGGATCGCGTGGCGACGGTGTCCTATGCGTTTGACGGTGGGAGAGGCTGGCTGCGGCATTCTGGCGGTTGGTCCGACTATACTCCGAAAGCCCCTGAGACCGTTCCCAAGGGCAATCCGCATCGGCGACGGAAAAAGGCCGGCGACAGCCGGCGATCCGACCAGGGTCTGAATTTCACCGAGCGTTACCGCCTTTCCGAGATCGATGAATTAATCCCGGACCTGCAGGCCGAGGTTTCGGAATTGTCCGCCGCCGTCGCTGCAATTTCAGTTGACGGTCACCGCGGCCGGGAACGGCTTACGGAACTATGTGGACAACTCGCAGCCAGACAGAAACAGCTGCAGGACCTTGAGACGGAATGGTATTGCCTAGCCGAAAAAGCCGAGCGTGGTGTCCTGAAAGGCGGGTGAGCGGCAAGCAGTCAAAGATCCAGATCGGTTGCGAAACGCGCATTTTCCTGGATAAATGCAAACCGTGCCTCGGGTTTTCTCCCCATAAGCCTTTCAACAACGGCGCTGGTTTCGCCGGGCTCATCCTCCTCAATCGCAACACGAATCAATTGCCGTGTTTCCGGATTCATTGTCGTGCATTTGAGATCCTTGGCATCCATCTCCCCTAAACCCTTGAATCTGGAAACATCCACTCGACCTTTTCCACCGATGCCTTGCTCCAGGAGCTGGTCCTTTTCCTCGTCATTCATTGCGTAGGCGCGCTTGCTGCCCTGCGCCAGGCGGTAGAGTGGAGGGCATGCGAGGAATAGGTGGCTTTGCTCGATCATTTCCCGCATCTGGGTAAAGAAGAACGTCATCAGCAAAGTCGCGATATGAGCCCCGTCGACATCCGCATCCGTCATGATAATGACTTTCTCATACCGGAGATCATCGATATCGAAAGCGGAACCGCATCCGGAACCCAGAGCGAGGCATAAGTCGGATATTTCCGCATTGCTGTGCATTTTTGCGGATGCGGCTCCGAGTACATTCAGCAGCTTGCCGCGCAATGGCAGCAATGCCTGGTTCGAACGGTCGCGCGCCATCTTGGCGGAACCGCCGGCGGAATCGCCCTCAACGATGAAGAGTTCAGTGTTGGCACGGTTTGTCGCAGTGCAATCAACCAGTTTGCCGGGCAGGCGGAGTGTTTTGGTAGCGGATTTGCGCCGGGTTTCTTTTTCGCTGCGCCGCTTCAACCGTTCCTCGGCGCGCAGGACCAAATGATCGAGTATCGTTCCCGCCGCCTTCGGGTCACCTGCGAGCCAATTGTCAAAACGGTCACGAACCGAATTCTCGACCAGCCGTTGAACCCCGGCGGAAGCCAGCTTGTTCTTGGTCTGACCGACAAATTCAGGCTCAGCCACAAAACAGGACAGCAACGCGCATCCTTCCGCCTGAATATCTTCCCGGGAAATGATCCCGGCACGGCGGTTGGACACGAATTCACCATAAGCCCGAATGCCTTTCAGCAGCGCCGCCCAGAAGCCCGATTCATGTGTTCCGCCATCCGTTGTCGGCACGGTATTGCAATAAGAACGCATGAATCCATCGCGCGACGGTGTCCAACTGACCGCCCATTCGACGCTGCCGGCGGTTTCCTCACCGAACCGCTCAGAGAAGTCCACCCGCCCGGCAAAAGGACAATCGGAAAAAAGCACCGACCCGTCAATTGTCTCGGCAAGAAACTCCTGCAGGCCGCCGGGAAAATGAAATCGTGCCGACTCGGGTACATCCGGTCCGACAATTTCCGATTGCCAATTGATTTCCACTCCCGAGAACAGATACGCCTTGGCGCGGATCAATCTCAGGATACGGAGCGGTTTCAGCCGGGACTTGACACCGAAAATCTCGCTGTCGGGTTTGAAAGTGACACTTGTTCCGCGCCGGTTGGAGATGTTGCCGACCACCTGCAGGTCGCATTGCGGGATTCCGCGTGAATAATTCTGCGCATAGCGGGTTTTGTCACGCACGACTTCCACGAGCATTGTTTCAGACAGCGCATTCACTACCGAGATGCCGACGCCGTGCAGCCCGCCTGCCGTCTGATAGACATTGCCGTTGAATTTTCCTCCCGCATGCAGGGTGCAGAGTATGATCTCAAGCGCCGAGCGGTCCGGGAATTTGGGATGCGGGTCGACAGGAATTCCACGACCGTTGTCGCGCACCGTCAGCGAATGGTCGGAATGAAATTTGACTTCGATCCGGTTGGCGTGACCGGCGACGGCTTCATCCATGGCGTTGTCGACAACTTCTGCGACCAGATGGTGTAACGCATCCTCGCCGGTACCGCCGACATACATGCCGGGACGCTTGCGCACCGGTTCAAGACCTTCGAGAACTTCAATTGAAGCCGCATCGTAGACAGGCTGCGTGAATCCGGCAGCCGGCTCATCCCGGACATTCATTGCCAGTCAAATCCTGCTCGAATTTGTTTTGAATTCCTTACAGGTGAAAGGCGGGCAGGAAAACCGAATTGTCACCAGACTTGGGAGATTACACCCGCTCTGTGTCCCCGGAGTGACAATCCGGCACTGCGCCGCTGTCCGGGCTGCGCTTGTTCCCCGGTGGCCCCTTCGCTACACTCGCAACCGATAACCAAAGGGGAATCAGGATGTTCAGAATCATACCTCATTCATTTGCCGCCGCAGCCGCAATTGCCCTGCTCGCCGGAGACGCCATTGCGGCTGAGTGGAAATTCAACAACGGCCTGCCCGAGGGCAGAAACGAATCCAAGCAGCTCGAAATGTTCGCCGCCGATGTTAGCGAACTGACCGGTGGCAGCCTTTCCATCAATGTTTTTCATGGCGGGTCGCTTAACCTCAAAAATGAGGATGTGGTCCGCTGGCTGCCCCAGGGCGCTGTGGAGATGGGGTTGGTCTGGGCCAACTATCTCGGCCGCGATGCGCCGGCGCTCAACGCAGTCTTGATTCAAGGGTCGGTGGGCAGTCCCGACGAGCTGATCGCGGTGCTGCCTGAAATTCAGAACATCTATGCCGAAGAACTGGCAGATTGGGATATCGTTCCGGCCGGTTTCATGGCGCTGCCTCTTCTTCAGGCTTCGATTTTCTGCCGCGACGAGCCGGTTCGGACGCTTGAGGAACTCCGGACCAAAAAGCTCAGAGTCTGGAGCGGTGACCAGGTTGAGACATTTTCCAAGCTCGGCGTGTCGGCACAGATCGTCGGGCAGACCGAACTCTATGTCGCGCTGCAGACCGGTGTGGTTGACTGCACGGTTTATCCGGCTTTGTTCGCGCACACGATTTCTCTGCACGAGGTCACCGATTTTGCGGCCTACCTCTATCCGGTAGCCGGGGTGCCCTATGTCCTCGGAGTTAACGAGGCTGCCTGGTCCGGGCTTTCAGACGCGGAACGGGCGGCGGTGACAGAGGCGGCCTCAAGGGTCTGGCAGCGTACGAATTCCTACGGCGCCGCCGAAGAGAACGAACAGGCCGCACGGGCAATGCTCGCCGAACAGGGTGTCGAGTTTCTGACTGACTTCTCCGATGAAGACAGGGCTGCTTTTCTGGCGGCCGCTTCGGAAACATGGGCTTCGTTAGCGGAAGAAGCCGGCGGCAATGCTCCGGAATACCGTCAGAGGATCCTTGCCATCCTCAAGCGCTGACGCATTTCCGGCCAATCGGTCGGTGCAGTGTCGGAGTTTTCCCGACGGGTCGAGGTGTTTCTTGAACCGGTGTTCCTCGCCTTAGCAATTCTCGCCGCGCTCGCGGGCGCGGCGATTGTCTGTCTGGTCGGCGCCAGCGTGTTCATGCGCCATTTTGCCAATGCGCCTTTCCGCTTCACCGAGGAGCTTGTCGGACTCCTGATGACAGCGGCGTTCTTTCTCGCCCTGCCACTGGTCACTCTTCGGGCGGAACATGTCAGGATCCGGATATTTGTCGACGCCCTGCCTCCCCGTTACCGTGGTGCCGTCACGGTAATGGCGAATTTGTTCGGGCTCGGCTTTTGCCTTTGGTTTTTATGGCTCACCATGCCCTGGTTTGAATTCGCGTTTCAGCGCGGCATCCGATCAGAAGTCGCCCGGCTCCTGCTGTATCCCTGGATGCTGCTGCCGCCGCTTTCGCTTCTTCTCGCGGCAATTGCCTTTGCGCTCAGATGCGCCGCAGGCGGTGAGGAGACTGAGACCGGTCCCGCCTGATGGCAGGATTCTGGAGTCTCCTTATCGGCGGGGTCACCATACTCGCCGGTTCCAGCCTGCCCCTCGGCGCAGCTCTCGGACTCACCGGGCTTCTTCTGCTCCAGTTTTCCGCCAATGGATCTACATTTGTCGCTGTTGATGCGGTCTGGAACGTTCTCAACTCCTTCACTTTGAGCGCAATTCCATTGTTCATCATCCTTGGTGAGATCATGCTTCGCAGCGGCATCAGCGAGCGCGTCTATGCCGCGCTCTCGCCTCTGTTCCAACGCTTTCCGGGCGGATTGCTCCATACCAACATCGCCGTATGCACACTCTTCGGCGCAGTCAGCGGCTCCAGCCTTTCAACCGCCGCCGCCGTCGGTTCCGTCGCCTATCCGGAAATGACCGGCAGAGGTTATGAACGCAGGATGGTTGCCGGTTCACTCGCCGCCGGTGGCACTCTTGGTCTCCTGATACCACCAAGCCTGTCGCTGTTGATCTATGGGGCATTGACGGAAACTTCGATCGGGCAGCTGTTCCTCGCCGGTATCCTGCCGGGGTTACTGCTTGCCGGGATGTTCTCAATATTCATTTTTTTCCGTGCCTTCACCAACCCGGATTTGGCACCGGTTTCAGAAAGCCGGACAGCTCCGGGCCGCATTATCCTTCAGCTGATCGGACTCTGGCCGTTCCTGCTGTTGATCCTGGCGATCATGGGGTCGATCACATTCGGCCTGGCAACGCCGACAGAGGCGGCCGGAGTCGGGGTCATTGCAACGATTCTCGTTGGCCGGTTCTGGGGAACGCTGACACCGCGAATCCTTGCCGCAAGCGTCTATCATGCAATCCTGCTTTTCGCCGCGATTGCTTTTGTCGTGATGGGGGCGACAATGCTTGCGCAGTCAGTCAGCCTACTGGCAGTGCCACAGTCAATCCTTGCGGCGGTCCGCGCTTCCGGTCTCGGCCCGGTTGCCGTGTTTGCGGCGGTCATCCTGGTCTATCTGGTCCTTGGCTGCTTCTTCGACGGTTTGTCCCTGATGATCATGACGCTGCCGATCGTCTTTCCACTGATGACCGGGCTGGGTTTCGAGGCGGTGCTGCTCGGTGTCGTCATTACCATCCTCATTGAAATCGGGCAGATCACACCACCGGTGGGGTTGAACCTTTCGGTGCTTGTCTCGGTCACTAAGGGCGAAGTCTCGCTTGGAGAGGTGGCGCTGGCCACGGTGCCTTACTGGATCATTCTGCTTTTCGCTGCGGCACTTCTGGTCGCCGTGCCGGATATCGCCCTGTTTCTGCCACAGCTTCTGATGCGCTGATCGACGTCACCGAGCCTTGACTTTAAGTGCTGTCACTGCCTGTTAGCGGCGGTGAGAATCAGCGTTACCGCCTGGATTGGCGGAAAGCCCGGACTCAGGTTTACGAAGAAGCATGAACAAATGGCTGTAATGCGGTTTTCTGGATTCAGTGACGATTTGGCCCGGCAGCTGAAGGTGACCCTGGGATTCTCTCTGCCCTTGATCGCCAGTAATCTGGCTCAATCCTCGAAGCATCTGACCGATGCCGTCATGCTTGGCAGATACGGTGTGGATGAGCTTGCCGCGGGTGTTCTCGGCGGCACTGTTTTCATGATCATCTTCATTGTCGGATCCGGTTTCGGGATGGCGGCGGTACCATTGGCCTCGGCAGCGCGTGGCGCCGGCCTGACCTGGCGGGTCCGGCGCGTGGTGCGCATGAGCCTGTGGCTGACTTTCCTTTTCTGGTTGGCGATGATCACTCCCATGCTGTTCGTCGAGGAATTACTGCTGCTGTTCGGACAGCAGGACCTGGTGGCTGACCTGGCCGGGGAGTATATGCTGGTTGCCTTGTGGGGCATCCTGCCGGCGATGACCGTGATGGTGCTGAAAAGTTTCTTCATGGCTCTCGGCCGACCCAGAGTGATTTTCTGGGCAACCTTGATCGGGGCGGTGCTCAATATTCCGGCAAATTACGCATTTATCTTCGGCAATTGGGGCGCACCGGAACTCGGCATAAAGGGTGCCGCCATCGCAACGATTGCCGCGCATGGCGTTTCACTCCTGATCATGCTGCTGCATCTGGCGACCCGGTCGGCTTACCGGCGTTACGAATTGTTCAGGCGCTTCTGGACCCCGGACTGGCCCTGCTTCAGGGAGGTTTTCCGGCTGGGTTGGCCGATCAGCCTCACCTTGACGGCGGAAACCGGCTTCTTCGCCATCTGCTCCATCATGATGGGCTGGATCAGTACAGAGAATCTTGCCGCGCACGGAATCGCCCTGGAATCCGCAGCCTTCGTCTTCATGATCTATCTCGGAATTTCCAATGCGGCGACTGCGCAGGTTGGATTTGCAACAGGTTCGTGCGACCGGGCGGCACTGACGCTCGCGGCCAAGGCGGCGGTGTTGCTGACACTCGCAGCCGCAACCTCGGTCGTTATCGTCTTCCTGTGCTTTCCGGAAATCCTGGTGCTGGCATTTCTGGACCGCGATTCAAGCCAGGCGGCCGCGGTTCTCGCCATCGGCATCACGCTGATCCAGTTGGCTGCCGCGTTCCAGATCGGCGACGCCATGCAGGTCGTGGCGCTGGGATTGCTCCGCGGCATGAGCGACACCAGAATGCCGATGATTATCGCCACGATCAGCTACACGATCATCGGAGTTCCGACGAGTTATGTTTTGGGCTTTGTGCTGGGATTTGGCGGGACCGGGGTGTGGATTGGATTCATTGTCGGGCTCGGCATTGCCGCAATTCTGCTTTTCCTGCGCTTCAGAATCCTGCTCGCCGAATTTTCACCGCACGCGTGATTGTTGTGATGCATACTAAAGAGACTGATGCCAAAGAAGTGAAAATTACAGACCGCTGTATAGCGAGTTGCTGGCAGGATGGATATAATGGAACTGCCGGAAAGAGATTTCAGCAGGCGCTTCGACTCACACTGTCGGAACAGAACGCAATAATTCGCAGTGGATATCAAAGCTAAAATCTACAACCGTGAACAAAATATGGCCTTTGTAAGAAAGAACGATGACTGATCACGACAACCGTGCATTGCTAGCCGCACAAAAACTGCTGACGGCAAGCTCGACACGTCCAGAGGACAACATCCGCCAAGATATTGCCCGGCTGCTTGAGGCCATGAAAATCGACACACTTCTTACGTACAGAACTCAATCAGGTCCCGCAGATATATACCTACCGCAACGTCGCGTGTTTTTTGAAACAAAGGTCGTGGGTAAGGCGAACGATCCACACATTCCACAGACGAGCGACAACTCTGAAACAGCGTTCCAACAGCTAGAACGATATCTGAGTGCGGAAAGGGATGATGAGCTTGGACGGCTGCCTTTCGACGAACAGCCGGACCTTCAGTGGACAGGTTTCGTCACAGACGGCCGCATTTGGCATGCATGGCGGTTCCCCCATGCCCAACATAATTCATTTACATGCGCGTTAGATGGATTCAGACCCAAGAGCGCGGAAGAGTTGCTCTCGATAATCAAACCACTTGTCAGCACTACACCGGTTGGTAAGCCTTGGATCCCCACCAACCCGGTTCACCTGTTCGTTGACGCACTAGACTCTCTACGGACTATTCACGCGGAAATCACAGGCGCTCGAGTTAGGCAGGGTACAGATACCAAGATGCGTCTATGGCTGGATATGCTTCGAGGATCGGGTATGGCCCCGGCAACTGAGGTCGCCCAAGCCCGTCTGTTCACAGCTCACTGTTTCCTTGTCGCCCTCGCCCGAGGGGTTGTGCATACTCTGCTCAAACCAAATCTCGTTCCTGATCCAAAAGAACTATTAGGCAATGGTTATCTAGCATGGATTATCGAGATAGAGGCCGGTCGCAACTGGTCTCGAGATTTTCTCGACAGGATACATGCGTTTGAGTGGCGACGCACCGCCGGAGACGTTTTGCGTCCGCTCTATGAGCAGTTCGTTGACCAAAGCGACCGCAATGATTTTGGAGAGGTCTATACGCCCGATTGGTTGGCCGAAATGATGGTCGAAGACGTGCTAGACGAAGAGTGGTGCAACGAAGCGGTCGTTTCCGCACTCGCAAAGGGTCGACCAGACGGTATCGGGGTTTTGGATCCGACCTGTGGATCAGGAACTTTTCTCTACCATTGTGCAAGACGGATTCTGGCGAGTAATTCTATGAGATCATTGACAGCTGTCCGGAAGGCCGATGTTGTCTGCCAACTCGTGAATGGAATTGACATTCATCCAGTTGCAGTTGAATTCAGTAAGGCGACCTTGTTGCGGGCTCTTCCTGCCACCCCAACGGCCGCCGACATGGCACCTGCTGTGTATCAGGGCGATGCCCTGATGTTGCGCCAAACCGACAAGAACACTCTGTTCGACCCCAAAATAGGGGAAATTTTAATTCGGTCGCCGCAGGGCCGTGAGATTGTAATCCCACGTGCATTCTCGGAACACACGGACTTTGCCGATATGTTGCGTAGGATGGTGGAATCCGCTGCGAACGGCGATCCGTTACCAGTCGACATCAGTGCTATAATGAGAGACGACAAGGAAAAGGTCAAAAAGTGTCATGAGTCACTGACTAAAATCATAAAGGCGGAAGGCAACTCAGTTTGGACATGGTATATCACAAATGTCCTCGGCCCTGACCGGTTAGAAAGGCGTAAGGTCAATCGTATCGTTGCCAATCCGCCTTGGGTGAAGCTCGCGCATATTCAAGTGAAGGAGCGGAAGCGGGCACTGGAAAGTTTGGCTGGGAAGGATGATCAGGCGGGCAATCTCGCTCTTTGGACCGGTGGAATATATGCCCCACATTTCGACATTGCCCAATTGTTCATTTGCCATGCCCGCACTCGTTATCTTCATTCACCGGAAGCCGACCCCGCCGCATGGGTAACAAAGGCGTCGGCAATCCGGGCGGGGCATTGGAAGCGATTTCGAAACTGGCACAGCAAGTTTTTGGCCCAAGTTGTTGACCTGTCTGACGCAAAAGTCTTTGGCGGCGGCGACGCAAGGCGAAGTTGCGTACTATTTGAGGTACGGCGGTCTTCGTTACCTGTGATTGGCGGAGACGGGATGGAAATCTCGGCGAAGTGCCCAGACGGAACTCCAGAAGCGGCTATGCCTTGGCGGGGGGTGGTTGAATTTCTACTTCAGTGGGAAGTGCCAAACCGGTTTCCCGAAAAACCATCCGCCTATGAGGCTGACGGCTGGCGGCAAGGCGCAACGGTCGTTCCCAAGGTGTTGACCGAAGCCGCAACGGTCAAAACTACTCAAGGGGATCAAACAAAACTTGTAACGACATCTCTATCAGGTAAACATCCGTGGAATGGCGTACAACCCAGGACGGGCGAAGTTCCTATGCATTGGTTGATGCCCCTTCTGAACTCAAAACAACTTCTCCCTTTTGGTCTGGCACCGGCCGGCTTGGATACAATCATCGTTCCGTGCGACGAAAATGAAAAGCTGCTGCCAGTTGAGAATGCGCGAAAATCGGACTTCTGGGCAGAGCTTGACGATTTATATCGCGAGCACAAAGGAATAGGCGGCAATACTCCAAAAAACCTGCTGAAACAGATTGACTATGCAAGAAAACTATCCGCACATCTGCCGTTATGTTCCCAATCATGTCATATGGTGATTTATCCGGCATCCGGGGACGTAATGCGAGCTGCACACATTTCACAAGGGCTGGCAGTTACAAGTTCGGGCATATACAGGCGAGCGGTCGGAAGTATCGCTGAGGCGCGCTATCTTGTAGGAGTGCTTAACGCACCGTCCCTGGAATTAGCGTTCAGGCTTTGTCGTACCAGCGGACGACATTTTCAGAAAGCGCCTTGGAGGTCTGTTCCCGTCCCGAAATGGCACGCGAAGAACAGTATTCATCAAGACCTTGCTACGCTTTCGGAACGTGCTGAAGAAACCGTCGCGGTGATGGACTTACCTACCGGACAGATTGCCGCCTCTAACCGCATTCGCAAGCAACTTACTGAAGACGGCACCTTTGCCAAAATCGACTCTTTGGTTGGGCTGCTCCTCCCGAAGCATGTGAGTTCGAGGTGAGACATAGGCATAGTTCATAGTAGCGGATCGATTCATAAGTGAACTTAGTTTACTCCACGAGGGAATAGCTCAATGTGGAAATGTGCACCGTTTCAAATTCCCGTTGTAGATTGAGTAAAGGTTTCGTTATCACCCACTCTTGTTCAATCTATTCCCATAAGCTTTGAATCGAATGGATATTTTGTGAGATTTTCATATCCGGTTTCGGTGACCAGCACCTGATCTTCCAGCTTGATCGAAAAATCGCCCCCGTCGCTGCCAACCAGCGCTTCGACGCACAGAACCATTCCCGGCTCCAACACATAGTCGAAAGCACCTTCCTCGTAACAATCGGGGTAGTTGACATGCGGCCATTCATCGCACAGGCCCACACCATGCATCATGCAGCCATATTTCCGGCGCTGAAACTCCGCATCGAGACGGTGCCCATTGAAGGTTAATTCCCTGAAACTGACCCCGGGCTTCAGCATTTCCATATTGGTCATGATATGCTCATGCGCATGACGCATCGCGTAGATCATATCATCCCTGGGCTTCGCATCGCCGACCCACCAGGTCCTCGATATATCGATACAGATTCCGTAACTGCCGACTAAATCGGTGTCGAAGGCAAGAATTTCATTGTTCCGCACGATGCGTTGACTGCATTCCTGAAACCATGGGTTCGTGCGTGGCCCGCTGGTCAGCAGCCGGGTTTCAATCCACTCGCCGCCGCGGCGGATATTTTCCGCATGCAGAACCGCCCATATATCGCTCTCGCTCTTTCCGGGCAGAGCTGCCTCATGCATGGCGGCAATCGCCGCTTCACAGGCATGGCTGGCGCAGCGCATGGCCAGGATTTCATCATTACACTTTATCGAGCGCGCCTTTTCAGTGACCTCTTCCCCATCCTGAACGGCAAAACCGATCTCTTTCAGCGCTTCCAGCCCATGCGGCATGATTTTGTCTACGGCCAGCCGTCGATTGCTGCCTGCATGTTCACGCATCAACTCACGAATCTGATCGCCGAACCTGACTGCCTTTTCCGCCGCAAGATCGCCGACGGCAAAATAGAACATGGAGGCACCGTGCCGCACCTCACGCACCAGCGGATTGAATTCTGAAAGAAACGGCGCATTCTTATAGTCGAACATCACCATGTAACCGTCGGCACATAACAGCAATGCCCGAAACGGGTTATGCGTATTCCATAGCTGCATATTGGTGGAATCGGTCGCGTAACGGATATTCAGCGGGTCAAATAAGAGAATTCCGCCGTAATCGCGCTCGTTGAGCAGTTGCGTCAGGCGCTTCCAACGATATTCCCTGAGGGTAGGTAAATCCGGCGCCGCCAATCCGGCTTCTTCCCACTCCCGCCGGGCAAGATCTGTGGGAGCGACTTCCACCCTGTCCGTGTCGTTCGGAGTCCCGTCAGCGAGCAGCGGGCCGCGACTTGGATCAATCTTGCGGACTGGTCTTCGATACGAATCCAAATTCGATACCCATAGCGGCAGCTTCGCTCAGTCGCCCGCTACAGCCAGTGAAACACTTCGTCCAGCGGAATTTTTCGCCGCCGACCGCCTCGGCGGCCACGGCAAAAGGAAAGGGGACCCGAAGGCCCCCTCACAATCTATGCCGCGGCGGTCATGCCGAATAATACATCTCGAATTCAACCGGGTGCGGCGTATGTTCGAAACTGTAAATCTCTTCCCATTTGAGTTCGCAATAGGCATCAACCTGATCCTTTGAGAACACATCACCGGCAAGCAGAAACTCCATATCATTTTCCAACGATGTGACCGCTTCACGGAGCGAAGAACATACGGTTGGAATTCCCTGAAGCTCTTCGGGTGGAAGATCATACAGGTTCTTGTCCATGGCATCGCCGGGATTGATCTTGTTGCGGATTCCATCCAAGCCGGCCATCAACAGAGAGGCGAAGCAGAGATAGGGATTGGCAAGCGGGTCCGGAAACCGCGCTTCAACCCTTTTCGCTTTCGGGTTTTCTGTCCATGGGATGCGGACACAACCTGACCGGTTGCGGGCGGAATAGGCACGGAGCACCGGTGCCTCGAATCCCGGAATCAACCTTTTGTAGGAGTTCGTTGTTGGATTGGTAAATCCGTTCAGAGCTTTCGCATGTCGCAGTATACCACCGATGAACCACAACCCCTCATCGCTCAGATCGGCATATTTGTTGCCGGCGAATACCGGTTTTCCTTCCTTCCAGATGGACATATTGACATGCATACCGGTGCCATTGTCCCCGGCGATCGGTTTCGGCATGAAGGTCGCGGACTTGCCATAGGCATGGGCGACATTCTGTACCACATATTTGTATTTCTGCAGTTGGTCGCCCTGGTCCGTGAGTGATGAGAATATCAGACCGAGCTCATGCTGGCAGGAGGCCACCTCATGGTGATGCTTGTCCACCTTCATGCCCATCATTTTCATGGTTGAAAGCATTTCGGAGCGCATATCCTGTCCAGCATCGACCGGATTGACCGGAAAATAACCGCCCTTCACCCCGGATCGATAACCATTATTGCCCATCGAATATTCGGTATCCGTGTTCCAGGAGGCGTCAATCGCATCAACCTCGTAGGACACTTTATTCATGCTGTTTGAAAAACGGACATCATCAAAGATAAAGAACTCCGCCTCCGGGCCGAAAAAAGCGGCATCGCCGATTCCCGTCGAAGTCAGAAACGCTTCCGCTTTTTCGGCGGTACTGCGCGGATCCCTGCCATAGGGCTCACCGGTATCGGGCTCGACGATCGAACAATGGATGCAGGCCGTTCTCTCCGCATAAAACGGATCCATATAGATTGACGACGGATCCGGCATCATCTTCATGTCCGAGACCTCGATGGATTTCCACCCGGCGATCGAAGACCCGTCAAACATCAAACCCTCTTCGAAAAAATCCTCGTCAACCTGATCCGCCATCATGGAGACATGCTGGAGCTTTCCGCGTGGGTCCGTGAGGCGAAGATCCACATACTCCGCTTCTTCATCGGCAATGAGTTTCAATGCGTCGTTGATATCTGTCATCAAGATTCCTTTCCAATTGGATTCAATTGCGCGCTTGTGACCGGGATTGCCGGTTCAGAGCGCATCATCACCGGACTCGCCGGTGCGAATTCGGATGGCCTGTTCCACATTCAGGACAAATATCTTTCCATCGCCGATCTTGTCGGTCTTGGCGCTTTCCTGGATGGCTTCGAGTGCATTCTCGACCTGATCGTCGGCCATAACCACCTCGATCTTAATTTTCGGCAGAAAGTCCACCACATATTCAGCACCGCGGTAGAGTTCCGTATGCCCTTTCTGTCTGCCAAAACCCTTGACTTCCACGACAGACAATCCCTGGCATCCCACTTCCTGCAACGCCTCTTTGACCTCATCGAGCTTGAAGGGTTTAATGATCGCCTCGATCTTTTTCATTGTGCTTAACTCCTTTGCGATGAATGTCCTGAACAGTGGATCTGAATTTTGCGCTGATTACCGGCGCAGGCAAGATAATTGGAACAGGTCAGCACCTGGACTGTCGCTGTGCCGGCAATGTTTGAGCACTATTTGTGCAGCATGCACATGAAATAAGCAAGTCGCGAAGGAGTGTGATTATTCTTGATGTCCTGACAGCAGCCCAGATGCGTCGCATTGAGTTAACGGCATTCGCCGGCGGACGGGTCACGCAATTCGACCTGATGGAACTCGCCGGCCGGTCGGCAGCCGATGCGATCGACCGTAGATACCGTTCCCGGTTGGATGTGCGGGAAGTTCATCTTCTGTGTGGGCCGGGGAATAATGGCGGCGATGGTTACCGCGCCGCGACACGGCTGCGGGAATTGGGTTGGAAGGTCGCCGTCTGGGCCGCAGACATACAGAGCGCAGAATCGCCGGCCTCGGAAATGCGCGCACAGTGGGGCGAGCGGGGTGAATGCGAACCCCTTGGCGCATTGCCGGATGCCGGCATCAAGGGCAATCCGCTGTTTGTCGACGCATTGTTCGGAATTGGCCTTAACCGGGCGCTTCGCCCTGAAGCGGCGGCGGCATTGGCATTCGCACTCAGAACCGGTCCGGTTGCGGCAATCGATCTGCTTTCCGGGATCGATGCGGATACCGGCTGTTTTCCGCAGCAATCGGAGATCTGTCCGGCGGGCGCGGATTTCACGGTGACTTTCGAATGCGCGAAGCCGGGACATTTCCTCGGTCAGGGTGGCCAATTGACGGGGGAGCTTGAAATCCTGCCGCTTGGTCTTGCGGTCGAACGGCAGGCACAGCTTGATACATCGGAATTAATCGGCCTGTGGCAACCTTCGGACGTGCCGGTGGACCTGCTGGCGAAAGGTGTCGCACAGCATAAATACTCGCATGGACATGTGTTGGTGGTTTCCGGTCCATCGAACCACGGCGGGGCCGCGAGACTGGCGGCACGGGCAGCGTTGAGAACCGGGGCCGGGCTGGTTACGGTTGGCGCACCCCGGGGGGCGCTGCGCGAGCACGCGGCAGCGCTTGATGCGGTAATGGTGAGGGAAATGAATGATCCGCGGGAATTGACCCGGCTGCTCCGGGACAGGCGGATCAATGTCATATGCATAGGACCGGGACTGGGGCGCGACGACCGGGCGAGGGAATTGACGCTGGCAGCGCTTGATGCGGGACGGAGCTGCGTGGTTGATGCGGATGCGTTATCCGCCTTTGCCGATACACCCGATCAACTGTTCGGACATTTGGATGAAAACGCGGTTCTGACCCCGCATGATGGAGAATTCGCCCGGCTTTTCAGAGACCTGGCTCCGGGCTTGCAGGGCGAAGCCGGGGGCAGGGTGGAGGCGGCGCGCATTGCCGCTGCCCGGGCCGGTGCCACACTGCTGCTCAAAGGTGCCTGCAGCACCATCGCCGGTGCAGCTGGAAGGGTGTGCCTGATGGCGGCGACCGGAAAACATGCTTCTCCCTGGCTGGCCACGGCCGGCTCCGGCGATACATTGTCGGGCATAATCGCCGGATTGCTGGCGAAAGGCGCGCCCGCAGGTGTTGCGGCTGCGTCCGGGGCTTACATGCTGGCTGACGCAGCCCGACGGTATGGGCCGGGATTTATATCCGAGGATGTTCCGGCAATGATACCGGCGGTACTACGATCATTGCTTGACCGGGAATCATCCGCCATGGACTGATTTTTCTCTCGCAACAGATCGGGTCATTTGTTAGAGGGGCGCGATTTCAGCACGCTGTGCGCGATGGGTTCCGCCGTCGATGCGGGCGTGGCGGAACTGGTAGACGCACCAGATTTAGGATCTGGCGCCTAACGGCATGGGGGTTCAAGTCCCTCCGCCCGCACCAAAACGGGATGGAAAGAATATGGAATTTGTTGAAACCCTGAATGATGGGCTGAGCCGGGCGTATCGGCTGTCAGTCAGCGATGATGAAATCAATGAACTCATCAGCCAGAGAATTGAGAAAATTCGGCCGGACATCGTTCTGCCCGGCTTCCGCAAAGGTAAGGTGCCGCCGCAGCTGCTGAAAGCCCGGCACGGCGCGGAACTGCGACAGGAAGTTCTGACAGAGAGCATCAATGAAAAGCTGACAAGCCATATTACGGACACGGGGGTGGAGCCGGTTGAACGGCCCCGGGTGGTGGAATCGGAAGGGGAAACATCCGCGGGAGCATTTGTCTGCGATGTCACTTACGAGATCTGTCCGGAGATTCCGGAACTGGATTTTTCCGCAATTGAATTGATCCGCCCGGTCTGCACGGACCATGATGAGGAGGTCGATGAACGTATCCGGCGACTGACAATCCAGAATGCCAAATATCATGCCGCCGACCCCGGCTACAGCATGGCGGTGGGTGATGCGGCGGAAGTGGAAGTCGTGCGGGTGCGGGAGGGTGAGCCCGTATCCGGCGAAGAACCTGCGAATAGACGGGTGGTTATTTACCCCGATCCGGACAGCGGTTCCATCCAGTCACTGCTCCTGGGTGCCACCGCGGGGCAGACACTCTCGGCAAGTCGGGACGCGCTCAAAGATGAACCACCAGATTCGGCAACGGTGGAATTTGATGAGACCAGGGTGACGATAAAGTCTGCCGAACAGGCGGAAATTCCAGCGCCTGACGACAGCTTTGCCGAGCAGCTCGGGTTTAAAACACTGGACGAGGTGACCGCATTACTCAAGGAGACTGTTGAAAGGGAAACACAGGCGGTTTCCGGAGAAATTCTGAAGCGGCGGCTTTATGACCGGCTTGAGGAAATGCTGGAGATTGAATTGCCGCCGAAACTATTGGCAGATGAAACCGGATCGGTGCTGAACGCATTGCGGCGGGAGGAGCAGGAGAGCGGTCAGGCGGAAACGGCAGAGGCGCTGGAGGGCGGCGATGATCCACTGTCCGGTGAAGCGGTAAAAATCGCATCGCGACGGGTAAAAATCGGATTGCTAGTCCGTACTGTGGCGAAGCAGCAGGCTTTGCGGGATGATTTTTCCGACGCGGAACTGGAATCGCGGTTGCTTCCCGTCAATTCCACTCACTTCCAGGTAGCGTATTTTCGCAGGAACCTCGAAAATCCGGCTTTCCGTCGCAGGGCCATCGGGGAAATGATTGAACTTCAGGCCACGGATCATTTCATTGATCTGGCGGAAGTTTCCGACGAAACCGTGGACAGGAAGGCCCTTTACAAGCTGTATAATGACCTCGAGACTTCCGCATGAACCTTCCTGCGGGGAAGTCAGACCGGTAGGGAATTGCAATGAAAGACCCTTTTGAAACTTATCTGAATACGCTTGTTCCGATTGTTGTCGAGCAGACTTCACGCGGAGAACGCAGTTACGATATTTTTTCCCGGCTGCTGAAGGAGCGGATCATTTTCGTCGCCGGGGTGGTTAATGACGCCATGGCGACCCTTGTCGTGGCTCAGCTCCTGTTCCTCGAATCTGAAAATCCGAAAAAAGACATCGCAATGTATATCAACAGCCCGGGTGGAGTCGTGTCCTCGGGATTATCGATTTACGACACCATGCAATATGTTACCGCGCCTGTTTCGACGCTGGTCGTAGGGCAGGCGGCATCCATGGGTTCGCTGCTGCTTGCGGCAGGAGCCAGGGATATGCGGTTCGCACTTCCGAACAGCCGGATCATGATGCATCAACCCAGCGGTGGATTTCAGGGTCAGGCGAGTGACATATCCATTCATGCAAAGGAAATCCTGCAGTTAAATGACCGCCTGAACCAGATCTATGCCAAGCATACCGGGCAGAATCCCGATCGTGTGGCGGCGGCGCTGGACAGGGACAATTTCATGTCACCGGCGGAGGCCCTGGAATGGGGGATCATCGACCGGATCGTGGAACAGCGGTCGACCGACAAGGAATAGTTTTTGTTCCCGGTTACGATTGCGGATCCACCTCTCCCGGTGGCAATTGTTATTGGCGGCAGGGTGAATTATTTTCCTTTGATGAGGCAATGATCTTTCACCGGTCTCGGTGACCCATCGGGAAATGGAGCAGACATGAACAAGCAAAAAGACAAAGACTCCGCGCTGTTCTGTTCTTTCTGCGGCAAGAGCCAGAGCGAGGTCCGGAAACTGATTGCCGGTCCGCAGGTCTATATTTGCGATGAATGCATTGTGTTATGCATGGACATCATCCGCGAAGAAACCAATAACGCCGCGAAGTCCGCCAAGGCGAGCGCCGCCAGTCCGCAGGAAATCTGCGATGTGCTTGATGAGTATGTCGTCGGTCAGCCGCTTGCGAAGAAGGTTCTGTCGGTGGCTGTGTATAACCATTACAAGCGCTTGCGGCCGGCTGGCCGAACAAATGACATTGAGCTGGCCAAATCCAACATCCTTTTGATTGGACCGACCGGCAGCGGCAAGACGCTGTTGGCCCAGACGCTGGCGCGGATCCTGGATGTGCCGTTCACCATGGCTGACGCGACGACACTGACCGAAGCGGGTTATGTCGGGGAAGATGTTGAAAATATCATCCTGAAGCTTCTGCAGGCATCGGAGTATAATGTTGAAAGAGCACAGCGGGGAATCGTTTATATCGACGAGGTCGACAAGATTACGCGGAAAGCGGAGAACCTGTCGATAACCCGTGATGTCAGCGGTGAGGGTGTGCAACAGGCACTGCTCAAGATCATGGAAGGCACGATCGCCTCGGTGCCACCGCAGGGAGGGCGCAAGCATCCGCAGCAGGAGTTTCTGCAGGTCGACACAACCAACATCCTGTTTATCTGTGGCGGTGCCTTCGCCGGGCTGGAAAAACTGATCGAGCAGCGTGGCTCAAAATCCGCCATTGGCTTCGGTGCCGAAATCTCCGACGGAGAAGACCGCAACCTTGCCGAACTTTACGCGAAGCTGGAACCGGAAGACCTGCTTCAATATGGCCTCATTCCGGAGTTTATCGGCCGATTGCCGGTCATTGCCACGCTGCAGAAGCTGGATGAGGAAGCCCTGGTTCGGATCTTGACTGAACCGAAGAATGCGTTGATCAAGCAATACCAGCTCCTGTTTGAGCTTGATAATGTGCGTTTGACAGTCACTGATGAGGCCATCCGGGCAATCGCACGGCGTGCGATCGCACGGAAAACGGGTGCAAGAAGTCTGCGCTCGATCCTGGAGGAAATTCTCCTGGATCCGATGTTTGATCTCCCGCGTAGCGACTCAGTCGCGGAAATCGTTGTCAATGACGAAGTCGTCACGGCCGCTTCACCGCCATTATTGATTTATGAGGAACGGGAAGAGAAGGCGCGGGCATCCTGAGCGATGACCGGTGGAATGCTATGCGACTGATCTGGATGCTGGTTACCTGGTGGAATTCCCAGACTGTGGGAACGCGCCTGTTCACAATGCGGAACGGCAGACGCATAGGTGAGGATTCTGATGGCAATGTCTATTATCAGAATGCCGATGGAAGCAGACGTTGGGTCATCTATAATGGTGAGATCGAGGCAAGCCGTATTCCGGCTGACTGGCATGGTTGGCTGCATCACACATTCCACGAACCGCCGACTGTCAAACCCTTTGCAAAACAGTCTTGGCAGGCGGAGCATCGCCGTAACATGACGGGAACCGAGCGGGCTTATGTTCCCCCGGGCTCCCTGCGCTCGGATACACCCAAAGCGGTCAAGGATTATTCGCCCTGGGACCCGGATTCCGCCGGTGGAGAGGGGCCATGATTTCAGAAAACCGCTTTGAGTTGCTTGTCGGGTTGGCTGTTCTGATCCTTTCGGGCGGTTTCCTGATCTACCTACTGCAATTGGAGCCTTCGTTGAATGGCGAAGGCAGTTACGAAGTCAAAGCCAAATTTCAATCGGCACAGGGTGTTTCCGTCGGCACCGATGTCCGGCTTGCCGGAGTCAAAATCGGAACCATTGAGAGCATGACTCTCGATTCCGACGATTATTCCGCCGAACTGATTCTGCAGTTGCGATCGGGCATTCAGATACCGGATGACAGCCTGGCGGCGATAGCGTCCGCAAGTTTACTCGGTGGACATTTCATCGAGATAACGCCCGGCGGCTCTTTAGCCTATCTCCAGGACGGTGATTATCTGTACGACACGCAGAGCTATGTCGGGCTGATTCAGTTACTGACCAATTTTTTCTTCTCCCAGTGATCGGACTGGCTGCAGGAGCACTGGCTGCCTTTTTCGCAGCAGCCGCCTACGCGCAGGGAACCGTGGACGAATCCGGTGAAATTGAGGGTTCGCAACCTGCCGTGGACGGTGCGGCGGCCTTGCTGCGGGCACTCGATACCATTGTTGGAACGACAACCGATATACAGGTTCCCGTCGGCGAGGCGGTACCGTTTCTGCGATTTTCCGTCAGCGTTTCATCCTGCCGCTACCGGCCGGAAAGCCCGGCAACACACTCTTATGCCTTTGTGACCATATCGGAAAAACCGGAACAGCCGCCCATTTTCGACGCCTGGATGATTTCCTCGTCGCCGGCTCTGTCGGCGATGGAACATCCGCGTTACGATATCTGGTTGGTCCGCTGCAGTGCCACCGCCGAGTCGGTTACGAATGGCTGAGAGTAAAGGCTGCGATCAAATTTGAGCGCCGCCGCCAGAAGCTCCCGGTAGCGGAGATTCGAAACTTCCCGGGCTCCAAAACGCTGCAGATGCGGCGTGAGGAACTGAATGTCCAGCAGGCGGAACCCGGTTTGGCGGAGATGACAAACCAGGTGCAACAAGGCAATCTGCGATGCTGCTGTCTGCATCGAAAACATGCTTTCGCCAAAAAACACACCACCGAAAGCGACTCCGTACAGCCCGCCGATGATTCTTCCATCTTCGCGGCTTTCGATGGAGTGAGCGAAACCTTGACTTCATACTTTTTCAGCCGGAAGTTGTTGTTAAATAATAATTCATGTCCT
>JAPOXR010000062.1 GCA_026706985.1 Paracoccaceae bacterium | reverse complement strand
CGCTGGCCCGCCAGGCTGCGGCAGCTGTGAACAGTGAGCTCAGGACGGCGCTGATCGCGGAAGCAGGCTCCCAGACGGTCGAACAGGTTCATCCTCTGCGCGGCAAGCCCGGCAAGCAGGACACCGGCGTCCGGGGTGATCGTTCCACCGGAGAAATCGGCATCAATCCGGGGTTGACGGACGCCGTCCGGAGATTGACAGGAGAGCTTCGGGCCGGTACAGACTGTTGTCATGGGGAGATCCCGCTTTTGAGCCGGTTGTTTTTCGATTTCAACAGCTTACAGCAGAATCTCCCCTGTATTCAACCCTTGGTTTGAAATATCCGGGCTAGGGCAATCGCGTTTGAAAAATTTTCTTCCTGGATTCTGTATGGCTGCATGATTTCCTGTTGAAAAACAACAGGCTGAGGCAGTGTGATGCAGGATCCGGCATGGATTTCCGTGGGGCGGAAGACCCCTGTACCGGCAATGCGGCCCGTCATAATCTCCATGAAATGCTTATGATTGCGCTTCTGTGCGTGATCCGCGGGATCAGACATGCACCGGTATGGCTCTTTCCGGGCATATGAGAAAGGAATTCCTCCGCCGTTTCATGAGGCCCGGACACGGTATCCTGGGCCAAGACGCCTTCTCCGCGCTGTTCAGGATTATCGATCCTGACGGCCTGGGAGGGGTGCTCACCCGTCTGGCGGAGGACTGAAGCCGGCGGTCCGGTCCGGGCGTGACCGCCATTGACGGCAAGACGCTGCGGCGGTCCTTTGAGGACGCATCGAAGCGTGTGCCGCTGCACCTGGTCAACGCCTTCGCCGCCGGTGCGTCTGACACCCGGACAGGTGAAGGTTGAAGGCAGGTCCAGTGAGATAACGGCGATGCCGGCGCTTCTGGATATTAACCCGGATTTCTCTGTGCGCCTTTCCACGGCGCACTGAAAAATGCAGGCTAAAATAGCATCTGCCGTCGGATGATGGTTTGTCAGCTGGCCTTTCGCGCATCTGATCTGCGCTTCTTCCCGGCATCGGTGAACGGGCGCAGCAGATGCGGGCGCTCTGCATCATACAACGCGCTGTCGCGGAATTTCCGCGCCGTCAGGGCACGGCCGACGAAGATCAGTGCAGTGCGGGTCAGTTTGGCATTGCGCACGGCTTTCTGAAGCCCGTCAAGATCCGTCTCAATGATGGTCTGCTCGGGCCAGCCGATCCGGTAGGCGATGATCACCGGGCAGTCGCCGCCGCAGACCGGAATCAGCTGACGCTGGATTTCGCGCGTGTTGCGGATCGACAGGTGGATGGCGAGGGTTGCCCCGGTGCGCCCCAGCACCGCCAGATCTTCGCCCGCCGGCATGGAAGAGGATTTCATCGCCGTGCGCGTGAGGATCACAGTCTGCGCGATTTCGGGAACCGTGAGTTCGCGTCCGAGTACCGCCGCCGCGGCTGCGAAAGCCGGCACACCCGGCACGATTTCATATACAATATCCGCCGCCTTCAGCCGGCGGATCTGTTCGGCGATGGCGCCATAGAGCGAGGGATCGCCCGAATGCACGCGCGCGACATCCTTTCCCCCGCTGTCGGCGGCGGTGATTATCTCCATGATTTCATCAAGATGCATCGCTGCGGTATCGCGGATGACGGCATCCGCAGGCGCGGATTCAATAACCGACGGGGGCACAAGCGAACCGGCATAGAGACAGACCGGGCAGCTTTCGATCAGCCGCCTTCCCTTAACCGTGATCAACTCCGGATCACCGGGACCCGCACCGATAAAATAGACCGTCATGATGCCGGTGCGTATCCGCGCGGCGTGAACAGATACCAGCCATCCGCACCCGCCGAACGGTCACCCGAATCGAAGGCCCGGCTCGCGCTGCTGCCGATAATCACCACGGTCAGCATATCGATATTGTCCGCCTTCAATTCAGCCAGCGGCAGCAGCGACAATTCTTCGCCGTCCCGGCCCATATTCCGGGCAATCAGTACCGGCGTCTCCGCCGGCCGGTGACCGAGCAGTATGTCGCGCGCCTCGTTGAGCAGCGATTTCCGCCGCTTTGACGCCGGATTGTAGAATGCGACGACGAAATCGCCTTCCGCCGCCGCCCTGACGCGGCGGAGAATTGCCTCGCGCGGCGTCAGCAGGTCGGAAAGGGAAACAGCGCAGAAATCATGCCCGAGCACGGCACCGGCGCGGGCCGAGGCGGCCTGCATCGCCGACACGCCGGGAGCACAGCTGACACGGACCCGCCGCGCCGCCGCCGGAATGCCGCTTCCGGCATCGGCGAGGAGCTGCATGACCGGCGACGCCATGGCGTAAATGCCGGCGTCCCCCGAGCAGATCAGCGCCACCTTCCGTCCCCCCCCGGCACGCTCAAGGGCGAAGCGGCATCTTTCCTCCTCCTCGCCGAGAGCGAATGCATGCACCGGCTTGCATGCCGCGAATTCACCGAGCATTTCCAGATAGGTCCCAAAGCCGACGAACTCGTCGGCCTCACATATCATACCCACCGCCTCCGGCGTGCGCCAATCGAGTCCTCCGGGGCCGATGCCGACGATCATGAGATGTCCCCTCGGAACGCCCGTCTCTCCCGCAGCCCGGCCGATCCGTGCCGCGGCACAAGTCGCCACAGGCGATTTTCTCTTGCGCAGCACCAACTCCCCCTCCGGACCGGCAGCGGCGAGTGCCGCCGCTTCGCTGACCCCGTATACTCCCACTTCCCGGAATACCGCTTCAGACCTCGTAGACAGGCGCTCCGCCTGCTGCCCGAGCACCTCCGCGGGCAGGAACCGTGCCGCAACCCCGAGATGCGAGGCGAGCGCGTGAACCGCTGCCTCATTCGACTTGATATCGATGGACATCACCTGTGCGACGGATTGTGAGGACAGCCCGGCTTCGGCAAGCGAGGCTTCCACAAGGGCAATCAACTCACCGCCGCCGCAGCCACGCACACAACCGACGCCGAGGGCCAGATTCTGCCGCCGGTAAATCAGCGGCTCCGTATCCGCCGTCTGCAGAATCACCGGGTTATCGTCCCCATCTGCCTCCTGCATACTGACATGGGGGAGGTCCCTGAGGGGGGCGAGCCAGTCAGCTTTGCCGGATATCCGCACAGCTTTGCCCGCAAGCAGCGCCGACGCGGTATGTTTGACCGATGTCAGCCGGTCGAGCCTCCAGCCATCGGGCGGGTCATCAAGGGCAATGCCCAGAACAGTTTCGCTGGCGGTTGTGATTGCCGCCTGCCCGCCGAGCAGCGCCGCGATGCGGCAGGCAAGCGCATTGGCGCCCCTGTGCCCGCCAAGCAGGGGTACTACCGAACGACCATCCGGAGAGACGCAGATCACGGGCGGTTCCGACGCCTTGTCGCGGATGAGCGGCGCCAGGATGCGGATAGGGATACCGGCGGCACAGACGCCGATAACCGGCACGCCGGCGCCGAAAGCACTCCGCATCCCGGTGCGCATATCGGCGCAGAACACCGCGAGGTTCAGCTCCCCTGCGATCCGCTCCGCCACTTCGCGCCCGGCTGCCCCTGGGCAGAATACCAGCCCCTCAGGCCGAGCCATAAGGGTCAGATCCGGGAATGAGAATCATCGACAGATAGGGTGCCGCTTCGGGGGAAGTGGCAAGCGGCTCAACCCGCTGAGTCGGCAGCGTCGCATGCGCGACAAAGACGGAATTGTCGAACAGATCCAGCCGCCGCAGCACCGATTTCACTTTCGGCATATGGCGTCCGAGCTTGATGATGGCGGCAGCGCCGCATACTCTCAGGCGCCGCTCGAGTTCTTCCGCCGGCATCGGCGCGGGAAGCACCGAAAGGGTTTCGATGCGCGCGCATAGCGGCCGCGCCGCTACCGCGGCGCAGGCTGCCAGTGACGATACTCCGGGCACGATACTGACCGAATACCGTTCGGTAAGCCTTGAGAACAGATACATGAATGAGCCGTAAAAGAATGGATCGCCCTGGCAGATGGCGACCACATCGCTGCCGCTCCGCAGCACCTCTGAGATTTCCGCGGCGGCGCGGTCATAGACGCGCTGCGCCGGGAAGCGCGATTCATCCATCGGGATCGGGATTGGAATCTCCACAGCTCCCCCGGCTATGAAATCCGCAGCGATGCTGCGGGCAAAGCTCTCACCACCTTCGGGTTCCGGATAGGCGACGAATTTCGCCGAGCGGATCAGCCGCGCCGCTTTCAATGTCAGGAGTTCCGGATCCCCGGGACCCAGCCCCACCCCATACAGCCTGCCTTTCACTTCATGAATCTCCATTGTGTGACCGGCATCAATGTGCGCCATCCTCTGACTTCCCCAAGCCTGCCGGCATAGGATGCCTGCAGGCGGACCAACTCGCCGCCATGCGTGCCATGCAGCTCTGCCAGTATTGATTCGCTCTCCAATGTCACCGCATTCGCCACCAGGGATCCGAAGGGCAGCAGTGTTTCCATTACCGTCTCGGCAACCGCGATGCTTAATCCACCACCGATGAACACAGCATCCGGCACCGGAAGTCCGCACAGCGCCTCTGGAACCCGGCCTTCGATCAGTTCAAGCGAAGGGGTTCCGAGCTTTTGTGCGTTTTCCCGCGCCAGGCTGAGGCGCCCGGCATCGGAATCGATGCCGATCGCCCGGCAGTCCGGCGCTGCGCGCATCCATTCAACGGCGATGCTTCCGCACCCCGTGCCAATATCCCAGAGCAATGCCCCGCGCCTCGGTGCCAGCATGCTAACGCTCACGGCGCGGATATCCCGCTTGGTGAAATTGCCGTCGGTTGCAAACGCCGCGTCGGGCAGTCCCGGTCCGCGCGGCCAGGGATGCGCCCCATGATCAGCTACGCATTCGATACAGAGCGTATGAAAATCCGGAACCTTGTCCCCAACCCTCTCCGCCCAGTCGGCGGCCAGCCCCTCGAGCCGCGACTCATCCTTCCCACCGAGCGCGCCCAGAACACACATCGCGCTTTTCCCGAAGCCATTCGCACACAATAACCTTGCCAATTCGCCGGGTGCCGCGCTGCCCCCGGTGAGCACGGCGAGCCGCGCCCCCGGCTGCATCCATGGGATGATCTGTTCGACCGGTCGCCCGTGCACCGTCAGGGTTTCGGTGTCCGCGAGGCTCCAGCGCATACGGGCGCAGGCAAGCTGAAAGGCGGAAATCTGAGGATGAAACCGCACCTCATGGGGTGGCAACTCACGCGCGATACGGGCCCCTGCCGAGAACCAGAGCGGGTCTCCGGTCACCAGCAACGCGGTCCTGCGGCCGCGGTACCCGGTCACCATCGGCACCATTCCGGAGAAGGGCTGCGGCCACAATACCCGCTCGGCACCGAGCTCCGGTGCCAGCGAATGATGCCGGTTGCCGCCGATGATCACTTCCGCTTGCCGCAACGCAAGCCGTGCTGATCCGGAAAGGCCATTGATCCCATCTTCGCCGATTCCGACGACATCCAGCCAGATACTCATGCCGCAGCTTCAAGCAGCAATGCGTTCACCGCCGCCGCCGCCATCGCCGAGCCGCCGCGCCGGCCGGGCAGGGTCAGATAATCAACCCCCCTAGAATCACGCATCAGTTCCCGCTTGCTTTCGGCGGCGCCGACAAACCCCACTGGAAAGGCAAAGATGACGGCCGGTTTGTCCGCACCCTCATCCAACAATTCGAGGAGGCGGAACAACGCCGTCGGCGCGTTGCCGATGGCAACAATGGCACCCGCAAGCTCCGCCGCCCAACACTCCACCGCCACGGCCGAAAGCGTGGTTCCGCGCTCCCGTGCGATAAGCGACAGTTCTGAGCGGTTTTCCGGCGCGACGATCCTGCTTCCTTCGCTTAAAAGTCGCTGCATCAGACCCGACGCGGTCATCTGCCCGTCGCAGAAAATTGGCACGCCACTCTTGAGCGCCGCGCGTCCGGTGGCGGCAAATCCCGGCGTGAATTGAAGCTCATCCGCCACATCGACCATTCCGCAGGCATGGACAACCCGCTCCGCAACCCGGGCGCCATCCTCCGGAAATCTGCTCAGATCAGTCTCTGCCCGGATCCTGGCAAAGCTCTGCTCGTATATGCGTCCGGGGATCCGCTCGTAATTCACTTCCGGCTTCCGTCCCTCTGACGCACGCTTTCGGGTCCGTGAGGATGCGCCGCATGCGGATAGTGCGGGTGATGATGATCATGATCGTGATGGTGATGTATCTGCAACCGGCAGGCACCGGTGCAGAAATCGCCGCAGAGCGGGCAGTCACTCACGTTTGAACCGGGTGCCGAGGCCCCCTGTCCTTCGACATGATGATGATGGCTTTCCTGCGGCAGACCGACTTCCGCCTCAAAACCCAGTACCTGTGTCCGGTATTTGCACATTGAGCAATTCATCGCCGTATCGCCATCGAGGATTTCGGTGACCCTCTCGGCGAAGGTCTCAACCACCTGCGGGTGATCACTCAGATAGCCCGCCTTTATGAATTCGATCCCTTCGTGGCGCTTGGCCGCAAGATCCGTGAATCCGTAGATCCGGTCGATCAGGATGCCGCTGAACAGGAAATAGGGAAACACCACCACTCGCCTGTAGCCGAGCCTGGAGACGTGATCGAGGCAGGGCGCGACCAAGGGAAAGGTGACACCCGAATAACCGACTTCGCACCAACCGAAGCCGAACCCTTCCCATAGCAGCCGGGCGACTTTGGAAATATTGGCATTCGCATCCGGGTCCGACGCGCCGCGGCCGATGACGACCAGGCAGGTCTCCTCCACAGGCACCGGTCCAGCCGAATCCAACGCCTCGGAAATCCGGTCGCCCGCCGCCCGGATCATTTTCGGATCAACTCCCAGTTCGCGCCCATACTGAATGGTCACACCGGTCTCCTGCGCATAGGCGTTCAGCACCGATGGAATGTCGTTCTTGGCATGCATGGCGGCGAACAGCATTCCGGGAACGGCAAGGATATGGTCGCAGCCACGTTCCCGTAACGCATCCAATCCTGATCGAATCACCGGATTTGCGAATTCGAGATAACCGTGTTCGACCGGCCAGTCCGGGAGCCGCGCCGCCAGCGCCCGCGCCAGCGCCGCGAATTCCTCAACCGCCGCCCCGGAACGGGAGCCGTGGCCGCAGAGCATAACGCCAATTTTACTCATGTGACCCCTTCTGCCTCCGTCTGTCCACGCAATCCACTAAGCGCTGCCCATTGGCAAACGGATTCGGGATGTCAGCGGACGAATTTCCGGTGCTTATGGCGCGTCGGCTTGATTGACTCCGGACCCAGCCTGCGTGCCTTGTCTTCGAGATAGGCCTCGAAATTGCCCTCGAACCATTCGACATGCGCATCGCCCTCGAAGGCCAGCACATGCGTGCACAGCCGGTCAAGAAAAAATCTGTCATGCGAAATGATGAATGCGCAGCCGGCGAATTCCTCGAACGCATCCTCCAATGCCCGCAGTGTTTCGACATCCAGATCATTTGTCGGCTCATCCAGCAGCAGCAGGTTTCCGCCTTCCCGCAACAGCTTGGCAAGATGCACCCGGTTGCGCTCGCCGCCCGACAATAATCCAACAGGTTTCTGCTGATCGCTTCCCTTGAAGTTGAAGGCGGAGCAGTAGCCCCTCGAATTCACATCAACATCACCGACCTCAATCACATCTTGGCCGCCGGAAATCTCCTGCCAGACATTCCTCTCCGGATTCAGACCATCCCTCGATTGGTCGACATAGGCGAGCCTCACCGCCTCACCGAGTTCGATACACCCGCTGTCGGGCTCCAATTCGCCGGTGATCATGCGCAGCAATGTCGTCTTGCCGGCCCCGTTCGCCCCGATCACCCCCACAATCGCACCTGCGGGCAAGGACAGCGACAGATTATCAATCAGCAGCCGGTCTCCCAGCGATTTCGTGACCGAGGAGACGCGCATGACATTGCTGCCGAGACGGGGGCCGTTGGGAATGCTGATCACCGCATTTCCCACTCTCTCCCTGACTGATTGACCGGCAAGTTCATGATAGGCTTGGATGCGCGCCTTCTGCTTTTTCTGACGCGCTTTGGCACCGGATTGAATCCACGCCAGTTCGCGGTCGAGAATTCTCTGCCGGGCTTTGTCCGATCTCCGCTCATGCGCCAGCCGCAACGCCTTCTGCTGCAGCCAGCTTGAATAATTACCCTTGTAGGGAACGCCTCTGCCCCGGTCCAACTCTAGGATCCAACCGGTGATCTGATCGAGAAAATACCGGTCATGGGTCACGATCAGGCATGTTCCCCTATAGTCGATCAGATGCTGCTGCAGCCAGGCGACGGTTTCCGCATCCAGATGGTTCGTCGGCTCATCCAACAGCAGCATATCGGGCGCTTCCAGAAGCAGCCGGCAGAGTGCGACGCGCCGTTTCTCACCGCCCGACAGGCTGTCAACAGCCGCCTCATCCGGCGGGCAGCGCACCGCGTCCATCGCCTGATCAATCCGCGCATCCAGATCCCACAGGCCGCGGGCATCGATTTCATCCTGCAGCGTGGCCATCTCATCGGCATCCTCTTCGCGGAATTCCATTGCCAGCGCATCGTAGCGCGCCAGCAAGTCCCGCTCCCGTGCAAGCCCGAGCATCACATTTCCGCGCACATCCAGCGAGGCGTCCAGCTCCGGTTCCTGCGCCAGATAACCGACCCGTACCCCCTTCGCCGCCCAGGCCTCACCGGAATAGTCCGTGTCCAGCCCGGCCATGATCCGCATTAATGTCGATTTGCCCGATCCATTGACGCCGACAACTCCGATCTTGACACCGGGCAGGAATGACAAACGTATGTTCTCGAAGCATTTCCTGCCCCCGGGATACGTCTTGGAGACCGCATCCATATGATAAACGAATTCCTGTCGGGACATTATTCCTCCCTGCCCCACAAAGGGCACCGGTTCCTACAGAACCGCACCCATATCGGCAAGCCGCTCCCCCGCCATTCCCTCAACCTTCCCCACAGCCCCGCCGGCTCCCGCATCGGTCTGCTCGGCGGCTCATTTGACCCACCCCACAGCGGCCACCTCCACATCACCAACCACGCCTTCAAAGCCCTCGGACTCGATCAGGTCTGGTGGCTCGCCAGCATCGGCAACCCCCTCAAACCGAACCCGCCGGCACCGCTCCGACAACGCATGCAGGCCGCGGAAAAACTCATCCGCCACCCGCGTGTCACAGTCACCGACCTCGAGGCCCGCCTCGGCGCCACCCACACAGCCGACACGCTCAGATTTCTACACCGCCGCTTCCCGGAAACCCGCTTCATCTGGCTCATGGGCGGCGACAACCTGCCCACGCTCCACCACTGGTCCCGCTGGCGCCAGATAATCAACAGCATTCCCATCTGCGTTTTCGCCCGCCCGCCGAAGAAAGTCACGGCAACCATCTCCCAGGCCACCCGGAAATTCGCCC
>JAPOXR010000072.1 GCA_026706985.1 Paracoccaceae bacterium | reverse complement strand
GCCCTTCAAGCCACTGAAACAAAACAACCTTGCGAATCAAACTGTCGAAGACGGGTTTAGCCAGATATTTCTGGCCGGATTATTTTGGAGTCCCGCACCTGATCTTGTGAATTAGGTTTTGGAAAGGAATATGACCATAGAGGCTGAGGATTTATGTTTGGAAGGAGTTATGGCGTTTTCTGGTAACTACGACAGTTGAAAACATTGTTTCCGAAAGTATATATGCCTCAATGGACGTAAATAACATAGTATCCGGCGCCCCGCCTGAAATACCTGGATTTGCGGAAGACTGGCGCGAGCAGATCATGGCGGATTTGGAAGCGCAAGTTGCAGCTGGAGGGACGCTTTACGGTGTCCGTTCGGATGGTGCCTATATTGCGCGGACAAAGGATGGAGTCCGCGTGATTGAGGCTCCAGGTGGGAAAAAACCCGTCGGAACCAGTCAGCTTCCCTGAACCTACGCTGGTGGTCGTTGCGGGCCCGAATGGGTGCGGCAAGTCCACGCTGACGCGCACCGGCGGATTTTGGCGGATTGAGATCATCGACCCGGATGCCATTGCGCTTAGCATCAAGTCAGACGATCCAATACAGGCGGCACGAGAAGCGCTGCGGCGTAGGCACGGCGCACTTGCCGCCAGACAATCACACTTGTGAATTGGACTGCGGCTTGTAGGCGGTCGTGGTTGACCTACTAAACACGGATGCAGGTGGTTGTTGAATAGGCGTAGACGCGGTCGGTTGCGTCGGTGAGTTTGCCTTCCGCATAGGCGGTTCGGCGCCCGAAATGCAGCACCCGGCCGGTTGCGGTGGCGGTCTCTCCGAGCGGGAAAGGACGGGTCAGATTGACCTTGTATTCGAGTGTCGTGAAATGCGTGGACTTGTCGGCGAGGGATGTGACGGCGCAGGCCATGGCGCTGTCGAGAAGCGTTCCATACCAACCGCCATGCATGGTGCCCATTGGATTGGTGAATTCTTCACTTGCCCGGCCTTCGAAAATGACCATACCCGGTTCGACCTGCTTCAGGCGGTAATCAAGCCTCCCGGCGATGGGGGGATGCGGTAACTGACCCGCCATCATGGCACGCATAATCTCAAGACCGGATTTTGATTGCAGAAACTCCAGTGCTGCGAGTCCGGTGGCCGGTTTGTCGGACATGGCTTTTCAATCTCCCGCCTGTGTTCTGTCCGGCCCAATACAATTAGCCGTTGTCGAAGCAAACCGGTGTCCGTATTCGGTGGGCGCCCGGGCTGGGATTGCAATGCGAATCAATAATCCAAATCTGAATCTTGCCGTAATGGCGGTGCGGCGTGTCAGCCGGAGACTGGCGCGTGACTTTGTAGAAATCCGCCAGCTACAGCTTTCGGTGAAAGGCAGCCGTGGATTTGCGCAGCGGGCAAGGGACAGCGCCGAGCGGGAGATCGTCGGGGAGTTGCACGAAGCGAAGCCGAATTATGGCCTAATCTGCCCGCAAGCGGAAGCAATTGCCGGTGCCGACCCGACGCGCAGCTGGGCGATCAATGTGCTGGACGGATTCGAAAACTTTTCGCGCGGTGTCCCGCGCTGGGGAATGAGTGTCACTCTGCTGCAGAAAGGCCAACCGGTTATGTCGCTCATTCATGATGTTACGGAAAACGAGATGTTTATCTCGGTGCCCGGCGAAGGCAGTTGGATGAATGACACGCGTATCCGCGCATCGAACAAGTCCAGGCTTTCTGATTTTCTGGCGGTTACCGATGAAGCGACGCTGAATCGGGGGATCAGCAGGGATTTTTCCGGACCGCTGAAGTCAGCCAGGGTCATGGGCGCGGTGAGTCTGGATTTGGCAAATCTGAGTTGTGGGAGATTGGACGGGTTCTGGTCCGAGGCGGTGAACCTCGGCGATCTGCCTGCGGCGGAACTTTTGCTCTCAGAGGCAGGCGGCCTGATCGAGAGTATCTCCGAGAGCGGCATTGTCGCCGCCGGAAATGAGGGCTTCGGAGAGTTTTCCGCCCATGTGCGGCGGAATTCCAGCTGAGGCGGTTCAGATAGGAATAATTTCCGCTCCATCGGCGGTCAGCGGTTCCGGGTGGCTTCGGTCAAACCGTAGGAGCGCGATACCCAACCCGCCGGACTGGCTGAACAATTTGCCGACGCGGCGCGTTCCACACAGAATCTCGGTACCGAAAGCGGCCTCTCCCCGCACGCGCACCGTTGCCAATCTACGGCGCAGTTCCGTCTTATGCTTCATGCGGGCAGTGACTTCCTGTCCGACGAAACATCCTTTCTGGAAGTCGACACCGTTCAGCCGGTCAAAGCCGGCTTCCAGAATGAAGGTGCTGTTCGGTACCAGCTCCAATCCGGTCTGCGGAATGCAGTGTTCCACCCGGATCCTGTCCCAGTCGGTAGCCATATCGGCTGCGATGCTCTTACCATAGAGGCGCCATCCAAGCGCCGGATGACGCGGGTCTGCGAAGGCATCGGGCGGTGGTTCGCCGATGCCGCAGGCCACGGATAGTTCGGAGGGCTGGAGTTCAACCTGAGCGCGTAACTTGTACATCAGCAGGCGTTTGATCAGTTCGGTGGTGGCGGAAGCCGCAACATCAATGTGGATCACACCGGAAATTCTGAGGAGAAAAAAGTCGAACAGATATTTACCCTGGGGTGTGAGGAGCGCGGAATAGGTGAGCCCTTCGGGCCTTACATCATTGGTCACCAATCCCTGCAGGTAGTCGGCTGCGTCCCGACCGGTGAGCGCGAGGACCGTCCGATCCTTGGGGTGAGTTTCCATTAGCCGTTTCCGCTTCGCGAGATGAATTGCAAATCAGGCGGGTTTTCTGCATAAGGCGCGTGTCAAAATCAAGATCATCCGCATTTGGTGCTTATCCGAATCCGGTTGGCACCGCGACCCCGGAGTGATGCAAAAAGACGGCATTGAAGGGACGCGGCTTGCGGGTGGTGAATTTATCCGGTTGGCAATCAAAGGTTTTCCGGCAAGGCCGCCGGATTAATGAAGTGATATTGCGCGGGCAATCTGAGAGGGTTGGACATGGCGGGCCACTCAAAATGGGCGAATATTCAGCACCGCAAAGGGCGGCAGGATGCGGCCCGTTCAAAGCTGTTCGCGAAACTGTCCCGGGAACTGACTGTGGCCGCCAAGCTTGGAGACCCGGATCCGGATAAGAATCCAAGGCTTCGCCTGGCGGTGCGGGAAGCAAAATCGAACTCGATGCCGAAGGATGTCATTGACCGGGCGATCTCGAAAGCCGGCGGTCCGGATGCGGACCAATTGTCGGAAGTCCGGTATGAGGGATACGGACCTTCCGGGGTGGCGGTTATCGTCGAAACGATGACCGATAACAGGAACCGGACAGCCTCGACCGTCAGAACGATTTTCGGCAAGTCGGGCGGAAATCTGGCCGAAACCGGAGCCGTCAGCTACATGTTCGATCGGGTAGGGGAAATTCGTTACACCGCTGAGTCCATCGACGGTGATCCGCTGTTTGAGGCGGCCATTGAAGCCGGTGCCGAAGATATCGAAACATCCGAAGACGGCCATATCGTCTATACTGTGGATAAGGATCTTGCGGCTGTGACGGCTTCACTTGAAGAATGTGCCGGTGAACCGCTTTCAGCCAAAATCATCTGGAAGCCGACTACGACCACGGTGCTGGATCTGGAAAACGCACAAAAAGTAATCAGGCTCATTGAATCGCTTGAGAATGAGGATGACGTGCAGCAGGTGACTTCAAATTTTGAAATACCGGACGAGTTTCTGGAATCCCTGTAGGTTGTGACGGGGCCTTTGCTCCAAAAAACGCATGCAATTCCGCACAAGCCAGAATTCGATTGGCATCGGTTGGATGGTTGTCGCCGGGCTGAATTTCGTGGTTGTCACGGCAATCGTGAAACATGTCGGCTCCGGCGTCCCGCCGGCGCAAGCAGCCTTTCTGCGGTATGTGTTGGGCCTGGTTTTTCTCTTGCCGATGATCAGACCGATCCGGAATGCCGGGTTGAACAGAAAGCTGATGATACTTCTCAGCTGGCGCAGTGCGGCGCATGCGGGCGGTGTGATTCTCTGGTTCTACGCCATGACCAAAATCTCGATGACAGAGGTCACGGCGATGAATTACCTGATGCCGGTCTATGTCACCATCGGTGCGGCGGCGTTTCTCGGCGAAAAGCTGGCCTATCGCAGGGTGTTGGCCGTGCTCGCGGCTCTGGTCGGTGCGTTCATGATTCTGCGACCTGGCTTCCGGGAAATCTCACCCGGACATATCGCAATGCTGGGAACGGCGGTTTTCTTCGCTGTGTCCTTTCTGCTTGCGAAAAGGTTGACCGACGACCTCGCTGCACCGGTGATTGTCGGCATGCTTTCGATAACGGTTCCTATCGCGCTGATCCCGCTCGCCGCGGCTGACTGGATCTCCCCGTCCTGGAGTCAGCTTTTCTGGCTGTTTCTTGTCGCCGCCTTTGCGACTGCAGGTCACTACACCATGACGCTCGCGTTCCATCATGCCCCGGTGTCGACGACACAGCCGGCGATATTCCTGCAGCTTGTCTGGGCCGCGCTGCTCGGATTTTTTGTCTTCGGCGAAGCTATTGAATTTTGGGTCCTGGCCGGCGGAACGGTCATCATTGCCAGCGTGTGTTTCATCGCCTGGCGCGAGGCCATGCCGGCGAACAGGGCCCGCCGCACCCTGTTGGATTCGGATTGATCAATCGTCTGACGACAGCGATTTTTCCACGATCAACACATAGAAAGTTACCGCCAGGCACAGCAGGACGCATGCCAGCATGATCAGGATAAGCGGCATCGGCGAGGCTTCCTCCGACAAGAGTGCGCCGGCCAGCGCCGACACGCCGGCTCCTGTTCCTATGGCAATCGCACCGCCGACGCCCGATGCGGTCCCTGCAAGATGCGGCCGGACCGAGAGCATCCCGGAGGTTGCGTTCGGCAAAATGATACCATTGCCGATGCCCATGATGATGGTGAAGAGAAAAAATCCGAGCGGATGGGCGATATTCAGAAATTCCGCGCCCAAGGCGCCGACCGGGGCGATGACCAGGAAGACGGCGCCGAGCAGAATCATCCGGTTTATTCCAAGCCTGATAGAGTATCGGCCCGATAGGAAATTGCCCAACATGTAGCCGAAGGCAGTCAGGCCGAAATAAAAGCCGAGTCGTGAAGGCACGAGCTCATAATGAACGGTGCCGATAAGCGGCGCGGCGCCGAGATAGGCGAAAAACAAACCCGAAGCACTGCCGGAAATCGCCACATATCCCCAGAAACGGCGTGAACTGAACAGCTCCGGATAGTCCCGGAATTGTTGCCGGAAGCTGGAAGAGCGTGACAGCGCCGTTTCGCCCTGGTCAAAAACCACGAAGGTCAGGATCAACAGACCCATGGCAAAAAGCAGCGCGAAGCTGGCTTTCCATCCGGCGATTTCGTCCAGGTAACCGCCGATCACCGGAGCGATCATCGGAACGAGTGCCATCCCCATGGTGACATAGCCGATCTTGGACGCGGCTTCCGACTGCGGAACCATGTCCCTGACAATGGCGCGGGACAATACGATCCCGGTCACGATCACCGCCTGCGCCATGCGGAAGGCAAGGAACAATTCGACAGTCGGGGCGACAATACATCCCAAGGTAGCCGCCAGAAAAAGCAGGATGGACCATATCGTTACCGGCCTGCGGCCAAAGCGGTCGGAGAGCGGACCTATGACGATGTGTAGAATGCCATTCACCAACAGGTAGGCGGCGACAGACAGCTGCATGAGACGGTAATCTGTGTCGAAATACCGGGTCATGTTCGGCAGCGAGGGCAGAAAAACCGTAATCGACAATGCCCCGACACTGGCCAGCAAAATGAGAGTTATAATGTGCGGAGGTGTTGTCCGGTCAAACAGCTTCGCAGCCTGCAGGGTGCTCATGGCGCCCTGTTAGGTTCAGCCAACAGCAATGTCCATGCACACGGTTGCCTTTGCGGCGTCGTAAAACTGCCGGTATTGTGCAGGCAGGACAGCAATCAGTCACGCTCTGTGGAATCATGGACAGCATTACCAGTGAATTGGAAAAACGTCGGGCCGAAGCGCGGCTCGGCGGCGGGCAGCGGCGCATAGATGCGCAGCACAAACGCGGCAGGCTCACGGCAAGAGAGCGGGTTGATCTGCTTCTTGACGAGGGGTCATTCGAAGAGTTCGATATGTTCGTGTCGCACCGCTGCACCGATTTCGGGATGGATGAGAACGCATATCCCGGCGATGGCGTGGTGACCGGCTGGGGCACGATCAATGGCCGGCAAACCTATCTGTTCAGCCAGGATTTCACCGTCTTCGGTGGATCGCTGTCGGAAACCCACGCCCAGAAGATCTGCAAGATCATGGATATGGCGATGAAGAACGGAGCACCGGTGATCGGCATCAATGACTCCGGGGGCGCGCGGATACAGGAGGGAGTCGCGTCGCTCGCCGGTTATGCGGAAGTGTTCCAGCGCAACATTCTGGCATCAGGCGTGGTTCCACAGATCAGCGTGGTCATGGGTCCTTGCGCCGGCGGTGCGGTTTATTCGCCTGCCATGACAGACTTCATCTTCATGGTAAGGGATAGCTCCTACATGTTCGTGACCGGCCCGGATGTCGTTAAAACGGTTACCAATGAGGTGATCACGCCGGAAGATCTCGGTGGCGCGAAAACCCATACGACAAAGTCCTCGGTTGCCGACGGCGCGTTCGAAGACGATGTGGAGACGCTGGCCGAAATCCGCCGCCTGTTCGATTTTCTGCCGCTCAGTAACCGCGAGAAACCTCCCACCCGTCCATTCTATGATGATCCGGACCGCGTGGATATGTCGCTCGACACGCTGGTCCCGGACAATCCCAACCTTCCCTATGATATCAAGGAGTTGATCACGAAACTGGCGGATGAGGGCGATGTTTTCGAAATCCAGCCGGATTTCGCCCGCAATATCGTCACCGCATTCATCCGTCTCGAAGGATCGACGGTAGGTGTGGTCGCCAATCAGCCGATGGTGTTGGCCGGTTGCCTGGATATTGACAGCTCGCGCAAGGCGGCGCGGTTCGTGCGTTTCTGCGATGCGTTTGAAATTCCGATCGTGACCCTGGTCGATGTTCCCGGATTTCTGCCGGGCACGTCGCAGGAATACGGTGGCATCATCAAGCATGGCGCGAAGCTCCTGTTCGCCTATGGCGAAGCAACTGTTCCCAAGGTCACGCTGATTACACGGAAAGCCTATGGCGGCGCCTATGATGTTATGGCCTCAAAACATCTCCGCGGTGATATCAACTACGCATGGCCAAGCGCGCAGATCGCGGTCATGGGAGCCAAAGGCGCGGTTGAGATCCTGTATCGATCCTCGCTTGATGATGCCAAGTTCGTTGCCGCCAGAACAGCCGAATACGAGGACCGGTTCGCAAATCCATTCATTGCCGCGGAGCGCGGATTCATCGATGAGGTCATCCTGCCCCACTCAAGCCGCAAAAGAATCTGCCGTGCATTGGCGTCGCTGCGTAACAAACAACTCAGCAACCCGCCGAAGAAACACGACAACATTCCGCTGTGACAGTCATACGAACGCTGATTCCCCTCAACTGATCGTGCTTTTGTGGTATGAATTCGGGTGAATGTTCGCCACCTCGCCTGCGGCAATCCGGTCTGCAGCACAGAAATTCCCGAAGACACCGGCTTGCACCGCGAGTAAGCCCATGGGAAGTGTGGAACTGGAACTCGCATGTGGATTGTCGGCATAACGGGCAATCAAAGATACCCCGGCTGAAAATGCGGTTATGTTAGACGAAAGATGATTGTAGGCATCCGATGACGGGTTCCGCCCCAGACGTTTGTGCACCAGTGTCGTCAGGTCGTCATGGGAAAGGCGCATTCCGGCCGGTTCGGTCGCCCGCCACAATCCTCTCCGGGGAACCAGTCAGCATAGCGGGTGCATACGTAAGGAAACGCCCGTCCGGACAAACAGGCCTTCGCCGCCGCATGGATGAACCTCACCCCCGACTGAAAGCCGGCCACCGACCGCACCGCCTGGATGACGTCCCCGGCCGCCGCCGAATGCCGGCCCGTGGGCGGACCACAGAAAGGGAGGCGCGGATCCGCGCTTCCGCCGGAAAAGACCGCGCTCAGACGCCGGAATCCGGCCGTTGCCGCTTCCCCGGTGACAGAAAAAAGACACAGTCGTGAAAAGCCGCCGGAAATCGCTTCCGCAGAAGCTCTCAATCCATGGTTTGAGAAATGCAGGCTAGTGCTCTGATTCATTCATTTGATGCCATTTCCTCAAGTTTCCGGTGACCTCTTTTCCAGGCCTCCACGAGGTCTTCGGGGTTCCGGCTCCAGCGGAACGGCCGGGCATGGTTGGCATTGTGGTGTTCGATGTATCCCCCGATCGCCGCGGTGCATTCGTCAAGCGAATTGAAGACGGCGTTCTTCAGCCTCTGCCTCGAGAGCTTGGAGAAGAACCCCTCGACGGCATTCATCCACGAGGCTGAGGTCGGGGTGAAGTGGAACTGCCAGTCGGGCCGTTCCTTCAGCCATTCACGGACTTCGGCCGATTTGTGCGAGGATACGTTATCGAGGATGACATGAACCGGACGTCCGGGCTCTATTCCCCCGGCGACATGATCGAGGAAGGCGGTGAACTCCGCCGACCGGTGCCGGTCGGCCGTACGGCCGACGACCCTGCCGGTGGCCACATCGAGGGCCGCGGGCAGGCATGTGGTGCCGTTCCGTCTGTGGTCATGGGTCCTGGTCCGGGCATGGCCGGGCTTCATCGGCAATGACCTCTGCGTCCGCCCCAGAGCCTGGATCCGCGGCTTCTCATCGACCGAAAGGACCACGGCGTGGTCCGGAGGATCGACATAGAGGCCGATGACGTCACGGGCCTTGATACCGGACCCCGGATCCCGCGACACCTTGAACGTCCTGACCTGGTGCGGCCTGAGGCCATTGGCCTTCAGGATGCCGTGCATGGTGGACACAGCCATCCCCAGCCTCTCCGCCAGCGCCCGCACCGTCCAGTGCCGGGCGTGCTCCGGCGGCGGCGGCATCGCCAGCGCGACCGCGGCCTTCACCCTGTCCCCGGGGATCGGCGCCTTCCCCGGCGGACGGGTGGCGTCATAAAGCAGCCCGTCCACCCCCTCGGCAAGGAAACGGTCCCACCAGCGCCGGACCGTCGGCTTCGACATGCCCGTCCGGCGCATGGTCCCGACCAGCCCGAACCGGGCTCCATGACGATGCGGGCCCGCCAGGCGTGCTTCCGCACGCTCCGCGGGTGGCTCATGATCCGTCCGAGGCGTTCACGGTCCGCGTCCGAAAGCCTGATTTCCCGCCTTGTCGATCGCCTGCCCATCCGCCTGTCTCCCTTGCCATTGGCCGCACAACAGCGGCAGAAGGACAGTATCACGCCGCGGGATGAAATAGAAACTCATGTTTCGAACCAACCACTAGGTCCAAGGGATACTGAGGGATTTGAGGGGCTGCCAAGCGATTCGCCATGCGCTCAGGGCTATCGCGTTTGAAAGTATTCCTCTTTGATTTTCTCTTGGATTCTGTGTTGCCGCATGATTTCCTGTTGAAAAACAACAGGCTGAGGCAGTGTGATGCAGGATTTGGCATGGATATTCGAGGGGGTTGAAGACCCCCGGACCAGCAACGCGACCCGTCATAATCTCCATGAGATGCTCATGATTGCGCTTTTATGCGTGATCTGCGGGGGGCGGACATGCACCGACATGGCTCTTTTCGGGCGTTCAAAGGAGGAGTTTCTCCGCCGTTTCATGAAGCCTGAGCACGGTATTCCGAGCCATGACGCCTTCTCCGCGCTGTTCAGGATTATCGATCCCGGCGGTCTGGGCGGCGCACTCACCCGTCTCGCGGAGGACTGGTCCCGGCGGCTCGGCACGGACGTGATCGCCATCGACGGCAGGACGCTGAGGCGGTCCTTTGAGGACGCATCGGAACGTGTGCCGCTGCACGTGGTCAGCGCCTTCGCCGCCGGTGCCCGTCTGACACTCGGACAGGTGAAGGTTGATGGTAAGTCCAATGAGATCACGGCGATGCCGGCGCTTC
>JAPOXR010000053.1 GCA_026706985.1 Paracoccaceae bacterium | reverse complement strand
ATCGATAATCCTGAACAGCGCGGAGAAGGCGTCATGGCTCGGAATACCGTGCTCAAGCTTCATGAAACGGCGGAGGCATTCCTCCTCCGGGCGCCCGGAAAGAGCCATACCGGTGCATGTCCGACCCCCGCGGATCACGCATAAAAGCGCAATCATGAGCATCTCATGGAGATCATGACGGGTCGCGTTGCTGGTCCGGGGGTCTTCAACCCCCTCGAAAATCCATGCCGGATCCTGCATCACACTGCCTCAGCCTGTTGTTTTTCAACAGGAAATCATGCGGCAACACAGAATCCAAGAGAAAATCAAAAAGGAATATTTTCAAACGCGATAGCCCTGGTCGGTAGAGAGTCTGCATGGACATGGAACAATGATCCCGCCATATCGTCGGATGCCAGGCCCACACTGCCAATACTCCCGCAGCCAGCGGTTGCACTTTCTTCGATTTGCAGTCAGGCAGGAATAGTTTCCGACACTGATTTCGGCTAGGGGGCGCGAATGGCGAATTCAATGCTGACACTGGATGACATCAAGGCTGCAGCTGAACTGGTGCACAGCCAGATCAACCCGACGCCGCAGATTGCCTGGCCGTTGCTTTCCCGGGCGATTGGTACGGAAACCTGGGTGAAACACGAAAACCATACTCCGATCGGCGCATTCAAAATCCGTGGCGGAATTACCTTCCTCGAGGCGCTGAGACGCGATCATCCTGAAACCGGCGGGGTTGTGACAGCGACGCGTGGAAATCATGGCCAGAGCATCGCCCGCGCTGCCACTTCGGTCGGCATGAAAGCGAAGATTCTTGTGCCGCATGGCAACTCGGTTGAGAAAAACGAAGCCATGCGGGCGTTCGGTGCGGAACTGATCGAGATCGGTGCCGATTTTGATGAGGCCAGGCTGGAGGCGGATAGAATCGCGAGGGAAGAGTATTTTGCTTTCGTTCCACCGTTTCACCGAAATCTGGTCCGTGGCGTTGCCAGCTATGCGTTGGAGTTCCTCACCGCGGCACCGCAGCTCGACACGATTTACGTGCCGATCGGTTGCGGGTCCGGAATCTGTGGACTCATCGAAACACGGAACGCATTGGGGCTGAAAACCAAAATTGTCGGCGTGGTCGCCGAAAATGCACCATCCCTGAAGCTGTCCTTTGATTCCGGTAAACCGGTTTCAACCAACCGGGCGGAAACCTTCGCCGACGGCGTGGCCACCCGGGTGCCGGTGCAGGAGGCGTTTGAGATTTTCGCCGCCGGTGCCGAGCGGATAGAGACCGTTTCCGAGGATGCGATCGCTGAGGCGATCCGGCTGTATTACCGCGCCACTCATAATCTGGCGGAAGGGGCCGGTGCCGCGGCGCTGGCGGCGCTGTTTCAGGAGCGCCGCCGCATGCAGGGCAAATCAGTCGGAGTCATTCTGTCAGGGGGAAATATAGACACCGGCTGGTTTCAGACCGTGATCGGCGGCGATACCCCGACATTGCAGTGACATTCATGGGCGGACCAGCTTTTCATAGTCTCCGGCAATCGCCTGCGTCAGCGCCCCGACCTCGAAATGATAGTCGCCGATCTGGCCGACGGGCGTGACCTCAGCCGCGGTGCCGGTCAGCCAGCACTGTTCAAATCCCTCCATTTCCGATGGCAGAATATGGCGCTCATGGATTCGCACCTGCCGGTCCTTCAACAGCTGCAGCACAGCCTGCCGGGTAATGCCATTCAGAAAACAATCCGGCAGCGGCGTGTGAACTTCACCATCCTTGACGAAGAAGACATTGGCACCGGTGGCCTCGGCGACATAGCCGCGGTAATCCAGCATCATCGAGTCCGAACAGCCTTTGGCCTCAGCCTCCTGCTTGGAAATCGTGCATATCATATAAAGCCCCGCCGCCTTGGCGTGGCACGGAATCGTCTCCGGGTTCGGCCGTTTCCATTTGGAGAGATCAAGTTTCGCGCCGCGGAATTTCGCGTCATCGCCGTAATAGGCACCCCATTTCCAGGCCGCGATCGCCAGCCTGCTGGGGTTTCTCGAGGCGGTGACACCCATATCCTCCCCGGAGGCGCGCCAGGCGATCGGACGGACATAGGCGTCGCTCAAACCATTGGCTGCCATCACGGACTGCTTGGCGGTCTCAATCTCATCAATCGAGTAATGCACCGGAATCTGCAGCGCCTCCGCTGATGCCAGCAGTCTTTCGCTGTGTTTCCGGCTTTCGAAAATGACCCCGCCATAGGAACGTTCACCTTCAAATACCGATGAGGCGTAATGCATTGCATGGGTCAGGATATGAACCTGCGCTTCCCGCCAGGGAATCAGATCACCATCCAGCCAGATGAATCCGTCACGGTCGTCATACGATCCGTCCATTACCGCTCTCCAACAATTGGCCACCCGGTCATGTCCGGGCGGAAGGGAGACAGCCCATACGGCAATCTTTGCAAGAATGTCAATAAGGTTGACATATTTTTTTATCCCGCTATTCATCAGCGGATGCGGAATGAATCGAAATCCGATCAGGACGACCCACTGCTGTATCTGACCGACGGCCAGCTGCGCAGCGGCATTGAAGCTATGTTTTTTGCCTATCGCGGCTTCACCGCCGACCCTGACCGCATTCTGGCGGAACAGGATTACGGGCGTGCCCATCACCGGGCCGTGCATTTCATTCACCGCCATCCGGGAATCACCGTCAGCGGTCTGATCTTCATTCTCGGTATCTCCAAACAGTCACTGAACCGGGTTTTGCGCAGATTGATCACTGATCAACTGGTTGAAATCAGGATCGGCGATTCGGACCGGCGCACGAGACAGCTGTTCCTGACCGAGGCCGGTCGCCACTTGGAACAAAGGCTGTCGGAAGCGCAGCGCAGACGCATGCGCTCAGCCTATCGGGCGGCCGGCCCGGAAGCGGTTGCCGGGTTCCGCAAAGTGCTCGATAACATCATGGATCCCCGCTACCGATCCTCAATGTTCCACAATAAAGGCAGTTGATGGCCGCATATTCAAATAGCAGCCACCTTCTTGTTGTCGATGATGATGAACGTCTGCGGACATTGCTGCAGCGCTATCTGGTACGCAACGGATATTGGTGCAGCGGCGCCAGAGATGCCGTCCATGCGCTGCGGCTGTTGGAAAGACTGTGGATTGATCTGGTGATCATGGATGTGATGATGCCCGGCCAAAGCGGTATCGAGCTGACCGAAAAGCTACGCCGGACGAGTGACGTGCCCATCATCGTTCTGTCAGCGAAAACCGATCTGGAAGACCGTATTGACGGGTTGCGCGCCGGTGCCGATGATTATGTGCAGAAACCATACGAGCCGGAGGAACTGCTGCTGCGGATTGAAGCGGTGCTGCGGCGGTCACCGCAGGGAGATCCTGCCGACATTCCGCAGGTGATCACAATGGGTGAGTTTGAATTCAGCCCGGTGCGCGGTGAGTTGTGCCGCGGCGACTCGATCATCCACCTGACAGATTTTGAACAGCAATTGCTGCGACGGCTGGCGCAGACACCGAACCGGGCGGTGCCACGCTCGGAATTCATGAGCGAGTCGGATGGTGCCGCGGGCACGGTGAAAGACCGGGCCATCGATGTCAGAGTCTCCAGGCTCAGGCAGAAATTCGAAGCCATACCGCGGCGGCCCCGCTATCTGCTGACCGTGCGCAGCGAAGGCTACATGTTGGTTCCAGACTAGGCAGAACAGGCGAATTTGAAAATGACCACGGCGCTGATCTCCCATGCGGATTGTCTGAACCATCAAACCCCTGCCGGGCATCCGGAACGAAGCGGGCGCATGGCCACTTTGATGCGGATCTTCGAAGGTCTCACAATGGATGGCCTTGTCCGCCTGGAGGCTCCCCTCTGCGATGACGAAGCCATCCTCCGGGCGCATCCGCGCGCCTATATTGATCGGCTGGAGAAGTGCAGGCCGGACAGCGGATATGTGAGTCTTGACCCGGATACACATATGTCGCCGGGTTCAATGGCAGCGGCACGAAGAGCCGCCGGCGCCAATGTTCTGGCTGTTGATCTGGTTCTCAGCCGTGAGGTGGACAACGCATTCTGTGCGGTCCGGCCGCCCGGCCATCATGCAGAGGCGGAGCGGGCGATGGGGTTCTGCCTGCTCTCCAATGTTTTCATCGGGGCCATGCATGCGCTTGAACGGCATGGCCTCGACCGGGTCGGGATATTGGATTTTGATGTGCATCATGGAAACGGTACAAGCGCCCTCGCCTGGGCGGATGAGCGGGTGTTTTTTGCCTCCAGCCACGAAATGCCGCTGTTTCCGGGAACCGGCCATGCGACGGAAACCGGCGCGCATGGGCAGATCGTGAATGTTCCACTGGCGAGCCGATCGGGAAGTGCCGAATTCCGCTCCGCCTGGCACGACCATATCCTGCCGGCACTGGATCAGCATAAACCGCAATGCGTGTTCATTTCAGCGGGGTTTGATGCCCACTCGCGTGATCCGCTGGCGACACTGAACCTGTCTGAAAGTGATTTTGCCTGGGCAACCGACGCGATCTGCGACATCGCCGACACCCATTGCAGCGGCCGCGTCGTGTCAACATTGGAAGGTGGATATGACCTACAGGCGCTTGCCGCATGCGTCGAAGCACACCTGAACAGCCTGTGTGGACGCGCTCCGGGCAACAGGCGTTGAATTGCAGCCCCCGCTGCCACAGGTTAATTCGGGGAATCGGGAACCCGGGAGCCGGTATGTCAGAATCCAAGCCAATTGAAGAAATGCCTTTCGAAGAGGCGCTCGCAGAGCTCGAAGAGATTGTCAGCCGTCTCGAATCCGGCGATACGCCACTGGATGAGGCAATTCAGCTGTATCAGCGCGGCAGCAAACTCAAGACACGGTGTGAGACGACGCTGAAATCAGCGGAAGAGAAAATCGGAAAGATCACGCTCGGTGCCAACGGAAAACCCGAAGAGGACGATCTTCCGTTTTGACCTTCCAGGACCAGTTGGCGCTCGCGAGGGATCGTATTGACAACCATTTGACTGCCAGCCTGTCCTGGCTTCAGGGTCGCGATCTGCACGATGCCATGTGGTATGCTCTCACCGGCGGCAAGAGGATACGCGGTTTTCTGGCATTGGAAAGCGCTTGCCTTTTCGGCATCCACGACCGACGACCGCTGCATGCGGCGGCGGCAATTGAATGCATCCACGCCTATTCCCTGATTCATGACGATCTTCCCTGCATGGACAATGACAGTGAGCGGCGCGGAAAACCGACCGTGCATATCAAATTCGGTGAAGCGACGGCGGTGCTCTCAGGCGATGCGCTGCAATCGCTGGCCTTTGAGATACTGGCAGACCCGGGAACATCGCCGGATGCGGAGATCCGCAGCCGCCTGATTGCCACGCTTGCGCATGCCTGCGGTGCCCGTGGCATGGTGTTGGGGCAGGCGATGGACATCTCCACCCCAGCCGATGCGGCGCCTTCGCTCGACGAGGTATTTCTGCTGCAGAGCAAAAAAACCGGCGCGCTGATTTCCTGGGCCGCTGAGGCGGGCGCATTGCTGGCCGGTGAGGATCCGCAGCCTCTCGGCAATTTCGCCCGCGCCCTCGGCATCCTCTACCAGATCACTGACGATCTGCTGGACGTCGCCGATGCCGAATCTTCCAATCTGGTGCAGCATTTCGGCGAGAGGGATGCCCGCAGCGAAGCCGTGCGGCTCAAGGAGGATGCATGCGATGCGCTGGCCTGTTACCGGGACCGGGCCGACGGGTTAAGGGAACTGGCGCAATTTGTTCTCGAACGGAATTACTGATTCCGGATTGATCAGGCCGCGGCCTGGTCAAAGCCGATCAACCCACCGATCTGCCGATCCCACAGGCGGGCGAATTCGCCGCCGCGCGCAAGCAACTCTTCATGCGTGCCCTGTTCGATGACCCTGCCATCCTTGAGAACAATGATCCGGTGCATCCGCAGGATCGTCGATAAGCGGTGGGCAATCGCAATCACCGTCCGGCCTTCCATAACGGTCCGCAACGCCTCCTGTATTAATGCTTCGACCGTGGAATCGAGTGCTGATGTCGCTTCATCAAGAATGAGGATGGGAGCCTGTTTCAGCACTGCCCGTGCCAAAGCAATGCGTTGCCGCTGACCTCCGGACAGGCGTACACCGCGTTCGCCGAGATAGGCGTCATAACCGGCCCGACCCATCGGGTCGCGAAGCTCAAGAATGAATTCATGTGCCTCGGCTTTCCTGGCGGCGGAAATAATCTCATCGCCTGACGCATCCGGTCTTCCATAGGCGATATTTTCATGCGCGGTGCGGTTGAACATGGCCGTTTCCTGCGTCACCATGCTGATCTGCCGACGCAGACTCTCCTGCGTGATGTCGCGGAGATCATGCCCATCGACCAGAATCCGACCCCCGCTTGGATCGTATAGGCGCATCAGCAATGCCACCATCGTGGATTTTCCGGCCCCTGAATGTCCGACCAGGCCGACATGTTCTCCGGGCCGGATAACGAGGTTGATATCTTCGATGCCGCCACCCTGCCGGTCATAGGAAAATGAGGTGTGACGGAACTCGATCGCACCGGCGATTGCCGGCAATTCGATCGCATCCGACCGATCAGGCATTCGATGGTCTCCGGCCAATGTCCGCATCCCATCTTCCGCCTCGCCGACATTTGAGTAAACCGCCATCAGCGTAAAGCTCACCCAACCCGACATCTGGGCGATGCGCAAAGATACCGCCCCGGCGGCAACGATATCGCCGGGGCTTGCCAGACCCTGTGTCCACAGCCACAGCGCACCACCGGTCAGGGTAACCGGCAGCAGTCCGGAAGCAGCCATCAGGGCAAATCGAAATCCCGATGCGATACGTCCGAATCCCAACGCTTTCCGGCGAAAGATCCTCAGCGCATCCAGCGCCGCCCGATCCTCATGGCTGCTATGGGCGAACAGCTTGACCGTCCGGATATTGGTCACGGTGTCGACAATCTGCCCCGACAGCATCGAGCGGGCACCGGCGCGATCCCTGGAACGGGATCTGATACGGGGCAGGAACCAGCGGATGAGTGCGGTATACAGCACCAGCCAGACAACGAGGGATGCGGCAATGCCGGCATCGATTGTCAGCAGCAGCGCCACCGACCCGATCAGTGAGGCGACAGCGAATGAAATCACATTCACCATCTCGACGACAGTATCGGTGATGGCACGCGATGTCTGAAGCTGTTTCTGCGCAATCCGGCCGGCGAAATCATCATCGAAGAAGGAAACCGACTGCTGCAATGTATGCCGGTGAAGTCTCGCGAGCACCTGTGCGGTTACGTTGGGGGTCACGAGCGTCGACGAGATCATCGAACTCAACCCGAACACGATGGGACGCAGGATCAGGAAAAAACCCAACGCACCGAAGAGCAGCAGACTGTTCTGCGAAAACATTAATTGCCGGCCGGAAGCCAGAGCATTGTCAATCACAAGACCGAGCAGAAGCGCTGTATAGACTTCCAGCGCCCCCGCGGTCATGGACACCGCGCAGCCTGCCGCGATCAGCGGAAAGGATCCTTTCAGGCACCAGAAATAGAATCGGGCCAACCCAAAGGGCGGCGGATCGCTGACCCTCAAAAAGGGATCGAAAATCTCAAGCAGCCTCATGCCCGGCGCCATTCGCTCCAACTTCCGGGCGCATTAGAACCCAAGCGCCCATTATCGGCAAGCGACCGGCAACGCGGCAGCCGCATTTGCTGTCAGCAATTCACCTTTCGACAATCGAAATTCCGACCGGATCCAGCGATTCTCAATTTTCCGAAGCCGGTCTCCCAGGAGCCTGCCGCTGAAAGCCGGCATCAGATCAACCGCCGAGACCGGACATTGCTGCGCCGCCGCCTGCTCCGCCCTGGCAATGATATCCCGGTCCGGCGCCATACCCCGCGCCACCGCGCGCAGCAGCACCGCATCAACCGCGTCCCGCGCACCCACCCGGTATGCCAGTTCCGGCAGCGTCGTGTCCGCTGCCGCCAGCGCCCGCAACCGCGCAACCCGCCGCGCAGCCGCCCGGCTTATTCGAAGAGTTGCCTTGGGGTCATCAATCCCGAGCAGCGCCAGCCGCCGCCCGGCATCGACCGGAAGGCCGCACATGATTTCATAACGCTCCATCTGCCTGATACCGGACAGATCGGCGGCACCGACGCAGCGCCTCAGCGCCCCGGTCCGCATCATAGCGGAAAGCGCGCCCTCCGGGCGCCCGACAGCGAGCAGCCGGAGCATTTCCCTGCCGATCCGTTCCCTTGAGACCTGCCGCAGCCCGTCCAGATTTTGTTCGACAGCATGCATCGCCTCCGCGTCCGGTTCCGAGCCAGGCGGCGCGAATTGCGCATGAAACCGGAAAAACCGGACGATTCGCAGATAATCTTCGCGGATGCGGGTCGCGGCCCGGCCGATGAACCGCACTCTGCCGCGTCGCAGGTCCCCGAGGATTCCAAGCGGATCATGCAAGCCGCCCTGCGGATCAGAGTATAGCGCATTGATGGTGAAGTCCCGGCGACCGGCATCTTCCGCCAGATCGTCCGTGAACTCGATTTCCGGGTAGCGGCCGTCGCTGCGGATATCCCTGCGCAGGCTGGTTACGTCGATTCGCCGATCGTTCAGGATATACCTGACATTTCCATAAATCTCGCCCGTGCGGATGCTGCGGATACCGGCCGAGCCGGCGATCGCAATGATCTCCGGCGGGCGCGCATCGGTTGCGATGTCGATATCGCGGATATCACCGCCGAGCCACGCATCGCGCACAGCCCCGCCGACACAGAATGCGCGGTATCCGGAACGGTTCAGAAGCTGCGCCACGTGCAAGGCCGCGCTTCCCGGCGCAAAAATGGCCCTCAGCCTGGACGCGGTATCAGCGGGCATCATCGCCGCAGTTGCGCCAACCCGTACAGGATGGCGGCGGTCGCACCCCAGATAAAGTGCGGCCCGAATGGAATCGCGTAATAGCGCCTTCTGCTGCCATTCCAGATGGCGGATTCGATGCGGAAATTACCCGGGTCGGTGAGGAAACCGAAGGGAACCTCGAAGATCGATTCCACCTCTTCGATCTGCAGAACCGGTTCAAAATCACTGACCGCGGCGACAAAGGGAAAGATCCGGAATCCGGTTGCCGTCCGGTGACGGGGCAGGTTTCCGAGAATCTCAATTCGGCTTACCGGGAGGCCTATTTCCTCATAGGCCTCCCGGTAAGCCGCCGCCAGCGGCCCGGCATCCACCGCCGAAACCCGGCCACCCGGAAAAGCAATCTGTCCGGCATGATGCGCCAGGTTGCGCGACCGCTTGGTCAGGATGCATTTGATCCCATCACTGCGGACAATCAGCGGCACCAGCACCGCGGCATCGGAATATTCATTGTCCGGCGGCCCGGGCATTCCGGGATTGAGGTCGAAATAGGAAGCCGTGGTGACACGACCCGTGAGAGCGCGGCGCAGGGCGGCGAATTCAGCGTCAGCCGCCATCCGCTATTTCCTGACCGCCTCAAATCCCAGACTGGCGGGATCGAATTCATATGCCCGGCCGCAGAAGTGACATTCGGCTGTCACCAACCCCGCATCCGTCATCATCGTGGCAATGTCCTTGGCGGAATAAATCGACAGCCCCTGCCGCACCTTTTCGCGTGAGCAGCTGCAGCCGAATTCGATCGGCTGCATTGGTTCGGTGCGCGGATTTTCGTCATGGAACAGCCGCAGGAGTGTCCGTTGCACCGGTGGCGACGGCCCGGTCAGTTCCGACCCTTCGACGGTCTCAAGCAGCGTCTTCACCCGTGGCCAGTCATCCACCCCGGACGCAGCTTCCGGCAATTTCTGAACGATGATGCCGCCGCCCCGCCACTCGGCGGTGCCGTTATGGCCGGATTGTTCAACCGCCAGAGCGATGCGTGTGGGGATCTGCTCGGAACGCCTGAAATACTCCTCCGCACATCCCGCAAGCGTCCGTCCTTCCAGGGGCACCAACCCCTGGAACGTCTGTCTGCCGTCATTGCGGTCAATCAAGACACCGAAATAACCGCCCATCATATGCCAGTCCGGAAGTGCCGGCCGCAGCCCGATGTTTTCATCATAGGTTGCCGTTGCCCGCAGCCGGGCCGGAACGCCGGCGCTGTCCGGTGCAAAATAATCGGATGCGAGCAGGCGCAGCTCGCCACCGGTGCGGACCTGAATTGACATTTTCCAACCCGGATTGATCATCTGGCCGATCAGGGATGTGATCACCGCCAACTCGGCGACAGCGGCGGCAACCGGCCGCGGATAGCTGCGCGCGGCAAACAATTGATGCAGCGTAGCGGCGAGCCTGACAGCGCACCCGCGAACCGGGGCACCTGAGAGGCTGAAGCGGGTCATGCGGTCATCATCCACGAAATCAGAAGCCTCTCGCATATGCCTCACCTCATACCAACGGGCACAATTACACCTGACCGCCTCCATACTACCGATGCGGCGCCGCCTGAACAGGCCACATTGCCTGCACTGTGAAATGGCTTTAGACCCGCCAACGGTTGAAGCGGGAAAGTTCGATGAATTCAATCCGAAAGGTGGTGCTGGCCTATTCCGGCGGTCTCGACACCTCCATCATCCTGAAATGGCTGCAGACGGAGTATGATGCCGAGGTCGTAACCTTCACAGCGGACCTCGGACAGGGCGAAGAGCTGGAACCGGCCCGCCGGAAGGCGGAACTGCTCGGGATCCGCGATATCCGGATCGAGGATCTGCGGGAGGAGTTCGCGCGCGATTACATTTTCCCCATGTTCCGCGCCAATGCTCTCTATGAGGGGTTGTATCTGCTTGGAACCTCCATCGCCCGCCCATTGATCGCGAAGCGGTTGATCGAGATTGCGGAGGAAACCGGTGCCGACGCCATCGCTCACGGAGCCACCGGCAAAGGCAATGACCAGGTTCGCTTTGAACTCTCCGCCTATGCGCTCAACCCGTCGATCCAAGTGATCGCGCCATGGCGGGAATGGAAACTGGGCAGCCGGACCAAGCTGTTGGAATTTGCCGAAAATCATCAGATTCCGATCACCAAGGACCAGCAGGGCGAGGCTCCGTTTTCGGTGGACGCCAATCTGCTGCACACCTCGTCCGAAGGAAAAGTTCTTGAGGACCCCGGCAGGGAGGCCCCACCCTATGTTTACCAGCGCACGGTCGATCCGGAATCGGCGCCGGATGCGGCGGAAACAATCGAGATCGACTTTCGGGCCGGCGATGCGGTCGGGCTGAATGGTGCCGGCGCCTCGCCGGCTGAAATTCTCACCGAGTTGAACCGCCTTGGCGGAAAGCATGGGATCGGCCGCCTCGATCTGGTCGAGAACCGCTTTGTCGGAATGAAATCCCGCGGAATCTACGAAACTCCCGGGGGAACAATTCTGTTGGAGGCGCATCGCGGTATTGAGCAAATCACACTCGACAGCGGTGCCGGTCATCTCAAGGATGAGTTGATGCCCCGCTATGCGGAACTTATCTATAACGGCTTCTGGTTCAGCCCCGAGCGGGAAATGCTGCAGGCGCTGATCGACAGGAGTCAGACCAATGTCACCGGAACGGTGCGGCTGAAACTGTATAAGGGCAGCGTGAATACGGTGGGAAGGCACTCACCCTGTTCGCTGTATTCGGAAGAGCATGTGACATTCGAAGATGATGCCGGCGCCTACGATCAGCAGGATGCAACGGGCTTTATCCGGTTGAATGCGCTGCGGCTCAGATTATTGGCGGAACGCGAACGGCGTGTGCGTTCCGATTACGGACGTTGACTGACAGTGAAGGAGTTTGGAATGAAAACACAGCAGTTCAGAGGCCTCGCCCTGGCGGTGGGACTGTCCATTTGGGGCATGGCCGCGGCGGCCGAGTCAATCACCGTTGCGGGAGGTTGTTTCTGGTGCGTCGAATCGGATTTCGACTCGGTTTCAGGCGTCACTTCCACGGTTTCGGGATATACCGGCGGCACCTCGGACAACCCCACCTACAAGGCCGTCTCGGCCGGCAGAGGCGGTCATTACGAAGCCGTCAAGATCGAGTTTGACCCCTCAACCGTCTCACTCCGAACTTTGCTCGATAAATATTGGCGAAGCGTTGATCCGACCGATGCCAACGGTCAGTTCTGCGACCGGGGGCCAAGCTACCGCACAGCATTATTCGTTGACGGCGAGCGTCAGCGGGCGACGGCGGAGGCCTCAAAGGCAGCGGCGGCGAAGGCGCTCGGCATGGAAATCGTCACCCCGATCATCGATGCGGGCAAATTTTACCGGGCCGAAGACCGGCATCAGGATTACTATCTCGGCGACAAGACAGTTATCACCCGGTTTGGATTCATCCGCCAGTCGGAAGCCTATAAGCGCTATCGGGAAGCCTGCGGGCGCGATAAGCGGGTTAAACAACTCTGGGGTAGTCAGGCCGCATTCCTGCACTGAGGCGCGGGGGCATTTGAGTTTTCCTGCCGGACAGCATCATGCCGCTGTCCGGCGGGGACCGGGCTTGATCAGAAATTATTGCTGATGATGATGCGCAGCGCATAGATGCCGAAAAACAGCACCAATGGCGACAGGTCCAATGCGCCGGTATTCGGCATGAATTGGCGGATGCGCGAGTAAAAAGGGTCCAGCAGCCGATTGAGGCCCTGCCATATCATGGCCACGAATTCCTGTCTCGGATTCAACACATTGAACGAGATCAGCCAACTCATGATGACATGTGCCAGGACCACGAAGGTCAGCACTTCCAGCGCCAGCAAGACGATCGCCACAAGTGACTCCATTTTCAGCTCCCATTCAGAACAACTGAACAAATAGGGATACCGGTCCGGCTTCGCAAGCCATCGTGCGGCGGGGGCATCGATCACAATCCCACGCATTGGATAAGCCGCACTGATTGCCAGACAGAAATGACTGAGTGCGGCAGATTTCTGCACTTGGATTCATCCCACGATTCACCCTGCTTCCGCAATGGATATTGCACAGGCGGAGTTTTCCCGGAGGCACCGAAGCTGTAGCAGGACTGTTGATTGCGGAGGGCGCAAAACTTGACAACCCGCCTATCCTCCTGTTCAGTCGTCGCATTCAGCATCATCTTGCAACGGCGGTATCGTGGGTTTCAACAGGCGCGTCTGGGGCTGGATGTTTTTTGACTGGGCCAGTCAACCATTCTTCACCCTCCTATTGACTTTCATTTTCGCCCCTTACTTCGTGTCCTCGGTAGTCGGCGACCCGGTTCTCGGGCAACAAGTCTGGGGGTGGATGCTCACCTTTGTCGGCATGAGCATTGCTGTAACCGCACCGCTCCTCGGTTCAGTTGCGGATGGAACCGGCACAAGGCGCATCTGGATTATCGGTTTTTCCGCGCTCTGCGCCTCTTCCGCCTTTGCTCTCTGGTGGGCGCTTCCGGGAAGTAACTATCACTGGCCGCTGATTTTCTTCGGCCTGTGCCTGGTTGGTGCCGAGTGCGCCACCGTGCTCGTCAATGCGATGCTGCCGGCGCTCGGCCCGCGGAAGGATGTCGGCCTGATTTCCGGTGCCGGCTGGGCCTTCGGTTATGCCGGGGGAATCCTGTCACTGATCATCATCCTGATATTTTTCGCCGAGAATGAAGCCGGCGTGACCATAGTCGGAAATCCCCCGGCTTTCGGATTGGACCCGGAATCACGGGAAGGCACCAGAACAGTCGGCCCCTTCGCCGCAATATGGTTCGTGTTGTTCATGCTGCCTTTTTTCCTGTGGTGCCGTGATAAACCACAACCGGTGGACGGCGAAACCCTGAACGGGCTGCTGCGGACGATCCGCCGGCTTCCCCGGGAGCCGAGCCTGTTCGCTTTCCTTGGATCTTCAATGCTGTATCGCGACGCGCTGAACGGCCTCTACGCTTTCGGCGGCATCTATGCGGCCGGTGTTCTGGGTTGGTCAGTTGTCCAGACCGGCATGTTCGGTGTCGCCATTTTGGTCTGCGGCACTGTTTTCACCTGGTGCGGCGGCTATGCGGATCGGCATTGGGGGCCGAAACCGGTCATCACCGTGTCAATCCTGCTTCTGACGGTGGTCTGCGCCATGATCTTTGCCACCTCCCGCGACATGGTGTTCGGAATACCGGTAGCGCCGACTTCCCGCTGGCCCGACTTTCTGTTCATTTTCTGCGGTTGTGTCATTGGCGGTGCCGGTGGCACAATTCAAGCCGCTTCCCGTTCCATGATGACCAGACAGGCAAATCCACGACGCATGACCGAAGCCTTCGGAATCTACGCTTTCGCAGGCAAGGCGACATCCTTTATCGCTCCGTTTATGATCGCCCTCACAACAGCAATAACCGGCGATCAGAGGCTGGGAGTAACGCCGCTCATTCTGCTCTTCCTGCTCGGCCTCTGGTTGCTGAGATGGGTCAGTCATGAAAGGATCACCGAATGAACGCTTCTACCGGAACACTCGCCGTGCTGGCTGCTGTGTTCACCATCGGCAGCGCTTCGGCTGAAGAACGCGCCAATCAGCTGTTCGGCGCTCTCAAGACAGCATCCGATCAACCACCGGCGGCAATCGGAAGCTACGCCAGGGGCTGCGCATCCGGTCTGGTTGAGTTGCCGGAAACCGGCCCGACATGGCAGGCGATGCGTCTCAGCCGAAACCGCAATTGGGGCCATCCCGTAATCATCGATTATCTGCGGAAACTGAGCCTTGCGGCAGTGGAAGCCGGCTGGGCGGGTCTGTATATCGGCGATATCTCGCAGCCCCGGGGCGGGCCGATGACCTCCGGACACAGATCACACCAGATCGGGCTGGATGCCGATATCTGGATGCTGCCGCCGGACCGGCTCGATCTGACCCGGCAGGAGCGCGAGGATCTGTCTTCGATCTCGGTGCGCACCCGTGACCAGACCGCTGTCAATGAAAACTGGAGCGATGCGCATATGCGGATATTGAAGTCCGCGGCAAAGGACCCGCGCACGGACCGGATTTTCGTCGCCGCGGCGGTGAAGATCAATATGTGTGAGAATGCCGGCGGAGACCGGCAGTGGCTGCAGAGGATCCGCCCGCTCTATGGCCATAATTACCACTTCCATATTCGGCTGAAATGCCCGCAGGATTCACCGGAATGCATTACCCAGTCGCCGACGGTGGCGGAGTTGTCAAAGGGTGGAGACGGGTGTGATGAGACACTGGCCTGGTGGGTCACCGACTATCTGGAGCAGTTGAAGAATCCGCCCAAAGAGCCGGCTCAGCCGCGTCGCGGGGTCCGTGATTATGTGATGGCGGATCTTCCCGCATCCTGTGAAGCGGTCCTCAATTCAGGTTGAGCGGGTTTCGGCTTTTGATTATCCGCTCATAGCGGCGCCTGCAGAGGCGCGGTCCGTGCACGAATTCTGCCAGATGGAGACTCCGAATGTCATTTGATGAACTTGAAACTGCCATAGAGTCCGCTTGGGAGCAGCGCGATACCATTACGCCGGATACGGACGGCGCGGTGCGGAACTCCATCACTTCGGCATTGGACGCGATGGATAAAGGTCGGCTTCGGGTCGCCGAGCGGCAGGAAGACGGCTCCTGGACAGTGAATCAATGGGCCAAAAAAGCGGTTATGCTCGGTTTCCGTATCCGTGGCATGGAATTACAGTCCGGCGGGCCGCAGGGAGGCGGCTGGTGGGATAAAGTTGACAGCAAATTCGCCGGCTGGAACGCCTCAGAGTGGAGCGATGCCGGGTTCCGGGCAGTGCCCAACTGCATCGTCCGGCGATCGGCTTACTTGGCGCCGGGCGTTGTCCTGATGCCCTGTTTTGTCAATCTGGGTGCCTATGTGGATTCCGGCACCATGGTCGACACCTGGGCAACCGTGGGGTCCTGTGCGCAGATCGGCCGCGATGTGCACCTGTCAGGCGGCGTCGGCGTCGGCGGCGTGCTCGAGCCAATGCAGGCCGGACCCACCATCATTGAGGACAACTGCTTCATCGGAGCCCGCTCGGAGGTTGTCGAGGGTGTCATTATCCGCGAAGGATCGGTACTCGGTATGGGTGTCTTCATCGGTCAGTCAACCAAGATCGTCGATCGGGCGAGCGGCGAAATCTTCTATGGTGAAGTGCCACCCTATTCGGTTGTGGTCGCCGGCTCGATGCCGAGCGCCGGCGGCGTCCATCTCTATTGTGCGGTCATTGTCAAAAGGGTTGATGCACGCACCCGCAGCAAGACCGGTATCAATGAGTTGCTGCGCGACTGAATCCCGTACCTGTCATGAATTCCACTAACCTAGACGCGGTTGAGCTGACGGCGCGATTGATCCGCTGCCAATCCGTGACCCCGGCGGAAGGCGGCGCGATTGAGCTGCTGAATTCACTCTTCGGTGACGCCGGTTTCCGCTGTATGCGCTGCGACCGCAACGGGGTGGCAAATCTGTTTGCCCGATATGACGGGCCAGCGGACAGGCCGGTATTCGGCTTCAACGGTCACACCGATGTTGTTCCGCCCGGCGATGCGGCAGGTTGGACCCACCCGCCCTTCAGCGGCAGAATTGTCGACGGGTTCATCTGGGGCCGCGGTGCGGCGGATATGAAATCCGGTGTGGCTGCCTTCACCGCCGCGGCGATTGAATTTGTGCGTCACCGCCCGGAAGCCGGATCCGTCGTTGTCACCGTCACCGGAGATGAGGAAGCCACCGCCACCGACGGCACTGTCGCCATACTTGACTGGATGCGCGCCCATGGCGAGCGGATGGATGTCTGTCTGGTGGGCGAGCCGACCTGCCCGTCAACGCCCGGCGAAATGATCAAGATCGGTCGGCGCGGTTCCATGAACATCACATTTGATGCCGAGGGAAAACAGGGGCATTCCGCCTATCCTGAACGCGCGCGGAATGCCGCGGCGGCGATCGCCCGGCTGGCGGATGAAATCAGCCGGGAACCCCTCGATAATGGTTCGGAGAGTTTCTCGCCCTCAACATTGGCTGTAACCGGCATCGACACCGGCAATCCGGCTGCCAATGTCATCCCCGGTCAATGCCGTGCCAAGGTGAATATCCGCTTCAATGACCTGCACACATCGGCGGAGCTGACCGAGCGTCTGCGCCGGAAAGCCGAGTCAGTGGCGGCGGAATTCGATCTTCACATCAGCCTTGAGACACAGGTTTCGGGAGAGAGTTTCCTGACCCCTCCGGGTGGGTTTTCGGATTTGGTTGTCAAGGCTGTGGAGAGCGTGACCGGGCGGGTGCCGGAACTTTCCACCTCAGGCGGCACCTCCGATGCGCGCTTCATCCGGGAACATTGCCCAGTCGTGGAATACGGGCTTGTCGGTGCAACAATGCATCAGACCGACGAGCGCGTTGCGCTCAAAGATATCCGGGAATTGAAGGAAACCTATCTGCGGATTTTAGATGCATTCTTTGCCTGAAAACCGATCCGGGCGCTGGTTGGTCATTTTTGTCAAGGATCCCCGTCCCGGCCGCGTCAAAACACGGTTGGCGAAAGACCTCGGTGCCGTCGCCGCCTCCGCCTGGTACCACCGGCAGACGCAGAGGCTGATCAGATCCGTAGGTTCCGACACACGATGGCGGACACTGCTCGCGGTCGCCCCGGACAAGGCCGTTCACGACAGCCAGGCCTGGCCACTGCAGATTCCGAGGCTGGCTCAGGGTGGCGGCAGTCTCGGTGACCGGATGCAGCGGGTGTTCCTGTCGCTGCCCCCGGGAGACATCGCCATCATTGGTTCCGACATCCCCGCCATTGACCGGAAGCGGGTTGCAGCCGCGTTCAGACTGCTGCGCGGACACGGCACGGTATTCGGCCCCTGCAGCGATGGGGGATTCTGGCTCATCGCGATGGGGCGCTTCCGGCGGCACCCGGGCGGACTATTCAATGATGTGAGATGGTCCAGCCAATTTGCCCTGGCTGATTCGGTCCGTTCGCTGCGCGGCAGATCGATTCAATATGCCGATACACTGCGGGATGTGGATACAATTGACGATTTCCACGCAGCGGAAAAGACCTGATCCCCGCCGCTGCCTCAGATTGCCGTTTTCAAACTCTCCTCAATATACAATTCACGTAACCGCCTGCTTACCGGGCCGGGCCTTCCATCCCCCAGCTTGACGCCGTCAATTTCCACCACCGGCATGACATAATTCGAAGCTGAAGTGATGAAGGCTTCGGCGGCGGATTTCGCCTCTTCAATCGTGAAGGGGCGTTCTTCGACCTGCATCTGCGCCTCACGCGCATAACGCAGCATCGTCGCACGGGTGATGCCATGCAATATATCGGTGGACAGCTGACGGGTCACAATGGTGCCGTTTTTGGTCACGATATAGGCGTTATAGGCCGTTCCCTCGGTGACTTCGCCATCCTGCACCAGAAACGCATCGTCAGCACCTGCCCGCACCGCCTGCATTTTCGCCATGCTGGGAAAGAGCAGCTGCACGGTCTTGATGTCCCGCCGACCCCATCTCAGATCCTCGGTGGAAATGACGCGGATGCCGGTTTCGGGATCTGCCGGATTGAGAGCGGTGCGGTGCTGCGTGAACATCAGAATGGTCGGCTGCACACCGGCATCCGGGAATTTGAAACTGCGGTCGCATACACCCCGGGTTATCTGGAGATAGACGATACCTTCATCGATTTCGTTCAGGCGTACCAATTCAAGCTGCACCTTGAGCAATTCATCCCGGTTCACTTCGAACCGGAAATCCAGCTCACCCAGCGAACGTTTCAGCCGTTCCATATGGCCGTCGAAATCCAGGAGCTTGCCATTGAGGACGGAAGTGACCTCATAAACCGCATCCGCCAACAGGAATCCGCGGTCAAAAATTGAAACCTTGGCGCTCTCCTCGGCCATATATCCGCCATTCAGATAAACAGTGCGACTCATTTCCCCGCCTTCCCCTGTTTCACACGATCGGACCTGTGATGTTCATCCCCAGAGCCCCGGCTCCGAGGGTGCTATACGATTCTTCTCAAAGTGAAGCGGAATCGGATGGTCTTCGGCCAGAAGGAGCGGACCATCCAGATCCGCAACATCGGCGCCCTGGGCCACCAGCAGAGCCGGTGCGGTGCCAAGGGACGAGCCGATCATGCAGCCGATCATGACACGATACCCGGCATCGCGGGCGCGGCGCCTGAGTTCCAGCGCCTCGGTCAGGCCGCCGGTCTTGTCGAGTTTGATATTGATCATCGAGTAGCCTGCCGGCAGCCGTTCAAAGGATTCCACCCCATGGCAGCTCTCATCAGCGCAGACATCAAACGGGCAATCGGCATCGGCCAGTGAATCATCCTCGCCGGCCGGAAACGGCTGCTCCACCATCTCAACCCCCAGCTCACCGAAGGTCTTCACAAGTTCAGCAAACTCGTGCCTGCTCCAGCCCTCATTGGCATCTACGATCAGGCGGGCGTCAGGCGATCCTTCACGTACCGCCTCAATACGCGCGATGTCGGCCGCTCCGCCGCCCAGCTTAATCTTAAGTATTGGAAAATCCGCATTCTCCCTAGCCCGGACGCGCATGGATTCCGGTGTATCCAATGAGAGTGTCAGGGCCGTGGATACCGGCTCAGGTAACTCCAGGCCGGCAAGTTCCCATACCCGTCGGCCACTCTGCTTGGCTTCCAGATCCCAAAACGCACAATCCACAGCGTTGCGGGCGGCTCCCGGGGGAAGAAGCCTCTGAAGTTGCCGCCGGTCAAATGGCGGCTGCAGCGACAGGATGGCCTCGGTCACATTTTCCACAGTTTCCCCATAGCGGGCATAAGGCACACATTCGCCACTGCCGATGACGCCATCCTGTTCAATCCGTACCACCAACACGCAGGCCTCGCTGCGACTTCCGCGGGAAATCGCAAAGGCCCGCTTCAGGCGGTAGCGCCTAAGTTCAACGGAGAGTTTCACCATTACTCTCCGACAGCAGCGCATCGACAAGCGCTTCGGCGCCGAATCTGATTGGATCGGTTGCCGGTAGCCCGGTGCGGGCTTCGGCATCCTGAAGGCATTGCCTGGCCTCTTCCTGCGAAAACCGTGACGTATTGACCGACACGCCGACTGCCCGGCAGGCCGGATTGACAATATGCGCCATCGTCAGCACCACCTCGCAGAGACGCTCCAGTTCCGGCAGTTGATAATCCGGGAGGCCGCGCATATGCGGCCGCCCGGGCTCATGGCACAGGATGATCGCATCCGGTTGGCCGCCATGCACCAGCGCCAGCGTCACCCCGGAATATGATGCGTGGAACAGAGAACCCTGACCTTCGATAAAGTCCCAATGGTCGTCGTCATTATCGGGCGACAGCCACTCAACCGCCCCGGCCATGAAATCCGCTACCACCGCATCCAGAGGCACGCCCTCACCGGCGACGAAAATCCCGGTCTGCCCGGTGGCCCGGAACGATGCTTTCAGACCACGCCTCAACATTTCCCTTTGCATCGCCAGCGACACATACATCTTGCCGACCGACACATCGGTGCCGACTGCAAGACATCTCCTGCCGGTTCTCTTTCTGCCATTGGCAATCGGGTAGTCGATCACCGGCGTGCGCACATCATGCAACTCCCGACCGAATTTGCGTGCCGCCCGGACCAGTCTCGGCTCATCCGTCAACAGATTGTGCAGCCCGCTGGCGATATCCAGTCCCGCCGCAAGCGCCTCTTCCAGCACAGCCATCCAGCTATCGGCGATGACACCGCCCCGATTGGCCACGCCGATAACCAGCGTTTCCGCACCGGCTTCCCGCGCCTCTGCGATTGACATATCCGGAATCCGCATATCCGCCGCACACCCGGCCATTCTGTACTGACCGATTGCCGCTTCCGGTCTCCAATCGCAGATTCCCTGCGCCACCTTTGCCGCCAGCCTGTCCGGTGCGTCACCCAGAAACAACAGATACGGCTGTTTGATCATCACGCTTCTCCCTCGGAAGGAGCGCCCGATTACAGCATATTCAAAGCCGCGTTAACCCGCATTCGGAAGGCTCTGACTCTCTTCCCGAAGCCGGTCACCGGCTCAGCCAACCCAACCGGAGACAAGCGACAGCGCCAACAGTCCGAACAGTGTCATGACCAGGATACGGTGTGCGGATTCAATGCGAGCAACCGCAGCCGAGATGTCGGCGGCGGAAATATTTCTGCGCCCGCCCGCATTCATACAGGCCAGATCAACGGTTGCACCGCCATAGCTGCGGGGACCGCCGAGGCACAGATCGAGGCTGTGCGCCATCGCCGATTCCGGCCATCCGGCATTCGGAGAATCGTGCGTTCCGGCATCTCTGACGATCTGCCGGAAACCGCCGAGTTCAGACCCGGACACGGCGATCAGCAGCGCGGCAATCCGGGCCGGTATCCAGTTGAGAAGATCGTCCAGCCTCGCTGCCGCCCAGCCGAATTCGCGGTAGCGTTCATTGCGGTAACCGATCATGCTGTCCGCCGTATTGACGAATTTGTAAACCAGGATGCCGGGCAGCCCCAGAACAGCGAACCAGAAGCAGGGCGCGACAACCCCGTCGGAAAAACCCTCGGCGCAGCTTTCAACCGCGGCCTTCGCAACCCCTTCCGGGTCAAGATCGCTGACATCGCGTCCGACGATCCGCGCAACCGCCTCGCGCCCGCTCCGCAGATCGACCGCGAGCCCGTCGGCAACCGCCTCCACGTGATCGACAAGACTCCTATGCGCCAGCAATACCGACGCCAGCAGAATTTCTATCACGGCGGCGCCCGGCACTTCCGCGACCAAACGCCCAACTGCAAAAAGACCGGCACAGCCACCCGCCACCAACATTATGCCAGCCGGACGCCGGCACCGGATGCATCTTCGCTCCACATACCCGATCCCGAGTCCGAACAGCCGCACCGGATGCGGAATCCTTTTCCACAGCCAATCTGGATCACCAAACAGGCGGTCAATCACAAGCGCCAGCAACAAGCTTACCAAATTCATCACATGCATACGGGTAGAACCTCAGCCCGCGCCCTTTGCCACCGCACGGACAGGGGCAAATCCAACCCTGTGATGCGGTGTCGGCCCGAATTTACGCAACGCCGCCAGATGTGCCGCCGTCGCATAGCCGGCATTCCGCTCCCATCCATACCCAGGACATGCCTCGGCAAGGTCACGCATGATCCTGTCACGCTCAACCTTCGCCACGATGCTGGCGGCGGCAATGGAAACGGAAGTGGCGTCTCCCTTGACAATCGCCGTCGCCGGCATGGCAAGACCTGCCGGAACCCGGTTGCCATCTATCAGCACATGGTCGGGTTGTGGCGAAAGTCCGGCGATAGCCCGCCGCATCGCCAGCATGGTTGCCCAAAGGATGTTCATCTCAGCGATTTCATCCACCGTCGCCACCCCCAGCGAGGTCCGGGCGACGGACCGGATATGCCCGGCCAGCACCTGCCGCTTGTCGGCGGTGAGCCGCTTCGAATCATTGATTCCCGGAATCGGGTCCGCACTCAGAATGACCGCCGCGGCCACCACCGGCCCGGCAAGCGGGCCTCTGCCAGCCTCATCCACCCCGGCAACAGTGCGGAAACCCTCCCGCCTGAGCGCCGCTTCGAAAGCATCATCAGGGCAGCTGCCCACTCCGGCTAACGCAGGCTGGACAGGCGGAAACCCTCATTCCACATGCATTCGGAATCAAAATAACTGAATGTGCGGCCCCGGCGCTGCTGGCTTCTCAGACAGACCTGCGGAGTCACCCGGCACTCGCGGCCGTCATTATTCCGCCATGTGCTGCCATCATGATACGCCGAATTGCAGACCGGCATTTTTGCCCGCTGTGCCCGTAGCCTGGCATTATCCGCCCTGAGCCTCGCGGCTTCAGCTTCGGCGGCATTGGCCGCCCTTTGTGCATCTTTGCCTTTCTTGATCTGGCTGGCGATGATTGCGATTGTCGCAACCCCGGCAACCGCCTTGAGAAAATCATCATCATCCGCACGGGCTGTTGCCGGAACCAGCAGGCTGGACAGCACCAGCGCCGATACCGCGGTGACGGCGAAAGACAGCTTGAACAGCATTTTTCGACCCTTTCCCGATCAAGCTTGGATTTCGGCACTGAACATGCGCCAGCGCCGCCCGAATGGCAAGAGAATTGGCAGCGCTTCAACAATTCCCGCTGACTCTCCGCCTCGCATCGGCCATCACCGGCGGTTCTGATTCTCAGGTTGTCGGGTTTCCAGTGCCGGTATGGCGTGTCTACATCGTCTGCCGGTTAAGGTCTGGCAGCTGACTTCAGGTGCCCCGGGACCGTTGGCGCACCCAATACTCAAAGGCACCCGATCTGCTTTCGGGCCGTCCTACTGTAAAGTGGCGCTGAGGGTACGAAGCCATACCCGATTGGTTTCAGTGCCCATCACCCCGAGGCGGGCACGATTGTTCCGGACTTCCCATAGCAGAACTGTACGGGTCCTGCAATGTAAATGGAACCTATTTCCTGCCGCTGCATCCCTGACAGAGCCTGAACACCGGATTGTTTCACCTATCGCACTGTATCGTCAGGCAGGCTGGCGCGCGCCTCCGCCAATGCTCTGCTGATCTCCTCCCGGCTGCCGATTCTGTGGCAGAGACAAATGAGAAGTGAAGCCGTGAGCTGCCGCTGCCTGTCTGTTGACAGGCCGTAATAGGCCGACAGCAATTCATCATAAATGGCATCATGCGCGCCGAAAGACTCTGTCGGTTTACTCCGTTCTGTCATGGTTCTTTCCAGATCGCTGAATGTTCCGCTTCGATTCCGGCTGGAAGATGCTTTGCCCAGCGGGCGGCAATGACCTGATCCGGCCTTACAAGGTAAACAGCCCTGTCCCGCGCCCCGAGATACCGGGAGCGCACTGACTCGTTGACCTCAATCCGGAATGCCCTGGCTCCGGGAATAGCGGGGGGCTCACAGCCAATTCCCATCACCGCCGGCTGCACGCCGAGTTGGTCAATCAGCCAACCCTTTCCCTGCGGCGCGTCCGGTGCCACCGCACCCGGTCTCGATTGGGCTGGAAGACCGGCATCATCAGCGCCGGCGGATTCGTAAATGCAGGGAACCGACAGCCGTCCCGAATTCACCCATGCGCGGGCGAATTCCGAATGGGTGGCCAGCCGAAGCAGCTGATCGCGCATAATCCGTTCCCAGCCATCGGCGGGGGTCATGAATTTTGTCGTGCGGGTGGAATTGGCGATGTTCTCATCGGCAGCGAAGACGCGTTCGCGGTCATAGGCACGCATCAGTTCCGGCCCGGCCCGGCCATGAACAATGGCGGCCAGGCGCCAGCAGAGACTGTCCACATCCTGCAGCCCGCCATTTCCGCCGCGTGCACCGAAAGGCGAAACAACATGCGCCGAATCGCCGGCGAACAGCACGCGTCCATGCACGAAGCCGGCTAAGCGCCGGCATTGGAAAGTGTAGACCGAAACCCACTCTATGCGGAAATCCGAGGTTCCGACAACGCGCTCAATGCGCCGCTTCACCTCGTCCGGCCGACGCTCCTTTGCCGGGTCCGCCCCGGCACCCAGCTGCAGGTCGATCCGGTAGATATTGTCGGGTTGTTTATGCAGCAGCGCCGACTGGCCGTTATGGAAGGTCGGTTCAAACCAGAACCGCCGCTCGGGGGGAAATTCCGCCCGCATTTCGATATCGGTGATCAGAAACCGCTCTTCAAAAACCTCGCCCTCGAATTCAAGCCCCTTCATGGATCTGATTGACGAGCGCACCCCATCGCAGGCGAGCAGCCAATCCGTCCGCAGCCGGTAGCTCCCGGATTGTGTCTCGATCTCGATTGTGACCGAATGCGGGTCTTCCTCGATTCCGACAACCCGGTTCGCAAACCGGAGATCAACGAAGCTGTTTTCCGTGGCGCGTTCGGTGAGAAACTGCTCCACATAATATTGCTGCAGATTGATGAAGGCCGGGCGTTTATGTCCGGTATCGGATAACAGGTTGAAATTGAAGATTTCCCTGTCCCGATGATAGGTGCGGCCGACCTGCCAGGTCACGCCCTTTTCAACAGCCCTGTCACCGATTCCGATCCGGTCGAAGATTTCCAGCGACCTCTTGGACCAGCAGATCGCCTTGGATCCTTCTGACGGCGCCGCTCTGCTGTCCAGAACGACGGAATGAACCTGGTGATTGGCGAGTTCCAATGCCGCCGCCAGACCGATCGGCCCGGCACCGACAATGACAACATTCTTCCTGCTTTCCTTTTGTGAAAGGCCCGGCGGCGGGCGGAATTCAAACAGGTTTTCGACAAACCGCCCCGGGGGCACCACGTCATTCATCCCTGCAGTGCATCCCACATTTCCAGATCCCGCTCAGCCGTCCAGATACGCGGTGTATTGATGCCTCTGGCTTCGTCAAAGGCGCGCGAGATATTGAAGGGCAGGCAATGCTCGTAAATCGCATAGTCGGCGAATTGCGGGTCGCAGACTTCACGCGCCGCTGTCCAGGCTTCCTTCAGTGAACCGCCGCAGGCGGCGATGCGGGCCACCGGTCGGTATGTCGCATCCAGAAACTGCCGTGTGCCCTCAAGGGCTTCCCGGACAATACCCGGGTCAGCCAAAGCATCACCGCGTCCGGGCGCAATTGCCTGCGGGCGGAAGGATGCCACCCGGTCCAAGGTTGCTCCCCAATCCCCGAAATGCCCGTCTCCGCAATAACAGGCGGAGCGATACTCGACGATGTCGCCGGTGAACATCACCTCCTGATCGGGAACCCAGACAACCGCATCGCCTGCCGTGTGCGCCCGCCCGAGCTGCAGAATATCCACCCTCCGATTTCCGAGATAGACGCTCATGCCGCCGTTGAATGTGGTTGTCGGCCATGTCAGGCCGGGAATCGATTCGTGACCCTCGAAAAGCCGCGGGAAACGCTGAAACTCGCTGTCCCAATCTTCCTGCCCGCGTTCGGCAACCATTGCCCGGGCGGTTTCCGACATGATCACCTGCCCGGCCGCATAGGCAGCGGCACCGAGAACCCTGACGGCATGGTAATGGGTCAGAACCAGATGCGAAATCGGCTTGTCCGTGACTTTGCGGATCTCTTCGATCACTTTCCCGGCGAGCCGTGGTGTCGCCTGCGCCTCCACCACCAGCACCGAGTCATCGCCGATGATCACGCCTGAATTCGGATCTCCTTCGGCTGTGAACGCATACAGCCCCTGTCCGATTTCGGTGAAGCTGATCTTTTTTTCCGTGAGATCACCGCTTGATGCGAATGCTCTGGCCATTCAGGGACCTCCATATTGCTGCACTGTCTGCTCGATTTCTCCGAACAGCGACTCTCCTCCGGCACTCTCCATCCAGATTTTGACCCTGTCGCCGAAGCCCAGGAAAGGCGTCGACGGAGCGCCGTCTCTGATTGTCTCCACCATCCGGATTTCCGCAAGGCAGGAATAGCCGGCTCCGCCCTCGGCAACCGGTTTTCCCGGGTCGCCGCCGAATTTGTTTGAAACCGTCCCGGAACCGATGATTGTACCGGCGGCAAGTGGCCGTGTTCTTGCCGCATGGCTGATCAGGGTGGGAAAATCAAATGTCATATCGACCCCGGCATTGGCGCGCCCGAACGGCACTCCATTCACATCGACGCAGAGCGGCAGATGCAGCCGCCTACCGTCCCATGCCGATCCCAACTCGTCAGGTGTCACCGCCACGGGCGAAAATGCTGAAGATGGCTTTGATTGGAAAAACCCGAACCCTTTGGCGAGTTCTGACGCCGTCAATGCACGCAAAGTCACATCATTGATCAGCATCAGCAGGCGGATTTCCTCACCGGCCCGTTGCGGCTCCGCTCCCATCGGGACATCGCCGACAACAACCGTGACCTCCGCTTCCAAATCAATTCCATGTGCCGCGTCAGAGGCCAGAATCGGATCCCGGGGGCCAAGAAAACTGTCAGAGCCGCCCTGATACATCAGGGGGTCGGTGTAAAAACTCTCCGGAACCTCGGCGCCACGCGCCTTCCGCACCAGTTCCACATGGTTGATATAGGCGGAACCATCCGCCCATTGATAGGCCCGCGGCAGTGGAGACATTGCCTGCGAGGGATCAAACCGCAGGACACCCGCACCCGCATCCAGCTGCGCCCGGGCTTCGAGCAATTCCGGCATTGCCTTTTCCCAATTGTCCAATGCCGACTGCATGCTGGGGAAACTGCCGCCGACCACGCGGCATTTTCTGAGATCGGTGGATACAATCGCCAGCCGGCCATCGCGTGAGCCGTCATGCAGAGTTGCGAGCTTCATCCCAGTCCCTCCGGAATTCCATTCCGTCATAACCAACGCTTACGGCACCGCGCACCCGGTCACCCATTTCCGCTAACCAGGCTTCATCCTCCGCTCCCGGCCCGTCAGAGGGTATCAGGTGATGCAGAACAAGATGTTTGACATCAGCGGCAAGGGCAATCTCGGCCACATCCGCAACTTCCGTATGTGCGGCGAACAGGTGCTGCCGCAGGCGGGTGGCATTGGGTGCACGGGCGACGATCCTGTCGACACCGGAAGCGAGCATGGCTTCGTGCACCAGCAGATCACTGCCGTGGGCGAATTCGGCAAGGGGTGAAAACTTGCAGGTATCCGAACTGAAGGTGACCCGCCACCCATCGCAGTCAAACCTCAGCGCATAGCATTCGCTGACCGGCGGATGGCACACGCGCAGTGCTGAAACCTCAGGCACTCCCCCATTCACGCTGCCCTCGGAGAATTCCGTGACCCGAACCAGTGAACGCAGATCGTTACGCCCTTCATCTTCAATCCTGAGATTGATGTCAAAACTCAGTGAGGCGAAAAAACCATCCAGCACCGTATTTGTCCCGACTGGCCCGAAAATCAGGATGGGATGGCTGAGGCCACATGTCCAGGCAGTGTGCAGGAGTGGCCCGAGTTCCAGTATGTGGTCCGAATGCAGATGCGTGATGTAGATGCGGTCAATATCTGTCAGCCTGACGCCCGATTGCAGAAGGCTCTTGGTCACACCCAACCCACAATCCACAACGCAGGTCTGCCCGCCGATCACCAGAAGCGATGAAGTCGGCATTCTCAAGGGCGAATGCAGCGAAGGCCCGCCTTTGGTACCCAGCAGAACCAGCCTGTCATGCATCATGCGAAACCGCTTCCTCTTTCTCAGCCGCGCCCATCCGGTGTGCCGTCAAATTTCTTGCCGAGCGAACTCCAGCACTCAGCATAATTTTCCTGCAAGGGTGCCTCGCCCGCTGCGAATTCCGTCAGATGCTGCGGAAAACGGGTCTCAAACATGAAGCTCATGGTGCTTGTCAGTTTCGCCGGCACGAGTTCCGCCGTGCTTGCCGCTTCAAACGCATCCCGGTCCGGGCCGTGCGGCAGCATCATATTGTGTAGGCTGATGCCACCGGCGACAAAACCTTCCGGTTTAGCATCATAGACACCATGGATGTTGCCCATCAATTCCGACATGATGTTCTTGTGGTACCAGGGCGGGCGGAACGTATGTTCGGCAACGGACCAGCGCTCACGGAACAGGATCAGATCAACATTGGCCGTGCCTTCGAATCCGGATGGTGATGTCAGGACAGTGAAGATTGACGGGTCCGGATGGTCGAAAAGCACCGCACCGACGGGCGAAAACGTTCCCAAATCATATTTGCAGGGGGCGTAATTGCCGTGCCACGCGACGATATCCAAGGGTGAGTGGCCGATTTCGCAGGCATGAAAGGAACCGCACCATTTGACAATGAGGCGTGACGCCGTCTCACGATCCTCGAAAGCGGCGACTGGGGTCTTGAAGTCGCGCGGATTGGCCAGGCAATTGGCGCCGATCGGACCACGGTTCGGCAGATCAAACTTGGCCCCGTAATTCTCACACACGAAACCGCGCGACGGCCCTTCCAGCACCTCTGCCCGGAAAACCAGCCCGCGCGGCAGTATCGCCAGTTCGCGGACTCCGACATCAATCTGCCCGAGTTCGGTGGAAAAACGCATGCGGCCGAGTTGCGGAATGATCAGCAATTCGGAATCGGCCGAATAAAAATATTCATCACGCATCGACGCATTGGCCAGATAGACATGTGCCGCCATCCCGGTCTGCGTATTCACATCCCCTGCGGTGGTCATCGTGCGCATGCCGGTGAGAAACGTCTTCTCGGCTCCGTCATCAGGCACCGGGTCCCACCTGTACTGGCCCAGCGAACTCAAATCGCTGATAATGTTTGGTGCTGTCTTCCAATATGGCACGTCGATTTTTCTGAACCGCGTGGTATGCCGCACCGATGGCCGGATCCGGTAGCACCATGTGCGTTCATTCTGACCGCGCGGTGCCGTGAACGGGGTGCCGGAAAGCTGCTCGGCATACAGACCGTAGCTGCACCTTTGCGGGCTGTTCTGGCCCTGTGGCAGTGCCCCCGGCAAGGCTTCGGTTTCAAAGTCATTGCCAAATCCCGGCATATAGCCCGAATTAGGTTTATCCTGATCCGCCATCCTGTCCATGTCCTCCAGCCGCGTCCGGATTTATATCACAAATAAACGGATGCAGTATTACAGGTTCCATGCCAATTTATCGTTGCATTCGCAACAAAGTCAATTCGAACTCCACTCAACAGCAATACCGGAGACAGGTCGCCGTGGACTTGCGCCGGAGCGCGTTCTTGACGACATCGGGAGCATTGTTGAATATGCGTCGATGACTGATTTCATTCTCGACGATTTCCTGCCCTACCAGATCAGCGTTCTGGCAAAACGGATGAGCCAGGACCTTGAAGTCCATTACCGGCGGAAATTCGGTCTGCGTGTTCCCGAATGGCGGATAATGGCGCATCTGTCGCAATCGGAACCGGTAAGCGTGCGGGAATTGGTGGTCCGTGTCGATATGCATAAATCCCGTGTCAGCCGCGCCGCACGACAACTCGAAGTCAAGGGGCTGTTATCAAGCTCGACCAACCTCACCGACCGGCGGCTGATTGACCTGCATCTGACGGGAAGAGGCCGGGAAGTCATGGCTGAACTCATACCCATCGCGAACAGCTTCCAGACTGAATTGTTGAACCGGCTCGGCAGTCATTGTGACGGTTTCCGCCGCGGCACGAAATTGCTTCTCGGCGAAACATAATGCGGGCGATCCTCTATGATTACTGGCGTTCAAGCGCCGCTTACCGGCTTCGTATCGCCCTTGGACTCGCTGGCATCGAGTTTGAAAGCCGGCAGGTCGACCTTCTGAGCGGTGAACATAAGGGCGAACAATATCTCGACCATAATCCGCAGGGGCTCGTGCCGACCCTTTATCTGGATGGGCGCAAATTCAGCCAGTCGCTGGCCGCAATCGAATTCATGAATGATACCGGACTGGCAAAATTTCTGCCCGAAGATCCGTCGGAAAGGGCCAGGGTGAGAACAATTTCCTATGCGGTGGCCATGGAAATTCACCCGGTCTGCAACCTTTCGGTCAGCCTCAGGGCAGCAAAGCTGGCAAATCGCGACGATGCCGATGTCGAATGGATGCGCCATTTCATGTCAGTTGGCTTCGACGGAGTCGAACGGCTCCTCAGATCTTTTGAGACAAGACATTATTGCCACGGTGACAGCCCCACCATGGCGGATATCTGCCTGCTGCCACAGGTATACAATGCACGTCGCCGTGGCGTTCCGGTGCGCCGTTACAAGCAGATTGCATCAATCGCCGCCCGCCTGCAGCGCTTGGACGCATTCGCGGAGGCGCACCCCGACAATTTCAAACCCGGAGCTGACAATGACTAGTGACGACATTGTGATTCTCGGCGGAGCGCGGACTGCTGTTGGCAGTTTCGGCGGTTCACTGGCGGCAATGCAGCCAATTGAACTCGGGGCCATTGTCGCCAAGGCGGCGATACGGCGTTCAGGCACCGAACCGAAGCAAATCGGTCATGTCGCTTTTGGCCATGTCATCAATACCGAACCCAGAGACATGTACCTGTCGCGGGTCGCTGCCATGGATGCGGGCATTCCCGATGCCACACCGGCAATGAATGTGAATCGACTCTGCGGCTCCGGCGCCCAGGCTATCGTTTCGGTTGCCCAATCTCTCTTGCTCGGTGACGCGGAATTCGGTCTGGCCGGGGGCGCCGAGAGCATGAGCCGCTCCCCGCACATCGCTCCCACCGCCCGCTGGGGACAGAAAATGGGCGATGCCGGACTCGTGGATGTCATGATGGGTGCTCTGGCCTGCCCGTTCGGTACCGGCCATATGGGTGTGACAGCAGAGAATGTTGCCGATGAATTCGGCATATCCCGTGAAACCCAGGATGCTTTTGCCCTGGAAAGTCAAAACCGTGCCCGATCAGCGATCAGCAACGGACGCTTCAAGGATCAGATCGTGCCGGTGGAAGTGCGTCGGCGGCGGGAAAATGTGACCTTCGATACAGATGAACACCCGCAGGAGACCTCCGCCGCGGCGCTTGCCACTCTGCCAGCGGTGTTCCGGAAAGACGGCACGGTCACCGCCGGCAATGCTTCCGGCATCAATGACGGCGCCGCCGCCCTGGTGCTGGCGCGCGCGCAGGCAGCGGAAAGCGCCGGTCTGAAACCACGCGCCCGTCTGCTCGGTTATGCCCATGCAGGTGTGCGTCCGGAAACGATGGGCATCGGGCCGGTTCCAGCAGTCCGCAACCTCCTGCGACGGCTGAAAATGGAGGTTGGGAGTTTTGATGTCATCGAGGCCAATGAAGCCTTTGCCGCCCAGGCACTGGCTGTCAATCAGGAGCTTGGTCTGGAGGCGGGGCGGGTCAATCCCAACGGCGGCGCCATTGCCCTAGGCCATCCGATCGGAGCAACCGGAGTTATCATTACACTCAAAGCCATCGCTGAATTGCAGCGTATCAGTGGCAAACGGGCGCTGGTAACGATGTGCATCGGCGGCGGTCAGGGAATCGCACTGGCTTTCGAACGTATGTGACTCCGTTCGGGACGCAGCGTCATGAAACCGGTGGCAGACCCTTCACAACCCCGGGCTGCAGAATTTCAGGATCGTACGCACCGCGCGCGAAAACCGTTTCAACCAACTCCGCAAAATGCGACAGTGGTTCATTCTCATAATCCGGGTCAAATGATGCCTGGTCCCAACGCTCACAGAATTCGGCGCAGGAATTGAAATAAATATTGTCGCGGTAACGGTCGCGTGCGTTTTTGTCCCAGCCGTAATGGTCGGCATAATAGAGCATCTGGAAGATTCCGTGATGTTCAACCACCCAGGAAACCTCTTCGCGTACAAACGGCCGGATCACTTCGGCGGAAAACCGGTCATGGTTTTTCGGTGCCAGCCCATCGCCGATATCATGCAGCAGGGCACCGATAATCCAGTCATCATCCGCACCGTCACGAAGCGCGCGGGTCGCTGACTGAAGCGAATGCTCAAGCCGGGTGATCTTGTATCCCGACAGTGAATCCTCATCCAGCCGACGCAGTTCCGCCATAACCCGCGATGCGGTCAGGGCGTGGTAGGATTTCTCCATTTCTTCCAAGAGCTGGTAATCCTCCCTGGTGCCTCGCTTCATTTCCTTAAATGACACAGTCCGCATAGCCGGGTTCCCACCAAATCATGAAAAAACCGGCCAAACCGACTCGGCCAGCCTCCGGCCCACCCCCATCTTCAGGCCGGAAATGGCTACCTGCACATTCAGATATGCCAAGCCTCTCCGTATCCCACACGGCCTCAAATATCCACTCCCATTTGTGGCTCAACCCACATTTGTCAATTTATGTGCCGGGCGCACGCCAGCCCTGCCCAGCGCCTCCATCGGCTTACCGTTCAAATGGCATTCCGCCGACTTTTGATCTTTTCGTCCGGCGGTACCGGCATGGGTACACATGGCTCCGGTCCGGCGGCGGGGCTTTCCGTTCCGGGGCCGCGACAGACCGACACCCTTTCCGTATCCCTCAGTCTGGACAAGAGGGGCAGACACTTCACAGCGGCCGACCGTCTCGCGCCTGGCACGGCCATGGCGACTTCCGATACGACCGCGGCCAGCGTCGGAATGAACGGACAGGTCGAACGCATGCAGGCGACATGGAGAAACGAATTCCACAATGTCCAGGACACGGCCGCGAACATCACTGAACTCAACCCCATGATCGACCGTTACCTCGAAACATACAACAGCTGGAGACCACACGATGCGCTGATTGACTCGGTAGTTGGAGTGCAGTAAAGTAATGTCATTTACTCTTGCAATTCTGGAACCGCCATGCCCCTTCAGGTCACCGCGCGATTGCCGGACCCGGTAGTGGAGGCCCTGGACAGGGCCGCAACAGAGTTTCGGCGCAGCCGAGCGGACGTCATCCGCCTCGCCGTCGAGCACTACCTCGAGGACTTCGACGATCTTTCCGCCGCAATCGACCGGCTCCGCGATCCCACGGATCCGGTGCTGGACTGGGACCAGGTCCGGCGTGAGCTTCTCGATACGGATTAAGGAGAGCGCTGCGAAGGAGCTGCGGCGTGTGGTCAAACCAGACCGCACACGCATCGTCTCCGCCATCGACCGGCTGGCGGAGACCCCTCATCTCGGCGCCGCGCTGAAGGGCGATCTCCGGGGGCTCAGGCGGCTCCGGGTCGGAGATTACCGCGTCGTGTACGAAGTCCGCGACGAGGAGCTTGTTGTCCTGGTGGTTCGTGTCGCACACCGGCGAGACGCCTATCGGCGGCCGCCGCGATGATTCTCCCGGGAAAAGCGCCCCTCGTATGCTTTGAGAATCGGAAAGGAACCGGAAGGTGGCTTTGGATAAGTTGGGCGCGGATTCCTGTGGAAAACTGTCGCTTGCGTTCCACCTCCGCCCGGGTTCATTTCCGTGATGGGACCGTCGCCGCCAAGGCTTGGCGGCGACGGTGCGGAATAAGCCCCGCAGGTCGGATCGGACTGGACTACCCTTGGATTGCATCCACGGATCCGTGGGAGAGCGTAGTCGGCCCGTCCTCCCGTCAGCCTCCCGGATCCTCTTATGAGACGTCCTTCGTCAAGCCTTTTTTCGGACCCCTTTCGCCTCACGCTCCGCCTCGCGGAACTCCCCGGTGGAGCATTCCTTTCCAGGCAGCCCATGGGCCCGAATGACGACTTCCCCTTTTCGTCACATTGTTCCTCTCCCCCTTCGGGACGGCTCGGTGCCGCTCGGGGGATGCTCCAGCCGGAAAGAGGGTCAGGCACTTCACCGCCATCGACCGGATCTCACGCTGGAGCACCGCCATGGCGGCGTCCAGCGCCGCATGCTTCCTCGACAATCTGGTGGACACCGCCCCTTTCCGGGTCGAGGCGGTGCAGGTCGACGGCGGTTCGGAGTTCATGGCCGGATCCGGGGCCGCCTACGGCGACAGGGGCATAACAGCCGCGGTGCTGCCGCCGAAAAGCGTCGAACGAATGCAGGCCACATGGCGAAACGAATTCCACAATGTCCGGGACACAGGGACCGACATCACGGAATCAACCCGATGATCAACCGGTACCTCAAATTCCATAACGGATGGTGGCCACGCGAAGCACTTACCGGAATGACACCGGACGAATACCTCAGATCCCGGCGAATCAGAGAGAGCCACGAGGCTCATATGGTGTGACACAGACACAGTGGATTGCCGTTCTTCTATACAAATGCTATATCGGAAACCGTCACTTCATGCGACCGGCCGAAAACCGATAGGAGACCTCCATGCCCCAGGTGAACCTGCGCACGTCGAGCGAACGCCTCGCCGTCATTGACCACGCGGCCGCCATCAGAGGTGTTTCCCGCACCGAGTTTGTACTGCGGTCCAGCGAGGCAGCGGCAATCGAGGTCCTCAACGAGCACCCCGTCATCGTGTTCGACGACGAGACCTGGGACAGTTTCCTCGCTGCGCTCGACGCGCCGGTGGAGATCGACCCTGCCGTGAAGGCGCGTTACGCGCGCCAGTGGGACCGATAGACCCGCCCGCACCGCTCGCGTCCCGCCACGACCTTTCGCAGTTCTCCTCGTGCATACCTGTCCTCGACGGCTGGCTCCGGAGCAAGGCAAGGCTGAACGAGGCCAGGGGCGGCGCGCGCACCTATGTCGCCTGCGACGGCGACCGGGTGGTCGGCTTCTACAGCCTCGCCGCCAGTGCCGTGGAGCGCCGCCGGGTGTCGTCGCGGTTGGGCCGGAACATGCCCGATCCGATCCCGGTCATTCTCCTCGGCCAGCTTGCGGTGGACAAGGATTACAGGGGTCGGCGGCTGGGCACCGACCTGCTCGTCGATGCAGGCCACCGTGCGCTCGCGGCGGCGCGCATGATCGGCGCCCGCGCGGTCATCGTGCAGGCCATCGACGAAAGGGTGAAGGCATTCTACGTCCGGTTCGGCTACCGCCCGTTCTCCGAGCGCGAGCCGCTGATGATGATCCTGCGCATGGCGGAGTTGGAACAGCTGGTGGTTTCCTGAACTCCGCAGCCGGCCCATCGCCGTCCGCAATCATCCGTGTCGCGCCAGCCATAGCCAGGCGAGCCGGACGGACAGGCTGGCAAAACCGGCACAACCGGTAGATTATTGATGTTGTCATGCACCCCCTGCAGTATTGCTGCGGTGGTGCCAGCATAGGTCATCCCGATATTCTGAGCCTCGTCGATAGCGACAACAACAAGCGCCTGCCAGAACTCAGCATACCTGCTGCTCAGATCAGGCAATGAACGCAAATGTGCCTGACCGCCGATCCCCAATATCTGCACGTCTGCTCCGGTGAACTTGATCCAGGGCTGCGGATAGAGCTTTTTTGCCAAATCGGGGCTGATAACATTGATCAGGACTTCGTAGAATGCCTCCGTATGACCTACCACGTCATCTCCTGATAGTTGCAGCATTCGGGGAGATACCCCTTCCTGGATCGAGCCCATTTCTGCTTGAGATGTCCAAGCAGCGATGTCTTTCCGGCCCCGGCGGACCGTGGACAATGCGCGTCATTCCTTTGGGTTGGTTTTCGTCAGCCCTGCGAGTATCCCAAATAACTTTGTATGCGCTCTCAAGTCGTTGATGATCGTCTTCCGGCGGACAAAATAGGGAGGAAGACTGAAATCCCCGTATGCGGCAAATTTTCGCAACTCCTCAAAATTGACCGTCATGCTCCTCCCCTCATTACACACCCGGATCCATGGCAGAGCGCAATCATCACACCGCTGTTTCGATTCTGAAGGTGCGTGTTGCACAAATTCCTGACCCGCCCCTGCGCCAAAGCTTGACGCATGGCCGCGAGTCCTGCATTGATTCTCTATGCGACACATGCACTCGATACCGGCTTGGCACGAAATCGCCGAGGAGTTGATTGACGTCGCAGTTGGGCGAAAACCGGCTGATCTCGTGGTCCGAAACGCGGCTTGGGTGAATGTCCATAGCCGGGAAGTTCTGAAGAACAGCGACATTGCCGTAAGCAACGGAAGATTTGCCTATTGCGGCGCTGATGCGGGTCACTGTGTGGGAGCGGACACGGTAATCGTCGAAGCCGATGGTATGTATGCGGTACCAGGTCTCTGTGACGGCCATATGCATATCGAATCCGGTATGCTGACACCGGCACGCTTCGCCGAGGCGGTCATTCCGCACGGCACGACAACTCTGTTTGCCGACCCGCATGAAATCGCCAATGTTCTTGGCCTGCAGGGTGTCCGGCTGATGCATGATGAAGCGTTGCTGCAGCCGATCAATATCTTCATGCAGATGCCCTCCTGTATCCCTTCGGCACCCGGGTTGGAAACGCCGGGCGCAACCATCCGTGTGGAAGATGTTGAGGAAGCGATGCGCTGGCCTGGAATCATCGGCTTGGGCGAGATGATGAATTTTCCGGGGATTGTCTCTGGAGACGGGCATCTGCTGGCTGAGATTGCGGCTGCGCGGGCGGCGGGAAAGACTGTGGGCGGGCATTACGCGTCTCCGGACCTGGGTGCGGATTTCCATGCATACGCCGCCGGTGGACCGGCCGATGATCATGAAGGCACACGTGAAGCGGATGCGGTGATGCGGATCCGGCAGGGGATGCGCTGCATGATGCGGCTCGGCTCGGCATGGTATGATGTCGAAAAACAGATCACCGCCGTGACCGAAAAAGGACTGGACCCGCGCGGCTTCATCCTGTGCACGGATGACTGCCACCCCGGAACGCTGGTCGGGGAAGGGCATATGGACAGGGTCGTGCGGCACGCTGTGACATGCGGCTGCGAACCCTTGGTGGCGCTGCAGATGGCAACGCTGAACAGCGCCGCGCATTTTGGTCTTGAGCGCGAAATAGGTTCCATTGCGCCCGGAAGGCGTGCCGATTTCATTCTCTCCTCCTGTCTCAGGACCCTTCCGGTGGAAGCGGTGTATGCGCGCGGCAGGCACCTTGCTGAAAACGGCGGATTGCTGGTTGCGACTACGCATGGGGATTGGCCGGAACACGCGCTGAGGATGGTAAATCTGAAGCGGGATCTGGTGGCGGATGATTTCTGTATCAAGGCACCGGGTAACACCGGCGAAGTCGCTGTGAAAGTTATCGGTGTGGTGGAAAACCAGGCACCCACCAAGCATCTGCAGACCACGCTTGCGATACGGGACGGGCGGGTGGAAGGTTGCCGGGAACGGGATATCTGCCAGATCGCCCTGGTTGAGAGACATCGCGGCACCGGTGGTGTCATCAACGCATTCGTCAGCGGCTTCGGCTATACCGGACGCATGGCACTCGCCTCGACCATCGCCCATGACAGCCACCATATGATTGTTGTCGGAACCGACAGGGAACAGATGGCGCTGGCGGCGAACCGGCTGGCGGCGGTGCATGGAGGAATGACGATCTGGCGCGATGGCGGAGAACTCGCTTTGGTTGAATTGCCGGTCGCGGGACTGATGTCGCAGCGCCGGGCGCGGGATGTCGCCGCCGAGGCCGGGCGATTGAGTGCAGCCATGGCCGAATGCGGCTGTCAGCTCAATAATGCGCTGATGCAGCACTCGCTGTTGGCGCTTCCGGTGATTCCGGAATTGCGGATATCGGATCTGGGATTGGTCGATGCGGTGGATTTTCGGCTGACCAGCCTGTTTTCGGAGATTTGAGTTGAATACGCATCCCGATCAGATTGTCTCGTTCGCACCGGCGATGGAAACGCGGGAATTTTCATCCGCCGCGCAGGCAGTCGAACGGCTGACGGAGCTTTATGAAAGCGCCACCGGTTTTCTGCGCGGCAATCTTTTGCAGGCAACCCGCGACGGGGTGCAGGGTCAGCGTTTCCGCGCCTTCTATCCGGAGGTCCGGATCAATGTCCGCTCGCACGCATCGGCCGACAGCCGGTTTTCTTTCGGTCATGTCGCCATACCCGGCGAGTATGCGACGACGGTGACACGGCCGGACCTGTTCCGGGCATATCTGGAAATGCAGATCGGGCTGTTGATGAAAAATCACGGCATTCCAGTCCAGGTGGGCAATTCAGATACACCTATCCCGGTTCATTTCGCAGTCGGTGACAGCGCCGCCCCCCTGCACACCGAAATGCTGGATGTTCCGTTGCGTGACGCCTTCGATGTACCGCAACTGGAAACCATGAATGACGACATCATCAATGGGCTGGATGTTCACAACAGCGACGGCTCCAAACCGCTCGCCGCCTTCACGGCACAGCGCATTGATTATTCATTGGCCAGAATCCGTCATTACACGGATACCGATGCCGAGCATTTTCAGAATTTCGTCCTGTTCACCAATTACCAGTTCTATGTCGATGGATTTACCGAATATGCGCAGAGTGTGCTGGCGGACCCGGCGAGCGGTTATACGGAACTGATCGCACCCGGAAATTCACGCCTGACAGATCCGAATGGGTCAATCCCGAACCCGGAGCGAACCCCGCAGATGCCAGCCTACCATCTGAAGCGGCCGGACCGGAACGGCATCACACTGGTCAATATCGGCATCGGCCCTTCGAATGCGAAGAATGCGACCGACCATATCGCGGTTCTGCGCCCGCGTGCCTGGCTGATGCTCGGGCATTGTGCCGGCCTGCGTAACGGACAGAGCCTCGGCGATTATGTGTTGGCGCACGCTTATCTCCGGGAGGATCATGTCCTCGACGATGAACTGCCGGTCTGGGTTCCCATTCCGGCACTGGCGGAAGTCCAGGTGGCGCTGGAAAGCGCCGTCGCGGAAGCCACGCAAATCAAGGGCTTCGAACTGAAACGCATCATGCGGACCGGTACAGTTGTATCGGTTGATAACCGAAACTGGGAATTGCGCGCCACCGCGGGACCCTTGCACAGGCTCAGCCAGTCCCGGGCGATTGCCCTGGATATGGAAGCGGCCACCGTGGCCGCCAACGGCTTCCGGTTCCGTGTTCCCTACGGCACGCTACTCTGCGTTTCCGACAAGCCACTGCAGGGCGAGCTCAAACTGCCGGGTATGGCCAGCCAATTTTACCGCAGTCAGGTCGACAAGCATCTACGGATCGGAATCAGAGCCATGGAATCGCTGCGCGACATGCCGCTGGAATTCCTGCACTCGCGCAAACTCAGAAGTTTTGACGAAACCGCGTTTCTGTGAGTTCGGAGGAATTGGCAGGATGAATACAAATCTGTTTGTGCGAAATCCCGAATTGTGTAATGGGAATGTGTTTTCAGTCATCGAGCACTGATTAGGTAAAGGAACTTAAAACATGGCACAAACCGCTTTGACCAAAGCTGAATTGACGGCAAGCGTAGCTCAGGAATCAGGAACCACATTGAAAGACACAAATGCGGTTTTGAACGCATTGACATCGGTCATCACTGAAACAGTCGGAAACGGTGGCGCCGTTTCGCTTCCGGGAGTCGGAAAAATTTCGAGCAGGGCCCGCGCCGCACGTAAGGTCCGCAACCCTCAGACCGGCGCAGTCATTGAAAAGGCGGCGGATAACGCGCCCCGAATGACATTCGCAAAGGCGCTCAAAGAAGCCTGTAACTCATAGAATTTTCTGATCAATTCGTGGATTGAAAAATCCGAATTCTCAATTGAACGGCGACGCGGTTCAATCCGCGCCGCCGTGATCCGCATACGCAAATGCGGCACTATATAGCTTAATCTCACATATGAATCGGTTTGATCTGCCGGCAATCGCCATGGGTATTGCCTTTGCGCTGATGTGGTCCAGCGCATTTTCCACCGCCCGAATCATTGTCCAGGAAACGGCACCGCTTACGGCGCTTTCCTTCAGATTCGCAATCTCCGGCTGCCTGGGAATCGGCTGGGCGCTGGCGCTCGGCCAACCGCTGCGCCTGTCGCGGGGTCAGACCAAGGCTATGATCACCTTCGGCATCTGTCAGAACGCCATCTATCTCGGCGTGAATTTCGTCGCCATGCAGTGGATTGAAGCCTCGCTGGCGGCGATAATCGCTTCATCACTGCCTTTGGTGGTGGCATTTCTGAGCTGGTTGTTCTTCGGTGAAAAGGTCGGTTGGCTCGGCATGGCGGGATTGTGTTTCGGAATCGCCGGTGTCGGCCTGATCATGGGAGTCCGGCTCGATGGCAGCTATGGCATCCTCGGCGCCGGCCTGTGTTTTGCCGGTGCTGTGGCGCTTGCCATAGCCACCCTGACAGTGCGGATGGCGTCCACCGGCGGCAATCTGGCTATGGTGATCGGGCAGCAGATGCTGGTTGGTTGCTGCATCCTTGCAATCCCCGCGATTCTGTTCGAGACTTCCACTCTGACCTGGTCATGGAAATTCGCCGCCGCTTTCGCCTACACGACAATTGTGCCGGGCTTGCTCGCCACCTGGGTATGGTTCACTCTGGTCAACCGTGTCGGGCCGACCCGCGCATCAAGTTTTCACTTCCTTAATCCATTTTTCGGCGTTGCCGTCGCTGCGGCTTTGCTCGGCGAGCCGTTCGGACCGACCGACATCATCGGTGTCGTTATCATCACCGCCGGAATCCTTGCTGTGCAGGCGGACCGGAAAAGGAGCGGCGACTGAAAACCGATTTCAGCCGATGTTACCCCGGTTTGTTCCGACCTGTCCGCGATGCAGCATCAGATGATCCGCCAGGACACAGGCCATCATCGCCTCCGCAACCGGCACCGCACGGATACCGACACAAGGATCATGACGCCCCTTGGTGACCACTGCAACCGCCTCACCGGACTTGGTGATCGTCGCCCGTGGGTTGAGTATGGAAGATGCCGGTTTGACTGCAAATCGCAGAATGATGTCCTGACCTGTGGAAATCCCGCCGAGAATGCCACCCGAGTTATTCGAAAGAAAGCGCGGATTGTCCTGCCTGAACTCAATTTCATCGGCATTCTCGCTGCCAGTGAGTGTGGCGGCGGACATGCCGGCACCGATTTCAACCGCCTTGACCGCATTGATCGACATCATGGCGGCGGCGAGGTCCGCATCCAGCTTGGCATAAACCGGTGCGCCAAGCCCCGCCGGCACCCCCTCGGCGATGCATTCAACAACAGCGCCGATTGAATCACCTGATTTGCGTGTCTGCGTCAGGAATTCGCCCCAGCCTTCGACAGCGCCGGCATCGGGGCACCAAAAGGGATTGCCGTCAATCTCACCGGAATTAAACCGACTCCGATCGATTTCCAATGCGCCGATCTGAATCAAATATGCCTGGATCCGAAGGCCGGGGGCCATGGATTCAAGAACCCGCCTCGCGATACCGCCGACGGCGACGCGCGAAGCGGTTTCCCGGGCGGATGCGCGTCCGCCGCCGCGATAGTCACGAATGCCGTATTTCCGCCAGTAGGTGATGTCGGCGTGACCGGGACGGAACCGGTCCTTGATGTCCGAATAATCCTTTGAGCGCTGGTCCAGATTGCGGATCATGAGCTGAATCGGCGCCCCGGTTGTACTGCCCTCGAACACACCGGACAGGATTTCGACCGAATCCGGCTCCCGCCTCTGGGTGGTAAAGCGGTTTTGCCCCGGCCTCCGGCGGTCAAGCCAATGCTGCAGCCAAGCCTCATCAAGCGGCAATTCCGGCGGACAACCATCCACGGTCACACCGATGGCGGGGCCGTGGCTTTCTCCCCATGTGGTAAAGGAGAACAGACGTCCGAAGCTGTTGGTCGACATCTCTGCCCTATCTGTCCGCGGCACAGGGCCAAAGAGACGTTACACCGGCAACCGCTTCAAATCTGAATAAAGACACGTCCATTCTCAACCTTTGTGGGATAGACATTGAGATCCACGCAGGCGGGTGCACCCCGTGCTTTGCCGGTGCGGTAATCGAATCTGCCGTTATGCTTAGGGCATTCGATGATGTTATCCATCACCAGCCCATCGGCAAGGTGAACCTGTTCGTGCGTACACAGCCCATCGGTGCAGTAAAAGCGGTCATTTGGCGAACGGTAGATCGCATAGGTAAAGTCACCATGATCAAATCGGATCAAATCTTCCGCTTCGATATCCTCCGCCGCGCACGCCTCAACCCACTCCGCCATAATGTCATCCCTCCGCCGATCAGCCTCAGATCATATTGTGTAATTCAGCCCTATAGGGCTGCGCTGAATCCGGTAATTCACGCACCAGGAACACATCCTCGCCTCTAAGCTGCCGTATCAGCACAGGCAACACCTGCCTGTAGGCATGCCACATGGATTTATCCGGCTCCGGCAGATCGTCACGGATTAATGCGTGAAGCCGCGGCAGCGCATGATAAGGCACCATGGGAAACATATGATGTTCAACATGATAGTTCATGTTCCAATACACGAACCTGGTGATCGGGTTTGTGTAAAAAGTGCGTGTATTCAACCGGTGATCGAGGACATCCTCCGCCAGCGCCGCATGCTGCAGAACGCCGGTCAGGATATGGTGCCACGCACCATAAATTGATGGCAATCCGATCACCATCAAAGGCAGCAATGTGCTCCACCACAGGGTGGCTGCTATCGTCAGCGCATAGATCACACACCAGATCCGCGACTCCAGAATGACCTTGTTCCATTCCTGTTCCGGCACGTAGGTGGCTTCTTCCGGGTGCAGTCGACCGGTGACGTGGTAACCCATGCGTGTGAATGACTGCACCGCATTCGGAATGGCGAGCAGATTCAGGCATATCCGGATGGCATCCGGTGGCCGCATAACCGCGATTTCCGGGTCTCTTCCAACGATTATCGTATCTGTATGGTGGCGTATGTGACTCCAGCGCCAAGCCGTTGGGTTGCGCATCATCATGAAGCTGCCTAGCTGGTAGACTACCTCATTCATCCATTGTGTACTGAAGGCAGTGCCATGCCCGGCTTCATGCCAACGCGAGTCGCCGGCGGAACCGTAAAGCACGCCATAGGCAAGCCAGAAAGGGGCAGACCAGATTGAAGGCCAAAGTGCAATCCCGATACCTGCAAACAGGATCAGCCCGCCGAGCCAGAGCAGCGTATCGCGGATCGCGATCCGGTCACTGCGCCGCATCAATGATTTCAGTTCGCTCCGCGGAACTTCGGAAAGATACCAGTCGGCAGCCGCCAGACCCATCTCGACGGCGCGTTCGCCATCCTTTCCGAGCAGGCTGTAATCGCGTTGCCGCAGCATTTGCGCTCTCCCTTGCCGACACCCCGCAGGGTATCACGGTTTTTCAGTCAGGCATAAAACCGGATTCTAATCCAAGATGGCGAACCGTGCCAGAGCTCCCCGTCGGGCCGGTTCCGTACGGTGCCCGGCCCGTGCATTGACAAGCCCTGCGGAATCGCGTTTTCCGGTCCAGGATGAGCCTGCGGACAGTCTCCCGGAATGACAAAACCTCTCGATTTGATCACCGTCGGCCGCGCCTCCGTCGACCTGTATGGCGGCCAGGTTGGAGGTCGCCTCGAAGACATGGCTTCGTTCAACAAATATATTGGCGGCTCACCGACCAATATCGCCGTCGGCACCGCGCGTCTGGGGCTGAAATCAGCCCTGATCACCCGCGTCGGCGATGAACATATGGGCCGGTTCATCCGTGAAGAGCTCGAACGCGAGGGGGTGGATGTCCGTGGTGTGACCACAGACAGCGAAAGACTGACGGCTCTCGCCATATTGGGCATTCGTGACCAAACCAGATTCCCGCTGGTATTCTACCGCGAAAACTGCGCCGACATGGCATTGTCAGACAGCGATATGAAGCCGGAACTCATCGCCGAGGCACGATGCTTCTGCGTGACCGGAACCCATCTTTCGAACCCGCGCACCGAAACCGCCATCATCAAGGCGGTCAGGATCGCCCGCGACAAGGGTGTAAGGACTGCGCTCGATATAGATTACAGGCCTAACCTATGGGGTTTGGCGGGTCACGGTCTTGGTGAGTCCCGCTATATCAAATCCAAGCGCGTCACCGAGAGGCTGCAGAAGACGTTAGACCTCTTTGATCTCGTTGTCGGAACCGAGGAGGAATTCCACATTGCCGGTGGCAGCGGCGATACGCTCGTGGCCCTCGCATCGGTCCGCGAGCTTACGTCGGCGGTGCTTGTCTGCAAAAGAGGCCCGCTCGGTGCCGTCATGTTTAATGCCGCGATCCCCGGGGATCTCAATCTTGGCCAATCCGGACCCGGCTTTGAAGTCGAAGTGTTTAACGTGCTCGGTGCCGGTGACGGGTTCATGGCCGGATTGCTGACCGGATGGCTGTCAGGAAAGGATTGGCACGAAACACTCAGAATCGCCAATGCCTGCGGTGCCTTGGCGGTTTCCCGGCATGGCTGCGCACCTTCCTACCCTTCGCGCGAGGAGCTCGAATTCTTCCTGCAGCGCGGTGTCGTGCAGCCGGCGCTGCGCCATGACAACGAATTGGAGCGGGTGCATTGGTCAACGACCCCGGCGCCCGGCCGGCAGCGGCTGTGCATCCTGGATTGCAGTCTGTCGCAGCCATTGTCGGCGGCCCTACCGGATACAGCGCGGCTTGCGGCGTTCCAGGGCTTGTGCCTGGAAGCGGTCCGGGAAGCCGCGCATGAGCAGCCATCCGTTTTCGGTATCCTTATCGATGACAGGACCGGCAGGACAACGCTCCACGACGCCGCCGAACGAGGGTTGTGGGTCGGGCGGGTCGCCAACGATCCCCTGTCAGCGGCATGGGAAATCGATCCCGGGCTCGGTGCGGATTTCGGCGCGCTTGCGGAATGGCCTCTCCGCACAGTCGTACACCTCTCCGTGCCGGCACCTGACGGAGCCTCACTTCCCGCCCACGACATTGAGACACTCGTGCGTTTCTTTGCCGCAGCCCGGAGATGCCGGCTGGAAACAATGGTCCGGATTGTGCCCCCGGACTTGGTAGCCGCCGGCGATGCCTATGCGTATGCTGTCCGGCAGTTCTACCGACACGGCGTCTACCCGGACTGGTGGGTGATCTCCACGCAACCCGGGAAAGTCAAATGGGCGCGGCTCGCGGAAATCATCGAAACCCACGACCGGCATATGCGGGGAATCCTTGTCTCCGGACACAAGGTTCGGAGGGATGGCCAATATGCCACGGCACCGGTCAAGGGATTCATCACGGAAGCCGATTGGACAATTCCATTCGCCGAGGCCTGGTGCTCAGGCCAACTCAGTGACCGGATGGTGGTTGCTGAACTGGCGAAGACACTGAAATCGCATTGCGCTGAGTTCTATCCCAATCTTCTGAAACAATAGTTGCTATCAAGGCGACGAACGGCACCAACAGGAGGCGGTTCGATGAAAGGCAAGGCGGTGTCCACACACAATGCCAGGCGCTTCGTCCACTATGAACGCAGGCACCTCAATTTCATCGTATCGCTCCATATCCTTGGTGATTACGGCGTCACCGAATGAGAGCGGGCACCCGGCAATCTCCCAATCCGTTGCAGTCGCTTCCATGAATTTCAGCTTTCGGCGTATCGCCGTGTTGCAAAATACATCGGTGGGGTTTCACCACTTTACCAGAAACTCACCGGATTTCGGTCATTTTTCCACATCGCTGAGAAGTCGCTCGACGATATCGCACAAGGCAGCATGGTCTTGTTTTCAAGGAGCTTTTTCCTGAGCATTGACCAACACCACATGCTCCCGCTCGATTTGGCGGTGGAAACGCTCTGGCAGGCGCACCCAATCTCTGGCCTCGACGAGAAAGGGGATCGATGAGTCCGTCAACGCTTCCCAAAATTCGCCCAAACGATCCATGGGAATTGCCTCAAGCCCTGGCCCCCGCAGCACGAGGTCAAGGTCGCTGCCGTCGTGGCTGCGGCCTTTCACGCGGCTGCCATAGGCCCATACCTCAACGCCGGGCAGATGCTCACGCAGCAGCCGTTCCAGGATGCGCCGGTGCCGTGTGGCAAGATGCAGCCGTTCAGCCATCGCCCCAACGGTCGACCGCATCAGCCAGTGCCTTAGCGTCCTCCATGAAGGCGGGCAGCAGCTTCAGGGTGGTTTCGGCGAAATCCTCGCCATAATCATGCGCCGTATCGTTGCGGTTGTCGCGGTAGACCAGCCACCGCTCGGCAGATGGCGCTTCCATCAGGCCGTGGCGCGCTGCATGGCGGAAGAGGTCCTTGAAGGCGAGACGGTCCGCTTGCCGATTGCTGGCGAGATACGCCGCAAGGCGCTTGCGCAACAGCTTTCCGCTCTGTTCCAGAACGAGTTCGAACTCCTTAACGCAAGCCGCGCGGTAGATATCATACATGATATCGTCTTCGGCACCATCAAGCTGCTTGATCTCCTCCAAAGCCCGTTCGAGCGAGGCGAGGCACCGGCGCAGAAATGTGGTGTCGATGCTCATCCGCACTCGTCTCCTAACCCCTGCGCCTGCAGATTGACGGCTATAGCCCCGCCGGGCGTCGCCCCTGCCGCCTGCTGCTCGTGCAGTGCGGCGGCGAGTTCCTGCATCCGGCCCTCGAACGGTTCACCGTAGTCACCCTCCACCGAGTTGACATACTCCTTGGGCAGCATTCCCTTGAATGAGATGTGCCCAGCCTTGATCACCAGCATCGCGTCGTCAGCGTCCTTGCCGGGAAGCGTCGCTCGCATCGCCTTAAAAGCATCAGGGATATAGTTGAGAAAGATCAAGGCCGGGGGCGGCATGCTTGTAGTCGGACGGTTCCATGTTGTCGTGCAGCTTGTCCGCTGCGGCCAAAGTTGCGTTTCGAAGCCAAGGCTGGCACCATCCTTCGTCGCCAGTCCAGCGCTTGGTCCCTTTGCAAGGACTTTCATGTCTGCCTCGATCATCTCGCGTCTGCACCCTCAGGAAAATCATCGGCTTACGAAGTTCCCTTTCTGCCCGAAAGTATGACAGCCTTTCAGTACATGAACAACGGACGGAATCCGATGACAAACGGTTTTCGCCGCCAATTCAGCAAAATTCATGTGTAGCTCGGGCCGGCTGCCCGGACCGCGGTCACAACCGAAGCGCGCGACCATTCGACTGCAAATGCAGGTCTGTCACGTTCGGAATTCGACGCAACTGGCTGATTATTCGGTGCCGGGAGTTCTTCCCGGTCCGGGACTTCCTTCCTTTTGCCAGCCGTGAATCCCTGTTTCTTTAATTTACTCTCGCGCTCGAGTCCGGCCACGTACCATTCCTCGAACAGGATCTCGATCAGTTCGATGAGCGCCTGAGCCTCGTTTGGCTCGATATCAATGACAAGGTTGATATCCTCTGCCATATGGGCTCCGATGTTTCCCATCGCCCTGACAGTGTCAATGGCATCAATCATGCTTACGCGTTGCGGTGCGTTTCCTTCGTCAACCGGTTCCTTCAGGTGGTCGATCTCCAATTTCAGGACAGGCTTCTTGATCTTGCAGAAGTCGCGGATCATGCCCTGGAGGCAGCGCCTGGACATTGTCGCCGATGCGTTTGGGCTCAGGTCCCGGATGCGGCAAACCTGCCTGAAGTTTTAAACACTGGACTCCGGGATGGAATCAGGCTGCGGTTCCGCATAGCTTTCCGGTCAAAGTTGCCGAGAATTGAGAGGCGCTCCGGCAATATGTCCGCCATATTCCCCGTGATATACTGTTTCATGAAGTGCAAAATGGAGAGGTATTTCCTTGCGCTCGTTGTTCGTACAAAGGGTTGAGGCTGCACTCCCGCCTGTACGCCCATGCCTGCTATGGCTGTCGTTGATTGAGAAGTCAGATTAGTCATAGGCCGCACCGGTTCCATTGAATTGGGCCCGACCGGCAGCCGGTGCGGATGACATGTTGTCAAATGCGCCGGAATTCCGGTATCTGGTGCCAGATTCCTTCTCCATCCGCGGGCTTCAAGGTCAATTTTCATGCATTGGTCACTCTGGCGAAGAAGCCGTCCGGGAAGCAGCCGCGAAGGTGAATGACAAAAATGAAAACTGACTTAAGTGCGGCGCTGGCCACGGGTTTCCATATGAATGCTGATAAAATGCAGATGAAAGTCTGCAGCTGGAACGAGTGGGATCCGCTGCGGCATGTGATTGTCGGCCGTGCCACGGGGTGCCACATTCCCCCGTTGGAGCCGGCACTTGACGGCAAGGTTCCTGAGGATTCTGAAATGCGTGGCCGACCCGGTCTGCGCCCGCAGAATACCATCGACCGGGCGAATGAACTGCTCGACTCTTTTGCCGAGCTGCTGCGCAGACGCGGAATCCGCGTTGACCGTCCAACGCCGATTGATTTCTCGCAGGCTGTGACGACGCCTGATTTCTCCACTGGCAGCATGTTCGGATGCATGCCGGCGCGCGATATCCTGTTGACGGTCGGGCAGGAGATCCTTGAAGCCACAATGTCATACCGCTGCCGCTGGTTTGAATATCTCTGTTACCGGCCGCTATTGCAGAGCTACTGGGAACAGGATCCTGAATTTCGCCATGAATCGGCGCCGAAGCCACGTCTGAACGATGCCGACTACCGCCGGGATTACCTTTCCGACCGAATCACGGTGCAACAGAGGTTGCAGTGGACCGCCGAGAAGCATTTCGTGACCACCGAGGAAGAGCCGCTTTTTGATGCCGCCGATATCCTCCGATGCGGGCGTGACCTGATCGTTCAGCACGGTTTCACTACCAATCTGAAGGGCATTGAGTGGCTGCGGCGGCATTTCCCCGATCATCGGGTGCATGCGGTGAATTTCCCCGGCGATCCCTATCCCATACATATTGACGCCACCTTCACGCCGCTGCGGCCGGGGCTGATCATGAACAACCCGCAGCGGCGGCTACCGGATGACCAGAGGGAGCTTTTTTCCCGCAATGGCTGGGAGATCATTGATGCCGCGCCGCCAGCGCATAACGAACCGCCACCGCTCTGCTATTCCTCGGTTTGGCTGTCAATGAATGTGCTGGTGCTTGATCCTAAGACAGTGTGTGTCGAAAAATCAGAGGTCTATCAGGCCGATCAACTCGATAAGCTCGGAATGGAAGTCATTGAGGTGGAGTTCCGCGACGCCTATGCATTCGGTGGCGGTTTGCATTGCGCGACCGCGGATGTGCTTCGTGATGGCGGTTGTGAAGATTATTTTCCGAAACAGGGCTGAACACAGCGGCGGGTGTGCGCCGAAGTGAGTTTTGCACCGCCGCCAGAAGACCTTGCGAGACTGCCGCTCGCCTCCCTGCAGGCGGTGACATTTGATGTCGAAACGACGGGGCTGAATACGGCGCAGGCACGGGTTGTTGAAATCGCCGGAATGCGCATTCATCCATCGATCCGGGATCGGTTTGAAACCCTGGTTGATCCGGAATTGCCGATTCCCGCCCGGGCGACGGAAATCCATGGCATCAGCGATCGGGATGTCCATTCCGCCCCCGGTTTCGCCACGGCCATGGGCCGGTTCGTGAAATGGGCCGGGCCGGCGCTTTTTCTCGGTTACGGCAGCGATTTTGATCTCGCGGTCCTGCGCTCGGAACACCAGCGGCGCGACATGTTATGGACACCGCCCCGGGTTCTAGATTTATCCCGCCTGGTGCCGCTGCTGCCGCTTTCCGGGGGCAGCGTTTCCCTCGAGGCGGTCGCTGAGAGTCTCGGAATCAGGGTTGAAGGACGCCACCGGGCGCTGGCGGATGCGAAACTCACGACAGAGCTGTTTCTGAAACTCGTTCCGCTGCTCCGGGATGCGGGCCTGTTCACATTCGCACAGGCGGAACGCGCTGCACGCAATGCGCCCGATGTGACGCCGCTGCTGCGCACCGAACAGGTACCGAAATCGGTGGGACTCACACGGATTGACAGTTTTCCATACCGCAACCGGGTGCAGGACGTCATGTCAGCCCCGCCGGTGTTTGCCGACGCCGGAGACTCGCTGTCGGCCTGTATCTCGAAGATGGCAACCGAGGGTGTGACATCACTCTTCATCCGCACCGATGATCCCGGCATCATCACCGAAAGCGATATACTCCGTGCCATCGACAGTGTCGGAGCCGACGCGCTGCGCAGACCGGTCGGGAATTATTGCTCGCAGCCGCTGATTTCGGTTTCGCATCGCGAGTTCCTGTACCGCGCCATAGCCGAAGCCGCTTCACGGCAGATCAGACATCTCGCTGTAACCGATGAGACAGGAAATCTTGTCGGTGCGCTGACAGCACGCGACATGCTTGGTGGCCGCGGCAGCGGGGCGGTACTGGCCGGGCAGGGAATTGCGACCGCCGGATCGCCGCAGGAACTCGGTCGGGTCTGGTCGGAACTTCCGGACATCGCCAGGGCATTGCTACGGGAAGGGAGCGATGCCCGCGCCATCAGTGCCGTGATATCCAGAGAATTGCGTGCCCTGACGAGGCGGGCCTGCGAATTGGCCGAGGCGGAGCTCGGCACACCGCCGGTGCCGTATGCGTTCCTGGTTCTCGGCTCCGGTGGCCGCGGCGAGAGTCTGCTGGCGATGGATCAGGACAATGCCGTCCTCTACGCCGATGATGCGACCGGTGAGGATGACAGATGGTTTGCCGACCTCGGGCTGCTTGTGTCTGAAATCCTTGATCTGTCGGGGGTGCGTTTCTGTGATGGCGGGGTGATGGGATCGAACGCCGAATGGCGTAGAAGCGCAGGGGAATGGCGGCACGAAATTGAACTTTGGATGCGGCGCACAAACCCCGGGGACATTCTGCATGCGGATATCTTCTTCGACGCATTCTGTGTTCACGGCGACGCCTCGCTGGCCGCTTCGCTGCAATCACATGCGCGCGAAACCGCCGCCGAGGCGAAACCGTTTCTGCGGCTGTTGGCGCGGCGGGCCTGCGAATTTGATAAACCGCACGGGCTATTCGGGCGATGGCGGTTGGATGATTCGGGTCGGATCGATCTCAAGAAATCCGGCATCATGCCGATTTTCTCAGCCGCCCGCACCGCCGCTCTGGAAACCGGGATTTCGCATCGCTCGACGCTCCGCCGGCTGCGGGCGCTGAAGCGGATTCAACCTGACCGGGCAGCTGCATGTGATGATCTGGAAGCGGCGCATGGAATTCTGATGTCGGCGATACTTACCCAGCAACTGCGTGACCTGGACGCCGGCATCAAGCTCTCCAGCCGGATTGTGCCCGCCGATCTGGACAGGTTGGAAACCGAGCAGATCAAATGGGCCTTGGCAAGAGTGCCGCAGGTCGCAACCCTGCTCGGCGTTCCCAGCCTCTGAAATCAGCTCCCCGAGGGTGGCGCGCCGCCGCCGGCAACCCGCTCTTCGATAAATGGCTGAATGCGGTCGACTGCCGCTGCCGCATGCACCGGCGGGCGGTGGTTACGCAGTGTATTTTCCCAGATTGTCACAGCACGTTCAGTCGAGGTCTTGGCACCTGCCTCCGACCAGGAACCGAAATTACTCAGATCCGCGACCAATGGCGGATAAAAGGCATCGCGGTAGTTCGCCAGCGTATGCCGGGCGGCGAAGAAATGACCGCCGGGCTCAGTTTCAGCCAGCGCATCCCATGCCAGTCCGGCCTCGTCCGCCGCCGGGGCGCGGCAAAGTTCCGCCATGGTCTGCAGCGTCTCCAGATCATTGATGAATTTTTCGAAACCAAAGGTCAGACCACCTTCCAGCCAACCGGCGCCGTGGACGATCAGGGTCGCATTGGCGAGCATCGCTCCCCATAGTGAAATCTGCGTCTCGCCCGCCGCCTGCATATCCGCGGTATTGGATGCGGCACCGGCGGAGGAGCGCCAGGGAAAGCCGATCCGCCTTGCCAACTGACCCGAGCCGAGGGTCATCATCACATGCTCCGGCGTGCCGAATGCCGGTGCCCCGGACTTCATGTCGACATTTGATGAGAAGCCGCCATAGGCAACCGGCGCACCTGGCCTGGCAAGCTGCGACAGGGTGATACAGGCCAGGGCCTCGGCATGCTGAAGCACCAATGCGCCGGCGGGTGTGATCGGTGCCATCGCCCCTGCCAGGCAGAATGGCGTAATGATGCACATCTGCCGGGCACGGGCGAAATCGATGATTCCTTCCGCCATCGGAACATCGAGCTGGCGCGGCGAATTGGTATTGATGATGGTCGTTGCCCAGGCCCCATCGGTGAAATCATCATCGGACAACTGCAGAGCCAGGCGGATTAACTCGAAACATTCCTCGACCTGCCTCCGCCCACGGGAATACACGAACATCGGTTTGTCCCCGGTCACCAATTGTGCCTTCGTCATTTCGTAATGGCGGAATGGTGCCGGCACATCCTGGGCCTCAACCGAGGGTCCGAATTTATGGATGACATCGAAACCCTGCTGCAGTTTAAGGGTCTCGATATAGGCTTCGAGCGTGCCTGGACGGCGGCCGCGTTTGATATCATTGCAGTTCGGACAACCGGCACCGGCTGAAAATAACAGCCGGCCCGGCGCGAAGATCTGTTCGCGGTCAACTGACGCCGCCCGCAACCGGGTCCGGCGCGGTGCGGCATCAATTGCCGCCAGAACGGCGTCGCGGCCGATCCGTACCATCTGCGTGTCGTCATCGACACGGGCTCCCGCTCCTCTGAACAGGTTCCTGGCCTCCGGCAGCAAAATCCGTATGCCCAGCTCTTCGAGTAAACGCAGAGCGGAGAGATGAATGTCTTCGACCGCATCTTCCGAAAATACAGATTGCGGTGAAAGAAAATGCTCGAGATGGCGGTAGGCGGTGCTGCGCTCGACCTGACTGTTATCCTGTCTGCTCCTGCCGCGCCTGGTCATCGCAAGCCTGCGCAACAATTATCTGATTCCAGATTTCGGCCCGGCATGGAATCCGGTATTTTCCGGCCGGCAACAGCAGAACGGGAAACACGCAATGTCACTTCTCCGCAAACCTCTGTCAAAGCACGGGAAAGTACACGACATAACGCCGGCATCCGCTGAATGGCAATATGTCGGCTTCGCCGTTCACCGTCTCACGCGGGGCGATGCGGTTGAGGAGAATAATGGCAGCGAGGAAACCATTCTGGTGCTCATCGAGGGCAAAGCCTCAATCAAGGCGGGCGGACATGACTTTGGAACACTCGGCGAGCGCATGAATGTTTTTGAAAAAAGCCTGCCGCATGCGGTCTATATGCCACAACAATGCAGTTGGAGTGCAAATGCGGAAACCGATTGCACTCTCGCCGTGTGCCGTGCACCGGGTAAGGGAACAGGTCATTCTGTCAAACAGTTGGGTCCTACCGGGGTCACTGTCGCAGAGCGCGGCGTGGGATCAAACCGTCGCCTGATTCACAATATCGCCATGGAGGACCGGCCGGTCGCCGACAGCCTTCTGGTCACGGAGGTTTTCACTCCCCAAGGCAACTGGTCCTCCTACCCGCCGCACCGGCATGACAAGGATGATTTTCCGAATATCACCTATCTCGAAGAGACCTATTACCACCGGCTGAACCCGCCGCAGGGATTCGGCCTCCAACGGGTGTTCACCGAAGACGGTTCACTCGATGAGACTTTGACCGTGCATGATCATGATGTGGTGCTGGTGCCGCGTGGCCATCACCCCTGTGGCGCACCTTTCGGATACGAGATGTATTATCTGAACGTCATGGCGGGACCCCTTCGCCACTGGCGCTTCATCAACCATCCCGACCATGATTGGATAACAGAATTCAACCCGGACCACTGAAGGCCCGCACCGCACCCCCCTCAGTCGGATTTGCGATGCTTGACCGGTGACCAAATCGCCTTGTTGGTCAGATACAGCAGCCCCGAAAGCAGTACCAGCAGCAGAACCGCGATGAATCCCATCTGTTTGCGCGCCATCATCTTCGGGTCAGCGGCCCAGGTCAGGAACGCAGCCACATCCACTGCCATGGCATGGGCTGAATTATCTGAACCGTCGGCGAATTCGACCATCTCATCGACAAGTGGTGGTGCCATGGAAAGCCATCCGCCCGGGAATGCCTCGTTTTCGAAGAGCAGCGTTCCAGCCTCTTCGCGCTCCTCGCCGGTATATGCGGTCAAAACCGAAACAAGATATTCCGGACCGCCGATACCCCGGATCAACTGGTTAATCCCGGTTCCATAGGGGCCGTGGAAGCCGGCCCGCGCCTTTGTCATCAGTGAAAGATCCGGAGCGGACTGTGTCTCATTCGGCGGAAAATTATCCACCGGCTTGCCGGGTCTGAAATCGTCAAGCTCCGGGTCAAAAACATCAAACAGTGACGCAATCGCCTTCACCTCGTTTTCATTCAATCCGACACCACCGGCATCCCCCAAAGTGCGGAAGGGAACATAGCGGAGACCGTGACAGGCGGCGCAGACTTCCTGATAAACCTTCAGCCCCCGCTGCAACTGCATCTGATCGAATTTGCCGAACGGCCCTTCGAATGAAAAATCAACATCCTGGACATGCCCGCTGCCGCCGGCACCCAGTCCGGGGCCGGAAGCCAGGGTGAACGAAACACAGGCTGCGGCAATGGCTCTCATCAGCATCAGGCTGCCCCCTGTCCGTCCGGCCGCGCTTCATCACCGCCGTTTTCCTGCGGATACATCCTGTCGAAATCCTCCTCGATGCTCATCGGGCGCGGGTCCGGTTTTTCAAGCACACCGAGCAGCGGCAGTATGATCAGGAAGTAAATGAACCAATAGGCGGCCCCGGCGAGGGAAATGATGGCATAGATGCCTTCGGCGGGCCGGCCTCCGGCCCATGTCAACACCAGGAAATCGACTGCGAGCAGAGCAAACCACCATTTGAACATCGGCCGGTAACGGCCGGAGCGGACGGATGAGCTGTCAAGCCAAGGCGCCAGTGCCATGACAAGCATAGAGCCGAACATCGCAAGCACGCCGAAGAATTTTGCGTCAATGATACCGCCGGTGATGAAACTCGTGAACTGGACGACCCAGACATCGGAAGTGAAGGCGCGCAGAATGGCGTAGAATGGCAGGAAGTACCATTCCGGCACAATATGCTCCGGAGTAGCCAGCGGATTCGCCTCGATATAATTGTCGGGATGGCCGAGATAGTTCGGCATGAAACCGACAATGGCGAAAAACACCACGAGAATCACCGCCAGCGCGAACAGATCCTTGATCACGAAATACGGCCAGAACGGCAGCGTATCACGGGCGGCCTCCTCTTTCGATTCCCTGCGTACCTCCACGCCGCTCGGATTATTGTTGCCGGTGGTGTGAAACCCCCAGACATGCACGATTACCAATCCCGCGATCACGAAGGGCAGCAGATAGTGCAGGGAGAAGAATCTGTTCAGCGTCGGATTGTCGACCGCCGGTCCCCCCAGCAACCATGTCTGAACTGTTTCTCCGATACCGGGGATGGCTCCGAATAATCCCGTGATAACGGTTGCCCCCCAGAACGACATCTGCCCCCAAGGCAAGACATAACCCATGAAAGCGGTCGCCATCATCGCCACATAGATCAGCATGCCGATGATCCAGGTGACTTCGCGCGGCGATTTGTAGGAGCCGTAATACAGACCCCGAAACATGTGGATATAGACAGCGAGGAAAAACAGCGAGGCGCCATTGGCATGCAGATACCGCATCGCCCAGCCCGCATTCACATTGCGCATGATATGCTCGATGCTGGCAAAAGCCATATCCGCATGCGGCGTGTAATGCATGGCCAGCACGATGCCGGTCACAATCTGCATCACCAGGCAGAACATCAGCACGATGCCCCAGATCCACCACCAGTTGAGGTTTTTCGGCGTTGGAATCATCAACGCATCATGAATCAGCGACATCACGGGCAACCGCCGGTGCAGCCAGCGGGCCGGCCGCGACTCAGGCTTGTAACTGTCGTGGGGAATTCCTGACATGACGATTGATCCTAACCGAGCCTGATGGTGTTCTCGTCAACAAACACCGCCTTTGGAATAATCAGATTTTCCGGTGCCGGACCACGACGGATCCGGCCGGCCATATCATAATGCGATCCGTGGCAGGGACAGAACCAGCCATTATAGTCACCAGCATCACCCAGCGGCACACAACCGAGATGGGTGCACACCCCGACCATGACCAACCATTCGCCGGCTTCGTCGATGGCGCGGTTGCCGTCGAGAGCAGCGGCTTCAGCGTCGAGATTGCCATTGCGCGCCAACGGGTCAATCAACTCGGCGAATTCGACATCGCGTGCCGATGCAATCTCGGATTCAGTGCGTCTGCGGATAAAGACCGGTTTTCCCAGCCATTTCACAGTCAATTGAGTGCCTGGCTCCACCCCGGAGATATCAACCTCGATCGAGGCCAGCGCCTGCACATCGGCACTGGGATTCATCTGGTCAACCAGTGGCCAGACTGCCGCTCCGCCAGCGACAGCGCCCGTCGCCCCGGTGGCATAAAACAGGAAATCCCGTCTCGTTCCCTGACTGGTTTCCGCGTGAGACACTATGCGCTCTCCCAAATCCATCAGCAGTGACCACCGGAAACCGCATGCATTTCCGACTCCCTGCCGGCGCGACAATTATAGCGCATTTTGCATCGCGTCTAGCATCTGTATCCGTTCAAACCATAAAGATGCGGAACCCCCACCGAATTCTCGGGGAATGGAGGCGCACCATCCAGTCTCCAACCAATCTGAACTTCCTGTGGTCAGCCGGTCACGGGCCTGAGTTCACCGGTGCCCGGACATTGTTGAATTCGTACCCGCAAACCGCCGACACGCCTTTGCCCGGCCTTACGGCAGCGGCCCTGCTCCAGCCGCCTTCGCCCGCCATTACCATGACTCTGAGGCTGACCGGTCAGGGCGACCTGCCGGGACAGCCGGGGGCAGTCAAATAAAGTTTACGGTAATGGTGACTGACTGCAGAGCGGATTCACCTCCGGCATTGTCTTGCAGTTCCAGTCATCAGCCAGGCCAGCGGATCATGACACCGAGAAGCACGACCGTAGCAACCCACATCCCAACATGCCAGCGACGGTTGTCCTTGTCTCGCTTTGCGAATTCCGTATCACGCTTGGCCATATCTTCGGCCAATCTGGCGATGTCAGTCCTGTATTCGGTCTGCATAGGCTTCATCCGTTCATCGAGCACCGCAAGCTTCACGGCCAAATCCTACGGTATTTTGCTCATATGGAACACATAGGCCAGACCAAAGTTTGGTCAAATTTTGTACCAAACTCATGAAATGTGAGGCTCGGAGATTTCTTCAGTTCGCATTTATTCGATGAACTTTCCCGGAATCATGCAGCCTCCTGTTGGCATGGATTTCGACCTACCTGCCACTCACCGGCCCGAGTTCACCGATAAAATCGCAAACGCGCCAGGCATTAAGGGATTCAAGTCCGGACACCGACTGCATTTTTTCAAATTCCGGTGACTTCGAGTTCGCCGCATGCCTGTCAGAAAACCGAGTAGGCTGGTCGCCGTGGCCATGTCCGACCGGACGGCGCGCACCACCTCTTCGCGAGGCTCTCAGCGCGTTAAGGCGAAGGTCCGTCGTCTTTCTCCAGCTTCCGGTCTTTCGGAGCCCGGGATTCAGCCTCCGGATCGGTCTTCAATGGCTGTGTCGAATGGACGCCGTCATCGGCAGACGCTGCCGCGGCGGTGCGCGGCAGGATTGCGGTCCAAATATCCGGGTTCTCCAGCCAGTCGCTGTGGATGCCCGGATGCCCTCCTGCTAGTCCTATCTCGACCGCGGATCCGTCGGGGTTCTCATGCCGGACGCGGTCTCTCCCGTGCGTCAACTTGGTCCCGCCGCGGCCCGTTTCAGGTTCCGGCTCCGCGCTCGGCCAAGGTCTGATCTCCAGGCCCAACTCCCCGGCCATGTCTTTCAGTCCGATACGCTCAAACCCTTCGGCACCCGGCACGGACAGCGGCCGCTCCGGGGAGACCAACAGCCGTCGGATGTGCGCCGGCCAGCCTTCAGTCGCCGACCAGCCGTTGAACTCCAAGAACCGGCGGAACTTGACCGCCGTGCCGTCCTTGGTGTGCGCGTCCGGTGACCGCTTACATGAGGCCATGATGCGCAGCTTGCCGATGAGCCCGTCACCGGCCTGCCCGGCGGCGACGTCGATCTCGACGGACCCGCCGGGGGTCTCTGCCGTGAGGTTGCGCTTGGCCCAAGTCACACCCGGACGTGTCCGGATCCACTGTTCGGCCAGCCGCTCCAAGGCGAATCCCTCAGCGTCCGCGGCCTTGCGCAGCGCCTGCCGGTAACGGAAATCCTCGAAGTCCGGATCGTCCTCCGGCCAGATCGATTCAACCATCATCTCGAACAGGGCCCTGTGGTCGGCCATTCGGACCTTGCTCCCGGGCTCGCCGCCGGCCGGCTCGATCAACAGCAGATGACCTTCCAGCGCGGCACGCGCTTTGCTGGCGGTCTCTCGACCCTTCGCCGCATCCAGCTCGATGAACTTGTCCACGACTGCGGACCAGCGCAACCCCCTCGGGTGTTCGGCGGCCATCCGCGCCGCCTGCCGCGCACCCTCCGACAGCGTGACCAGGGCTCGGTAGCCGAACCGTTCGCGCTCATGGTCGCGCAGCCTCTTGACCTCGTGCGCCAGAAACATCTCCCGCCACGTCTCGTCGCCGCCAGCCGGCTCCGGCAGATCACCCTCCAGCTGCGCGTCGCGCAGCCGGCTCCAGTGCAACGGCACACCGCCGAATACCGCGTATGCGGCAAGGAAGCGGCGCGGGCGGTCCAACCAGCCTTGGTCGGCCGCCATTTCGAGGAGTTCCGGCGCCGTCAACGGGCGCAGGCGTACACAAGCCGTCGGACGGCCGTAGAGGGCCGCGCGCGGATCGTTCAGCAGCCGGATCATCTCCTGCTGGTGCGAGCCGGCAACGATAAGCGTGCCTTTGACGGCGGTGCCGTGGCGGAACTGCTCCACCGCATCGCGCACGGCGGAGATCAGCGACAGGGAGGCAGCGTTCTGGAACTCGTCCAGCACGACGACGGCGCCGGCACGCAGTAGGTTCACGAAAGTCTTCTTCAGGAAACGGCCTGGTCGGTCCGGACTTTCGGCGTGCAGATGCTCGCCCAACCCGGCAAGACTGGCGGCGGCCGCCAGTTCGGCGCAGCATTCCCTTGCGAGCGCCTGCCGCTCGGAATAATCCATACCCCTGTCGGCATCGGGCAACGTGAGCCAGACAGACGGCGGCCAGTCGTCCATGGAACGCAGGGTTTCCTTGATCAACTGCGTCTTACCGACACCACGCCCGCCGATCACGGCCACCATGTGGAAACGCCCCGCATCGACCCGCTTGCGCAGCTGGCTGATCTCGCGTTGCCGCCCGTAGAAGCCCCAGGCAGCCTGCATTGTTTTCATCTGTTCCTCCAGAACAGCGATCTTCTTGTCCAACTAGCGGTTTCGCAGAGATCTGTCATCCTGCACGCCTCCCGTCGTCCGGAGCTGTCTCACTATCCGCCTTGCTGTAGTTGAATTGTGAGGGCAGAGTAGCGACTGATTTTCGGTCGGCAATACACCACGGTGGCAACATGGCTGAACCGATCATTTCGGTGGTGCTGGTGTACGGGATTGTGCCGTGAGTGGAAGCAGCGTCAATCCCTTTGCCCGATACCTGACATCGACAGCCCGGGGAACCGAGGTCAACCTCCAGCTGCGAAGGAAACAAAAAGCACAGCAGTGGAAACTAGTAAAGCAAACAAGCCTGACTGCCAACGACCGGTTTGGCGGCGCCTCTGTTTTCTCGTTACGCGAAAGATTGTCTTTGCCGCGCCGCCATCATCTGTCGTCGCTACAAACGAGTCCTGCAATTTTGAAAGGCGGTGCACGAGTATCTTGGCAGCGCGTTCTGCTTTCATGATGTCTTTTCTGGTCAACAGAAAACCCTCGTTCGTCATGGTTCCATACTCGGCAATGAGGTCGAAATCGGTTTCCCTGAATCCTCTTTCGCCGCAGCGGATAACGGCATGCGCGGTTGTAGCAATATTCATTCTGGGAACTCCTTAAAGTTTGAATTTGAGCGAGCGGGCAAGCTCTTCGTGTCTAGTACTACAGTTGCGTTTGCCCTGAATGTGTGATTCACGGGCTCGGTTCTCACTGTGACGGGGGTGGAGGCGGAGGAAATAACGTGTTGCCGTACGTAGAAGAAGAAGTCTTCTTGCTCTGAGTGGTTCTGCAACCGGTTGGGAGGCACCTCCTCCCAACCGGCCCCCTGACCGGAGGCTACCGCGCATGAACAGGATACTACCCGCTGCGGCCATACTGGCGCTGCACCTCACGGGCGCGTGCGCCACCAGCCCGTCAATTGTAGAATCTCTCTCTCCCGGCGGAACTGAGTTTGTCCTTGCCCGGGTTCCCGGGGCGGATCATCTGGTGATCCAGGTTGCCTGGCCAACCGACTGGGCGGTGAACACCGGCATCAATCACGCTGCGCCTATTCTGGCCATGAGATCCCAGTTTCTCGGCGGCGCCGAAGGCTTTGAACCCGGCGCTCTCAAGGTTCAGTTGAATGATGCCGGCGCCGAAGCGTATCTGACACTTGATTCGCAGTTCATATATGGCACCATTGTATTGCCGCGCGAAGGCGCCGAAGACGTTCTTGCGGCGATCAACGTTCACTTGCGGGCACCCCGGTTTGACGAGTTGTGGTTCCGGCGCGTTCGGGACGAGTACATGAATCATCTGGAGGAGAGTCTGCGCAAGCCCCAGGCCCTCACTTTTGACACAACACGGTGGTTGACATTCGGCGATCACATCTATTTGAGGTCACAGTCATTCGAGGGAAGTCTGGATGCAGTTAGGACCGTGAAGCGGTTCGACCTCGTTTCATGGGCAAGGGCGACCTACTCGAGCGCGCCCCAGGCTTTCATTGTCGCCGGGGACATCGACGCCGGAACGGCGGGCCGTCTCGTCGACATCCTGCTGCGGGGTCTACCCGGCAATCCACCCTCACCTGCCAGCCTTCCGATCGGAGCACCCGATGCAGGCAGCGTGCTGATCCACGTTCCCCATGCCAGGGATTCCTACGTGACCATTTCCGGTGCGATACCAGTGCCGGCCGAGTGGCCCAAAATCCACGACGGATTCATCGTGTCGACGCTGTCTCGTTCAGACGGCGGTCTCCTTCATGACGCTGTGCGGGACTCGCTAAGGGCCACCTATTCCATCGAGGCCGATTACGGCGAAATCCACTACAACAGCCATTTCCTTGCAATTCATGGTTCTGTCGACACATCCAGGGTCAATGAATACGTGGAAGCAATCCTGCAAACTTACGGAGAATTTGTGGAGTCACCTTCGCTCAAGGGGCTGGACCAGTACCTCGCCAGCATGGAGGAATCCCTGGAGCGCAGAAGGAACCACCCCGTTTCCCTCTCCCTTTCGGTTCTCAGGGCAGTGCTGCGCGGCATTGACGTGTCCGGAATACCGGACCGCCTGGCAAGTGCGGAGAGATTTTCCGCTGACGTGATCCGCGGGCGCGTCCGGAACGCCTATCCGAGTACGGACGAGCTGCTCATCGTTGTGGCCTCCCCTGATTCCGGTGTGTTGCCTGGTGCATGCGTCATAGAAACACCGGAGGAAGTGCTCGAATGCGACCTGAACTGATGCGTGCCAAGGCGGCCCTTGCGGTTGCGGCAATGGCCGTGAGCGTTGCCTACCTGCCGGTAGGGGTGCGGTCTGACACGGGCGCAGGGCCGGATGTTGCACGGTTATACGTCTTCCAGAACGACGAGACAGACCGGTTGGACGTTCATGTATTCATTCCGTACAGGGCTGAAATCCCCGGACTTGCACACTATGTCGAACATCTGGCCTGGCTCAGCGCAACGAAGGACTGGGCAAGTCTCAGGCTGGGGCGCACCGGCGCATGGACAAATCCGAATGCATTCCACTACTGGATTTCAGCACGGAACAGCAGCCTTGACGAGCTCCTCGGGACAATCGGAGGTGTCTTCGGACCGATAACACTCACGGAACAATATGCCCTTTCGGAGCGAGAGATCATTCTGCGCGAATACAGGCAGCAGGAATTCGAGAATCCGTGGCGCCGGATATACGAGCGGATCAATGCCGAACTCCACAGCACGAATCCGACCGCAGTTCCCGTTCTCGGTGATCCCGAAGACATCAGGTCACTTGATCTGTTGCCGGCCCGGAAGATGCACGCCGATACACATCTGGTGTCGGATGCAGTGTTCGTGATTGATGGAAACATTTCGGAAGATGCCGCACTTCGTGCGCTCCGTGAGCTGGGATTTCCGGAAACCGGCGTGAATGGAGCCCCCATCCATCACCCGGTATTCAGTCTTGCCCCCAGGGAAAGGATTGTCATTCGCCTTGCCCACGATGCCCTGCCGCCGCAGGTGGTCTGGCGCCGGGCGGTCCGGCTGGCTGAGGAGATGCCCTATGAAGTTCTTGCATCGAGGGCAGGCCTGCTCGCCATGATCCTCGCAGCCAACCGTCCGGGCGGACTGGTCAAGACCCTGCAGTTCGATCGGGCCGTCGCCCGGACCTTCAACATATGGCTGCATGCGATTGACGGTCGGCACGTCGAATTGTCGTTCATAGGCCAGCCGGACCGGGGCATGACCATGACGGGGCTCGTGGAAGCTTTTGAACAGGCACTTGCGCAAACCGCATCGGCCGGCATTCCACAGGCGACCTATGACCAGGTTTTCCGGCAGCATGCCCGGAAGTGGCCGGACTGGGACAACCGGTCCGAAGTCTCCCGACACATGAAAGAGCTGACCCTTGCCAGACTGTCCGAATGGCGGCCGCCTCCCGATGCGGAGACCATAAGGGAACTGCATGGTCAGCTGCCGCTGCCGGCGATTGACGAACTGCTCGGGCAACTTGCCGGAGAAGGCCGCACTGTTGTCACCTTCATTGGCCCGGACGGCATGACCGAATGAGCGGGCCATCCTGTCCGAATGTCTGAAAAAGGTCATGGGACCGGCATTCACACAAGCTTCCTGCCGTCGGATGCGTTGCCGGTGGTGCAAATAACTTTCGAGCCGCAAACCGCATTCAATTGCCCTTGATGCACAAGGACGGTCAGCACGCCGAAGAGGTCCCTCTCGCCTGGTTCGGCAAATCCCTGTGGAAGTTCACGCCGCTCTATGTCGAGCTCATGTTCCTGGCCATCTGCCTGCGTCTGATCGGACTGGTCGAGCCATTCATCTTTCAGGTCATCATCGATCGCATCCTGCCGTTCCAGCGCGAGGCGTCGTTGCTGGTTGTTGTTCTGATCTTCGCGGGTGTCAGCATGTTTCAGTTGGGTTTCGAGGTGTTGTCCGAGCTCTTGAGCCGACTAGCCGCCAACCCAGGGCTATCGCGTTTGAAAATATTCTTCTTGGCTTTTGTACGGCTGCATGATTTCCTGTTGAAAAACAACAGGCTGAGGCAGTGTGATGCAGGATATGGCATGGATATTCGAGGGGGTTGAAGACCCCCGGACAAGCAACGCGACCCGTCATGATCTCCATGAAATGCTCATGATTGCGCTTTTATGCGTGATCTGCGGGGGTCGGACATGCACCGACATGGCTCTTTTCGGGCGTTCAAAGGAGGAGTTTCTCCGCCGTTTCATGAAGCCTGAGCACGGTATTCCGAGCCATGACGCCTTCTCCGCGCTGTTCAGGATTATCGAT
>JAPOXR010000047.1 GCA_026706985.1 Paracoccaceae bacterium | reverse complement strand
GCGTCGGCTCGCCGAGCAGACGGCACAGGTCGATGAAGTGCTCCTGCGACGCCGAGCGTTCCTTCAGCTCCGACGCCCGCCACTTGGCGATGAAATCGCCTGGCGTCATCGCTGGCTGCGCCTCCGGACGCTCACCAGCACGGAGGCACGCTCATGTGTCCGTCCGCGGATCAATCACGGCGGCGGCCGTGTTCGCCGGACTCAGTTTCATGGCGGCTCATCCTCTTCCCGCGGGTGTCTCAGATCGACGTGTCCGGGCGAAACCGGACCATCCTTCAGCCGAGCATACGCGGCGGACGGCAGGATTTCAAAGGCGGGAGGGCATGTGCTACTTTTTGTTGAGCCCGGCTTTGATTTCCGGATTCTCCCAAGGCATGCTGATAGCGCGCTCAAAGAGGAGAAACTGTTCGTCGTCTCATCGTCCGCGCCCGGACTGCGGAAGCGCCGCGGGATGACGGCCACTCGTTCGGTTTCTGATTGCTGTTCTGCGCTTCAGTGCTCACAAAGCAGCTGGGTATGATTTCTCTATGGCGGAGTACGTTTTTTCATCTGATTGAATTCACACGTTTTGTTCCGTGACGGATCCGGGGAACGGCCCTAATCCGGCAGATTCCGCGACCTTCCTCCGCTTCCCCGGGCCCCGGTTGATGCCGGCTCAGAATCCCATATGTGTGTGAGCAGCTACAGTAGTCTTGATAATCCCCTTTCACTAACCCAGAAAAACGAACCGTCTCAAACAACAAATTCCATGCCGACACATCGGAACGAGCCGAAAGTGGATTGGGATGGCAAGGAGTTCAAGCTGGAGCTGCAGTTCAATGGCGATCTGCTGAAATCGCAGATCAAACCACGTTTCGTGTACAGCGTTCAAACGCGGGAGTCCGGAACAACGGATTGTGGACAAGAAATGGAGCCTTCGTACGGAAAATTCCGGAAGGACTCGTAGCTACGCCAACAGCGGCAAGGTCGGCTTCGACATGACTGGTTTGCTCTGGTCGGTGGCCGCAGGGTCAGGACAGGAGGGCCCTGCCGCGGACTTTGATTTCAGGCGCCCTCGGGAACGAGGTAGCGGTAGATGCTCGCCTTTGACAGGCTGTAGTCCGCCATGAGTTCCCGGATCAGGACGCCCCGGGGTGTGATTTCCCTATGGCGGAGTGCGTTTTTCCTGCTGTTTGAATTCACACGTTTTTTTCCGAACCGGATCAGGGGATTGCCGCTGATCCGGCTGATTCCGCGAAAATCCGCCCCGTGCGCGTTTTTTCACGACCGCGCTTTCCGCCGGCATTTCGGGTTCTTGTTTCCGGATGTGGCAGAGTGCTCCTGCAAACTGTTTGAAACGCCCGTTGACGGGGCAGAAATAAGCACTCCGATGGAAATTCTGCACCCCGAGACCCCGGTTGCCGACATTAATGAGGAAAGTGGATCCGTTGCGGCGGCGCGGAAGAGCCCGGCGGAGGCGGGCGTGGCCCGGTCCGGAAAGTGGAGGCACGTCCTGCGTCACGGTCCCAGGGGATCGGTAAGGTGACCGACGCCATGCGCTGCCTGCCGCGGGTCACGCCATCGGTTCCGGTCCGGTGGAAGCCGTGGACAGGGTGCCGGTGACGGCCCGGATGAAACGGTCAGGGCGTCTTGATTTTCTGTTCACTTCTCAGATCCGCCCGCTTCGAACGGCATGGGCGGCGCCGGTGCCGCGGCTGAGCCGGAGCGGGGGCTGGAAGCCCCGCAATGCGCCAACGGAACCACACCGGCGGCACAGATCGTCCCCCGCCGCGTGATTCGCAGCAGGAACATAATTGAGTCAAACAGTGACCATATTGGAATCACGCCCGAGCAGATACATGCGTTTGAAACGTTGGGCAGAAGATGCTATCTTCCCGGCATGGCGGATACCGCATTCGATACCTTGGCGATGACCCGCCAGCTCAAGGCCAAGGGCTTCAGCTCCGATCAGGCCGAGGCGATCACCGAGACCGTCCGGGCCGGAGTGACCGGCGGGGTCGCGACGAAAGCCGACGTGGCCGAACTTCGCGGCAGCATAGCGGAGATCCGAAACGATCTGCTCTGGATGAAACGGATTGGCGGCGTGATCGTCGTGCTTCTGGCTGTGCCGATCTTGCGTGACCTACTATCGGCGCTGAACTGACACCTGAAATTGATCTGTGCCAATTTTTGGAACTACCAAAACCGCTGCCCATCTGATGTTCCGGTCTGCGTTCGGCATATTGAAGGGCCTGCAGGGCATTTCGGGTTCCGCGAGTTCTGGAGTTCTCGTATATGGTTAAATTAGCCGCAGGACGCGTGAAAACGCTTCGGACAAATTCCGTCATTAGAGCAGGAACGGGCTGAAAACAGCATTCTCAGATCTCTGGCTTGCGCTGGCACACAACCGCATTCTACGGGGGTTGTTCCTGATCAAACACATGTGAGGCAAAGATTCTTGACGCGGGGCCGGTTTGCTGCAAAGTTGCATTAATCGGCATTTGGTATGCCAGCATGAAGCAATGGAGTTGTAAAATGAAGAGAGTGTTTTTGACTGTGGGCGCTATGGCAATGGTGTGCCTTTCCGGTACGGTTGCCGGTGCGGATTCCATCAAGGCCTGTTTGATCACGAAGACGGACACGAACCCGTTCTTTGTTAAAATGAGAGAAGGTGCGCTGGAAAAATCCGCCGAACTCGGTGTTGAACTTTCGACTTTCGCGGGCAAAATTGACGGCGACCACGAAACCCAGGTTGCCGCGATCGAGACCTGCATCGCCGATGGTGCGAAGGGCATCCTGATCACCGCCTCCGATACCAGTTCAATTGTGTCCTCGGTCACACAGGCACGGGAAGCCGGGCTGGTGGTTATCGCTTTGGACACGCCGCTTGATCCCATCGACGCAGCGGATATGACATTCGCGACTGACAATTTCGTGGCAGGGGAACTGATCGGTAAATGGGCCGCCGCGTCGCTCGGTGCTGAGGCCGCCAATGCCAAAATCGGCATGTTGGATCTCGCCGTGTCGCAGCCGACGGTCGGCGTTCTCCGCGACCAGGGCTTTATGCAGGGATTCGGAATTGACCTCGCTGACCCCAATAAATGGGGCGACGAAAATGATCCGCGCATTGTCGGCCATGACGTAACCGCCGGTAATGAAGAGGGCGGACGCAAAGCCATGGAAAACCTTCTTGCGGTCGATCCGATGATCAATGTCGTTTACACGATTAACGAACCGGCCGCCGCCGGAGCCTATGAAGCTCTGAAGGCGTTCGGACGCGAGAATGATGTCCTGATCGTCTCGGTTGATGGCGGTTGCCCGGGAGTTGACAATGTCAGGGCGGGCGTCATCGGTGCGACTTCGCAGCAATATCCGCTGCTGATGGCATCAAAGGGAATTGAAGCGATCGTCGCCTGGGCCAAAGATGGCACCAAACCGGCGAACACGCCCGGCAAGGATTTCTTTGATACCGGTGTTGCCCTGATAACCGACAGTCCGGTTGAAGGTGTCGAGTCCATCAACTCGGAAGAGGGCACCGCCCTTTGCTGGGGCTGATTTGACGCTGGTCTTTCAGCGGATATAGACGATAGGGGCGGGTGTGAATCCGCCCCTTTCAATGGTGGTTACCGGAGCGGGCCATGTCCGATAACGGCGGTTTCGAAGCGGCAACGGCGGATGCGCCTGACGCAATTGCCACTTTTGACGAGGAATCGCGGGGGCTGATCGGCAAATTCCACCACGCGCTGCATACGATTCCAGCGCTTGTGCCGCTGATTGTGCTGGTGGCTGCCATCGCAATGTTCGGGGTGGCGCTCGGACAGAAGTTTTTTTCGCCCTTCGCACTGACTTTGATCCTGCAGCAGGTGCAGATCGTCGGAATTGTCGCGGCGGCGCAGTCGCTGGTGATACTGACCGCCGGGATCGATCTCTCGGTAGGTGCCATCGCGGTGATTTCCTCGGTCATCATGGGGCAGTTCACATTCCGCTACGGGCTGCCGGTCAGTGTTTCCATCGCCGCCGGATTATTGTTCGGAACCTTGATCGGCATGGCCAATGGCTGGCTGGTCGCGCGGATGAAACTGCCGCCCTTTATCGTGACACTGGGCACCTGGCAGATCGTGCTGGCAGCCAATTTTCTGTATTCGGCCAATGAGACCATTCGAAGCCAGGAGATCGCCACCGAAGCACCGCTGCTGCATTTGCTCGGATCGAAATTCTCAATCGGCGGCGCCGTCTTCACCTATGGTGTGGTGTTCCTGGTCGTGCTGGTGATTCTCCTGGCCTATATTCTGCGCCATACCGCCTGGGGGCGGCATGTCTACGCAGTCGGCGATGACCCGGAAGCGGCTGAATTATCAGGGGTGAATGTGAAACGCACCCTGATTTCGGTGTATGCGCTGGCCGGGTTGATCTGCGCTTTCGCAGGCTGGGCCCTGATCGGCCGTATCGGGTCGGTTTCGCCGACTTCGGGACAGCTTCTCAATATCGAGTCAATCACCGCCGTCGTGATTGGCGGGATTTCGCTGTTCGGTGGCAGGGGTTCGATCCTAGGCACGTTTTTCGGTGCGCTGATTGTCGGCGTGTTCACTCTCGGTCTTCGTCTGGCCGGTGCCGATGTGCAATGGACATTTCTCCTCATCGGCGTCCTGATCATCGCCGCGGTTGCCGTTGACCAATGGATCAGGAAGGTGGCCGCCTGATGCAGGCAATTCTCAAGGCAAGGGCGCTGGTGAAACGGTTCGGACGCGTCACGGCGCTAGATGAGTGTGATTTTGACCTGATGCCGGGTGAGGTACTGGGCGTCATCGGCGATAACGGCGCCGGAAAATCGACGCTGATCAAGGCGATTTCCGGGGCGGTGATGCCGGACAGCGGCAGCATCGAACTCGAGGGCAGACCGGTTGGTTTCCGCTCGCCCATGGAAGCCAGGGAGGCCGGCATCGAGACCGTCTACCAGACGCTGGCAATGTCGCCGGCCTTATCGATTGCCGACAATCTGTTCATGGGGAGGGAGCTGCGTAAGCCGGGTCTGCGCGGCTCGTTGCTGCGGCAGTTGGACCGCAGGAAAATGGAGAAGATGGCCCGCAGCAAGCTCTCCGAATTGGGGCTGATGACCATACAGAACATCAATCAGGCGGTGGAAACACTTTCGGGTGGCCAGCGGCAGGGCATCGCTGTCGCCCGCGCCGCCGCCTTCGGTTCCAAGATCATTATCATGGATGAGCCGACCGCGGCCCTCGGTGTCAAGGAAAGCCGACGGGTTCTGGACTTGATCAGGGATGTGAAATCGCGCGGCATCCCCATCATTCTGATCAGTCACAATATGCCGCACGTGTTTGAAGTCTCGGACCGCATCCACATCCACCGGCTGGGCAAGAGGATCTGCATCATCGATCCGCAGGAATATTCCATGTCCGATGCGGTTGCATTCATGACCGGCGCCAAACCGCCGCCGGCTGAGTATCACTGAAAGACATTCTTGAGCGCCCGATACAGGGCGCGGTATTTTTCCAGCCTTTCGCGCAGCAGCGGATTATCCCGTGGGGTGAATTCGCCGGCGAATTCCTGCGGCTGCGAGAGATCGGATAAGGCTGCCCGCCCGATACCTACAGCCGCAAGCTGCGCCGCACCGAATGCCGGACCACCGGATCCGGCAGCTGCCTTGAGGATTGTCTTTCCAGTGGCATCGGCGATCATCTGCAGCAGCGAAGAACTGCCGGTGCCGCCGCCAATGGCGAGAAGTCGCGGCACGCCATCCAGCTGACCGGCGAAGCTGTCGGCGGCGTCGGCGAAGGAAAAGGCAATCGACTCTATCACCGAGCGGCAGATTGCCTGCGTGTCGGTCCGATCCTCCAACCCGTAGAATGCACTGCGGATATGCGGATCGCCATGCGGGCTTCGCTCGCCGGTGAGGTAGGGTAGAAACAGGGGCACCCTGTCGGGTGCCGCTTCGGCAGCGGACTTCACAACATCGGCAACTTCACAGCCGAGAATTCCTGCCAGCCAACTGAGCGGGCGGGCACCGTTGAGCATGGCGGCCATCTGGTACCAGCGATCGGGAAGCGTATGCGAGAATGCATGCACATAGCGTTCCGGGTTGGGGGCGTATCGGTCCGTCGCCAAGAACAGCTGGCCCGATGTGCCGAGCGAAATAAATCCGTTGCCGGCCATAGTCGCTCCAACCGCCACCGCACCGGCGGCGGCATCGCCGGCACCGGCGACAATCGGTATGCCGGCCTGCAGGCCGAGAATTTCCGCCGGACCGGGGAGCAGGTGCCCGGCAATCTGATGCCCGTCATGAATTTCCGGCAGCCAGCCCGCTCGAGTGGAGGCGGCTTCGCCGAGACCCGCCGACCAGCTGCGCCGCCGCTGGTCCAGCAGCAGAGTGCCGGCGGCATCGGAGGTATCGGTTGCCAGCTTGCCGTGCAGGCGGAAACCAAGCCAGTCCTTGGGAAGCAATAGATGCGCGATGCGGGCATAGGTTTCCGGCTCATGGCGTTTGACCCACATAATCTTCGGGGCGGTGAAGCCGGGGAGTGGCAGCACGCCGGCGCGCATTCCGATGTCGGGTTTCCGCCGCAGGAGCTCATGACACTCAGCATGCGAGCGACTGTCATTCCAGAGAATGCATGCTCTCAACGCGTTCAGCGATCCATCCAGCAGCACGGCACCATGCATCTGCCCGGACAGGCCGATGCCGGCAATTCCACATTGCGATACCGCCGGTTGTGCGAGCAACTGCCCGACCGCCGCATACGCCGCCTGCAGCCAGCGCTCCGGTGGCTGCTCGCTCCATCCCGGATGCGGCGAATCCGTTGTCAGCGGCACCGTCGCCGTGGCGACGGTTTCCCTGCCGCGGCAGGCAACGGCTTTGACCGCGGATGTCCCCAGATCGATTCCAAGTGTTAATTCACCTGACTTCATTTCCTTCACTCACAGCGGCATCAGGGCCCAGTAATCGATATCCAGCAGCGTATCGGAATCGTCGTGATCGGGTCCCGGTTCCGATCTCGAGGCAATCGTGCGCAGCCGGATGGCTCCGGCGCCGGGAACTGCCGAATCGGCAATCTCCACCACGTGGCTCCATGCCCTGACCGTGTCGCCGGCGAAACATGGACTGAGGTGCGCTCCGGCGTTCATTGCCAGCATAAGCTGCGCATTGGCGAGGCCATTGCAGGTCAGCGCCCGTGCCAATGACATGATATGACCGCCGTAAATCAGGCGCCTTCCGTCTTTCCGGCTCTCGGCATTGAAATGCACGCGGGCGTTATTCTGCCACAGCCGGGTCGCCATCATATGTTCGGCCTCCTCCACCGTGACGCCGTCGATATGGTTGATCATTTCCCCGGGCCTGTAATCGCCGAGACGGTGCGGCTCACCGCTCAAGGCGAAATCATACCGCATGAAATCCACCCCTGCGGGCACTGGCAGATCAGGCACCGCCACCATGTCGGGACATTCCGGGATGATGGTCTCTGCGGTCGGCGAATCCGGGTTCCGCTTGGCCACCATCACCCATCTCACAAACTCCAAAACGGTTTCACCCGCCCGGTCCAATCCGGTCGTCCGCACCCAGACTATGCCGCTCTTGCGGCTGGAATTCTCTTTTTTGCCCAGAACCAGTGACTTTGCCGAGATCGTATCCCCGGCAAAGACCGGGCGGTGAAACCGGCATGAGGCGTAACCGAGATTGGCGATGGCATTCAGCGAAATGTCGGGCACGGATTTGCCGAACACAATGTGAAACAGCGCCAGATCGTGCAGCGGCGCCTCGGGCAATCCGCAGGCGCGGGCGAAGAGGTCGGACGAAGTGATGACGCGCCGGTCCGGATACAGCGATGTGTAAAGCGCCCTGTCGCCATGCGTCAGGGTGCGCGGAACCGGATGCGTGAGCAGTTGTCCAACCTCGAAATCCTCGAAGAACCGGCCGCGCTCTGCTTTTTCCTGCATCATGTCACCTGCTTTCAGAATCCACCCCGCCGGGGCGTGGTTCAAATAGACGAGTTTTTCATTGCAACACAGTCCCGCAGACGGAACTCGCCGTTGACGGGCTGAATTTCCAACCTATTTATGCCTCGAAACCCAGTCAGGCAGCGGAAAATACAGATGAGTTTCACCGTCACGCAACAGGCACCGGCACGATTGAACAGGTCAGAATTGGCGGTTCCCGGAAGCCAGCCGCATCTGTTCGAAAAAGCGCTGCGCTCTGACGCGGATATCGTGTTTCTGGATCTCGAGGATGCGGTGGCGCCCGACGATAAGGAAAAGGCACGGAAATTCGTCATCGAAGGTCTGAATGATCTGGATTGGAGCGGCAAGACCATCTCCGTGCGCATCAACGGGCTCGACACGCATTACATGTATCGGGATGTCGTCGACGTGGTCGAACAGGCCGGGAGTTGCATCGATCTGATCATGATTCCGAAGGTGGGATGTGCAGCCGATGTGTATGCGGTCGATATGCTTGTCACTCAGATCCAGGAGGCGAAGGGACAGACCAATCGCATCGGTTTTGAACATGTCATCGAGACGGCACTAGGCATGCAGAATATCGGTGAGATCGCCACCGCTTCGAGGCGCAATGAAAGCCTGCATTTCGGGGTCGCCGATTACGCCGCTTCGACCAAGGCGCGGACCACGCGGATCGGTGGCGTGAGCCGGGATTATTCGGTTCTGACGGATGCCGAGGATGAGGCCAGGCATGTGCATTGGGGCGATATGTGGCATTATCCCTTGTCGCAGCTCGTCATCGCCGCACGGGCAAACGGGCTGCGGCCGGTTGACGGCCCGTTCGGTGATTTCTCCGACCCGGACGGATATATGGCTGCGGCGCGGCGGGCGGCGGCGCTCGGCTGTGAGGGCAAATGGGCAATTCATCCAAAGCAGATCGCACTCGCGAACGAGGTGATGAGCCCGTCAGACAAGGATGTGGCGCAGGCACGCAGGATTCTGCAGGCGATGCAGGAAGCGGCGGCGGCGGGAAAAGGCGCCGCTTCGTTGGACGGACGCTTGATTGACTTCGCATCCGTGCGGCAGGCCGAGGTGCTGGTGCACAAAGCTGAACTGATCGCGGCGCGCTGAGGCGGCAGATCGGATTTGCCGCGCGTCGCGGCGAAGGCCGGGAAAGCTTCAAAAGGGCGCTCTCCGGTAACAGCAACCCCGGCCCGGCGACCGTCCTCGGTGTCAAGAAGCGACGGAGGAATTTCTCTCTCAAACGCCCGAAAAGTACCATGTCAGTAGTTGCCTGACCCCGGTAAATCACGCACAGAAGCGCGATCATCTGCATTTTATGGAGATTATAACGGACTGCGTTGCCGGTTCGGGGATTTCCACTCCGTCGAAGTTCCGTGTGAAGTCTTGTTACTTTCCTGCCTCAACTTGCTGTTTTTCAGCAGGAAATTATGTTTCTACAGCGAAACCAATTGGGAATATTTTAAACGCATTTGCCTTGGCGGGTTGGTGCATGGGGTTTACAAACTGAACATTCTGTGCATTCTTGGTGTCGAAGATACAGAAGATACATCGGAGGCGGAGGTTGAAATGGCTAGTTCGAACAGACTGCCAGGTGGGACGATGGGATTTCTCCTTGGAGAATTTCCGGTGTTATCGGGTGCCGCCGAAAATTTTATTCGTAGTCATCCTTGGGAGGCGCGTGCAGCCGTTGCAGCTGCGTTGGAAGCGGTCGCCACCCAACGGAAAGTCGAGGACATCGTGGAGGTGCCGGAACGGTTACGGCCGTTCGTGGTCCGACGGAACGCCGAAGAGGAAATTCTCGGCGTTTCCGAAGCTGCGGCTCGGCTCGCAGTGTCTCGCACGACGGTCTATGAGTGGGCGCGGACTGCTAGGCTGATCGCGTGGAAGACCACGAAGCGGGGTCTGCGCATTCCGGCGGGGCAGATTCTCGATGAGGGGCGGGTCGTTCCGGGTCTCAAGGATGTTGTCGACGTGATCGGAGACCCTGAACTTGCGTGGGCTTTTTTGACTCAGGAATGGGCTTTTGAGAAGATGGTCGTGATGCCGCTCGATTTGCTCAAGGCTGGACGTATCGACGAAGTGCTGGACGCGGCACCCGGCTTTGGCGCTACGTTCACATGAGCAAAGGTTCCTATAGCAGAAGCCGAATCAAGCCTATCATCAAATCGGTGCCCATGCCTGAGGGTTACAGGATTATGCCGGGTCAACATCGGTCGGACCCGCTCGGGACGACCCCGGCCGATTCGCGGTTCTGTACGCAAGACGGCGGCTTCACGGTGCTCTATGCGGCACCTGAATTTGTCACGGCATTCATCGAGACGGTGGTGAGGGACCGGTTCACTTAGGACCAAAGCTGCGAGGTCACGGTGAAGGAAATCACTGCGCTGGTTTGGGCGCGTATTTCGACGCAAGCGGAAGTGACGTTGAAGCTGTTGGATTTGCGCGGTGACGGTTGTACCCGGATTGGCGCACCAACGGATACAGTGAATGCCAGGAACCACGCGGCAGGCCGGGCATTTGGGAAGGCCATCCATACGGGTCATGTTGATGTTGATGGCGTCGTCTATGCTTCTCGGCTGAACGGAAAGGATGTCTACGCCGTGTTTGACCGCTCTACAAAGAAACTTGTCGCGGCGGAGACCGGATGTTTGGAAAATCACCCAGAGTTGCCTGATATCTTGGAGCGGTACCAAGTCAGCCTCGTAACCTAACCGAGGTTCGGTTCGCCTGCTGACAGTGAAGGAAAGCGCAATGTCTAAGAGCTTGACCGAAAAGTCGCAGCCGGCCCCGAGACATGGCATACTTTCCAAAACCGTCTACAAAATGGAGGTGCGCCATGCCTTGGAAAAAGGCCGGCCGCGAGCTTTATAAACG
>JAPOXR010000029.1 GCA_026706985.1 Paracoccaceae bacterium | reverse complement strand
CACCTGAGCGCCGGAACCGAAGCATAACATGAAAAAATCGGATGGTAATTCAGGCTAGTACTACAGTTGCGTTTGCCCTGAATGTGTGATTCACGGGCTCGGTTCTCACTGTGACGGGGGTATGGGTAATGGGTGTTTCAGAGTGGTCGGGGTCTCTGCTCGAGTGGGAGAATGAGCTGTCATCGTTGAAGGAGCGGATCGGTCCGGTGTTTCGCCGCAGTGAACTCCGGGAGAGTTGCGGGGCGTTCATTGACGGTCTGCTGTCGGGAATTTCCCGCAAGACCGGCTGGATGATGTCCGGGCATGCGGGCCTGCCGGGTCCCTGGCGGATGCAGGCATTGCTGGGCCGCAGCCGCTGGGAAGCGGACTGGCTGCGGGACGGGATACGTGATTATGTCATTGAGGCTGTTGGCTGCGGTGACGGTGTTCTTGTTGTCGATGACACAGGTTTCCTGAAGAAGGGGAGCCACTCTGTCGGCGTTGCCCGCCAGTATTCGGGGACGGCGGGCCGGATCGAGAACTGCCAGGTCGGCGTGTTTCTCGGCTATGCGGGCCGATATGGCCAGGCGCTGATCGACCGGCAACTCTATCTTCCGCGGGCCTGGGCCGATGATGCCGGCCGGCGGGCGAAGACCGGCGTTCCCGATGATGTCGAATTCGCCACCAAGCCGGCGATAGCCCGCCGGATGATCGCCCGGAACCTCGATGCCGGTGTCCGCTGCGCCTGGGTTCTGGCCGATGCGGCCTATGGCTCGGATTACAGCCTGAGGCGGATGCTCGAGGAACGGGAGCAGGCCTATGTGCTGGCGGTGCGCGGCAATCACTATCTGGCGTCAATCGATGACGGCGGCATCGTGGCCACCAACCCCTCGGAGCTGGTCGGGGAACGCGCTGACGAGGACTGGACGGCCCTTGCCGCCGGTGAGGGCTCGAAGGGGCCGAGGCTTTATGACTGGGCCTGCCTTGTCATCCCGTGGAACTGCAGGCAGGGCTGGGAACACCGCCTGCTGGTGCGCCGCTCCCGCAGCGACCCGCGGAAGCTGGCATACCACCTGGTCTTCTGCCCTGTCGGCACCGACCTGGCGGAAGTGGCAGGTGCCGCCGGGCTGCGCTGGACCATCGAGGAGTGCTTCCAGAGAGCCAGGGGCGATCTCGGCCTTGACCATTGCGAGGCCCGTTCCTGGCATGGCTGGCACCGGCATATCAGCCTGGTCATGGCCGCCGCAGCCTTCCTGGCCAGGCTGGCGGCGGAGTTGAGGATCAGGGCACAGGGCAAACAGAACAAAAGGAGTCCAAATCCCGGAATCGACGCCTTGCCCTCATGACGGCACAGGTGCCGGGCGTTCCGGAACTGCGCTATCTGATCGCAAGACTCCTGCTCAGGCCGCCGGGATCCAGGTCATTCATCATGCACTGGTCACTGTGGCGGCGAAAACACCAGGCCGACGCAGCAAAGGCACACTACAAACGAAGAGCAGGGCAAGCGCAACTGTAGTACTAGGTTAGGTCCGCTGACAGGATCCTTGCGTCGATCAGGGGATTTTGTCTCAAGGTGAACGAGATTAACCCAAGAAAATCAGGATAGGAGCTGCGGATTCAATGTGGTTTGAACACACGCTGTGGCAGGAAGTGTCCATCCTCAACCTTGCCCATAGCAACGGCTTTGCCGTGTGATGATGCCCAGGCAGAGTCCGTTGGATCCGGGCCCGACAGGGAAACGGGAACCGGATTGCCGTTGCGGATGCGGGCCGCCTGATCCTCGCTGAATTGGATTTCAGGCAAGGAGTGGAGAACCCACTCAAGGGGCTTGAGGCGCATTTCCAGATCCGGTCGGGTTGCACCGGTCAATTCAATGCTGTCGGCAAGCGTGAACCGCCCTACTTCGAAACGCCGGAGGCTCAGGACATGACCAAGACATCCGAGTACTTCCCCGAGGTCCCGGGCAATGGACCGGACATAGCCGCCCTTGCCGCAGACCATCCTGAATTCGCAGACATCTACAGAAAGCCTTTCGGTCATTTCCAGATGGTGAACGGTGAGTGGCCGGGGTGTCAAATCCGGGTTCGTGCCGGAGGCTGCGAGTTCTGCCGCCCGCCGCCCCTTGATTTTGACGGCGGAATAGAGCGGCGGCGGCTGCATGATCTCACCCCGGAATTGCTGTAGCGCCGCAAGGATCTCCGCATTGTCCGGCCGTCGGGAGGATTCACCGATGATCTCACCGGTTGCGTCATCAGTTGTCGTGCTCTGGCCGAAACGGACACGGAAGCTGTAGGTCTTTTTTGTGTCCATGACCCAAGGGACCGTCTTCGTGGCTTCGCCGAAGGCAATGGCAAGCAGCCCGCTCGCAGGCTGATCGAGTGTACCGGCATGCCCGGCCTTACGGGCCGCGAGCAACCGCTTGGCGGCTGCGACGGTCTTTGCGGAGGTTACACCGCCGGGCTTATCGACGGCCAGCCACCCCGAAATCTCTTCAAGCACCAATTCAGGACCCGTTTGCCGGCAGGGTCAAATCCCGTTTCACATCCTCGCTGTCGAATAGCTGCTGCATACGATCGAGTTGATCGAACACCGGGTCGGAGACGAATCGGATATCCGGCGAGCGCTTCAAATGGATGCGCCGGTTGAGCGCCCGGCGGATCTCCCGTTTCTCCCGATTGAGCGCCTTGACGAATTCTTCGGCATGTTCACCTCCGAGAGGCAGCACGAAAACCGTGGCCCGGCGCAGATCAGGAGACAGGCGGACCTCGCCGACCGTAACCGGCAGATCCGGCAGTTCTGTCTCCTTGAGAGGATTCTCGGAAATCACTTCAGAGAGAGCACGGCGGAGCATTTCGGCCACCCGGCGCTGGCGGAGCGTCGGACCCTGTTCTTCCTGATATCGCTTGGCCATGCTCGACCACCCTGAGTGCCTGAGGGATTAAGGTTCAACCGGTCCGAATTGTAAAGCGATAACTGCTGCGCCCAAACGAGTCGTTACCCGGAAGAAGTCGAATAGCTGCGATCTGCTTACGATTTGCTGCCAACAGATTTCAAAAGCGGCTGCAGAGTCGGAAAATACTTCTTCCTGTTCAAAGTCAATCCGCCGGCACAACGTTGTGAAGTACCGAAGCGCGTCGCCCAACTTCTCTTGCGCCTTTGCAATCTGAAGCCACCAACCTGACCTCACATAGTCGCCGCTCCCGTTGACTTTGCACCTCAACGCCGACATGGCTATGGGCATTCTCGGTAGTGGGAGATGGAAGTGCATACCACCAACCTGCGCAGCATGAGCGGATCCGTCATGTTGGCTGTGCCTCCTGACTTTCTCGAATCCCTGCGACTCGGCGGTGGAGATGTGATGGATATCGGAGTCGAGAACGGTTGCCTGATCGTCCAACCGAAGAAACGCACTCTTTGCACCCTTGACCAGCTTTTGGAGCAATGCGCCGAGACGGTTTCCTCCTCCTATGAGGATCGATCCTGGATCGATGACAAACCGATTGGTGATGAGTTCCTGTAGTGAAGCGCTGGGATTTATGGCTCGTCACATTGAATCCTACTGCTGGCCACGAGCAGCAAGGTAGTCGACCGGCGCTGATCGTCTCCCCTGCCGAGACGGGGTGGCAAGACCGGCGGTGTCACGCGGACAAATATCTCCTTTCTGAAGCTCCCACATAAATTAGGCCGTTTGCTTGTCGCAACGGGCATGAAGAGGGAAGGTCTCTCAGAGTGGAACAAAGTTGTCAGCCGCTTTGAAGCAAGTGACGTGGTTTTGCTACGGGACGCAGCTGAATTAGCGCTGTGTCTGTGGGCGGAACAGGAACTGAAGGAGCGCCGCCCGGAAGTCGCTCTCGGACTGCTGGACCGTGCGCTGCATGCGGAGCAGCTTGGAGTCGTGGAAAGGAGGCTTCATGGCCATTTGATCCGGGCAGGGGCGCATCTGGCGGCAGGTAACGGCGAAGCATGCGCCGCGGATGTCCAAATGGCGTTGTCTATCCTTGCTGAACTCAGCAAATTACCGAGAGAAGTGCTAATGAGATTGATCGAGCTCTCGAAAGACATCGGTCTAGAGAAGATGCGCGATCTGATCAAATCGTCGCGTGCCGATGCAATTCTGCGTCCGCTTATAACGGCACTCGAGCGGGAACTCGGGTTGGAACCGAGGGTGGCAAGGGAGGTCGCGGAGATTGCCGAGGACATTCGGAAAGAGTATTTTGCCCTGCGCAACGAAACATCCAGTCAGCTTTAGATTGCGCCGACGGATTGGGCAAAAATTGTCGTTTGCAGAGATTCCGTCAGACAGCCATCATACACAAAAGATGATCGGAGGAAGGTTGACTATGCCGATGCTGACCGTGCGTGACTTGATCAACAAAGTGTATCGTGCTCTGCGCGGGCGGGTGTCCCTGCGCTGTCGCGGCAACGAGCCCGGGGTGCGTGCCAATCTGGAGGAGATGCTGCTTCCGCAAGGCGGTACGGCGCTACATTGTTTACCACAATCGGACGGTGTGCCGGGTTGACAGAAGAAGAGTTCCCAGTCTTCGTCCAGTGCGAAAAGCCTGCGGCTCGACCGGTCGATCTGGAAAGATCTTGTTTGAATCGCCCGCTTGAAAGCTGTTGATGTGACCTTACATTTGAGGTTCGGATTTTCTTCTGACAGGTTTGGAAAAGGGCACTGGAGTTCATCATGCTGATTGATCCTGCAAACGCTCAGCAAGTTACAGAAACTGCATCCCAAACCTTAGCTAATCTATACACGCATCCCCTCTTCTGGATGGAATTAGTTCTATTGGCGGTGGTGCTTGTGGCTGCCCCTGTTTATGCAGCTTGGAAATCATCTTCTTCGACTGCCGGACCTCTCAAGGGATTGAATCTACCTGAAGGCTCTGTCCGGGCAATGTTGGCCCTGTTGATTGTCGGTTCATTTGTGAATGTTCTCCTGTTCGGATCTAACGTATTGGGGAGCAACTTCGAACAAGTGGTTACCGCGTTCGGCACCTTGGCTGGGGCTGTCACAGGGTTTTATTTCGCTGGACGGAAGTCCGCTTAAGTTCCAACCATCACTGCTCTGGAATAGTGGAATGCAAAGCGTTCCGAATGTTCTTGGAACCTACGCGTTGGCTCACGTAGCCGGTTAGTTTCTTCAAGTTTCTGCGGCTTTCAACCACTTCGTCGACGATAATTCGCGTTGTGCGGAAACCTCCGATCCCAAAGGCAATGGGGAAGGTCGCAACCAGATATGCCGCCAGCTTTCAAACCCCGCAAACACCAGATTCGACAATAACTCGTCTGCTCGTAGCTGATCGTGCTCCCAGCCACTCAAATTCCCGCCCGGCGATCACGAGTTCGTGACCGCCAATCCCTGCTAATTCGCTCATTTCCCCTTCCTCCGTTACGTTTGGTTCATATGCCTTTGGAACTCACTTGCTGCTTAAGCTACCTCCGCTTGGTTAGGCTTGCCCTGTTTACACAAAATGGGCTGAACAATACGAATCTTATGCGGCATTCCTTCTTCATTGCACAGGCATAGATAAGCCGCACGTCCCAGGAAAGGTCGTCGGTTTCGTGGGTTGCCGCGATCCTGTCGCGGGAGCGTTTTGACAGCCGGTTCGCGTTGGGCCGTGGTAACTGCAAGAAGTTCTCGCTCACGGACGCGCTCGGGCACCCGCAGCTTGCCAGATGCATTGAGGCTCTGGGTGTACCTGGCGGTGAGGGTTCCCGGCATCGTCCTTCCGCTGCCGTCCGCGCCACGTCTGTCACTGCCGTGTGAGTACTCTCCAATAATGCCGAAGTGAAAATCCCCAGTCTCCAAAACTGACGGATTGCAGGGCACCGCTGTTTAATCGCCTGTTACGAGAAGCGAGTTCTGCATTGCATATAACTGGACAGAATCAGCCGTGTGCCGTAACAACTAATGCCCAATAATTGGAATTTACCATGGTGTCCCCGGTACATCTGCCTTCACTCACATTAGAGAATTTCCGGGGAATTCGTTCTCTGGAAATTCCTGAGCTTGGGCGCGTCACATTGTTGGCTGGTGAAAATGGTATCGGCAAAACGACCGTACTCGAGGCTATACGGGTCTTCGCGTCCAGGGGCGAAAAACGTTCACTGACCAATCTCGTTGAGTCCCGCGGAGAGCTTTTGTTAGGCTTTGATGAGAACGGAGACGAAGTGCTGCTCCCGGATTTCGCGTCATTGTTTCACGAGATTGATCGCGAAAACAAACGCACGAAGCCGCCTGTCATCGGGATCAGTGCCAAGCCGGCGCCTCACAATTTGTCACTCAGACTATTCAGTGCTGCCGAAAGCGGAAAGCAGCGGTCAACTGTGTACGCAGAGGATGCGCCGATAAAGCATCTCCGTGTGACGGTCGGTAAACGCAGGCGTGAGTACGAGATTGACAATGGATACACGGGTTTTCGTCGCTTGCGACACCGTTTACGTCAAGTTCGAAGGGACCAAAATCCCGAAGGATGGCCGGTTCCGATTACACATGAATCCCTTGGACCGGATCTGCTTCACAATTTTGATATCGCCCGCCTCTGGGATTCAGTGGCACTGACTGATGCCGCGGAATTCGTGACGAGTGCCCTTCGCTTAGTTGTTGGAGAGGAGGTGGATGGTGTTGCCGTCATCAGTGATTCGTCCCAAATCTATGGGGCTTCAAAGCGTCGTGTGATTGTAAAGCTCAAATCGGTGAGTGTGCCAGTTCCACTGGAGCGTCTTGGCACCGGTGCACACCGCTTTCTGGAGATTACTCTGGCTCTTGCGAAGTGCCGGGGTGGTGTCCTTTTGATCGATGAAGTCGAGAATGGCATTCATTATTTGATCCAGCCGACACTTTGGAAATTGATTTTTAAAGCGGCAAGCGAAGGCGATGTCCAAGTGATTGCGGCAACACATAGTTGGGACTGTGTTACCGGATTTGCGGAAGCCGCTGCTGAATCACCTGAGTTTGGGATCCTGTACCGACTAGAGAAATCTGGCGATAGTCGGCGCGCTGTCCGATATTCCGAAGACGATCTTGATGTGGCGGCGCAGCAAAGGATCGAAGTCCGATAGCTCTCATGGATGCACCCCAAAAATCCATACTGCTTGTTGAGGGCAGAGACGACAAAAATGTTGTCGAAAAACTTATCCAAAGCCACAATGTTGAGATGCCTTTTTCGATTATCGAAAAGTATGGATTCAATAGTCTGCAGAAATCAATAGTCTGCAGAAATCAATTGTCAGTGAAGTCAACAGGCGTGGGCTTTCAGCGCTGGGTATCCTCGCGGATGCGAATGATGACATTGGTGGCCGCTGGCAATCAATAGCGGATCAGCTCCGGAAAGCAGGCTGCAAGATTAAGCCTGGTCGAAATCTTCATTTCAATGGAAGTGTTTTTTCAGGCCCACGCAATGTCCGAGTAGGGGTTTGGATTATGCCTGACAACAGACGAAGTGGAGAATTAGAAGATTTTGTTCAGGAAATGATTCCGCCAGCCGATCCTGTTTGGCCTCTTGCTGAACGCTATATCAATGGAATCCCGGCGGCAGACCGCAAATTCTCGGACTCAAAACTCACCAGAGCCTATGTACACGCTTGGCTTGCAACGCGTGAGAAGCCCCGACCGATGGGAACTGCGATCACTGCACGAGATCTAAATTACGACACCCCACTGGCCAACACATTCATAAAATGGTTGCACACATTGTTTGATTTTTGATCTGCATCTTCGAATGCCCGCCCTTTCTCTGGTTAACTGAACATACGGGATCTTGGGTTTACGAGTTTCGTCTGCGCCGAGTTTCAATGGAGAAAAGGGGAGACCGGATTCCGAGGTAGGCGAGTGATGGAATTCAGGTGTCGCAGTAAGATTTCTTCCACTGCCCCCCCCCCCCTTGCCTGCGGTGAGGGAATTGCGGCTGATTTGCCGTGTATGGTGTGGATGGCCGATCTGAGGGGGAACGGGTGACGGAACACAGGCGGCAGGAGGCAGTGGGCGGGCTGAAAGCCCGCCGGGCAGCCCTGCGGGCGATTGGCCGGGTGCTGCGCGATGGCGCGCCGCTTACCTTCCCGCGGAAAGAGGCGGCAAGTCTTGATCATGCCGAACTGGCGATGGCCCGGCGCATTTCGGCGGCGGTTTTCAGGCATTTCGCCAGGGCGGAATCCGTGCTGGACAATTGCCTGCGGCACAAGCCACCGATGAGTGTCGGCAATATTCTCAGACTGGCGGTCACGGAAATCCATGCATGCGGAACCAAGCCGCATGCGGCGGTCGATCAGGCTGTCAGGCTGGTTACGGGTGATGGCCGTATCCGGAGCTACAGCGGTATGGTCAACGCGGTTTTGAGGCGGGCCTCGGGAGAGGAAGGGTGGAGATGGTGGGCCGATGCCGGACCTCCGCGGCTTCCGGAGTGGATTTCCCGTAGGCTGGAAGAGGCATACGGGCCGGACGTGCTGCGGCGGATCGAGGCGGCGCATGAGGTGCCGCCGCCGCTGGATTTGACTTCCCGTGCAGCAGTTGGCCTTGAAGGGTTGGCGCGCCGTCTCGGGGCGGAGTCCCTGCCGACCGGCAGCCTCCGGCTGCATGAATGGGGGCAGGTCTCCGAATTGCACGGCTTTGCGGACGGTGCCTGGTGGGTCCAGGATGCCGCGGCCGCAATCCCGGTGCGGTTGCTTGGCCGGATCGAGGGGTTGCGGGTTGTCGATCTATGTGCGGCTCCCGGCGGTAAATCGATGCAGTGCGCTGCCGTCGGCGCAGAGATTGTTGCCGTCGATAAATCCGCTGAACGGCTTGAAACCATGCGGGAGAATCTTGCGCGGACCAGCCTGGAGATACGGCTTGTGAATGCGGATGCGCTGAGTTGGCAACCGGATGCCGACATCATAGTCATCGACGCACCCTGCAGTGCCACCGGCACAATCCGGAGAAACCCGGAACTTCCTTACCGGCGGCGCGGAAAAGGCTGGCTGCGGTCACTTGAGGAAGGGCAGAAGCGTCTGCTTCAGCATGGGCTCCGGCAAGTCAAACCGGGAGGGCGTGTTCTGTACTGCGTGTGCTCGCTCCTGCCCGGGGAAGGTGAGCATGTTGTGCAATGGGCAGTGAGGGAATTGGGTGCTGGTGTGGTGCGCCGCGACCTCAGGGAGATCGGCGCCGACCCGGGCTGGGAAACAACCGAGGGAGGGGTTCGCCTGCGGCCGGATTACTGGCCGGAGATTGGCGGAATGGATGGGTTTTATGCAGCGGTTCTGACGCCAAGGGGCAGCTGACAAGGCGCTGCTACCTTTCTGTGCATGCTGATGCTTCGCGCTTCAGGTATTACCCGGGCATAATGGGCTGTGGATTTCGCCGTCTTCGTGTGATCTCCGGGAGGGCAGGGTACCGGGGCGAAACTTCCCGGGCAGGCGGGTCCGAACAAATATGATTCAGTGAGGGCGTATGAATTCTCACCCAAATGGATGACTTCTATTTTTCCCCAATGCTGCCTGGGATACTCCGCGACCAACCGCCGGCGGCAATGATGAGGCTGGTCCTCGCTGCAAAGGAAGCAGCCGGAATCAATGATGTCCCTTGGCAACGTGGATTCGGTCCTACGCACCCGCATCAGGTGCAGGAAACGCTCTTCATAGTTCTGCCATGTGATCTGTTTCTTTCGGTGATCCTGCAGAAGCTCCTTCGTCGGGGCAAGTTCAGGCAAGTGGAAATAATCCACGCCACACAGCTTACGCACGAGCCAGGCAAGATCGTCCTGCTTAGCGAATCCGGCCAGCTGAGAGTTGTTGTTCAGCCTTACATCCACGATGCGCTTTACGGCAGAGCGGCCTATCAGGTCGAAAAACCGCTCAGCTGACTTTCTGGTGAATCCGATTGTCCATAACTTCGATTGAAGTTTCCTCCATATGCTCGTGCGTCTTGGAAATCCTGTAACCAACCTTTCCGCTTTGACGCTTGATAGCCTCTTGAATCCGTTCTTCCCGTGGCTGCGGGTCAAACAGTCCGGCAGGCAAGGCATCACGAAGATTCTCAAACTGATCCAGCAATCGGGCCATGGCATCTGAATGGGGTTCCCGCCGTCCGCAGCCACGGATGTGTTCGACATCATACCCAGCCCTGTCCAGCGCATGCGCGACGAGCAGTGTCCGGTGGCAGGTCAGGGGATCCTCTTCTGAACACATCATTGAAATCCGGTAATCTTTTGAGCCGCGCATCAGTCGCTCGAGGCCGGATTGAAACAAAGGTGTCTTTTCCACAAGGTCATAACGAATCCGGTCGGCCTCGTAGCAGTGTGGGTCATTCGACCTTCCACCTAACTCCTTCCCGAGAAACACATAGCGTATACTTGCATTTTCAAGAGTCGTCTGAAGGATCTCACGATTGAAATGTGGCTTGTAATGGCTGTAGGGAGCCGACCGTACATCTGCAACGGCGTCCACCTTGTTCCGTCTCAAGAGATCGAGGAACTCTTCCCTTGAGTGGTTTGAGTGACCAACGGTCAGAATGGGGCCGGTCGATCTGATTATCATAGTCGATTTGCTCAGTTGAGTTCGATTATCGCCTTTCTCGTAAGCCATTGGAAGGTAACAAGCCCTGTCCGCTTGACCGAGAAAGGCAAAAAATTTCTGCATCCGTCAATGCGTTCGCATGGGCAAAAGAGCAAGCGCCCTCACCTGTGGATGAAGCTGCGGGGAAAGAGGAATCTGAAATCTTCGATTTATGAATCAAGCATGCCTCGAAAGCGTTTGCAGTCGATTCCAGATTTGAGAAAGTTGTCCTGTCCGGAGCTTATGAGATTGGCACCGACACGGAGAGCGTTCTGAGGGTTTACCATGTCGAGCTACGGGATCGGGTTCTCAGTTTAGAGCAGAATGACATAACATTGAATCGAAAGGGGATTCCATTTTCCGCCGTGATTTGATTCAAACCGGTCAGGGCAGCAATGGAGGCACAGGCGATGGCCAGACCGATTTCGATGGACCTGCGGGAGCGCGCAATGGAGCGCCTTG
>JAPOXR010000001.1 GCA_026706985.1 Paracoccaceae bacterium | reverse complement strand
CACCTGAGCGCCGGAACCGAAGCATAACATGAAAAAATCGGATGGTAATTCAGGCCAGTGGAAAATCCGCCCCAACACCCCCCGTCGGTAGGACGGCTTTGTGCATGAATACTGCCCGCCGGAACAAGTGCAGACAGAGATTGAACGCTTCCTTGCCTTCCATGCGGATCACCGCGGACTTGATCTCGCACCGGAGACTGAGGCGGCGTGGCTTCATCACGAGTTTGTGCGTATTCATCCTTTTCAGGACGGCAACGGCCGCATTTCCCGCCTCCTGATGGCCTGGGCCTATGCCAAGGCCGGTGAATTTCCGCCGATTATCCCGGCAGATGAAAAACCTGACTATATTGCTGCTCTTGAACAGGCAGATGAAGGAAATTTCTCCGCCCTTGTAAACTACCTAGGTGTTCTTGCCTCAATGCGTTCACTTGCAGCAGCCATGAGGGCCGAACTCATCCTGGCGGGCCGGGTCCATTAGCGCCATGGCAATGGTGGGATCACCAAAGACGGTACCTATCACCCGCCGCCCGAGAACCTGCCGTTATCCCAGGATCCGCATCCGCTTCATGAAGCGGTTCGGCGCGGCGATTCCACTGAACTGAGCAGCTTGCTCGAGGCCGGGCACCATCCTGACACTCTTGAACAGCCGCCACCGTCTGCCGGACAAGCCACCGCCCTTCACTGGGCGGCCTGGGAGGGGCAGACTGCAGCTGCCCGGGTGCTGATCGAGGCCAATGCCGGGCTGGATTTCGCGAATGCGAATGGCTGGACAGCGTTGCACCTGGCAATGCGCCATGCCGACCCTGCCTTTGTGCAGGCGCTGCTCGCGGCCGGGGCTGACCCGGATGCAGTCGGTAAGGGCGGAACAACCGCCTTGCACTGGGCCGTCAGGCGCAGGGATGGTTCGGCAGCGGCGCTCGTCACCTGTCTCATTGACCATGACGCTGATCCCGGGATCGCCGATGCGAAGGGCCGGACGCCACTGGATGTGGCCCGCCACAACCCGCAACTCCTGGGCAGTCCAGTCCTGAACCGACTCGCAACCTCGCCGGAACCGCCACCATCTGAACTCGATGGCAACCCCTCTCTGGGTTTTTGAAAACGGGGTGCGTAAGTCCGGTTGATTGCCGGAATGTTCTCTGCAGCATCCAGGAACCGAAATGAGAAGAGAATCGAACACGCAGAAGTTCCGAATCAAACGGAAATGGGGTCTGTGACCGGATGAGAACTGGGTTCCGTCGGATAATTTCGATCTCTGCCGGTCCACCGGCCACGCCATAGAATCGATACAACTCACTTTTGCAGGCGCTCACCCTGCTTCTGTTCGGCGAGTGTACCTGAGATTGGCAAGAGTGTGACGCATATTTCGTCCCGATTGCCCACCCCGAAGACTTCCGCTGTGTAGAGCGAGGGAAGGGTGTCGACACGACACGGACACCTGTAACGTAGCTTTTGCCCAAATAGCCGCCGCACGTGGTGGCGGGGCTTCAGTCGGATTCTCACCTGAAACAATCAGGTGTGATCACAAGCTGAATTCAGTGTCCGAGTCAGATTCAGGGTTGGGTGACTGCGGAGGATCAGGGTCAGGTCGGCACAACCCGTCGAAAATCATGATTGCGAGGTCAGCGCACCGTGCCTGGATCCGCTCCCAATCATTTAGGTCTGGATCAAGTCCGCGGTAAATTTCAGCTGGTGTCTCGCCCAGATCATAAGGGCAGGCACTGGACAACTACGCCTGTAGTTGCTGGATGACGGATTCTCCCGAATCCTGTGGGTAGAGTGAATCGAAATTCGCTAAGGCCCGGGTCATTGCATCGAGGCGCATCTGGGCCGCCAGTGCGACAAAATCAATATAGTCGCGGGTGGCATTCCGTTGCAGAATCAGCCAAGCCTTGATTCGTAGAATTTCTGCATGTGTCGGTATTGCGATCCGCGCGCCTTTGTGCACGGTTGTGACGGTTTCAAGAGGTTCGGTGCGACGCAGTTGGCGGACACCGGTTTCGATGCAGTCAAGCGATCCGAGGATGAGGACCGGTCTCTGCACACGCGATGTGTTTCTTCCTGCCACAGCTTCCGGCTGGTTCAGGACGGCCTCAAACCGTTGTACAAGATCAGTCAGGATGTGATCAGCATCATGTGAAAAGCGATGATTTAGGTGAAGTGCTGCCACCGTGCCGCCGACAAGGACAGCGTCGGGAAACGATTGCTGTAGACGGGCGGTGGCTGGCAGTACCCGATCCCATTCAGGGTTCAGGGCTTCAGAGTCCGGCACTGTGATGCCTGATATGATTCAACCAAAAGTGATGGCGTTGCCGGTACGGGTCAGTGACGGCTGGTCGGCAGACGGTCTTGATTCTGTCCATGATCTCGGGATCATCATGACACCACTGTCGCATACGGACCCAGTCCTGCCAGCGGCCACGATGAATGATGTCATCCAATCGCCGGCAGGGAACGGGCTGCTTCGTCCGTATCAACGAGGTGCCGATGCCGCATGGATCCATTCCCGCCTGATCTGCTGTCTGCCAAATATAGGCATTGGACCGGTGGATTCCCGCCGCCGGCTCTCCTGACCAGTCCGATGGCGCAGTGTCATCCCCGTATCAAGATTTCCTGCATATTCCGAAAAAGACCCATTTTGGTATCCGGTGGATTGCCGGTTCCAGCTTCGGTGCCGCATTCCTTCAATTCGAAAGCGGTGACTGTAGCGCTGGCTCTTGTCACAAACCCTTGCTGCTTGCTTGCCGGTCTAATCATGGACAGATATGCTTCGTTCCATCAGCAATGTGGTTGGCGGGTATTAGCATGACGGTGACAATCTGCTCCTCGCCCGGACAGCCCTTCGGGCATGTGTTGCAGAAGCATTTGACCGATTTGCAAAAGCTTGGAATCGCCACCGCCTATGTTTCGGTTCAGGGTCTGGAATATCTGGACAGGTCAATTCAACAGGTCTTGGATCGCACCGGGCAGGTGACGATTGTGCATGGAGTCGATGGTCTGGCGACCGAACCCCAGGCCATGAAGAAATTGAAATCGCTGCGGGAACAATCGGAAGTAGTGAAATACCGAGTGCATGTTCAGCAAAGAGACGCTAAAATTCCGATCCTTCATTCAAAACTCTACTGGGGAAGAAAATCCGATGGCGGTTATTCCTGTTTTCTCGGCTCGTCGAATTTGACCCGCTCTGGCCTGACCCGGAACAGCGAAACCAATCTGATGATGACCGGACAGGAAGGCGCGGCGCATATCGACCAGTATCTCGACGCATTCAAAGCTGTGCTGCGCGTTCCTGATCTTGTGGAGCCCGATGATGAATTCATCTGTATCTATGAAGAGCTGCATCGGCATAGGCGCAGCAACGTTGAGGGCAGCAATACAATCCGCGATCTCTTCGGGAAGCTCATAGATTGTGGGAAGTCGCCAAGCCGGATTCCGGTGACACAATTGGACGTAGTTATCTATGCGATGCAGCGGGCTGGCCCGAAGATGAAACTGCAAGACATTTACCGGGAGGCAGAGGTGATTGCCCGGCGATTTGGTGTTCAAGTCAGCAAGAACTGGCAGAACAGCTTAAGGCGGGTCCTGAATACCAACACGGTTGGAAAGCGTGGAGACCAGGCTATTTTTGAACGTGTCGGCGGAGAAGACAGTGCCAGCGGTGTCTACCGGCTCACAGCGAAGGGCCAAAAGCACCAGGGCAAAGGTTGAATTGCGTAGTGGGATTGAACAGGGTCTCAGCCTCTCTTCAAGCCCAAACGGTAGCCCGCTTTATAGGCGCAATAGACGCATTTGTGGCGGCCGGCACCTGACTGATTGTTGGGTAGTCCTCGCATAAGAGCATCAAGCTCGAAGCGATTTGGTGCGTTGTCTTTTCCGGCATGCAGACGGCAATCGCTGTTCGGGTTTGTGCGGTCATGACAATCCATTGGAAAATGTCCAGACGTCCCAACCGGGTGCTGTTTTCCACGCACGGTCACCCGGCCGGTTGAATCAATTAGGATCTGGCGATTGATGGACTCGAGATCGATTGCCCGCCCAACAAATTCCTTACGCGCATAGAACGCCCGCGATACGCTCCCATGCCCTGAGCCTTTCGTGCGCGGTTGGATGTATTTGCCCATTTTGCCGCTCAGCGGCTTTCCGCCGAGCAGGCTGTCCCTAATCTCATCGTAGTCACGCATAATCGATGCCATCAATCCCGAATTCGCAAGTAGGAATTGCGTGCAATCGAGCACGATGGATTCATCATCACCATCCTTGACCAGACGTGACACCACAATCAGCTTGCTGATCTTGCTGAAGAGGTGGCTCTCGCGAAAGCATTTCTGTTTCACTTCCCATGGGTCAATCATAGTGATTGCCATTGTTTCCTTGACCGTCAACTGACCATCTTTGTCGAGTTTGAGCGGCACCACTTTGAGTTCCCAACTGCCGAGATTGGGGCTTTGGCAGGAATTCTGAGGCAGACCGAGATGGCGCTCCACCGTATGGCCCGCCCACCCCTTGTTGATTTTCCCGGTAGTGCTGCAACGAACTGTGACCTCGAGTTCGCCAGCGCGTGTATGCAGATCCTCGCCAATGAGCGCCTGCAGCTTGAACAAGGCTGAATACAAATCCATTCAGCCCGCCTCCGAATCCGGCGACTGGCGGGAAAAGCCGCGCTGCGCAGAACTTGATGAAATCCCTGGCGGGGGGGGGTAGGTCCAGCTCTCTCAATCGACTGCGCGCGAGTTTCAGATAGTCGAGATGGTTATCGATTCCGATAAAGCTGCGATTTAGTTTGAACGCCGCAACGCCGGTGGTCGCAGAGCCGGCAAAGGGATCCAAAATCAAATCGCCTTCGTCGGTACTGGCGCGTAGACATCTCTCGATCAGGGCAACCGGCTTTTGTGTCGGGTGTTTTCCAAATGCTTTCTCTCTCGCCGAGGGTCCCTGCATCTGCCAGACCGACCGCATCTGCTTACCGCCATTTTCCGCTTTCATGATCTGGTAGTTGAATTTGTGCCCCGGTCGATCGCCTCTACCGGCTTTGCTGGCCCAGAAAATCAACTCCGAGGCATGTGTGAAGGTTCGGCAACCCAGATTCGGCGGCGGATTTGTCTTCACCCAGACAATGTCATTCAACAGCCTGAAACCTGCCTGCACCAGTGCCATACCGATGCTCGGGTGAACATGTTGTGTCCCCGACACCCAAATCGTTCCAGTCTTTTTCAATATGCGGAAGCCCTGATTGATCCATCGCAGATTGAATTCATGATCGGATGACAGACCGCGGCTCTGATCCCAGGCGCCTTTATTCACACTGACCATTCTGCCGGCAACGCAGGTGACGCCGTCATTCGAGAGATTATACGGCGGATCCGTCCAGATGCAGTCCACGGACTCATCTTCCAGCTTTTCCATAAAGCCTATGGCCCTGCGGTTGATGAGCCAGCAGGAATTGTCACGGGATTTCCAGAATGGCCGAATGGATCTATTTTGTTTTAAAACAATACTCGGTTCGATCGCATTTCGGCCCATAGCGGGTTTATTGATCGCTGGAATCAGCCTGTCAATATGATCCGACAGCAGCCATGTCCATCGGATCAATTCACCACTTGATGGCAGCGCTCAACGGCAGCCCCCTGCCAAATGAAAGCAGAGGTTGGTTGGTGCGCCCTCCCTTCGATGAGGACATCATATCTTATTTACGGCTGTCTTGCATATGCAGGTATAATGTCGTTTTGTTAATCTTTGCCATTAACAAGAATCGATTTTCAGCCATGGTTAACGCTCGCGATAATAACGGGGCTGCGTCGCAGCGCAGAAGGGCGGGCCGCTATGTGCGTCAACCGGCTGGATACAGTGCTTTCATGCCGCGCGATCTGCCGCCGGAACCACCCGTCCGAATTGAGGGGCAACTCCAGCGCCTTTTGTCCGAAGCCGATCTCGCACTGGGTCGTCTGGACGGATCAATCCAGATACTGCCCAATCCAGACCTCTTCGTATTCATGTATATTCGTAAGGAAGCCGTATTTTCGAGCCAGATCGAAGGCACACAAAGCTCCCTTCAGGATCTGCTCGCTGCCGAAGCAAAGATACTTGACCCAAAGCGGCCCCGCGATGTGGTGGAAGTGCTGAACTATGTTGCTGCGATGAATGACGGCATCGGCCACCCGGAGCTTCCCGTCTCAATTCGCCTTATCCGCAAAATTCATGAACGCCTGATGCAGGGCGTTCGGGGACAGTTTTTGACGCCGGGTGAGCTTCGCATCACACAGAACTGGATCGGGCCAGGTGGGTGCACATTGAACGAGGCGGTATTCGTGCCGCCGCCGCCGCACGAAATTGCCAATGCGCTGGGGGCGCTGGAGAAGTTCCTTCATGCCGATGACGGATTGCCTATACTGCTCAGGATCGGGCTTGCGCATGCCCAGTTCGAGACCATTCACCCCTTCCTGGATGGGAATGGGCGTGTGGGACGCCTGCTGATTACGCTTTTGCTGTGTGAGAAGGGAGTGCTGCGTAAGCCGGTTCTTTACCTGTCGCATTACTTCAAGCGGAATCGTCACCGCTACTATGAACTGTTGCAGACAACCCGTGACGATGGCGACTGGGAGGCATGGCTTGAATTCTTCCTGCAGGGTGTGTCGGAAGTCAGCGTGCAGGCCGCGGAAACGGCGCGGTGCATTTTGGCCCTGCGGGAGAATCACAGAGCCGCCATCGCCGAAAATCTTGGCCGCGCAGGGGGCAATGGGCATCTTGTGCTGGAGGAGCTTTTCGTTCGGCCTATCGTCTCGGTTAATGAAGTGCGGGACTTGATCGGCACGGCATATCCGGCTGCGAATGAGTTGGTTCAGAAACTTGTCAGGCTTGGTATCCTGGAAGAAATCACCGGCTGGTCACGGCACCGCAGGTTCCGCTACAGCCCTTATCTACGCCTCTTCCATGAGGAGGCCGGTGATTGAGGAAGCTGCGTGCGCTATCGCAGGATCAGTTACCATCGATGGCTTCCCGCATCCATTGCTGGAGGTGCATTATGGGGTGTTCTGATTTCACGCCGCCACAGGGGTCAATGACCAGCGGTCCCGGCCTGTAGCCGCGCGAGGCGAGGCCGCGCTGGACGGATTCCACCAAGCGGATATCTTCCGCGACCGTTGTTTCGCGGTCCTGGATGGCGAGTTGACGAATCTTCGGATCTTCGCAACCGTCGGTAGAATACCAGCCGCGCCAGACGGTGACATGTCCGGCATCGCGCGGACGCCAATGATAGGTGTTCAGAACATTGCCTGGATAGACTTGGAACGAAAACATCGGCCACAGAAACCAGCTGGAATATTCATCGAAATGTTCGAAACCCGAGCGGATGTCATAAGTCATTTGCTCAAGATCCTGGCATTCCGTGGTGTGGCGCAGGCATTTGCCCTGCGGCTGGATATCATAGGTTTCGGGCTTCACCACACCGCTGGCGAAGGTCGGGTGGTTGATCTGGCAGTGATAGCATTCCGAGTAGTTTTCAACCGAGACTTTCCAGTTGCATTCTTCTTCGATTCTGACCCATTCGAGCGGCTTCAATTCGCCCCAGTTCGGCACCCATTCGGATAATTCAGCCCGCGCAGCGGGGAACCATTCATCCATCGGCGCAGCGCCGGGATCAAGGTTCACGAAGACGAAGCCCAGAAATTCCTCGCAGCGGACTTTGGTCAGGCAGATGCTTGATTTGTCAAATCCCGGCACGGAGTTGATGTTCGGTCCCCCGCGCAGCTCGCCTGTGAGTTCGTAGACCCATGCGTGGTAGGGGCATACCAGGAGACGGGCAGTGCCGGTGCCGCTGACCAGTTGATGGGCGCGGTGTTGGCAGACATTGTGAAAAGTGCGGATTGCACCGTCATGTCCCCGGATCGCGAACAGGCTTTCGCCGGCGATTTCAAAAGTGACATAGGTGCCGGGTCCGGGTAATTCCGAAGCGTGGCATCCGAACTGCCAGGTCTGTGCCGAAAGGTTATCGGTTTCCTTCCGGAACAGATCCGGATCGGTATAGTATCGTGCCTCCAATGCCCTGACCGGCCGGGTCATCATTCCTCTCCGCAATAGACACCGAGCTGGCGCCTCCGCCTGTGAAAAGTCTCCACCCGCCCGACGATTTCGTCGCTGGCGATGGCGACCACAAAGGACAGGAGCGTTTCCAGCAGGGCGATGATGCTGACCGAGGATGGGAAGAATTGCGGCGTATCAACCGAAACCACAAATCCATGGTCGGCACCGCGCAGGATTGGGCTGGCAGGGCTGTCGGACAGGCTGATCACGGTCAATTTCTGTTCGCGGGCGACATTTACCGCTTCGATGATTTCCGTGCGATAGGGTTTGCAGGTGATTGCGATCAGGGTGTCTTCCGAATCTGCCCAGGCAAGATCATGGATGGGGGTCGAGCCGGCTTTCGGAATAGCTTGGAACCGTACCATGCCGGTGGATGCGAGATAGGTGAAATTGTGCGCATTGGAGTGATTTATGCCAACTCCCAACACCAGAATATCGCGGGAATTCCAGATGGCATCGGCTGCCGCCTGCAATTGTCCGGCGGTGATTCCGGCAAAGGTCTGTTCAACATTGCGCAGAACGTCCTGCACCATATCCGCATACAGGCTGCCCATGTCCCCGGATTTCCGGACCTCCTGCAGCCAACGGGCACGATCCGGAAAGTCGGCCGCACCCCGCCGGATGGCATCGCGGAACGGCACGCGGAAATCGTCATAGCCTTCAAATCCGACCTGCCGGGCCATCCGCACAACGGTGTTCGGTTTCACATCCGCCGCCCTGGCGATTTCGCGCACGGTTGAGACGCCGACATCCCGCGGATTCTCAAGCACATAGGTTGCCGCCTTACGCGCCTGCGGCGTGAGTTCGGGAAGCCCCTCCGCGAGCTTTTCGAGGATCAATTCTGATACATTTGTCCCATTCATGATTGACGATGGTATCTTTGTCCGATTAATTTGTCGACTGAAAACCTTGCCCGGGATGGATTTTCATGGCGGCCGATTTTCCGACACATGCGAGGGTGGTCATTATTGGTGGCGGCATCATGGGTGTCGGCCTCGCATATCATCTAGGCCACGAGGGCTGGGGTAAGGATACAGTCCTTCTCGAGAAGGCGGAGCTGACAAGTGGAAGCACATGGCATGCCGCCGGTCAGATTACCCACTCCATATCCAGTTTCGGCCTGGGCCGATGCGTTGACTATAATGTCGGCCTTTATTCGGGCGGGCTTGAGGCTGAGACCGGTCAAAAGGTGACCTGGCATGGCTGCGGGTCTTTGCGTCTGGCCTATTCCGACGACGAGATGGATTGGCTGAGATACACGCTTTCGGTCGGCCGGGCGCTTGGATTCAGTATCGAGCTGATCGGACCGGGACAGATCGCCCGGCTGCATCCCTTCTACAATCTCGAAGGGGTGTCGGGTGCGTTACACACGCCGGATGACGGCCATGTTGATCCCACAAATGTGACAATGGCGCTGGCGGCGGGGGCGCGGCGGCAGGGGGTGAGGATCTTCCGCAACTGCCGGGCCACGGGTCTGTCGCAGGTGGAAAACGGTGAGTGGGTTGTCGACACGGCAGAGGGCCGGATTACCTGCGAGCATGTGGTCAATGCGGCTGGAACCTATGCAAGGCAGATCGGTGATTGGTCCGGTCTAGTGCTGCCGATGACATCCATGACGCATCACTATTTCGTCACCGAGCCGGTTCCGGAATTCGAGAGGCTGGAGCGGGAGCTTCCCGTGATCCGCGATGATCGCAAGGTGTCAGGTTATATCCGCATGGAGCAGAAGCGCGGCTTGATCGGGATCTATGAGAAGGAAAACCCGAATTCCGTTTGGCATGATCATTGCCCCTGGGACGCCGAACACTGGTTGTTTGATGCCGATTACGAGCGTGTGATGCCGTGGCTCAGCGAAAGCCTGAACCGTATGCCGGTTCTTGCCGAGCGCGGAATCCAGCGCGCAATTCACGGTGCGATCAGCCATCCGCCGGATGGCAATCCTTTGATCGGACCGGCGCCGGGGGTGCGGAATTACTGGTGTTGCTGCGGCACTCAGATCGGCATCGGCTGGGGTCCCGGGCTGACCCGTGAGCTCGCCCGCTGGATTGTGTATGGGGCTGGCGATATCTCCATGCGTGACTTTGATCCGCGCCGTTTCGGTGGCTATGCTGTTAAAGGCTGGCAGGTTGCCAAGGCCCGTGAGGATTACTGTCTGCGCCACGAAATTCCGTTCCCGAATTTTAATCGGCTCGCTGGCCGTCCGGTCAAACCATCGCCTTTGTATGAGCTGTTGAAATCAAAGGGCGCCGTGTATGAGGAGGTTTACGGGTTTGAGCGTCCGCGCTGGTTTGCACCCGAAGGCGTCGCGCAGAAGGACCATTACTCCTTCCGTCGGAATGTCGTGCATGACATTGTCGGCAGGGAAGTCCGAGGTGTCCGCGAGTCCGTCGGCATAATGGATATCACTGCCTTTGCCAAACTCCTGGTTTCGGGTCCGGGCGCCTATGCCCTGCTGGACAGGCTGATCGCCAACCGCATGCCGGCAAAACCCGGCGCGATCACGCTGGCGCATATGTTGAACCGGCGCGGCCGGATCGAAGTTGAGACAATCATTGTGCGCATGGAAGAGGATAAGTTCTATCTCGTCTGCGCCGCTTTCTTTGAGCAGCGTCTGCTGGATCACCTGACAGCCAACTGCACCGATTGCCGCACCAAATTCACCCCATTGTCGTCGGATTGGAGCGCTCTCGCCTTGAATGGCCCGGCGGCGCGGCGCGTCCTCGGTGCCTGCACCGATACTGATGTCGGCGATGATGGGTTCAGCTGGTTCACGGCTCGGCAAATCACGCTTGCCGGCAATTCCGCCTGGGCTCTCCGCATGTCCTATGCAGGCGAATTGGGGTGGGAATTTCACATGCCGAATGCGGCCTGTCCAGAGGTATATGCAGCGCTTTTCGCTGCCGGTGCAGCGCATGGCATGATTGATTATGGAAGTTTCGCCATGAATGTCATGCGCATGGAAAAGGGATTCAAGGGTGCGGGCGAATTGACCAATGAGGTGAATTTGGCCGAAGCTGGCCTTTTGCGGTATGCCCGCACCGACACGGAATATCTGGGACACGACATAACATTGAACGGAGATCTGCGGTGGACCTGCGCCTATCTGGCGATTGAAGCGGATGGCGTGGCCGACGGCCATGGCGGCGAGGCGGTGATGTTTGACGGGCAGGTGGTCGGCACAACCTCGTCCGTGGTCTATGGTCATTCGGTCGGGACGATACTTGCCTTCGCTTATGTGAAACCGGAAGCGGCGGCTGCGGGAACGGCACTCGAAGTCCTCATTCAGGGCAGACCCCGGAAAGCCTCAGTTCTCAGCCAGCCGGCCTACGATCCGATGAGTCTGCGTCCCCGGGGCGGGCAATTGAGGGAAGCCGTCGCATGACACTTCCGAAGACAATGAAGGCCATGGTCACCATGGGTCACGGTGATCTTGACCAGATCGTGCTGCATGAGGATTGGCCACGCCCGGAAGCCAGTGCCGGGGAGGTTCTGATCCGTGTTGCCGCCTGCGGGTTAAACAATACCGATATCAACACAAGGTCCGGCTGGTATTCGAAATCCGTAACCGGTGCGACAACCGGTGGCACCTTAGAACTTGGAGGGCAACAGGATCCAAGTTGGGGAGGCGCTGCGATCGGTTTCCCGCGCATTCAGGGTGCCGATGTCTGTGGCGAGATCGTTGCTGTCGGTTCCGGGGTTGATGCCGCCCGCATCGGCGAACGGGTGATCACCGACAATTGGCTGCGCGATCCGGCTGATCCAGCGGATATGGATCGAACCGGCTATTTCGGCTCGGAACGCGATGGAGGTTTTGCCGAATACACAACGATACCGTCGCAGAACGCGGTCGAGATCCGCTCCAGCTTGACAGATGCCGAACTGGCGACATTCTCATGCTCTTATTCAACAGCCGAAGGCATGCTGTCACGCGCCGCCGTCACCGCAAAGGATACGGTCCTGGTGCCCGGCGCATCGGGCGGCGTCGGCGGGGCCCTCCTGCAGCTTGCCAAACGGCGCGGCGCACGGGTGATCGCCTTGGCATCGGAGAGCAAACATGCGGGTGTCGCCTGCTTCCGGCCGGATCTGATTCTTCCACGGGCACCCGGTGACCTTCGCGCTGCATTGCGCGGGGAGAGAATCACCGTCGTCGCCGATGTTGTCGGCGGCCCCTCCTGGCCGGAGTTGATTTCCATTCTGGAACGCGGGGGACGTTACACCTGTTCCGGCGCCATTGCCGGCCCGATCGTCAATCTGGACCTGCGGACCTTCTATCTGCGCGACCTGACATTCACCGGTTCCACCGTGATTGATCCACGGATTACCCGCGACCTTGCGCGGTATATCGAAAATGGCGAGGTCGTTCCGATCCTTGCGGCAACCTATCCGCTCGAGGAGTTACGGGAAGCTCAGGCGGCCTTCATTGCCAAGAAACACACCGGTAATATCGTGGTGATCCCGTGAAAATCACCCGCATCACGGTTTTTCATGTCGAGCTACCGCTGGAATATCCCTACTGGCTGTCAGGCGGTCGGCTGAAATTCGAAAGCCTTGATGCGACTCTGGTCAAACTCGAAACCGATGCCGGCATCACCGGATGGGGCGAGGGCACGCCTTGGGGCCACACATATGTGCCGGCTCACGGTCCGGGAATCCGCGCCGGAATCCATACCATGGCCGCCTCTGTCATCGGCCTGGATCCGCGACGGTTGCTGGATGTCGAACGCGCGATGGATCTCGCTTTGCCGGGGCATTTCTACGCCAAGGCCCCCATCGATATGGCCTGCTGGGACATTGCCGGGCAGGCTGCGCGCATGCCGATCGCGGATCTGATGGGCGGAGGCTCACGCACGCCGCGCCCGATCGCCTCATCGGTCGGCGCCAAAACGCTGGAGGAAACCCGTGTGGTTATCGAGCGCTACCGCAGGCGGGGCTACATCGCCCATTCGGTAAAGATCGGCGGTGATGTGGAACGCGACATCGCCCGCATCCGGGATATCGAGAAAACCCGCCTTCCCGGGGAAATCATCCTTTACGATGTCAACCGGGGCTGGACACGTCAGCAGGCGCTGCGGGTGATGAGCAGCTGCGAAGATCTGAACGTCACGGTTGAACAGCCTTGCGAAACGCTTGACGATATCGCTGCCGTTTCCGGCCGGCATGCCACTCCGGTTTCGGTGGATGAAAGCCTGGTGACGCTGCAGGACGCGGTGCGCATCGCGCAGGGCGGGCTGGCCGAGTTATTCGGCATCAAGCTGAACCGTGTCGGCGGGCTGACCAGGGCGGCGCGTATCCGCGATATCGGTCTCGCCCATGGAATTGACATGTTTGTCATGGCAACCGGCGGTTCGGTGTTGGCCGACACCGAAGCCCTGCATCTTGCGGCGACCATTCCGGACGACAACTGCCGCGCGGTCTGGGCATGCCAGGACATGCTCACCGTTGATATCGCCGGCGGAAGGGGGCCGCGCAATATCGAGGGCCATCTGCATCTGCCGGAGGAACCCGGTCTCGGTGTGCACCCGAACGAAGACGGGTTGGGTGAACCGGTGGGAATTTACCAATGAAAGTCAATCGGATCACATTGTGGTTAGTCGATCTGACCAGTCATGAGACCTATTTCATGGCCGGGGAAAAGAGCTGCGCCACGGTTGAATCGGTCGTGCTCTGTCTGGAGACGGACAGCGGCATGAAGGGCTGGGGAGAGGTCTGCACAATCCCGCATTATCTGCCCGCCTATGCCAAGGGTGTGCCGTCGGCCGTCATGGAAATGGCACCGGAAATTCTCGGCATCGCACCTGACGGAGTCGATGCGCCGATGCGGCGGCTCGACGATTTCCTGTTGGGCCACCCTTACGCGAAATCGATCGTCGACATGGCGCTCTGGGATCTATTCGGGAAAGCCACCGGCCTGCCACTCTACACTTTGCTCGGCGGGCGTGCGCACCGTGATATGCCGCTCTATCATTCGATCACCTGCATTGCGCCGGATGAAATGGCACGGATCGCGACAGACGCATATGCCTCCGGCATTCGGCAGTTCCAGGCGAAGCTGGGTGTGGACGGCGATTGGGAAACGGATGCGGAACGGTTGATAAAGGTGCGCGAAGCGGTCGGCCCGGGACCGCTTGTCTATGGTGACTGGAATTGCGGCGCCTCGCGTCTGCATGCCACCCGCACCGGGCGGGCGGTGGCTCATCTCGACATCATGCTTGAGCAGCCCTGCAAATCGCTGCCGGATTGCGCCGCCGTGCGGCAGGCGACCGGGCTGCCCATGAAAATCGACGAGAATGCCAGCGATCCCGCATCGCTGCTGCAGGCAAGCGAATTGGGCTGTCTGGATGCGGTCGCTCTCAAGCTGTCGAAATTCGGCGGATTATCCGCAACCCGGCGGGCGCGTGATCTGTGCGTTCATCTTGGTGCGGTGATCTGCGCCGAATGCACATGGGGGTCAGACATCGTCACCGCGGCGGCTCTGCATTTCGCCGCCTCCACACCGTGCGGATCATTGTTGAATTGCTGCGATCTGGCTTCCTATGTGCATCCGCGGCTCTGTCCGGACGCGCCGGTGCGTGCGAATGGCAGGATCGCCCCGCCCGAAGGGCCGGGGCTTGGCGTGCAGCCCGACCTCTCCATGCTCGGCAGCCCCATTCTGGAATTATCCTGACGCCATGCGAAAGCTCCGAACTCAGGCGGAATGGGTGGCCCGGGCTCAGCATGTTCTGCCGGCCGGAGGCTTCGGAAATTTTGATCCGGGTATTGTCATTGCCAGCGGTGAAGGCAGCCATGTCCGGGATGAGGATGGCAATGAATATATCGACTATCTGATCGGCTCCGGGCCGATGCTTCTCGGCCACGGGCATCCGGAAGTCATGGAAGCGGTATTGGAGCAGCTGCCGAGAGGCATGACATTCTTCGCCGGCAACCGCAAAGGAATCGAATTGGCTGAAGCCATCGTCGATGCGGTGCCCTGCTGCGAACAGGTCCGTTTTGTCACCTCCGGCGGTGAGGCGGATATGTATGCGATGCGCCTCGCGCGCGCCTTCACCGGCAGCCACAGGATCCTGAAATTCGAAGGCGGTTATCATGGCATGTGTGCGGAAGCGCAGATGAGCCTGGCGCCGGAGCGGCTGGTGAATTTCCCCCGGGCTGTCCCGGACAGCGCCGGAATTCCCGACTCTGTGGCCGAAGAGGTGCTGATTGCGCCATTCAATGATCTAGATGCGGTGGCGGCACTGCTGGCTGAGCATGACGACATCGCCGCGATCATCGTCGAACCGCTGCAGCGGATCATTCCGGCCGAACCGGGTTTTCTGCAAGGGTTGCGCGATCTTTGTGATGCGCACCAAATCCTGCTGATCTTTGATGAAATCGTCACCGGCTTTCGCCTGAGCTATGGTGGAGCGCAGGAAAAACACGGCGTCATTCCGGATATCTGCACGTTGGGGAAAATTATCGGCGGTGGCTTTCCCATCGCCGCACTCGGCGCCAATGCCGACATCATGCGGCATTTCGACCAGGGGCGCGTCGGCCGTGACCAATGGTTGATGCAGTTGGGCACTCTCTCCGGCAACCCGGTTGCCGCCGCCGCCGGCCTGAAAACCATGGAGGTGCTGCGGCGTGAAGGCACATATGAGAGATTGCGCGGGATCGGGCGCGACTTGCAGGAGATGCAGCGGTCGGCGTTGATGAAGGCTGGAATCCCGCATCGGATCTGCGGCGACGAAACCCTTTTTGACGTGTTCTTCACCGACAATGTCTGCCGCGATTACCGCAGCGCCAGGCATGATGATCCGCAGCGCAACAGACTCTACAATGAGGTTCTGCGGCAACACGGTATCCTGAAATCACCGGCAAAGCTCTATCCTTCGCTGGCAGTCACCGGGTCGGATCTCGCACACACCCGCGTGGCGGTGGATGTGGCTGTAAATGCAATCCGCAAAGGGTGCCGGTGAACGGTTATTCAGCCTCATTCACATTGAATACGGCTTTGACCTCATCCGGTATCTGCACTGGCTGGATTCCGCTCCCGTCCGCGGATGCCCGCACCAGCACGCGGGTCTCGAATCCTTCCACAGCGAGTTTGCCGTCCCGCATCAGGCGGTGCCGTACCTTGAAACTCGTGCGCCCGAATTCGGTGAATTCGGTTTCAATGATCACGGCGTCACCATGCCGCGAAGGAATCCTGAATGCGGCCCGGGTTTCCACGATCGGAAATCCGACTACGTTGAATTTCCGGATGAGTTCAGTTTTCGGCAGGCCCGCAACCTCAAAATGATGCGCGGTGGAGGCATCAAACCAGGCGAAATAGCGGGGAAAGAAAACAATATTCGCCGGGTCACAATCTCCCCATTCGACACGGACGCTGCGCCGGCTGGTCAGCACTGCGCCGCCCCGAGCACCGAGTCCAGCCTGGTATGTCCGTCGTCGGACAAGGCCGCATCGATGGATGAGCGCAACCGCTCGGTGTCAGGCCGGGTAAAGCCATTCCGGGCCGCGGGGCGCACAATCTCATCCATAATCCGTCGATAGGCACGCCGACCGCGCGCGTGAGTATCGGAATATCCCTTCAATACACGCGGTAGTTCGGCAAGTGCGGCGGCAAATCCGGCTGAGCTGCGCAGCCCTTCCTCCATGAAAAGGAGCCATTCATCGATCTCCGCCTGTTCACGCCGGTAACGCAGCGAGCGGCGGCGGAAAACCCGGAGACCCGCGACCGTGCGCAACAGCCAATAGCCGATCACGCCGTTCGATCGGATATGCAGCCCCGGAAATCCGCCCCTGCCGGCAAGGCGCATGAGCCTCGCTCCGAGTGCGGTTGGCAGTATGTCGGCAAGCTCTTCGATCCGGGGTTTCATATACTCTGTGACCGTAATCGTCTGACCCGGTTCGAGGCGCGTTTCCTGTCGGATACTCTCAAACCGTTCGGTGCGGGTCTTCAGAAAAGCAACCCGTGCGACATCCTCATAGGCCATCCAAAGAGCCAATCTGCGGAAAGCCTCATTCAACGCATGGCTGCTGCCATGGTCATCAGGATCCGCCGCTTCAGTGAGACGGGCGGCGCGGTCGAGAAACTGTTCGCCATAGGCGGCATCCTGAAATTCCGTGCATCGCGCCTGTCCGAGTGAAAGCGTCATCTGCAAATCCTCCGGCAGTGCAGAGAACTGCGTGCCGGGCAATGCGATACTGGCGGTTTCGCTCTCGCGGGCGGGCAATTCTTCCCGGACGGCGGTAGCGGCGGCGTCAAATCCACGAAGCGAGGATGCCGTGGCCAGCTGCTGTCGGCTGGTTTCAATCTCCCAGGGCAGCACGTTTGAGGCTGAGACCGCGCCGAACAACGTCGCACTCACAAATGTTCTATTGGATTCCGCTAATTCGGTGAGGTCCAGAAACACCGCCGTTCTGGCCAGTTTCCCCGCCGCTTGAATAATCCCTTCGGTTTGGTAACGCCCGTCACCCATCGCCGATTTTTCCGCAGTGGTGAAGGAGCGCGCCGTAGATGAAATCACTGTGGTGATGGCGGGAGATACAAACCCTGCCACCAGGGCGCGCGCGGTTTCAACCAATTCGCTGGAAATCAGCAGGTCCACCCGCCCCGGAACCGGCACCAGGCTGAATACAGCCTCCTGCTCCGCAATCTCGATATAGTAGCTGGTCGAGCCTGTGCGCTGTGCCACACCGGGCACCGAGGTCGCCTGCACGGAAAAGCCCGCCTGCCGCGCCGCCTCAACAATCCAGTTCATCAGCACACCGCCGCCTTCGCCACCCAATGCGGCGATCAGGATGCGCAGTGGTGGTTTGCCGTTCATGCGATGCCGGCTCCGGTCAGATGTCTGCGAAGCCCGGCCCGCAGCCGGTCCAGCCGGCTCGGATTGGAAACGATGTCGGCGCGCCAGAATGAAGGGCAGAGCGTCGCCGCATGCGCGACTTCGCCGCACATGCCGCATCCGACGCAGCCATTTGTCACATGCGCGACAGGATCCGATTTCAGCGGGTCGGAGGATTGTCGGACCGTGAGTGTCGGGCAGCCGGATAGACGGATGCAGGAATGGTCGCCGGTGCAGGTTTCCTCGTCGATTCCGAAACGTGTCCGGACCACGCGTCTGCCGGCCGCCAGTTCACCGGCGCGCAGCGGACGGATCCGCCTTTGCCGTTCAAGCTGGCACTCACCTTCGGCGACAATCACCTTCAATCCCGGTTCCTTGGTGCGGAAGGCGTCAAGCAGCGTATCCCGCATCCTGGCGACATGATAGGTATGCACGGTCCGCAGCCATTTAACGCCGACAGCCTTCAGCACATCCTCGATCGTCCTTTCGCTGTGGGTGGCGCTTGCCTCCGCCGCTTGGCTCCGCCGCGACCGTGCCGGGGTGGAAATCACCTCCTGCGTGCCGGTCGCCGAGGTATAGCCGTTTTTCATGATGACGAGGACACCGTCACCTTCATTCAGCAGCCGTGAGGCAACTCCCGATAGCAAACCGTTATGCCAGAACCCGCCATCTCCCATCACCGCCAGAGGGCGTTTCTCCTGGAAACTCGCCACGGATGCGTTGGATGCAAGACTCATCCCATAGCCGAGAATGGAATTGCCGAAGTGAAACGGCGCGAAGGTTGCGAAAGCATGACAGCCGATATCGGCGGAATAATGAACCTTGCCGATTTCCCGTTCGGTCAATTTGAGGGCGGCGAAAAAGGGCCGCTCCGGGCAGCCGGTGCAGAAACCCGGTGGCCGTGCCGGCACCGGCTCCGGGAGCAATTCCGCCGCTTTTTGCCTGAGGGTGTCGATTTCCGCCGCGAAACTCCTGTCCATTAACTCTCCGCACCGATCGGGAAGGTGCCGCCGGAGAAACTTGCCCAAGCCTGCCGCCACGGTTTCAGCTGAATACTCTCCTGCCATCGGCAACAGATCCTTGCCGGCGAGTATGGTTTCGCAACCGGCTCTCCGGAGAATCGCGGATATCTCGTTTTCTATGAATTCCGGCTGCCCCTCTTCCAGGATCAGCACTGCATCCTTGCCGTCGGCGAATTCCAGAATCTCCTCCGGAACCAGCGGGTAGACGACATTCAGCGACAGGATCGGAACTTCGCTCCCGCCGTCGAATCCGGCAAACCCGATCTCAGTGAGTGCCCGGATCAATGTGTTGTAGAGACCGCCCTGGGTGATGATACCGACATTCTGCTGTGTGCCCGTGAAATTCTCGTTGAGGCGCCGCTGGCGGATGAATTGCCGTGCCGCCGGCAACCTCTCGCCGGACTTCAACCGCTCCTGCGCGAATGTCGCCGGTGGATGCGCCAACTGGTCATATTGATGCGGTGCCGGCTCGGCGAGCCGTGACCGGATTGAAATATCGGCCGCGGCATTGTCCTTCGCGCGGAAACTTCCCTGCACATGACAGGCGCGGATACGCAGCTGCAGCATGACCGGCGTGTTTGACGCTTCGGACAGCTCAAACGCGGCTTCCACGGAGTCGACAATGGTTTCCAGATTCGGGCGCGGGTCCATCAGCCACAGCGTTGACTTCATGGCATAGGCATGGGTTCGTTCCTGGATCACCGAGGAGCCTTCGCCATAATCCTCCCCGACCACGATCAAGGCGCCCCCGCACACGCCGGGCGAGGCCAGATTGGAAAGGGCGTCGGCGGCGACATTGGTGCCGACAATCGATTTCCATGTCACCGCGCCGCGCACCGGATACATGATCGACGCGCCCAGCAGAGCGGCGGCGGCGGCCTCATTGGCACAGGGTTCGACATGCACGCCGAGGTCGGCAAGTTCCGGTTCCGCCTGCACCATGACATCAATCAGATGCGAAACCGGTGCCCCTTGGTAACCGCCGACATAGCTGACGCCCGACTGCAGCAATGCCTTGGTGACCGCGAGGATACCCTCGCCATGGAAGATTTCCCCTTCGCTCAGTTTCAGCTTGCTGATTTCGCGGGCAAACGAGACTTCCACGACTTCTCCTCAAGGCAGCGGTGCCGGTTGATTCCGCTTTCGGCTCAGTACTGTGAGCTATCATTGAACAGTCGGCGACAAATCTCAACCCACACCGGCCGTCTCAGAATATTCACACGTGTTTGATCAGGCACATTCGAATTCCAGCCAATGTGAAATTCGGGTTACCCGGCGACCACGGTGGTTGGACCATCAATATGGTCCTTGAAATCCCGGACATCGTAGAGTCCGGTTTCCGGCTCACCCGTGGCGCGGGCAGGAACTCACACGTCTGGAAGTCAATCTTCCCCCAGGTGTCGGGAGCACACACACTGTCAGAAACAACCGTGTCTTCTTGTATTTCCCGGACTCCGACAAACCCTGCGGTTTCGTTTGCGCATGCTGCCGCAGTCAGGCATGTTCCAATTCAAATGTGACAGGCGATTTATCCGCATCGGTCGAATTTCCAGATTTGCGGCAATACCGGCAGGGTCAGCCTCCCGTTCCCAAAAAGTTCTTTCGGTTTTCCGTGCGGGCAGGATAAGAAGCCTGTGTCCGCCCTTTCGCCGGCGAAAGGGTGTCCCGAGGCCGCCGACAGGAGATACCAACCGTATGGCAGTTCCGACCGATCCGGGGAATGGAAACGGCTGGGGATTTTACGGCCGCCGGGAGGAGTTTTCCAGGCTCTGCAGACTCCTGTCTGTCAAACACTACCGGACGCTGGCCGTATTGGGCGGCCGCGGTGTCGGCAAGACCGAGCTGATCAGACGCGCCTGTGACGCCGTGGGTGAGTTGAAGCCGGCGGTCTATGTCGAGGTTCCGGTGCCCGCGTCGGAGAGCCACGAAGACAGGATGTGGGCTGTCGGGAGAGTCTGCCGGGATCTCGCGCGGCAGGCGGAGGAGCTCGGGCTCGGGGACGCCCTGTCGGAGGCGGAGCGGTTTCCTTTCGACCTGCTGTATTTCGACAGAGCGTTCAAGGGGCTTCTCGGTGCCGGTGCGGTCGTGGTTCTGGATGAGTATCAGAACGGGGATAAGATCGGTCTGACCGGCAGTGTCAAACCGGTCATTGACAGCTTCAGGTATATCGGCGCCCCCGCCACCGCCGGCAAGACGGTTCTCGCCGGATCGCACCAGCAGGAGATGATCAGGATACTCGAGGACCAGCGCCTGCCCCTGTACGGCCGGGTCGATCACTACATGCGCCTCGGACCCCTTCCGGCCCCGGCGGTTCTGCGGATGGCCTCGGAGCAGGGCTGGCTGTCGAGGCCGAAGCGTTTCCTGACGGCATACACCGTCTTCGGAGGCAATCCCCGCCTGTGGCGGCGCATGTCGGAGGAAAATGCTGAAGAGCCGCTGCCTGAACCGCCTGATGGTGATGATGATGCCTGGCGGATGGGTTTCCTGGAGCGGGAGATCTCCCGGATGCGGGGTGACCCGCGGGAGCGGTTTGACTTCAGGTCACTGGTCACGCTCGACAGTGACGCCCGGAAGGCGGCGGAACTGGTGGCCCGGCACTTCCGGGGTGTGCGGGAGGAGAAAGTCCGGGGGCTGTTCACGGGGAAGAACAGGGAAGATGCCGAAGGAAGATGTATATCCGCCCTCAACACGCTGAAATGGCATCTGCACATGGTGGAGCAGACGCCTTCCGCAAAACCCTACGGGCCGTCGAAGATCCGGATGAAGGATACGCAGACGCTGTTTCAGCTGCGGGTTGCCTCCCTCTGGCCCGAAGCAGGCGTCGGGGGCTCCGCGGCTGGAAAGGCGATGGGCGCGATGGCTAATGCAGAGGGTTATGCGCTTGAGCGGCTGGCCGGGGAGTGGCTTGTCGGGTTCCGGACTTTCAGCGAAATGGAGATCGGAATGGTCAGGAAAGGACCGGACGGAAAGACAGTGGAGACTGATGTGGTGGCCGTGACCCATGATAAAGACGGGGTGGTTCAGGAGCTTGCCCTGTGTTCCTGCAAGCGCGATCCGGGGCGGCATGATCTGAAACGGACCGCCGGTGATTTCAGGCGCTTTGTCGAATACAGCGAAGCCCACGGCATGCCGGTTCCGGTGCGTCCGCGCTGGCTTCTGGTGTCGCCGGAGAGGCCGGCGGCATCCGGTGATTTCAGGGCTTACGGCCTCAAGGACATGGCCAGGAAGCTGAAGCTTGAGATCCGGCCCTGGCCGGGGCTGCCGGCACCCGGTCCGGAGATTGAGTTCGATGACGGACCGTCCCCCGGGCTCTGAAAAGGCGGATTGACAGAACCGCCATATTCTGGTGCGGCTGAAGAAAGCTCCGCGGCAATGGCCCGGCAAGGCCGTGCATGTCGTCAGTTTGAATTGAGGCCGACCGCACGGGTCGAATTTCCTGATTGAGACCGGCTGGCAGGGTCAGCCTTCCGTTACCAAAAAGTTCTTTCGGTTTTCCGTGCGGGCAGGATAAGAAGCCTGTGTCCGCCCTTTCGCCGGCGAAAGGGTGTCCCGAGGCCGCCGACAGGAGATACCAACCGTATGGCAGTTCCGACCGATCCGGGGAATGGAAACGGCTGGGGATTTTACGGCCGCCGGGAGGAGTTTTCCAGGCTCTGCAGACTCCTGTCTGTCAAACACTACCGGACGCTGGCCGTATTGGGCGGCCGCGGTGTCGGCAAGACCGAGCTGATCAGACGCGCCTGTGACGCCGTGGGTGAGTTGAAGCCGGCGGTCTATGTCGAGGTTCCGGTGCCCGCGTCGGAGAGCCACGAAGACAGGATGTGGGCTGTCGGGAGAGTCTGCCGGGATCTCGCGCGGCAGGCGGAGGAGCTCGGGCTCGGGGACGCCCTGTCGGAGGCGGAGCGGTTTCCTTTCGACCTGCTGTATTTCGACAGAGCGTTCAAGGGGCTTCTCGGTGCCGGTGCGGTCGTGGTTCTGGATGAGTATCAGAACGGGGATAAGATCGGTCTGACCGGCAGTGTCAAACCGGTCATTGACAGCTTCAGGTATATCGGCGCCCCCGCCACCGCCGGCAAGACGGTTCTCGCCGGATCGCACCAGCAGGAGATGATCAGGATACTCGAGGACCAGCGCCTGCCCCTGTACGGCCGGGTCGATCACTACATGCGCCTCGGACCCCTTCCGGCCCCGGCGGTTCTGCGGATGGCCTCGGAGCAGGGCTGGCTGTCGAGGCCGAAGCGTTTCCTGACGGCATACACCGTCTTCGGAGGCAATCCCCGCCTGTGGCGGCGCATGTCGGAGGAAAATGCTGAAGAGCCGCTGCCTGAACCGCCTGATGGTGATGATGATGCCTGGCGGATGGGTTTCCTGGAGCGGGAGATCTCCCGGATGCGGGGTGACCCGCGGGAGCGGTTTGACTTCAGGTCACTGGTCACGCTCGACAGTGACGCCCGGAAGGCGGCGGAACTGGTGGCCCGGCACTTCCGGGGTGTGCGGGAGGAGAAAGTCCGGGGGCTGTTCACGGGGAAGAACAGGGAAGATGCCGAAGGAAGATGTATATCCGCCCTCAACACGCTGAAATGGCATCTGCACATGGTGGAGCAGACGCCTTCCGCAAAACCCTACGGGCCGTCGAAGATCCGGATGAAGGATACGCAGACGCTGTTTCAGCTGCGGGTTGCCTCCCTCTGGCCCGAAGCAGGCGTCGGGGGCTCCGCGGCTGGAAAGGCGATGGGCGCGATGGCTAATGCAGAGGGTTATGCGCTTGAGCGGCTGGCCGGGGAGTGGCTTGTCGGGTTCCGGACTTTCAGCGAAATGGAGATCGGAATGGTCAGGAAAGGACCGGACGGAAAGACAGTGGAGACTGATGTGGTGGCCGTGACCCATGATAAAGACGGGGTGGTTCAGGAGCTTGCCCTGTGTTCCTGCAAGCGCGATCCGGGGCGGCATGATCTGAAACGGACCGCCGGTGATTTCAGGCGCTTTGTCGAATACAGCGAAGCCCACGGCATGCCGGTTCCGGTGCGTCCGCGCTGGCTTCTGGTGTCGCCGGAGAGGCCGGCGGCATCCGGTGATTTCAGGGCTTACGGCCTCAAGGACATGGCCAGGAAGCTGAAGCTTGAGATCCGGCCCTGGCCGGGGCTGCCGGCACCCGGTCCGGAGATTGAGTTCGATGACGGACCGTCCCCCGGGCTCTGAAAAGGCGGATTGACTGCCTGGCCTGCCGGGTCATGGCTGAATTCTGTATACGGCCACCGAATGTCGAAACTCCAGGCGATTAGGAATAGTAGAGTGTCACGGTGTGCCGTGCTTCGGCGAAGAATAGCCAGCGGGATATCGCGACCCCGGCCAAGTGGGCCGGCAGTGCCAGGAGTGTGATACCGGGAGTGGTGCCGGACATCTGCGTCAGCAACAGCAGCGCGATTGGGATCAAACCACCTGCGGTCAACGCGATATGGCGCAGTTTTGTGGCATGGCGACGGGCGATTTTGTGGCCCATTTCATCCAGCAGATAGTTGGAACCGGTATGCGGCGGCTCGAGCAGACGGACCGGTCCGATTGCGCCCAGTTGGGTTGCGGTTTCCGGTGTGGAAGCACCGGTTCCGACTTTATCGAGGCGACGCCACCACAGCGCCTGAATCGCCCACGCAAACAGGATGGCGAGCGTCGCCGCGATCAGAAACCTGTCATCAATCGCCTGCAGACCTGGTGTGTCGGGCAGGAATGAGGCGAGAGTCGCGGCCGTAAGGAGACCGCCGGCGGCGGCGAAAGCGAGAAACAGGAGCGCGGTCTGCGGCGTGTTCCATGCCGGCACCGCACGCAGCTGGGCGTAAATCATGGAGGTGGCGTAGGTGGCACCGAGGCAGAGCAGGAACAGAATCAGTCCAACCGTGAGGCGGTATTGGTCAAGGAAGACCAGTGCGGCGAGGGCCAGCATCGCAGCCGGCGCCAGAATGCCTTCGCGTGAGAGCCAGGAAGAACGCCATTGCGACAGTGCCCGCCAGGCCCGCGTCGGACGCCGGAGATGAAACAGCGAACAGACCAATCCGCCACCGGTGAGTAGCAGTGCGCAGACGGCGGCCGGCAGCAATGGCAATTGCGGCACAACAGCGCTGCCGTCCGGATGGCCGAAGAGCCCGATCACGGCGGCGAGACCGAGACCGGCACCCGACAGGGTGGTGAAGAGTATGATGGAAAGCGCCGGATGCATGCTAAATGCGTTCAAGGGCGCGGTCGACCCAAGCCAGAATCCCATGCGGTTCACGGTCGGCATAGTCGGCGAGATTGAAACCGTCCGCCTCCAGTTTCGCGGCACCGTCGCGCTCCGTCGGCAGCAGGTATTTGTTGACCGGCCGGGTCGCCTGTTCCGGCATCAGGTCCACGCCCCCGCGTTCGCGGGTCAGGCGGGACACTGGTGAGTCGGGATCGTCGAAATCTCCGAAATGCCGCGCATTGGCCGGGCAGGTGCGGACACAGGCGGGCTCGCGGTCAATTTCGGGAAGGTTTTCGTTATAGATCCGGTCAACACAGAGGGTGCATTTTTTCATCACCCCTTCAGCAGGGTCCATTTCCCGGGCACCGTAAGGGCAGGCCCAGGCGCAGAGGCCGCATCCCATGCATTTCGCCTCGTCGACCAGCACGATGCCATCCTCCGACCGCTTGATGGAGGCACCGGTCGGGCAGACGGTGACGCAGGGCGCGTCGTCGCAGTGCAGGCAGCTCTTGGGAAAGTGAATGATGGCGGCGGCATTGCCGGTGCCGGCCTCAAAGCCGTGGACACGGTTCAGCCATGCCCCCGAAGGATTCTCGCCCCAGGGTTCGCTGTCGGCGAGCGGGGCGCCGTAGCCGCCTGTGTTCCATGCCTTGCAATTGACCACGCAGGCCTGGCAGCCGACACAGATATCCAGATCGATGACCAGGCCAAGCCGCCGGTCTGTGGAGGCGGGCAGCGAGGTCATCGGGTCCACTCCCTGCCATAACGCAGTTCGGAAGGCGCTTCCGGCAAACCCGGAGGGTCCGGTTGCGGGGAAAAGCGCGGCTCGGAGCCTGGCGTTTCCGCCGGCCGGAGCCGGACCCTGAGGTCAAACCATGCCGCCTGTCCGGTGATCGGATCGGAATTGGCCATGCTGCCGCCGGCGTCACGATCGGGTATGAGGTGATTGAGCAGGAAGCCGTTCCTGGCTTCCGGCGCATTCGGATGCAGCCGCCATGCGCCACTGCGCTTGCCGATGGCGTTCCAAGTCCAGACCGTTTTTGAATTCACCGCCTGCATGCGCCGGACTTGAACACGGATCCGGCCGATGCGGGATTCGAGCCATGCCCAGTCGCCATCGGCGATTCCGGCTTCGGCGCAGATTTCCGCCGGCACGTAGAGTCGGTTATCCGCATGCAGTTGCCGCAGCCAGGGATTCTGCGACCCCCATGAGTGATACATGGCCATCGGCCGCTGAGTGATGGCGTGCAGGGGAAATTCGTCACTCCCGGCATCCGGCAGGGCTCTCCATACGGGTAGCGGATCGAACTCCTCCTGGATCCGCCGCCGCAGCCTTTCCGGCGGTTGGCAATCGCCGAAGCCGAGGGAGGCAAGGCGGAATTTCTGCACCGGCTCGGACCAGAGCTGCAGCATGAAGGGCGCGGGCGCGTCAATGAGGCCGATCTTCACCGCCCATTCCTGGTAGGCGGCATTCACATGCTTGAAAAAGAGCGCCTCGCGGGGCAGCTTTTCGGTCCAGAAGCCGCCGGCGTCGATATATTGCTGCAATTGCCGCTCATTCGGTTCACCGCGGCCCGACAGATCGCCCTTGGCTCCGCGCCAGCCGGCCAGCGGACCGATGCCTGGACGGAACTCGCGCATCGCCATGTAATGGGCATAATCTTTCCAGTTCGGATTGCCCGAACGGTCATTGAAGCCGGGCAGGCCGAGCCGTGACCCCAGATCCAGTAGAACATCCTGGAACGGGCGCACATCACCGCGGGTTTCCACCACCGGGTGACGGATGGCATCCGCGATCAGGTCCGGTTCGCCGATCGGACGGTCAAGCAGCGATATGCAGTCATACCGTTCGAGATAGCTGGTATCGGGAAGAACCAGATCCGCATAGGCTACGGTTTCCGAGGCAAAGGCGTCGGCGACGATGATTTTTGGAATCCGGTATTCGCCATTTCCATCCACCTCCGTCAGCGCCTGCATCGCACCCGGGGTGTTCATGGAGGAGTTCCAGGCCATGTTCGCCATGTAGAGAAACAGAAGCTCGATCGGGTAGGGGTCGCCGGCAGCGGCATTCGGAATGACCGCATGCATCATTCCATGCGCCGAAAGCGGCGCTTCCCAGGAAAACGCCTTGTCCAGCCGGACGGCTTCACCGGCATCATCGACCAGGAGATCCTCCGGTGCCAGCGGATAGCCGAGTGGCGGCCCGGTCAGCGGTTGCCCCGGTTGCTGCGGCTTGCCCGGGCGCTTATGCGCTTCGACCGGCTTCGGATAGGGCGGTTTGAACCGGGTGCCCCCGGGACAATCGACGACGCCGAGCAGCATCTGCAGAAGATGCAGCGCCCGACAGGTCTGAAAGCCGTTCGCATGCGCCGATATGCCGCGCATCGCATGCACCGCCACCGGCCGTGCCAGCGTTGTCGGGTGCCGCGTGCCTTGAATATCGGTCCATGGATGATCAACCTCATAGGCTTCTTCAAATGCGGTGCGGGCAATTTCCGCCGCAAGACCCCGGATGCGCGCCGCTGGAATCCCTGTGATCTCAGCCGCCGCTTCCGGCCGGTATTCGTCGGCGAGATATTTTTCCACGGCGAGCGAAAACACCGTGCGCGCCCTTTCCCCATCCGCGAGTTCGGCATCCTGTCCCAGCGTAGGAATGACGCCCGGTGCGTCATAGGCGGTCAGTTGCCCGCTCTGACCGTCGACAACCAGCGGCTTGCCATCTTCGTTGCGGGCAAACAGGCCGGCGCGTTCCGGCGGCCCCTGCCGCACCAGCCATGCCGCGTTTGTCCTTTGCCGCAATGCATCGGCATCGATCCTCCGCGTGCGGATGAGTTCGCCGACCAGTGACAGGATCAGCATGCCATCGGTGCCCGGCGTGATGCCGATCCAGCTGTCGGCAATGGCCGAGTAGCCGGTGCGGACCGGATTCACCGAGATAATCCGTGCCCCGTTGCGGCGCATTTCCGCCAAGCCGAGCTTGATCGGGTTGGAATCGTGATCCTCGGCGACTCCGAACAACAGAAGCATGCGTGACCGTTCCCAGTCCGGTTGCGCAAATTCCCAGAATGAACCACCGATCGAGTAGATGCCGCCGGCTGCCATATTCACGGAACAGAAACCGCCATGGGCGGCATGGTTCGGGGTTCCGTATTGCTGCGCCCACCAACCGGTCAGCGCCTGGCTCTGATCCCGTCCGGTGAAGAATGCCAACCGTTTGGGGTTGCGCTTTCTGGTTTCCGCCAGCCAGTCGGACGCCGTCCGCAACGCCTGTTCCCAGCTGATTTCCTCGAACTGGCCGCTGCCGCGGGGTCCGGTTCGCAACAGTGGTGCGCGCAGCCGTGCCGGCGATTCCAGGTGCAGCATGCCGGCCGATCCCTTGGCGCAGAGAACGCCCTTATTCACCGGGTGATCGCGGTTTCCCTGAATATACCGGATACGCCCATCCCGCACATGCACATCCACGCCGCAGCGGCAGGCGCACATGTAACAGGTGGTTTTGCGAATTTCGTCGGCTACGGCAGGCGACAGGTTTACCGGGTGCTCATTCATAAAATCACAAGGTTTTCAACTTTCCCCAATGGAACGGAATTCGGGCAAATGGCAAGAACAAATCACACCCGCGCAATGGGGTAAAATCCAGCTTTATGCTGTATTTCTACGGCCCCGTCGGCCTCAGTTCGCATTAATGCCAATCCCACTCTTGAAATCATTGCGCTTGCAACATAAATGCTGTCTCGACACTCCTCAAAGCCGCAATGCGGTTGGCCGCATAGTCAGCCGGGGATGTTGTTTTGGAAAATCGCCAAAATCCTCCTCCCTGTTGGCGATTTTTGGTGGGCGGGCCTGGCAAAGGCCCGCCCACCCGCAATCCGGCACCGGGTCACAGATCCAGATTTTCCACATTCATGGCATTTGAGATGATGAAGTCCCGGCGTGGCGCCACTTCCTCACCCATGAGTTTAACAAACAGATCATTGGCCTCGGCGACATCCTCGACGCGCACCTGCACCAACGTACGGGAATCGGGGTCGAGTGTGGTTTCCCACAATTGATCCGGGTTCATCTCTCCCAACCCCTTGTATCTTTGCAGTGTCTGACCGCGCCCACCTTCCTCAAGCACCGCGGCTATCAATTCCGATGGCGTATTGATCGCCGCATTTCTGCCTTTGCGTTCAAACACGCCGCTGAGCTCATAGACATCTTGAAGCGACGGCGAAAACTCCGCCAATTTCAGGCATTCGCGCGAACGCAGCACGGCGCCATCAAGGGTCTTGACCTCCTCGACGCCTCTGAGAATGCGCGTGAAACGTAACCCGCCATCCTGGGTCGGACGTCCCTGCCAACCGCGTTCATATTCCGGCGCTACCATATTCAGTCGCTCCGCCACCCGCACCGCCGCCGCCTGCGGGTCCGACCGCACACGCCCGGCAGCAAGAATGTCAGCGATGGCTGAATGTTCAAGAATGGAACGTGAATATTGGACCGGAAATGCCTGCAGGATGGCGCGCACCTGGCGGGCTTCCCTGACCACCCGCTGCAGATCCTGGCCGGTCAGGGTCTCACCGCTTCCGGTATAAAGGGCGGCGCTTTCGGTTCCCTGGTCAATCAGATGGCTGTCCAGCGCCGCCTGATCCTTGAGATAGACCTCTGAACGCCCGCGTTCGATTTTAAACAGTGGCGGCTGCGCGATATACAGATGGCCGCGTTCGATGATTTCCGGCATTTGGCGGAAGAAGAAAGTGAGCAGCAGGGTGCGGATATGGGCGCCATCGACATCGGCATCGGTCATGATGATGACCTTATGATAGCGCAGCTTGTCGGGATTGAACTCATCGCGCCCAATTCCGGTGCCGAGCGCTGTGATCAGTGTCGCCACCTGTTCCGAGGACAGCATCTTGTCGATTCGGGCGCGCTCGACATTCAATATCTTGCCGCGCAGCGGCAGCACCGCCTGGTTTGACCGGGCGCGGCCCTGTTTGGCCGAGCCACCGGCTGAGTCTCCCTCAACGATGAAGAGTTCCGTCAGGGCCGGGTCGCGTTCCTGGCAATCGGCAAGTTTGCCCGGCAATGACGCGATATCGAGCGGTGACTTGCGGCGTGTCAATTCCCGCGCCTTGCGCGCCGCTTCCCGCGCCAGGGCAGCGCGGACGATCTTGCCGATAATGTCCTTGGCCGATTGCGGATTTTCCTCCAGCCACTCCGCCAGACCCTCGGCAACCAGCGACTCGACAGCCGGGCGGACCTCGGAGGAGACAAGCTTATCCTTGGTCTGCGAGGAGAATTTTGGGTCTTCGATCTTGACTGAAATCACGCAGGTGAGACCTTCGCGCGCATCATCACCGGTGAACGCCACCTTGGTCTTTTTCAGCAACCCGCTGGATGCGGCGAAATTATTGACTGTGCGTGTCAGCGCCGCGCGGAAACCCGCCAGATGCGCACCGCCGTCGCGCTGCGGGATATTGTTGGTGAATGGCAGCACGGTTTCATGGAAGCTGTCATTCCACCACAATGCCGCTTCCAGACTGACACCTTCACGGGATCCGGAGACGAAAACGGGCTCCTGCAGGATCGGGTTCCGCGACCGGTCCAGATACTGGACATATTCACGCACACCGCCCTCGGAGTGGAAACCGGTCAGCAGATGCTCCGCCGGACGTTCGTCACGGAGCGTGATTTTCAGTCCCGAATTCAGAAAAGACAATTCACGCAGGCGCTGTTCCAATGTCTTGTAGGAATAGTTGCGGCTGCTGAATGTCGCGGTCGAGGCCAGAAACCGCACCTCGGTGCCGGTGCGTTCACCCGCCTCGCCGGTGACTGTCAGCGGATCAACGGTATCTCCATTCTCAAACCGCGCGTGATGTTCCCTGCCGTCACGCCAGATCCGCAATTCCAGCCAGTCTGACAGCGCATTGACGACGGAAACACCGACCCCATGCAGCCCGCCCGACACTTTATAGCTGTTTGAGTCGAATTTTCCGCCCGCATGCAGCTGGGTCATGATGACCTCGGCGGCCGAAATTCCCTCTTCCGCGTGCAGGTCGACCGGGATACCCCGGCCATTGTCAGAGACGGAAACGCTGTCATCGGCGTGAATGGTGACCGATATCGCGTCAGCATGGCCTGCCAGCGCCTCGTCGATGCCGTTATCGACGACTTCATACACCATGTGGTGCAACCCCGAACCGTCATCGGTGTCGCCGATATACATACCCGGACGCTTGCGGACCGATTCCAGCCCTTTCAGCACACGTATGGAATCAGCCTTGTATTCCTGCTCCGCCTCTTGCTCTTTTGCCATTTTTCAGGTCCTTTTTGATTGTTCGTCACTATATGTTGATGATGCGGAAAATCCAATGACAGAGAGGCGGATCGGAGTAACAGGATGAGCGAAATCAGTATGCGGCCCGCCGAATTTGCGGATCGCGAGAATGTATACAATTGGTTGGCCCGCTCCGATGCCACCGTGGAAATGATGGGACCGCCGACCTTCCCGGATCACCCGGTTCCGGGATTTGCCGGGTTCTGTGCCGACTATGATGAGGAGGCGTTTGCGCCGGAGGGGTGTTTCCGGATTTTTGTCATCCGCATTGACGGCGAAGATGCGGGTGTGATTCAATACTGGCGGCAAGAGCAGGCGGCGGAACTTGACATATGGATTGGCGACAGGCGCCACTGGGGGAGCGGTATCGGTTCCGGCGTGTTGAAGCAGGCAGCCCGTATGCTTCGGGATGAAGGCGTTGAGACTCTCGTCATCCGCCCGTCGGCAAGGAATGAACGGGCTGTGGCCGCCTACCGGAAAGCCGGATTCGAGGATTATGATCCTGCGGTTCACAACCTGCCGCGAAAATTTGTCGAGGAGGGCCGGGACTATGAGGATGCGGTCACTCTCGCATGGAGGCTGTGATGACCAAAGGCCATTGGCTGGAATCGGGAAGTAAATCCCGATCCGCACTTCTGGTAATCGATGTGCAAAATGACTTTTGCCCGGGCGGAGCGTTGGGGGTTCCGGGCGGCGATGAAATCATTCCCGGCATCAACCTACTGTCCGGACGGTTTCCGGTGACTGTGTTCACGCAGGATTGGCACCCGCAGGATCATCTGTCATTCGCGTCCAACCGTGAGGAAGGAGTGCCTTTCGAGGTTGTGGATGCCGGCTATGGTGAGCAGGTGCTGTGGCCGGACCATTGTGTTCAGGGATCGCACGGTGCCGGCTTTCATGCGGATCTATGTCACGACATGGCCGATATGGTGATCCGGAAAGGCATGAACCCGGCGATCGACAGCTATTCGGCATTTTTTGAGAATGACCGCATAACTCCGACCGGGTTGGAGGGATATCTCAGGACCCGTGACGTGGAGAGGGTGATCTGCGTCGGACTGGCTACGGATTTCTGCGTCCATTACACTGCGGTCGACGCTGCCCGACTCGGCTTTCAGGTGGTCGTGCCGGAGGATTATTGCCGTGCCATCGATCTTGACGGATCGCTCGCCGCCGCCCGTGGCGCCATGACCGGCGCCGGCGTTGAAATCATCGCGCCAGCCGATTGAGCGCCGCCCCAGAGCCATGCATACCCCGACCGTCGACATCGCGACCCGCGTCTATAACCACAACTGGAAAATTGATCCGATAGTCCGGTCGCTCATCGATACCGACTTTTACAAGCTGCTGATGTGCCAGTTCGTGCTGCGTAACTCACCGCGGACGCAGGTGACCTACAAGCTGGTGAACCGCTCCCGGGAGGTGCCACTGGCGGAACGGGTGAGCGAGGATGAACTCAGGGAGCAGCTCGACCATATCCGCACCCTGCGATTGACACGCGGCGAATCGACCTGGCTTCGCGGCAACACATTCTATGGCAGGCGGCAGATGTTCCGGCATGATTTCATCAACTGGCTGGAGAATCTGCGGCTTCCACCCTACCGGCTGAAGCGCAGCGGCAGGCAGTTTGAGCTCACATTTGAAGGCAGCTGGCCGGAGGTCATGCTGTGGGAAATACCGGCACTGGCGGTAATCACCGAACTCAGCTCACGGGCGGCACTGCGTCGACTCGGCCGTTTCGACCTGCAGGTGTTGTATGCGAGGGCAATGACGCGGGTCTGGGACAAAATCGGTCGCCTCAGCGAGCTTGACGGGCTGCAACTGGCAGATTTCGGCACCAGGCGGCGGCACTCTTACCTGTGGCAGGATTGGTGCGTGCAGGCGATGATTGCGGGGCTGGGGGAACAATTCGTCGGAACTTCGAATTGTCTTGTGGCCATGCGGCGCGAAGTTGAAGCCATCGGCACAAACGCACATGAATTGCCGATGGTGTTCGCGGCTCTCGCTGAAACCGATGAACAGCTGCGCCGGGCACCATACCACCTTCTCGAATTGTGGCAGCGTGAGCATGAAGGCAATCTCCGGATTCTGCTCTCCGATACCTTCGGCACTCCCGGTTTTCTTAAGGATGCACCGGATTGGCTGACCGCCTGGACCGGTATCCGAATCGATTCCGGCGATCCGTTTGAACTCGGCGAGGCGGCCATCCGATGGTGGCAATCACGCGGCGAAGATCCATCGGGAAAGCTGCTGATCTTTTCCGACGGGTTGGATGTCGGCACGATCATCCGCTTGCATGAGACATTCTGGAAACGAGCGCGCGTCGGTTTTGGCTGGGGAACGCTGCTCACCAATGATTTCCGCGGGTTTTCCAACACCGACGCGCTGGCACCTTTCTCGCTCGTCTGCAAGGTCATCGAAGCGGATGGTAGACCGACAGTGAAACTGTCCGACAATCCCCGCAAATCGCTGGGTCCGGCAGAGGAGATCCGCCGCTACAAGCGTGTGTTCGGGGTCGGGAAACAGGTCGCGCGGGCCATCGAAGTCTGAGCCACGCCGCCGCTGCATCTGTTTGACTTGTGCCGGCAGTTGGATAAGGATTCACGCCGGGTCTTTGGAGGCATGGATGTATTCGCAGGGTTTGCTGAAACAGGATACGGCGGCGGTTGAGTCGGAAGAGTTTCTGGCGGCGTTTCAGGATCGGATCGATGCGGAAGAGAAGATCGAACCGAATGACCGCATGCCGGCTGCTTACAGGAAGACATTGGTGCGGCAGATCGGCCAGCACGCGCATTCGGAAATCGTCGGCATGCTTCCCGAAGGCAATTGGATCACCCGGGCTCCGACACTGAAGCGGAAAGCGGCATTGCTGGCCAAGGTGCAGGATGAGGGAGGCCACGGGCTGTATCTCTACGCTGCCGCTGAAACCCTTGGAGTTTCCCGCGAGAAGATGACCGGGGAATTGCTGGCGGGCACGGCGAAATACTCGTCGATATTCAATTATCCGACCCTTTCATGGGCGGATATCGGGGCTATCGGCTGGCTCGTGGATGGCGCCGCGATCATGAATCAGATTCCCCTCTGCAGATGTTCCTACGGTCCCTATGCGCGCGCCATGATCAGGATTTGCCGCGAAGAGTCATTTCATCAGCGGCAGGGGTTCGAAATCATGACCAGGCTTTCGCAGGGTTCGTCGGAACAGAAATCCATGGCTCAGGATGCGCTTGACCGCTGGTGGTGGCCGAGCCTGATGATGTTCGGCCCGCATGACGCCGCTTCCCGGCACAGCGAACAGTCGATGAAATGGAAGATTAAGCGGTTCACCAATGACAGTCTGCGGCAGAAATTCATCGATGCCATCGTTCCACAGGCGGAATATCTGCAGTTGAAGATCCCGGATCCGGAGCTGAAATGGGATCCGGAACGCAATGACGGTGCAGGCGGTTATGCGCATGGCCCCATCGATTGGGATGAATTCCGGCGGGTACTGAAAGGCCAGGGACCGATGGCGCGTGAGCGGCTGCGGGCACGACGCGAGGCTTGGGAGACGGGTGCCTGGGTGCGCGAGGCGGCGCTTGCCCACGCCGACAAACGTGACCGGCAAAGGGCACAGGTGGCATGACAGATCTGATGCCGATCTGGGAAGTGTTTGTGCGCCCGCGCAACGGGCTGGCGCATAAACATGTGGGCTCACTGCATGCTGGTGACGAGGAGTTGGCGCTGCAGGCGGCCCGCGATGTCTATACCAGGCGCAATGAGGGCAATTCGATCTGGGTTGTGAGGTCGGAACATATCGCTGCCTCGGATCCGGACCGGGCGGCGGAGAATTTTCAACCCTCGGCGGACAAGGTTTACCGTCATCCGACCTTTTATTCCGTCCCTGACGGGGTTGAAAATCTCTGATGGGCTGCGCGGCTTTCGCACGCGCTCTGCTTGAGTTGGCGGATGACCATCTGATCCTGGGACACCGATTGTCGGAATGCTGCGGCCATGCGCCGATTCTCGAAGAGGATCTGGCGATGCCGAATTTAGCCCTCGATCTAATCGGCAGGGCGCGTGAACTTTACAGCCGTGCCGGCGAGGTGGAGGGGCTGGGGCGCAGCGAGGATGAATTTGCCTATCTTCGGTCGGAGCGCGAATTCCTGAATTGCCTGCTCGTGGAACGCCCCAACCGTGATTTCGCCCATATCATGCTGCGGCAATTTTATTTCAGCAATTTCATGGAGCTCTATTGGCTGCGGGCGGCCGACTCCCGGGATGCCACTGTCAGGGGTGCGGCGGCGAAGTCGGTGAATGAGATGAAATACCATATCCGTCATTCCGGCGAGTGGATTGTCCGCCTTGGCGATGGCACCGGGGAGAGCGCCCGGCGCGCCGCCGAGGCAGTGGGTGAGCTGCAATTCTACATCGATGAATTATTCATTCCCTCCGCTTCGGCCGAAATCTGCTTTGAGACGGGTCTGTTGCCGGACCGGCGCAGCATGCGGGAAGAGTGGGATCAGCGGGTTGAGCGGGTATTCACGATGGCGAAGCTGGACTTCCCGGAACCGGTGCCGGCATTGACCGGTGGCCGTACGGGCAGGCATGATGAATGTCTGGGGCATTTGCTGGCCGAGATGCAGCATCTGCAGCGTGTTTATCCGGGAGCGGAATGGTGAATTCAGTCTCAGAGGCTCAATACCGGGCGCATCAGGCGGCAGCTTCCGTAACCGATCCTGAATTGCCGTTTATCACGGTCGAGGAGTTGGGAATCCTGCGTGCAGTCAGGGTTGAGAAGGGGATTGCGGTGGCGCGCATCGCACCGACATACAGCGGTTGTCCGGCGCAGGCGGTGATAGAGTTGTCGCTCGTGACGGCGCTCAATCAAGCCGGATTCGAAGGCCGGGTCGAAAGGCAGCTGGAGCCGGCATGGACCACGGACTGGATCACGCCGGAGGGTTGCCGGAAGCTCAGGCGGCACGGTATTTCGCCTCCTGTTCAGGCAGGGAAAACGGTATGCGGACTGTTTGAATCGGCGGCGAATCCTGAATGCCCGCTCTGCGGCTCGCAGCAAAGCGAACGGGTCAGCGAATTCGGCTCAACGGCTTGCAAGGCCGTTTACCGCTGCCGCAGTTGCGCCGAACCGTTCGAGTATTTCAAACCGATCTGAATCTATTCCATGGCACCTGCCTTCCACGAATTAGAGATCGCGGAAACGCGCCATGAAACCAGCGGCTGCGTGGTGCTGACTTTTAACCTGCCTACCTGCCTTGGTTCTGAATTTCAGTTTGCCCCGGGTCAGCATGTGAGCCTCAGTGCGGAAATCGGTGGCAAGGATGTCCGTCGCACTTACTCGATATGTTCTCTACCCGGGGAGAAGCTGGCGGTTGCGGTCCGGTTGCAGCCGAAGGGGCTGTTTTCGCAATTCGTCCGCACATTGCGGCCGGGCATGAAGCTTGCAGTGATGACACCGAGCGGGCGTTTCACTTGGTCCGACGAGCGGAATGCGCTTCTACTGGCAGCCGGTTCGGGAATCACGCCAATCCTTTCCATCGCCGGACACCTGCTCGCAACTGGTGGCCGCGCCACCCTGCTCTACGGCAACCGCAGCGCCAGGACCACTATGTTTCTGGACCAACTGGCGATGCTGAAAGACAGGCATCTGTCACGCTTCAGCATTGTCCATGTGATGAGCCGTGAAGACGGGTTTCCGCCGCTCCTCAGGGGGCGCATTGACGGCAACCGGGTTCGTCACCTTGCCGAAAGCGGGGTGATTGCCGTGGATGAATGCGATGGGGTATTCATCTGCGGCCCCGGGGAAATGCTGCAGGACACCAGCCGGGCAATGCGGGAGTGGTGCGCCGATGAGGAATTGATCCATATCGAGCGCTACGCACCTGTGCCGGCGCGCTACCGCGGACAGGCGCAACCACAGTCAGAGGACAACCGGGCAGGTCCCGAGATCAATATTCTCCTCGACGGCCGCCGCAGGGTATTCCGTTACCATTCGAGCGATGGTTCTGTCATCGCGGCGGCGCTCCGAAACGGGCATGAATTACCATTCTCCTGCCGCGGCGGCATGTGCGGCACCTGCCGATGCAGGATTGTCGAGGGACGGGCTGAGATGCAGGTGAATTATGCGCTTCAGCCTTGGGAGGTAGAGGCGGGATTTACCCTCGCCTGTCAGACACAACCCTTGGGGGAAAGTCTGACACTGGATTTTGACGCCGTCTGAAGAACCGGCATTCGCCCGCGGCAACGCAGTGTGAAAATCTTTTTCCGCAGGCGGAAACCGGTTGCCCTGAGTGTGACAACCCATCAAATAGAACAAAAAACTGAGGCGGCAGTGACACAGGCAAGCGCCGGCGACGGTGCGGTATCGCGTAAGGTGCCGGGCCGGGTTCGGGCAACCGGGAAAAAGCCGGGAGCAGGGAAGCGGAAAAGACGCCGGCGCGCCGGATGGTGGTACCGGGCGGCTTCTTTCCTGCTGCGCATATCCTGGTATGTCGGTTGGCGGTCCGCTTTATTGCTGACCCTGATTTTGTCGGTGCCGACCACCTACTATTATCTGACGCTTCCGGAACCGCGGCAGCTGCTCGAATCGCGAACCGCCGGGTCAGCCGTGCTGCTTGACCGGAACGGCGATTCCTTTGCCTGGCGCGGCGTGCAGTATGGCGGGCCGATATCGAGTCTGGAAGTGGCACCGGTCCTCCGTCACGCGGTGATTGCTACCGAAGATCAGCGTTTTCACAGCCATTTCGGGGTCAGTCCGCGTGGAATTATGCGCGCCATTGTCACCAATCTCAGCGAGGGAAGGGGCCCGTTCCGTGGCCATGGCGGTTCGACAATCACGCAGCAGGTGGGGAAACTCCTGTGCCTGGGAAAGGAATATGACGCCGCTTCCGGTCTTTCCGAGGCACAGTTTGAAAGAGATTGCCGGCGCACCACACTTGGCAGAAAAATCAGCGAGGTCCCGTTCGCCTTTGCGCTTGAACTGAAATTCAGCAAGGAGGAAATCCTCACAATATATCTGAACCGGGTCTATCTCGGTGCCGGCGCGACCGGATTCGAGGCCGCCAGCCAACGCTATTTTGATACTTCTGTCCACGATGTCACGGCGGCGCAGGCAGCGATGCTTGCCGGGCTGCTGACCGCCCCTTCAGTCTATTCGCCGACACGGAATCTGTCCAAGGCTCTTGACCGGGCGAATGTCATTATCGGGTTGATGGAGCAGCAGGGCTATCTTTCGGTGTCCGAGGCGCATGAGGCACGGGCCCATCCGGCGGCGCTGTCGTCCGGTTCCGCCGCGAAGGCCGGGAGCTATTTCGCTGATTGGGTTATGGATACGGTGCCGGATTTTCTCACCCGGAACACGGTAGAGGATCTGGTGCTGACGACAACGTATGATCCACGGATCCAGCGGGCGGCTGACGAGGCGCTGGAGCATGTGTTCGCAACCAAGGTGCGGCAAGGTTCAAGGGCCGAGGCTGCCATCGTGGTGATGTCGGCAAGCGGCGAGGTTCTTGCCATGACCGGCGGACGCAATCCACGGGCGACCGGGCAGTTCAACCGGGCCACGCAGGCGCTGCGGCAAACCGGCTCGGCCTTCAAGCCCATCATCTATGCGGCGGCATTGGAATCCGGGGTGAAAACGACGGATATGGTGGAGGATCAACCGGTCAGCTTCAGAATTCCCGGATCCGGTATCTGGCGTCCGAAAAACTACCGCGACGAATATAGCGGCCGGATCACGATTGCCGACGCCTTCGCGAAATCAAGCAATGTGATCGCCGCTTTGCTTTCAGAACAGGTCGGGCGCCGGCAGGTGCGGGATTTGGCGCGGAAATTCGGCATTGAAAACGCCCTGTCGGACGGGCCGGCACTGGCACTTGGCGCATCGGAGTCGACCTTGCTCGAAATGACCGGAGTCTATGCGGGCATTCTGAATGGTGGAATCCGCGCCACGCCGCATGGACTCATTGATATCCGGCTCAGGGGTGAAAGCGATGCGCTCATCGGCACTCCCGAAGGCACGAGGGTGCAGGCGGTGTCAAGAGAAACCGCGGCGCAGCTGACGGGCTTGATGCGTTATGCGGTCGACCATGGAACCGCGGTCCGCGCCGCGCTCGATGACCGGCCGGTCGCCGGTAAGACCGGCACCACCCAAGGGGCGAGAGATGCGTGGTTCATCGGCTTCTCGGCGGATTATGTCGCCGGTGTGTGGATGGGTTATGATGACAATACGCCGCTCACGGGCGTGACCGGAGGCGGATTGCCGGCGGAGATCTGGCGCGTTGCGATGCAGAAGATCCATGACGGCATTGCCCCCAAACCGCTGCCGGAAATTGAGACCCGGTTTGGTTCGGCCGATGCCGATACCGACACAATTGGAAGTTTGATCTCGGGGTTGATTCAATGATCGTGCACGCTATAGGCCAAGCGCCAGGGTGCAAATCGGGATTACCCTAATAGTAGCGGTGAGGCAGATATTGGTTCAGGCGATCGATATTGCCGCCACGCTGCTCAAGCAGCGACCGGATAACCTTGCGCTCAATGCTGAGGACATTGTTGCTGCCGATAACCAGATTCACAATCCGGCTTCTGCCACTGCGCCGTAACACATACCACCTGGTCGTGCTCTTGTTGCCATTGGAAGTCGTGAACTCAACATCGACAACGAAATGATTTTTCTTGAGTTCTTCGGCATCGAAAACATCAAAACTCAGACCTGCGAATTCGGGCAAATTCGAAGAGTATTTTTCCGCCAGATAGCGGGTGAACACGGATTGGAATTCTTTTCTCTGAGCGCGTGTGGCACTTCGCCAGCGTACACCAAGCACAGCCTGTGAAACCGCCTCAATGTCGAGATAACGCTTGAGCACCACTTCCAGATCATCGCTCAACTGAATTTTGACCTGGCTGTTGAATTCCGCGGTTCCCCGGTATTTCCCCAACAGGTCCGCAACATGTTCATTCACTTTGGTGACGACATTGATGGCAGACCGCTCCGAAGAATGGAGTGGTGCCGAATGCGTAAGCCATATTGAAGCCGAGGCAATGACGATGATCAGCGGATGAATCCACTTAGCGAGCGCCGTGCGCACCGACACCGTTACGTCTCGTTCCGACAGAAGGGGAAAAATCTCAGACATGCACGCAAATGGAACTGCCGTAACCAATCGATCGGGTGAATTTCAATAGCTGCCGGTTGGAATGAGGTCAAGAATCCACCGAAGCGTTGCAGGCGTTTCCACCATAGTTACGGCAGCGAATTGACTTTAATGGGTTGAAGACCAATTGTGACGATCCGATAGCGGAGGAGGGGAATGGCGAATGTGATTGAGTCACGGCTGGCGGATATGGGAATCGAACTTCCCGAACCGCCGCCGCCGGTGGCGGCTTATGTTCCGTACCGGATAGCGGTCGGACTTGTGCATATCTCTGGTCAATTACCGCTCGTGGATGGTGAGTTGATTGTCGGCAAGCTTGGCCTCGATATCGATACTGAAGCCGGAATGGCGGCGGCAAGGCATTGCGCCATAAACCTGTTGGCTCAGCTTCGCGCCGCATGCGGAGGTGACTGGGAACGGGTCGGATGCGCGGTGAAGATCAACGGTTTTGTGAATTCAACACCGGAGTTCAAGCAGCATCCTCAGGTGATCAACGGCGCATCAGAATTCCTCGCGTCGGCGATGGGAGAGGCTGGCAAACATGCCCGTTCGGCGATCGGCGTCAGCTCCCTGCCCCTGGGTGCGGCGGTGGAAGTTGACGGGGCTTTCCACATTCGCTGACCCGCCGCCGATGGATGGCTCCGAACAGAGATTCGAAATCACCATCCATGCCGGAATTGCGGAGATTCCGGAGGATGAGTGGGACGCCTGTGCCTGCCCCGAGGCAGAGACAGGTCGGCCATTCGACCCGTTTTCGACCCATCGGTTCTTCAGCGCGCTGGAAAAATCCGGTTCCGCCTGCAGGGAAACCGGTTGGACACCGCTGCACCTTGCCGCCCGCTGCGACGGCGCACTCGCCGCCATCCTGCCGCTCTATGCGAAGCCGCACAGCCATGGCGAGTATATATTTGATTTCGGCTGGGCAGATGCATTTCAAAGAGCCGGTGGCCGATACTATCCCAAGCTTCAGGCCTCGGTGCCGTTCACGCCGGTAACGGGAAGGCGTTTTCTCTGCTGCCCCGGTTATGAGCAGGACGGCATCCGGATGCTGGCGGCAGCGGCGCGTCGATTGGCGCAAAACCATAATCTGTCGTCGCTGCATGTGACGTTCTGCAGCGAACCGGAAGCGGTGACGGGTGCCGGTCTCGGATTTCTCCACCGCATCGGCGAACAGTTCCACTGGCAGAACCGTGGCTATGCCGCGTTTGATGAATTCCTGTCCGAACTGTCTTCACGAAAACGCAAAAATATCCGCGCCGAGCGCCGCCGCGCCGCCGGATTTGGCGGCACCATCGAATACCTCACCGGCACCGAAATTCTTCCCCGGCATTGGGATGCGTTCTGGGAATTCTACCAGGATACCGGATCCCGCAAATGGGGAATCCCGTATCTCACGCGCAGCTTTTTCGATCATCTGCACCAAAACATGCGCGATGACATTCTACTGATCATGGGTGAGCGCGGTGGGCGGTGTATCGCCGGCGCCCTCAACTTCATCGGCCGGGATGCGCTGTTCGGGCGTTACTGGGGATGCGTCGAGCATCATTCATGCCTTCACTTCGAGATCTGCTATTACCGTGCCATCGAATTCGCGATCGCCAACGGATTACAGCGGGTCGAAGCCGGTGCGCAGGGGCCGCACAAACTCGCCCGCGGCTACATGCCGCAGACGGTTCACTCACTGCATTGGATAGAAAATCCGGGCTTTCGCCGGGCAGTGCTGGACTACCTGAATGAGGAGCGCCGCGAAATCAGCGGCGAAATCAATAAGCTGACCGAAGCCGGTCCCTTCAGACACACAGGCAGCCGGACCAACTAGGGCCACATCCCATAGAATGGGTTCTGCCCCAGTAACCCTCCCGGTTTCGGAACAATCCTGTGGTAGACCCGCACACACATATTGGGCGCGCTTGATGTTGATGGTGTAAACGTTTCCCAAAGGGTGAATTCAGCAGGGGTGACATAAAATGGAACAACAAGAATTGGAAGCCGGGATCAAGGAGCTTGCCGATACAGGCTGGGCTGTAAGCGATAATCAAACTTCCATTGCGAAAGAGTTTCGTTTCCGGAATTTCATTGAAGCGTTTGGTTGGATGACGCGGGTGGCGCTCATCGCTGAAAAGCTCAATCACCATCCCGACTGGTGCAACGTCTACAACCGGGTTTCAGTTACCCTGCATACCCATTCTACAGGCGGATTGACTGAACTTGATCTGAAGCTGGCCCACCGTATGGACACGTTGTGACGCAACCTCCGGCCTCACAAAGCATCTCAAACACGATCATTTTAGGACGGGTTAAGCGGGCGTCAAAACCTGACAACACAACTGCCGGGCGGCAGTATCTTTGGTGCTTTCACAATGGACGGTATGAGAGTCGAAACCTCTGGCAACATCACACACGAAATCCAATTGCTCCACATTTTGCGGCACTCTCGCTGTGCTTCGTCTTCGTGGGGAACCGGTTGTTCGTGAATAATTGCGTGCATGCTGGATTCCCTCGGCGAATCCGCAGCGGGATTTATGCAACGAAACTTTTCAGGGAGAAAGGTGATGAGCGCATGTTTTTGGACGGAGAGCGGTTGAGATGAAGCTTGGTGTTGACAATATATAGGCTTCTGTCCAGTTATATTTGATATAAGATATAACTATGTATAAATTGATATAAGATATGGACGAAGTTCGAAACCCATTTGCGCCCGGCGCAGGATCTCAGCCGCCAGAATTGGCAGGTCGTGACGACATTATCAGCGATGCAAGGACTTCCTTACAGAGAGTTTTAAGGGGTCGTCATGCAAGATCTCAAATTTTGTTGGGACTGCGGGGCACAGGTAAGACTGTGCTGCTCAATAAAATCGATGCTGATGCGGAACATTTCGGATACATCGCTTCGTTTGTCGAAGCGCCGGAAGATAAACGTCTCAAGGATCTGCTCTATCCAAGAATGCAGCAGGCTTTGCGAAAACTGTCCCTGGCCGAGGGTGCGAAGGACAAGGTTCACCGAGCCACCAAAGCCCTGAGAAGCTTCGCAAGCGCTTTCAAAATCCAGATTGGGGACTTTTCGTTGGCGGTTGACCCGGATCCGGGCATTGCGGACAGCGGTAATCTTGAATTCGACTTGAGTGATTTATTCGTAAGCATTGGCGAAGCCGCCAAATCCGCTGAAAGGGGTTGGTGCCTTTTGATTGATGAAGTGCAGTACCTTCCAGAAGAAGATTTATCAGCGCTCATTGTTGCGCTCCAAAGAATTAGCCAAAAGCGGTTGCCTGTAATCTTTTTTGGAGCAGGGTTGCCACAGCTTGCAGGGCTGTCTGGAGATGCAAAGTCTTACGCAGAAAGGCTTTTTTCCTTTTCAATGGTTGGTGCGCTTGACATTGAGGCAGCCCGTCAAGCGTTGGTCGGACCAATTGAGGAAGAACGAGAGGAAATTGCTCCAGAGGCCGTGTCGGTGCTGATCGAGTTGACAAAGCGCTATCCATATTTCCTACAGGAGTGGGGTTACCAGTCCTGGAACATCGCGGATGGTTCTCCGATCAGCAAATCAGACGTAGAAAACGCAAATGCGCTCGCTCTCCGCAGGTTAGACGAAGGGTTCTTTCAAGTTCGGTTCGACAGGCTGACACCCAAGGAAAGAGAATACGTCGCAGCAATGGCGAAGCTGGGACCAGGGCCGTACCGATCTTCCGAAGTAGCTGACCAGCTTGGCGAACCGCCAAACAAGTTGGGACCGAGGCGCGCCAAAATCATTGCAAAGGGGATGATTTACAGCCCTCAGTATGGGGATATAGATTTCACGGTGCCAATGTTTGATGATTACTTGCGCAGGAACTGGCATCCCGGTTGAAAACCCGAACCCGCATTGGTCTGTGCGCATGAATGGAACAGCGAGGTGTAGCAGCTTGCAAACATCGCTGATGGCCAAGCCGATCTTCTCGAATATGACTGTTGCTGCGCACCGGACGGCAGGGCTGGGAACTGATTGTCTTCTATCGCCGCGCTGGGTTCTACCGTGCACACGACCCCTCTGTGCACCCTTCCCACCACGCCGGATTGAAATTCCAGCCGGACCGAGTGGGGGTTTTCAAAGGTTCGTCACGATAAACTGACAGAACAGGAGAGCCCCGCCCGATCCGGCAGGAATTTTATCCCCGGGGACCCGGTAAACGCCGGATCAGAAACCCATATGTGTGATCGGCGAAACTTCTTCGATGTTAGTTCGCTGCCTTGATTTGGCTCAGCAATTCATCGCCGGAAGTGATCCCGCATTGGCCGGGTGCCTCTTCCCTGTTCAGGGATTTGACGATGCCGTTGATCACATACATCGAGTAGCGGTGGGAGCGGTCAATGAGGCCGGCCGGCGGGGCGCTGAAATCCATACCGATCGCCTTGGTGAACTCCGCCTCCGGATCGCCGAGCATGAGCACGCCCGCAGCCGCTGCACCGGTGTCTTTTCCCCAGGCCTGCATGACGAACGGATCATTCACGGAGACACAGATGATGCGGTCAATTCCAGCCCCGGCAAGTTCGCCCGCATTGGCGACAAAGCTCGGCACATGTTTTTCGGAACATGTCGGCGTGTAGGCGCCGGGAACGGCGAACAGGGCGGTTTTCGAATCCGCGAGCAGTTCATTGAGTTGTACGGTTTCGGGCCCGTTTTCGCCCATGCGGCTGAGGGTTGCATCCGGTAGCTTGTCTCCGACCGTGATCGCCATTCCAGTGTTCCTCCCGTGATTTGCGTGGATGCGGTTATCCATATATCTGCACGCCGGGATTTGGAACCGGTCGTCAGGGGAGAGTAATGGCTCAGATTGCTGTGATCGGCGGCGGACAGGCCGGCTATTCGGTTGTTGCGAAACTGCGTGGTCTTGGCTTCGATGGTACCATCAGTCTGATCTGTGGCGAGGATGAGCTGCCTTATCAGCGCCCGCCCCTCAGCAAGAAATATCTGCTCGGCGAATATGAGCGCGAGCGGCTGTATCTGCGGCAGGCATCATTTTACGAAGAAAATGATATCCGTCTCCGCTGCGGCACCCCGTGCCGTGAAATCGACACTGCGGCACGGCGCCTGCATGTCGGCGATGATGAAATCCCCTATGATTCGCTGGTGATTGCAACCGGGTCCGAGCCGAGAGTTCTACCGGCTTCGGTGGGAGGTGATCTTCGCGGCGTGCACACGGTCAGGACAATTGCCGATATCGATCGGATCGCGTCCGAAGTTGAGGACAGCGGACAGGCGGTGGTTGTCGGCGGCGGCTATATCGGGTTGGAAGCGGCCTCGGCACTGGTCACCAAGGGGCTGCCGGTCACAATCATTGAAATGGCTGAGCGGATTCTCCAGCGCGTGGCGGCTGCCGAAACATCGAACCATCTCAGGCAGTTACATCTCGATCACGGCGCGGCGGTTCTGGAGGCGACGCAGCTACGGCAGCTGCAGGCGGATGCCGATGGCCATGTCGCTGCCGCCATTCTCGCCGACGGACGCTGTATCGAAGCCGATCTGGTGATTGTCGGCGTCGGCATCCAGCCGGTCACGGATTTGGCGCAAATGGCAGGGATTGTGATCGACAACGGCATCCGCACCGATGCGGCTTGCCGGACATCGGATGCTTCGGTCTGGGCAGCCGGAGACTGTGCCTCTTTCCCATGGCGGGGTCGGCGGATCCGGTTGGAAAGCGTACAGAATGCGATCGATCAGGCCGAACATGCCGCCGCCGCCATATTGGGCAGTGAGGAGGCCTATGAGCCGACACCCTGGTTTTGGTCGGATCAATACAGCGCGAAACTGCAGATTGCCGGACTCGGCACGGGTTATGACCGGATTGTGCGGCGTTCAGGATCAGCCGCTGATTCTGTGAGCTATTGGTATTTTCACGGCAGTGAATTGCTGGCCGTGGACGCGGTTAATGATTCACGAAGCTACATGATCGGCAAGCGGCTCCTGGAATCGGGCAAGAGTGCCGATCCTGCTGCTGTCGCCGACCCGGAAATCAACCTGAAATCCCTATTGAAATGAGTCGGCCTCACGGGGCAGCCGGCCGCATGCGTATCATTGGCGGCAGGCTCAAAGGTCTGGGGCTGATGCCGGTTCCCTCCGGCCGCAGGCTGCGCCCGACATCGGCGCGGGCACGGACCGTGTTGTTTGACCTGCTCACGCATGGCCCCCGGGGCGATCTTGTCACCGGGTCGCGTGTTCTTGAACTCTTTGCCGGCACCGGCTCCCTCAGTCTGGAAGCGGTTTCCCGGGGTGCCGCCCATGCCTGTCTGGTTGAGAACTGGCCGGATGCCTGTTCGGTGATTGAGCGGAATATCGCCAAGGCGCGGGTGGGGGAGGATGTGCGGCTGTTGCGGCGCGATGCGCTGCGGCTTGGGGAAAACCCGGCGGAGTCGTTTGACCTTCTGTTGCTCGATCCGCCCTATGGTGCCGAGGTCGCCGGCGATGCTGTCTCTTCGGCGCTGCAGGGAGGGTGGATCGGTTCCGGGTCAATCGTTGCCTGTGAAGCGTCATCGGCTTTACAGATGCCCGGCATCCTGCTGCCTTTGGCAGAGCGGCGGACCGGCTCGGCCTGGCTTGTTGTGGCGGAAGTGTCAGCCGAAATCCCCATGGCAGAACCAACCTTTTGATGCCTGTGGTCCGCCATAGGTGAAAAACAGCCACAGCCGCGTGCCGCATTCTGTCTCGACACGCCAGTAATCCCGGGTGCCGTTCCGCCAGTTCGGGTCGTCAAGCCACCATTCCGGCATAATCCGTTCCGGTCCTGAGGCTGAAACCCGCCTGAATTGCCGCCGTCGCCAGCGAAACCGCTGCGGCGGAAATGGTGTTTCCGGCGCATAAACAATCTCCGGCTGAAACAGGAAAGCCGGCCGCCAATTTGCCGGCGCCTGCCATTCCGTCTCCGGCTCTGACCATGCCGCTGCCATCACCGAGAATGTTTTCTCGGGGATATGGCTGTCAGCGGGATGGTAACGGGTGATCGCATCAAGCCCTATCCGGGCACCGAGACGGCCGATAAGGTCATCAAGCGCGGCGATGTCGGTGCGCTGCCCGGCATTGTCAATGCACCCCAGCAGGCTTTGCGGGTGGCCTGCGGGGGTCGCCTCTGTCAGGCTGGCCTCAAGCCGCAGCGCATCGATTCCATCACCGGCATCAGCATGTTCCAGTTTCATCATGATCAGCGGCCGGATACGTTCCGGGGTGTCGGCGGGGCGGGCAAGTTCGACCCTGATGGTTTCGCGTTTTCCATCGACGCGTAGCAACTCAAACCGGACCCGCCTTGCAACTGAATTGCCATTGCGCAGCCTTTGGCAAAGTTCCGGCAGAAGCCGGTCAAGGCCTGCAGCAATGTCATCTTCCAGCCCCACCGGTTCCGGCAGAGTCAGGCGGACAGCGAAACGTGGATCGGGAGCGGCCGGGGATAGCGGCTCAAAGCAATGCCCGACCGCCTGATCAAGGCGCTTGACGGTTTCCTCATCAAACCGGCGACGGATTTCCCCACGCGGCAATGTTTCCAACTGTCCGATGGTCCGGATCCCAAGCCGCGCCAATTCATCAACGGTCGATTGAGGCAGACGTAGTGCTGCCAGCGGCAGTTGCGACAGGGCAGAAGATGTCTCACCCGGCGGGGCAATGGATTTTGCCGCTGTAAAGGGCCGGTTGTCTGCCCGCGGGGGAAGGGTTCGGTGCCATTGCCGGTGTTTTGCCGAACGCGAACGTGTCGCCCGGGCCTCCTGATCAATATCGTCACCGCAGCGCCTTTGCTCGGCTTCCTGTCCGGCAAAACGCGCCAATGCCCAGGCGCCGCCGACCGTATCCGCCATTCCGGTCCGGGTTGTCAGCCCCTGCGCCCGGTAATCCTGCTCAATCTGATCCAGCATCTCCGCTTCGCCGCCGAACAAATGGGCGCAGCCGGTGGCATCGATCATCAGTCCGGAATGCCCGTCATCCGCCACCCATGGTGAGTATTTGTCAGCCGCACGCCGCAATTGCGACAGAAGCTTCGCCTCGGCAGCGACATCGGCGCCGCGTGTGATTAAAGCAGGAAAGACGGCAAGCGCTTGACGAAGCGGCATTCCGACATAAAGCCCCTGTGCTTCCGCCGCCGGAGTCACGGATGCCAGAATATGGGGATTATTCATTGTCGCCACGGCCGCAGCCGCGGTATCAAGGGGAATCCGCGCCCGCCGCAGCGCATGCTCAACCGAAAGCTGCGAAAACCAGACCGAAATAATTCTCTTTTTATACATTATATGAACCTGTGATGTTCTCTAATTAGAACAAAACAAGTTCATATGCCAGTGCTTTGCGGAATTCTGTCAACGGCTCAGATGCAGAAGCAATGAGCGGTCGGGAAACCCGTCCGGGATCCCGCCGAGATCGGCCTGCGCCAATTGAATACTCCGCAATGTGGCCGCACCGGCAATGCCGTCAACACCACCGGTATCATAGCCCAGGCGAACCAGATACCGCTGAAGCTCACGAATTTCCGTCGGCGACAGCACCGGTTCCGGCTGAGGCCAGGAGATGGGTGCCTCGCCGCCGCGCAGCCGATCGGCGAGCAATCCCACCGCAAGCGCGTATGCGGGTGATCGATTGTAATGCAACAGAACCCGGAAATTTGCGGTAATGAGGAAGGCTGGCCCGCGATGGCCCGTCGGAAGATAAAGCGAACATTGTTGCCAGGCGGAAAAATCCTCCGCATGCGGAAGTGCGAGGCCGATTGAATTCCAGAATTCGGCGGATCGCTGTTGCCAGTGACCGGAGAGCCGGTAATCGAAATCTTTCGGCAGGATGGCTTCACTGCCCCAGGGGAGGCGGGTCTTCCATCCGCGCCTGTTGAGAAAGCGTGCTGTCGATAACAGTGCGTCAACCGGATCATCGCTCCAGAGATCCGCACCGGCGGCATCGGACAGGAAAGTCGAGGGCAGAAACTGGGTGTGGCCCATGGCACCGGCCCAGGAGCCGACAAGCCGGTCGGCGTCCACAGCACCGGATTGGATGATCCTCAGGGCGGCAAACAACTCACTTTCCCAGAATTCCGCCCGCCGGTCATACCAGGCCAGCGATGCCAGTGTGTTCAAAGTGGGGAACTCGCCGCGCTTTCGGCCGAAATCCGACTCGACTCCCCAGATTGCGGTGATGATCTCGGCTTCGACCGGCGATTTGGACAATGTGGCTCGCTGAAGGGCGGTGGCGGATTTGCCCGCTGCGACACGCTCTTCTGTCACCAGGCGTCCGACATAGGCGGCTGCGGAAAGTGTGAATTCCGGCTGCGAATCCGCCCGTTCGATCACCTCGCGGATCGGGGCCGCCCGCGACCGGAAATCCTGAATGACATCCGCATCGATACCGGCGGCCTTGGCGCGTTCACAAAAGCCGGCAAGCCAAGCATCGAATCCGGAATTCATCATCTTCGCCGACCCCTGCCGAAGCGCGCCGCTCCGCGGGAGCCGGCCATTTCAAACCGCAGGGAACCCGAAACCGGGTCTGAATCGGACAGGATCACTGAGACCGCTGTTCCGGGACTGATTTCAGCACCGTTTGCCGTACCGGTAAGACATTGTTTTTCGGCGTCAAAGACTGTGTGTCCACGACCGAGACGCGATATCGGCAGCAGGCCCTCGGTGCCGGTTTCCTTCAGGCGGACGAAAGCACCGAAGCGGGCGACCGCGGTGACGGTGGCGGCAAAACTCTCACCGATCCGGCCCGCCAGCATCTGCGCCGCGAACCGGTCCAGCGATTCCCGTTCGGCGGCGGCGGAACGGCGTTCCGTGGATGAGAGATGGCGGGCGAGTGATCCCAACCCGGCATACGCCGTTCCGTCATCGCCGAGGCCGAGTGTGTCGATCAACAGCCGGTGAATGACGAGATCCGAGTAGCGGCGGATGGGTGATGTGAAATGTGTGTAGCGGCCGAGATTCAAGCCGAAATGGCCGCCCGGTTCGGCACTGTAATGAGCCTGCTGCATGGTGCGCAGAGCCGACATATTAATCAGCTGCTGAAATTCACCACCCTCAGCGCGTTTCAATACTTCGTTGAACCTGCCCGAAGTCACCTGCCCGGATTTTGCAAACCGGAAGCCGCATGATTGTGCCGTTCGGGCGAATTCATGTATTCGGATATCCTCCGGGTCGGCATGCACACGATACAGAAAGGGCGTATGTGTCGATGCCAGCTGTTCGGCGGCGCAGACATTCGCCTGCACCATGAATTCCTCGATGATCCGGTGGGTCACGAGCCGTTCCACAATTCCTATCCGCGACACTGTTCCGCCCTCGGTAAACCACACCCGGCGCTCCTCCAGATCGAGATCCAGTGGCTGCCGCCGCCCGCGGCTGATCTCCAGCGATTCGAAGGCGGCTTTGATGGCTTTCAGCACCTCAATGATTTCATAATCGAGGGTGCGTTCGCCATCGATCGCCATTTGCGCGGTTTCATAATCAAGTGCCGCGCGCGAGCGCATCAGTGCCCGGAAAAAGCTGTGGGAAATGCGGTCTCCCCGCCGGTCGATCCGGAGGTGAATGGCCAGGCACGGCCGATCAAGACCGGGATTGAGGGAGCAGGCATCGCCTGACAGCGCATGCGGGAGCATCGGCACCGCGAAATCCGGAAAATACGTGGAATTGCCGCGCACCCGCGCTTCCTCATCAAGCGCTGAGCCGGGCCGGACAAAATGCGCCACATCGGCGATCGCAATCCAGATATTATGGCCGCCGGGATTGTCCGGGCTGTTATCGGGCGCTGCGAACACCGCGTCATCGCGGTCATGCGCATCCACAGGGTCGATGGTCAGGAAACCGATATGGCGCAGATCTGTCCGATCACCATGATCCTTGCGTTCGATTGATGCGCATTCGGGCGGGAAAGCCTCACGGATATCATGTTCGCGCAACGCGATACCGGAAAGTGACCGGAACTGATCGGGGTGCCCCAACCGCTCGGTAATCCTTGCCCACTGCCATTTGGCAGGGCGGCGCGTGAACTTGACCAACTCGCCGTCACCGGCATTCCGGGTGTCGGCTTTCGCGACTCTCAATCGCTGTCGTTTGCCACGGTGCAACGGCAACACCCAGCTCTTGCTTCCCCGGATACGGAAGGTGCCGGTCTCGGCAGGGGTATCGGGTGTCCGCATGTCCGCGCTCAAGCGTGACGACTGCCCGGCGTTTGTCAGCTTCTGTCGCCCTATTCCGGATGGCTGCGCTGGAACGCGTCCACCTGCTCCTGTGTCGCTTCGGTCTGATATTGCCGCCGCCACTTATCGAACGGCATACCGTAGAAGATTTCCCGGGCGGTGGCTTTATCCATGGCGATGCCGTGCTCTCCTGCCGCTTCCTGATACCATCGGCTCAGGCAGTTGCGGCAAAATCCGGCCAGATTCATCATGTCAATATTCTGCACATCCGTGCGCTCACGGAGATGCTTCCGGAGACGCCTGAAGGCGGCGGCCTCCAACTCGACCTGTGTCTCTTGATCCATAGTCTGTTTCTCCCGACTCAGCGGCTGAGTCCGCTGTGCAGCGCCGGTATATCAAGCGGATGGAACCCGTAATGGCGAAGCCAGCGAATATCGGATTCAAAGAATGACCTGAGATCCGGCACCCCGTATTTCAACATGGCCAGGCGGTCGATGCCAATGCCGAATGCAAATCCCTGCCATTGATCCGGGTCCACACCACCCGCCTTCAGCACATTCGGGTGCACCATACCGCTGCCGAGGATTTCCATCCAGTCATCGCCTTCCCCGACTTTAAGCCGCCCGTCTTCCCAGGAACAGCGCAGATCAACTTCCGCTGAGGGTTCGGTGAACGGGAAGTGCGAGGCGCGGAAGCGCAACTCGGCCTTTTCGACCTCAAAAAATGCCCGGCAGAACTCCTCCAAGGTCCATTTGAGGTGCGCCATCGAAATATCCCTGTCGATGGCCAGCCCCTCGATCTGGTGAAACATCGGCGTGTGGGTCTGGTCGTAATCGCAGCGGTATACCCGGCCGGGCGCGATAACGCGGATCGGCGCACCCTTCTCCCGCATGGCCCGGATCTGAACCGGCGAAGTGTGCGTGCGCAGGACATTCGGCTGACCGTCACCGGCGGCTGAATGACGCACGAAGAATGTATCATGTTCCTGTCTTGCCGGATGCTCAGGGGGAATATTCAGCGCATCAAAATTATACCAATCCTCTTCAATCTGCGGCCCCTCGGCGACTTCAAATCCCAAATCCGCGAATATCGCGGTCACTTCCTCGATTACCTGGCTGACCGGATGCACGCTGCCGCATCTCCGGTGGCGGCCGGGCAGGGTGACATCCTGCCGCTCTCCGGCAATCCGGGCATCAAGAGCGCTTTCGGCAAGCTCGGATTTTCGTTCGCCGATGGCAGCGAGGATTTCGTCCTTGATGCGGTTCAATTGCGGCGCGATGCGCTTGCGTTCCCCGGGGTCCATTCCGCCGAGTTGACTCAGCCTTTGGCCGATTTCTCCCGATTTGCGCCCGAAGGCGGCAAGCCGTGCCGCTTCCAGGTCGGACTCGGTTTCCGCTCCGGCAATGCTGTCGAGATGCCTGGCGCGGAGATCTTGGAGAGAATCCATACTATCGCCGTGGTTTGAGTGCACAGACCTTCCAGCCAACCGGCAGCCTGCACCGCAGATGTTTCCTTGCCGTCATCGCCGCATCCGGCAAGTCAGTTCAGGGCTGCCCTTGCTTTGGCGACGATTTCGGCGAACGCGTCCGGTTCCCGGACCGCGATATCGGCAAGAACCTTCCGGTCCAGATCGATTTCGGCCAGGTGCAGACCGTGGATAAAACGCGAATAGGTCAGGCTGCCATCATGCTCGCGCACCGCGGCATTGATACGCTGGATCCACAAGGCTCTGAAATTCCGCTTTCTGACCTTGCGGTCCCGCGTCGCATACTCGCGGGCGCGTTCAACCGCGCGCTTAGCAACCGAGAATGTGTTTTTGCGACGGCCATAATAGCCTTTTGCCGCCTTGACGACCTTGCGGTGACGCGCATGCGTGACCGTTCCACCTTTAACCCGTGCCATTCCGCCGCTCCTCAGCTTCCATAGGGCATGAATGATTTGACCAGTTTCTCGTCCGGTTTCGACAATACCGCTGTGCCGCGGGCATTGCGGATGAATTTGTTCGAACGCTTGATCATTCCATGACGCTTGCCGGCCTGCTGAACCTTGACCCGGCCATTCGCAGTCAGCTTGAATCGCTTCTTGGCGCTGGATTTAGTCTTCATTTTCGGCATTTCAGTCTCCGTCTGTGTGAGATGTGAATGCGCAACTCGGCATGCCGTTCCGGCCGGATGCGCAGTGAAGCGCGGCTCCTACAGTATTCATCCAGCCAGTGCAATCGGAAATGCGGCTTTCCAGGGTCACGGAGACTTTGGCCGGCAGGGCACATTGTGTTACAGCCACCGGGTTTCCCGGCAGGAGCGTGGATCCTGGCCGGCGGCCTACGGATGTTGACCACCCGATCACTCCGGCGAGGGCAGAGACGGCTTGTCGTGATACCGAAAATTAGCCAACAACAAGGTGTCATTTTGGGCAACATCCCGCACCGTTATTCGGGGAAGAATAACGAAGATGTTCTCAATGATGGCGGGCGTCGGAGTCAGCCCGTGAAGAAGCTCAGCCGGAGAGCGGGCACATGCCGACCTATATTGTCACGATGGACAGCAGGATGATCGACAAGCGATTGAGATGCGCTACAGAGGACCGGGCAACCCGGCAGGCCTGCCAGTGAGTGAATGTCAGGTATGAGGATATCAGCGAGAGGCTGATGGAATTCAGGACGATCGCCTGGGACCGGTATGGCGCCACCGCTCTCTGGTCGGTGCACGCCCGGACGTGCGCCGGTTCGACCTGCTCGGAGCCGTCTCGGGCATGGACCGGCCGGAACCGTCGCCTCCTGGGACGTGGCCACCGACTGCAACGGGTCGGCGGCCTCCGTCGACGGACGGGTTTGCGCGATCAGGAAGTCTGACGTGGTGATCGGGATCGCCCGTCGGAAACTCATGCGAAAGGCGGCCGGGAAGGGCAGGATTCCGAAACCGCAGTCGCTGGAGTTCGCGAAATACGTGATCGTCTTCACCACGATCCCCGAGCCCGGCTTCAACCCGGAATATGCGGCATCAATCAAGATGGCACCTCAGCAACAAACAGGATAACACCGGGACAGACAGGGGAAGGATCGGCAGCAGGAAACGCATCTGGCGCGGCTTGAAGATTCCGCGCTGTGGGTTGACGAGAGGGATGCGCGTACCGTCGAAGTCGAAACCCGTGCGTAATAGCTCGGCAGTCAAGTGGCCGCCGATCTCAAGATCGCGATCGATCAGCTGCAAGTGAACGCCGAGTTCTTCGGGATCACCGGAAAGTATCCTCTCGAAGTCTTCTGGCGTTAACGATGTCAAACCAGTCTCTCAAAAGTAATACGGACATCCACCTCGTCCGACAGAAAAGAAAAGCGCTCATATTCGTAGCCACGCTTCTGAAACTCTAACCAAAACAGGCCGGGGAGACGTTGCAGGAGTCTAACCGCGTCGTCGTCGAGTGGCTTTTTCGATGAAGGTCGCGGCTCTTTAGGTTACGCATCATCAACTGCGAGCGTTTCTGGGAAGGCAGGGCAGTGGATATCAGGGATATTCAAGGACAGACGAGGCAACAATTGATTGAGATCATCGATCTCTAGCCGCGTAAGCGGATTTCCTTTCCCTCGCTCCCATGTCATAGACTGTCTTGCAATTGCCAAAACAAGCGGTGCAAACTTGTGTCGCCGATGATTGAGGGTTGATGACAGCAGGTGAACGGCTGTCGGTCGTTTGCAGCCACCTATCCGGAGATTCTTCGTTTGGACTTGTGCGGTATCCAGAGGAAAGGCTGTCCAGGAATTGCCACTACCGGGTGGGAATTCATACAGGAGATCCGCAAGATCTTCGACGCACTGTTCCTCGACCAAGATCATGAGCCACTCCACAGTGTCGAAAGTGGCGCTGCAAACATGTTCTCACCGAACGGGACCACTTGATCGTGGTCATAGAGTATCATGCCTTGAACGAACTTTTCGCCGCACGCCTCTGAAAGCTTGCGCATTCCGGAGAAGTCTCTGGCGGAAACAGTCGCGGATGATTTCACCTCGATCCCAACGACTTCTCCTCGCCGGTTTTCCAGCACGATATCGACTTCGTTTTTGTCTTTGTCCCGGAAGTGCGAGAACGAGCACCTTTGCTTGCTCCATGTTGCGATCTTCCGTAGTTCGCTGAACACGAAGGTTTCCAGGATCGCACCGAATCTCGTTTTGTCTTTCTTGACCACATTCGGCGAAACATCCAGCATTGCTGCGAGAAGGCCTGCATCGAAGAAATGCAGCTTGGGCGACCTGGTCAGGCGTTTCAGCCGGTTGGTGAACCAAGGCGGCAGGGTGTGAACCAGGAAGAGGCTCTCGAGGACACTTACGTATTTCCGTGTTGTTACATGATTGAGGTCGAGTGCAGCACCGATGCCAGTATAGTTGACTAACTGCCCTGAGTGCTCTGCCAGGACTGATAGCAGTTTCGGCATGATGGCGAGATGCTCGACCTGTGCGACGTCGCGAACGTCGCGCTGAACGATCGCATCCAAATAACCGTGGTACCAGCCCTGTTTTCGTGCCCATTTCGTTCTGCCAAATGCTTCCGGATACCCTCCCGCAAGGACACTCTCGACCAGATTGTCTCCGACGGTCATGTGATCTGCTGCTGGTTTTTCGGCCGCGAACGCTCGGTCGATGAATTTCGATTTCGCCCCAAGGATTTCTGCCTGCGATAGAGGCAGTAGCCGTATGACCTCCATGCGGCCAGCGAGGGAATCCGCCACTTTTGGAATGGTCATGAGGTTAGCCGAACCTGTTAGAAGGAACCTCCCCGGAGTTTTGTCGTGGTCGACCAAGTTCTTGATTGCAAGCAGAAGATCGGGCGCGCGTTGGATCTCATCAATCACGGATCGATCCAAACCGCGGACAAAACCAACCGGATCATCAATTGCCGACCGCAAAACGGTCGCATCATCCAATGTAAGAAAGGGTGTCTTCTCCGACGCAATGTCAGTAGCAAGCGTCGTTTTGCCGGATTGACGCGGCCCTGAGATGAGAACCACACGAGTGTCGGACAGCGCTTCCTCTATTCTGGTCTTGGCAAATCTCGGGTACATGTTCGGACGACTCCTCTCGGCTGATTGAAATTACACGCACGACCAATTGAAAGCCAATTCTCGACTGATTGAAATCCTGTCGTTGTCTAATTGGAATTTAGTCTCCGACCGTTCGAAAGTCAGGCACCGACTAATTGAAAGCGAACAGCCTCGGACCCATAGAGTCCAAACCTCCGGGTTTGTGTCATCAGGGCCCTGGTGCTCCCGAAATGAAGGAGTTCTTCGACAAGGCACCCGCGGCATTTGGAACACTGACTGGAGCGATCATCGGCTTCTACTTCGGCAACCGAGGATCGACGGCCGCAGCACCACCGCAGCAGCCTCCTGCAACTACACTTTCGCCGGGACCAACGCAGAAACACGAAGACATTGCCCCAGCGGATGCAGGAGTGTCGCCAGCATCCACCGACAATGCGCCGAACAACACAAGAGAAAATTGATTCGGCTTTGGATCTGCTGCCCGACGACATGCTCACCCGGTTGCTGACTGATGCCCGGCGCAACGTTGACAGATTTGCGGACTATGCCTCCCGACCGCTCGACGCGTTGGCGACCGGCGGCGAAATCGACTGTCAGGCGGCGGCCAGGTTCAACGGCGGGCTATTCGACAACAACCGCCTATTGCCGCTTGACCGGGAGGGAATCGAGGCAGCGCTCAAGGCGGCCTCGCTCGTACCCGTTAAAGTTTACCCCTGATTCGCCAGAAACTTCGACTCCGGCCGTCCCGGCACGACTTCCGGCGTCCCGTTTTGGATTGCATTCGCTTTCCGTATGCTTACGGTTAACGGATGGACTACAGGGTGCAGAAAAGGAAAACCCCGCTATCCTGATGGGATAACGGGGATTTTTGGTTGCGGGGGTAGGATTCGAACCTACGACCTTCAGGTTGTGAGAGAAACCTTCGGACAAACGATGCGGGCCGAGGTAGCGCACATGGTGGTGTCTTTCGAAGAAGCTTCAATCGCCATACTCTGCTCACATGCCGGTATGTGTGAGCTTGTCGGATGGTGACGGACTTCGAGGACGGTTTGGCGCAAACAACATTCCGTAGCAAAGAAGAGGCCCTGATCCGCGAGCGGATGGCACACCTCGGCGCCGAATGGACGGCCCTCGAGGCTCGTCTCGTTGAAATCAAGACCATACAGGCCGATACGAAGAGCAAGTCGCCGCCTGTGGTGCCGGTCACCAATCGTTCGTCGGCGCACGACAAGATCGCGTTGTTCCGATCCCTGTTTCGCGGCCGCGAGGATGTCTATCCGAAACGCTGGGAGAACGCCAAGACGGGTAAGGCGGGCTATGCGCCGGTCTGCGCTCACGAGTGGACGCCGCGCCTTTGCGGGAAGCCGCACGTCAAATGCGGCGCATGCCCCAATCAGGCTTTTCTGGCGGTGATGGACGAGGCGATCACCGGGCATCTACGCGGGCGCTACACGCTCGGCGTCTATCCCATGCTGCCTGATGACAGCTGTCGATTCCTTGCCGCCGACTTCGACGGAGATGCCTGGCGGCGGGATTCGGCCGCATTCCTTGAGGCTTGCTGGTCGAAGAACGTGCCGACAGCCCTCGAACGGTCGCGTTCGGGCAATGGCGGGCATGTATGGGTTTTCTTCGCCGAACCGGTGCCGGCGGCCCTCGCGCGCCGCTTGGGTGCCCTTCTGCTGACGGAGACGATGGAGCGCAACCCGGATATCGGGTTCAGATCCTATGATCGTTTCTTTCCGAGTCAGGACAGCGTGCCGGCAGGCGGTTTCGGCAATCTCATAGCACTTCCCCTCCAGGGCGGTCCGCGCAAGGACGACAACAGCATTTTTCTCGACGGGGAGTTCCAGCCCCATGCCGACCAATGGGCATTCCTGTCATCACTCCGCCGCATGACGCTGGCAGAAGTCACGGCTCTCGTCGACGAGGCAGGCCGCGAGGGCCGGATTGTCGGTCTTCGCCTGCCACTGGACGAGGTAGACAAGGAACCCTGGACCGCACCGCCGTCACGGCGGCAGCAGCAGCCCGCCGTCTCTGGACCACTGCCGGAACGGATCGAAGCGGTTCTGGGCGATCAGCTCTATATCCCGCGTGTGGGTCTGCCGCCGGGTCTGGTCAACCGGCTCATCCGTCTCGCCGCGTTCCAGAACCCGGCCTTCTACAGCGCCCAGGCGATGCGGCGTTCCACCTTCTGCATTCCCCGCGTCATCGCCTGCGCCGAACTGCTGTCGCATCACATCGCCTTGCCGCGTGGCTGCCGTGAGGCAATGGAGCAGTTGCTGACAGAACTTGGCATCGGCGTCGACATACGCGACGAGCGCCACGCCGGGTGCCCACTGGAAACTTCCTTCCTCGGGGAACTGACCCCGGAACAGCAAATCGCCACCGGCGCGTTGCTCGACCATGAGACGGGCGTGCTCGCGGCCGCCACCGGGTTCGGAAAGACCGTCGTCGCCGCCTCCATCATCGCCGCCCGCCGGACCAACGCACTGGTGCTCGTCCACCGCCGACAGCTTATGGAACAGTGGATCGCACGGCTAAGGACATTTCTTGATCTTCCCGCATCGGCGATCGGGCAGATCGGCGGCGGAAGGCACAAGCCCGGCGGTATCGTCGATGTCGGTGTCATCCAGAGCTTGGCCCGCAAGGACGAAGTGGACGACATCGTTGCCGACTATGGGCATCTAGTGGTCGATGAGTGCCACCATCTCTCCGCGGTCAGCTTCGAGGCGGTAGCGCGCCGGGCCAAGGCGAAATACGTGCTGGGCCTGTCGGCCACGGTCACGCGCCGGGACGGCCATCATCCGATCGTGTTCATGCAGTGCGGCCCAGTCCGGTTCCGGACCAACGCGAAGGCGCAAGCCCGGCGACGACCCTTCGAACACCGGGCGATCCTGTGCGCCACGGCCTTCCGGCTGCCGTCGGAAGCGGACGGCACGAGAACACCGATCCAACATCTGTATGCGGCGCTGGCTGCCGACGGAGATCGCAACGACCTGATCTTCGATGATGTGCTACAGGCGCTTGAGGCGGGTCGCTCGCCGATTCTGCTCACCGAGCGCAAGGACCATGCCCACCATCTTGCGGAGCGGCTCGGCCACTTTGCCCGGAATGTGCTCGTGCTCTCCGGCGGCATGGGGACCCGGCAGCGCCGCGAGATCATGCAGCGTCTCGACGAAATTCCTGAAACGGAGGAGCGGGTGCTGGTGGCGACAGGCCGCTATGTCGGAGAGGGCTTCGACGACGCCCGCCTCGACACGCTGTTCCTGGCGATGCCGGTATCCTGGAGGGGTACGCTCGCGCAGTATGTCGGTCGTCTCCACCGGCTGCATGCGGCGAAGCGCGAGGTGCGGGTCTATGACTATGTCGACGGCGCCGTCCCGGTGCTCAGGCGCATGAGCAAAAAGCGCATCCGGGGCTATGAGAGCCTCGGCTATACCATTGAGCAGACAGCCAACACGCCGTCGCCGGAGACTGCCGGGGAGAACCTGATAGGGTATACAAGCCCCACCAGGATGTCATGATGTGCTCCGTCGTGTCGGGACAACCGCATGCCACCAAGAGCTGCCGAGCGGCGGCCTTGTGTGACTGCCGACCACCGTGGTCGTCACGGGTAGACGAACGGATATGGACAAGCGGCATCCGGAGTTTGATTGAATCCGCTTGCGCTATGAAGGCGGGTACATCTGAAAATTGACTAACATGCTGAAAAATATATATATAATACTCCAAACATGCATAACAGGATATCCTGTGCTGCCTTTCCCTGCCTGAGTGCCTTGATTCGTGCTTCCGTAAACCGTGCTGTCGGCATGATTTTCTCCCGCAATCAGTTGCAGAGGCAGAGGAACCAGTGTCGAAATCCGCCCGAATCTGCGGGTTGATGGAGGAAAAAAGACGTTATAACAGAACGTTAGAACCGAAGGTGCATCACTTGGTGAGCGCGCCCCGGCGGTCCGGTACCACGAAGAGAGCTATGGCCGCGGCCCGACAGTCAGGGAATCTACGAAGGATGGGAGTGTAATTCAATGAATAAGGTGGCGGACTTCTTCTTTGGAATCCGGACCGGAGGAACGGTCCCCGACGCTGTGCCTGACTGTCTGGTTCCACATTCCTTTGCCGAGGCATACCAGGCACAGTCCATCCTTGTCGGACAGATGCTTGCGGCGGCAGATCAAGGGCCGGCAGCGGCAATCGGGTACAAGGTTGCCTGCACGAGCAGCATTGCCCGCCGGTTGTTCAGCGCTGACGGACCGGTATTCGGCCGACTCCTGTCCTGCTCCTCCTGGCCGGATGGTACAACGCTGTCGGCGGCTGGATTCCCGATGCTCGCCCTGGAGCCGGAATTCGCCTTCCGGATGGCGAAAGATGTCCCGGAAACCGCGACTCCCTGGACCCGCGGATCTATCAAGTCCTATATCAGCGTAATGCTGCCGGCGCTCGAACTGGTCGGGCACCGGTTTGACGGCTGGTCGGCCTATTCCGACACCACACTTACTGCCGACAATGCTGTCAATCTCGGTTGGATAAGCGGGGAATCGACGAATGACTGGAGGGCGGCTGACCTTGCCGGGCAAGCCGTCACGCTTCGGGTGAACGGAAAGCGACTCCTGGCCGGCAGCGGCGCCAACGTCATGGGACACCCGCTGAACGCGGTGGCCTGGCTCGCCAACACCTTGCCGGAACATGGGCTGGGACTCCGCGCCGGGGATTTGGTCACCACCGGCGTGTGCACGGACATATATACCTCCGCGCCGGGCGAGTGCGTTCAGGCGGATTTCGGTGAACTCGGATCGGTGGCTGTGAGTTTTGTCGAGTAGCCTCAGACGCTGAGTCAGTGGATCGCGGCCGAATTTGCGAAGAATCGACAATTGGGACTCGCATTGAGTCACGGCTTGACACAAAGTCCCGGCAAGACTCTGTGTCTGGAAATGCTGACACGGGGACAATGAACTGTGCGAATGATACGAAATTCCATGTGGGCATTGATCACAGGATATATCCGGCACTCCAATTTGCTTTCGGAGTGACGACGACTAGATGTCCGAAATAGTTTTCGGGATGGGAGGCATGCACCTGACAATCGGGTTGTCGAAGGTTACACAGACAGTGGCATAGGAGCGCGGTCATGAATGCCTTGCAGGAAATTTTTGAAACATCTCAGATGGAACCGGACTTGACCACCTTCCCGGAGGTCAACGAGCATGACACATACAAGCCGATAAGCAGCGTGTGGGAGGGAAGCGACGGTGCTTTGCTGGAAACCATGCTGCGTTTCTACCCGTCGATTTCGTCCGATCCGATTCTTGATGCGACATACAACACCGGGCGGTTCTGGAAAGGGTCGACGCGTCGCGTCGTGTCCATGGATATCGACCCAAAATACAAGACAATGATCGTCGGCGACAATCGAAAGATGAATGGTATCCCGGATTCAGTCTTCGGGGCTGTTGTCTTTGACCCGCCACATGTAGGCCCGCAGGGACGGGGCAAGAGTCGGAAGCGGTTCGATGAAGATTTCGGTGCAAAGGTCGTTTGCGGCAAGGACCAAGGGTGGACGCTGAGCTACCTGTATCCGCCCTTTCTTCAACAAGCGAAACGGGTTCTCAAACCACGTGGGCTTCTGTTGGCGAAGATTACCGACATGGTGAATTGCCATCGATCGCAATGGCCGCACTGCGATTTCATGCGCATGGCTGATGAAGCCGGATTCACTGTTTGTGATCTTATCGTGAAAGTCCGGAAAGGTCCGATGGTGTCCAATAAGTGGAAACGGGCTCATCATGCCCGAAAGCGTCATTGCTTCTGGATCATCTGCCGAAACGGCCGAAGCTGCGAACGCTGACCAATGCGGTCCTACGACCCCTTAAGTGTTGCTGAACTGGGCCGGAATTCGGCTCGCGCCCTCATGTCATTTCCACTTGATGCTTTGCCACCAAAGCAACCATTTGTAGGTGCGGGCGTATACACGATCCATTATTCCGGATAATTTCCCGCCTATTGCGGCCTTGATGCAAAAACGCCGATTTATGTCGGCAAAGCGGATTTTCCGGGGAAAAGACAAGGCCGCGATCAGGAATCTCCGAAGAAACCGCCAGCGGTCTTCCAGAGGCTTTCAACACATGCGGGGACTATCCAGTCAGCCGACAATTTGGAACTGGAAGATTTCAGTTGCCGGTGGCTAATTCTCGATCCAGTTTGGATCGGATTGACAGAACAGGTGCTGATTTCCGAATATCGACCGATTTGGAATAGCATTGTAACTGGTTTCGGGAACAACGATCCCGGCAGCGGCCGCTATAATCAACGCCGCTCGTTATGGGACACGCTTCATCCCGGGCGGGAATGGGCAATGCGTCTACAGGGCAGCAACCAGACAGTAGCAGACATTCTGGAAAACATTAAATGGCATGAACTGAATACGAGATGACGCGGCAATTATGGCCGACTGTGTGCCACGGCCCTCGACTGCAGGATGTCCTGTGTAATCAAGGAATTGTATCCTCGCCCTGTCTGGATCCTGATTGTACGATGAACCTGCCATCCACCGACTGGAAAGCCAAACCGCTGGACGGACAGAGGGTAATCACGTTTCCATCGCATGGTGACCGACTGACACATGCCGACATGGCAGAAGAAAACGATATACAGAACGTAGATGTTGAGACAATTCGCACGGCATTTCTCAGCCCGTGGAGCGGAAATTGGGGAAGAGATTCAGCCGGTCTGGGAACCCGGGAGTTGCCGTGATCAAAACAGGTCCAGGAGCGAAGTCAGTCCGAAAGCGATGACCTGGTCTATCAGAAAGAAGAATATGGAAGCCAAGGCAGCCATCGCGAAAACCATCGCTGTTGTAACGAGGAGTTCCCGACGGGTCGGCCAGACCACTTTTGAGACCTCGGACCTGACCTGCTGCATGAACTGGAACGGGGTGAACTTGGCCATCTTCTGTTTTCCGGTCGACATTCAGGGCGATGCACATATGCTCTTTGGCAATGGGGTTCAACTCGGGGCTGCCCGAATTTCCCCGGGAGATCCGCATGGCCGCAGGATTTTGGCAGGGGCGGAGGGGCTCGAACCCCCGACAACCGGTTTTGGAGACCGGTGCTCTACCAACTGAGCTACACCCCTGGATTACGACAAGGCCATAATGGCGATGCCGCGGATTTTCAACTCATTGGAATTCAGTCGTCGAGCTCGGCGACGCGGATGATATTTGTTGTGCCTGAAACATTGAACGGCACGCCGGCGAGAATGATGACCCGGTCGCCGGCACCGCCGAATTGTTCGGCGCATACGGTCGCACTCGCTTCCGCGACGGCTTCGTCGAAACTGTGCACAACATTACTGACCACACAATGCGCGCCCCACAAAAGGCACAACCGCCGTGCGATCCCTTCAAAGGGTGTGATCACAATTGTAGACACTTTCGGCCGCTCGCGGGCGACCAGATAGGCGGTTGTTCCAGAATGGGTGAAGCAGCAGATCGCCTTCACATCGGTGGTTTCGGCGATTTCCCGTGCCGCAAGGGTGATAGCGTCTGCAACCGTCTCGCGTTTGCCGCGACGGGAGGCTTCAATGACCTGCCGGAAAGTCGGGTCACTTTCGGCTGCAATCGCGACGTTATGCATCATGCGCACTGAAGCGACCGGGTGTTTCCCGGCGGCCGATTCCGCCGACAGCATCACCGCGTCCGCGCCCTCGTAAATAGCGGTGGCCACATCGGACACCTCCGCCCTCGTCGGCACCGGGGATGACACCATACTTTCAAGCATCTGCGTGGCGACGATGACCGGTTTGGCGGCGGCCCTGCAACTTCGTATCATCCGTTTCTGCACCGGCGGTATTTCGTGGATCGGCATTTCCACACCGAGATCCCCGCGTGCCACCATGATCCCGTCGACCGCTTCCAGGATCGATGCGAAACTTTCCAATGCGGCCGGTTTTTCAATTTTCGCCATGATCAGGGCGCGGGAGCCTGCCAATTCCCTTGCTTCCAAAATATCGCCTGCCCTCTGCACAAAGGATAGGGCGAGCCAGTCGATTCCAAGATTGCAGGCAAATTCCAGGTCAATCCTGTCCTTACCGGACAAAGCCGCCAGGGGAAGAACGACATCGGGAATGTTGATTCCCTTACGATCCGATATCGGGCCGCTGTTGAGAACTTCGCATTCGGCAAAATCGGCTCCCGAGTCGAGGATTGTGAAACGGATCCGACCGTCATTCGCGAGCAGTGTCGCTCCCGGTCTCAATGCCGTGAACACCTCCCGATGCGGCAGCCCGACGCGGTCAGCATCGCCCGGCTCGTCGCTGAGGTCAAACCGGAACCGCTGACCCCGGCGCAGTTTCTCGGATTGATTCCTGAAGGTTCCGCAGCGGATTTTCGGTCCCTGCAGATCCGCCAGGATGCCGATCGGCCGGCTGACTTCCTTTTCCACCTGCCGGATGATTTCATGCCTGCGGGCCACATCCGAGTGATCGCCGTGGCTCATATTGAGGCGGAACACATCCGCCCCGGCATCGAAAAGCCGCCGGATCGTCTTTATGTCGTCTGACGCCGGTCCCAGTGTGGCCACGATCTTGACACTTCGGTTTCGTTTCACGCTGGTCTCCGTTTGCATGCAGGAGATTTGAACTATCCCCGCACACCGGCAATCGCAAGCTGCGGCGAATTCGGCATGGATCACTTCCCGGGCCGTCAGGGCTATCGCGTTTGAAAATATTCTTCTTGGCTTTTGTACGGCTGCATGATTTCCTGTTGAAAAACAACAGGCTGAGGCAGTGTGATGCAGGATATGGCATGGATATTCGAGGGGGTTGAAGACCCCCGGACAAGCAACGCGACCCGTCATGATCTCCATGAAATGCTCATGATTGCGCTTTTATGCGTGATCTGCGGGGGTCGGACATGCACCGACATGGCTCTTTTCGGGCGTTCAAAGGAGGAGTTTCTCCGCCGTTTCATGAAGCCTGAGCACGGTATTCCGAGCCATGACGCCTTCTCCGCGCTGTTCAGGATTATCGAT
>JAPOXR010000063.1 GCA_026706985.1 Paracoccaceae bacterium | reverse complement strand
TTTCGCTGTCGGCGTGACCCGCGCCAGGTTGAGCGCCAGCTTCCGCATCAGCGCAAAGAGTCCCGTCCGGGGGCGAATGCGGCTGCCTCATTCGAATGCGCCAAATCCAACCGAAAACGACAATTGTCGGGAGGGTTTCGCACCCACACGGAAAGCGCGCCTTTGCGCGGCGCACTGAGAAATGCAGGTCAGGATGCGAAAGCGCGCCCGATGAGGTTCAGGAGCAACTGCGCCGCGAGGATCGCGGTGGAACCTGAGTGGTCATAGTCCGGCGCCACCTCGACCAGATCGATGCCGACGATATTGCCGCGGCGGGTAAGACCATCGAGGAATTCAAGGATCTCGTAATAGAGAAAGCCGCCATGGCTGGGTGTGCCTGTTCCCGGCGCGATCGATGGGTCAAAACCGTCGATGTCGATGCTGACATAGTATCTTGCGCCGGCAGGAATCCGCTCCAGCATGGCACCGGCACCAAGGGCGCGGAATTGTCGGACCGAGACGATGTCCGACCCCATGCGGCGTGCGTCGTCATACCCTTCCTTCGCCGTGGATGAGACATTTCGTATGCCGATCTGCGACATGCCGGTGACCCAGGAGCGTTCGGCGGCGCGCCGCATCGGGTTGCCATGGCCGAATCGAACGCCGTGCCGTTCATCGACAAAATCGAGATGGGCGTCGATCTGCACGATATGAATCGGCGCTTGATCCGAGAATGCGGCGATACATGGAATGTTGACCGAATGGTCGCCGCCGAGGACAACCGGCATCGCTCCGGCAGCGAGAATGGCGCGCACGCCGGCTTCGATACAGGCATGACTGGCAAGCGTATCAGTATGAATGATATCGGCATCGCCAAGATCGACAATGCGCGTGTCGGCGAGATAAGTCACGCCATCTTCATGGTCGTAGGCGCCGGCATGGCCGAACGAAAACAGGGTCGAAGCCTCGCGGATGCCGCGTGGACCGAAGCGGGCACCGGCGCGCCATTGGGTTCCGAAGTCAAACGGTGCGCCCAGAATGGCGACATCGGCGTCGATCCTGCTCCAGTCGGGCTCATAGGGCGATTTCGCGAAAGTCGGAATGCCGACAAAAGGTAAGTTCAAACGCCCGCTGTCATATCCGTGACTCATTGCGCAGCACCTGTGCCGATGCGCCGCTCTCTAGTGGCTGGCTGAGACAGCCGCAAGTGCCGCCTGCCCATGCACCGCCCTGAGCATATCGCGCAGGTAAGCGATCTGTGCCGTCTCCTCGATGATCTCGGCCAGATACTGGGCACTCATGAGTGAAGGTCCGACACCGATCGTGCCATGATTGGCCAGAACCGCGGCCACTGTACCGGGGTCGCTGAAAACCGGGTTGATTTCGCGCTCGGTTTGCGGCCTGCCCCCGGATGCCAGCGGGATCAGGGGAAGGCGGCCGATCTTTTCGATCGACTGCACCGTCAGGCAGGGGATTTCGAGACCGGCGCTCGCATAGCCCGTCGCCCACGGGCTGTGGCAGTGAACGATCGCATTGATGTCTCCGCGCGTGCGGTAAAGGCCGAGATGGAACCCCAGATCCTTGGATGGTCTGTGAGGATTCGGTTCAATCCTGCCATCCATTCGCACAAGCTGCAGATTATCGCGGTTGCATTCATTGAACCCGATGCCGGATGGCTTAATCAGGATTGCATCCCGGCTCTCAAGCCGCACCGAGAGATTGCCGCCGGCATTGGTCTGAAGGCGCAGATCGAAACAGCGCTTGGCGGCGGCGATTAACGCATCCTTCGCATCATTGATGTCAGACAATTTCGGTTTCCTTTCAGCCGGATGCAAACCGCTCAAACGTGTCGATGATCGCCTGCGTTGTTTCCGGCTCTGAAATATGTGCCTCCAATACGTTCACCCCGATTTCCCGGTCGAGGGAATCCCGGACACGCTTGAGAAAGACCTGCCGCAGCGCCGGATCCTCAATCAGTCCGCCGGCGCGATCCTGATGAGAAAACCCGCCCATGGGCACGATCAGCGCCGCGGGTCCGGAATTCGTATTGAGACTGTCGGCAAGCGCGTCGGCAATGACAAGCATCTCCTCCTCGACAAGCTTCACATGGGTGAAAAAGCCCGAATGCGCGTAATGCGGTCGATCGAGATACCGTTCCGGAAGCAGTGATTCCTCGCCCAGGCCGATGAAATTCAACCCGCCCGGCAGAACGATCCGGGGGAGTTGTGCCCCGGCACTGAACCGGTTCGGCATCGGGACATGGCTGCCGGCGAGATGAATGCGCGTCAATTCATGCGGCGTCAGGTCAATGATAGCGCCGAGCGCTCCGCGCTCCGCGAAGCGCGCGAGGGCAGCACCGCCATAGCCGTTGGAATGAAATACCGTGCTTTCCCGACCCCTTGACTGGAGTTCCGATACGAGTGCGGTGACCGCAGTTTCTGTTGCCCCGAGCGCAGTGATGCCGATGGAAGGGTCGGCGGTGCAGGCACCTGCCCGCCGGCGCGTGCGGCAAAGGCCAGCAGCCAACGCCGCGGTGTTTTCAAATACCTCGCGCAGCGTCGCGTTCAACCCGCAGATATCGACCAGAGTCGGCACCAGGATAATGGATGAGTCAGCCACAGCGAGGCGCGGATCAAACGGCAATGTGGTCACAAGCACCTTCGGATAGGTCACAGGCAGCGCACGCATAACCCGGAGCGCGACCTCTCCGCCGGTGCCTCCGCCGAGACCGAGGACGACCCGTGCATCGCCATTCAGCGAAGCAGTGACAGCGTCGAGTGCCCTCGCCGCCGCCGTCTCCATGGATTTGAGCTTTTCCGGACCGCCGAGAATTGCGCCATCGGCACTGAGCGACAGATCGATGCTGCGTGATTCGACACCGTGCCGGGCAAGTTGCCGGGACAGGAATTCCGCCTCCCCGGCCTTGGTGTCAAGCGTGGCCAGGAGCAGGACCTGCGCGTCCGCCATGCGCTCAGCCTTTCACTGCGCCTGCGGTCATCCCCGTAATGATTTGTCGTGACGCGAACAGTGTGAAGATGATCGGCGGAATTGCAAGCAGCATGCCTGTCGCCATGATCACTCCCCACTCGACATTAAACTCGCTCATATTGTTCACGATCAGGATCGGGACCGTTTTCGTGTTCCGGTCCGACAATGCGGACGCCAGAAGATATTCGTTCCAGGCGATACGGAAAGTGAAGATGGCCGCGGCCGCCAACCCGGGCTTGATCAGCGGCAGGACAATCCGGAAAAAGACCTGGAACGGGCCGGCACCGTCCACCCGTGCGGCCTCTTCCAGCGAACGCGGCACCTGAACGATAAAACTCTGCAGGATCCAGATCACGAAAGGCAGATTCATCGCCACATAGATAATGATGATGCCGGAATGTGTTCCGGCGAGGCAGACATCGCCCCTTCCGCCGAATATATCGCGGATCCATGCTCCCACCAGCGTGGTCTTGCCGATGCAGAACTCGTTGTTCCACAGTCCGAAAACCGGAACCAGCAGCACCGCAGGCGGCACCATCCGCACCATAAGCGTGGTCAGCGACACCGTATCCCGACCGAAAAAGCGGAAGCGGACCAGCGCGTAGGCGGCCATGCAGCCGATCACCAGTGTCAGCCCTGTAGAGATCAGGGCGATGATCAGCGAATTGATCAGCGCTCCACCGAATTTGAGGGAGCAGAAGTCGAGATGATCCAGCTCATACCACAGGATGTCGCAGAGCGCGGTTTCGTAATTCTGTATCGTCGGCAGAAACAGCAGTCCGGTGGTGCCGCCGATGATGTCGACATCCAGCTTGAACGAATTGACGAACATCAACAGAACCGGGCCGACGGACATGAAGATCAGCACTGCCAGCAGGGCGTAGAAGGCGGGGTTTTGACGTTCGAAAGTCATCCGCTTTCCTCCTCGATCTGACGGGCCAGGCGCGCCGCCCGGGCTTCCTGGATCCGGGAAATCGCGAACATCGCCATGGTCAGGAACAAGAGCAGGAGCAGCAGATAATTTGACATCGCCGCGGCGGTGCCGAGTTCCCGGAATTCCGTCGCCGTGCGGGAAATCCGCAATGCCACGATCTCGGTTGAAAGGCCCGGGCCGCCCTCGGTCATCACCAGGATGACTTCCAGAACCTTGAACGCGTCAATCAGGCGAAGCAGCGCAGTCACAACCAACACCGGCATCATCAGCGGCAGTTTGATGTGCCAGATCTGCTGCCAGGTGGTGGCACCGTCTATGCGCGCCGCTTCCAGCGCCGAGGCCGGGAGGGACTGCAGGGCAGCCAGCGACAGAATCAGAATGAATGGCGTCCATTGCCAGATGTCGGCGATGATGACGCTCAGAAGCGCATGCTGGCCCAGCCAGTCAATGCCCTCGAAGCCAAGCGATTTCAGCGTCCGGTTAAAAGTTCCCACCGTCGGATGATACATGTAGCGCCACATCAGGCCGACCACGACAGGCGCGATCATCATGGGCAGGATGAAAAGCGTGCGGAGCACCGAAATTCCGCGGATGTTGCGGTCGAGTAGAAGCGCCAGCCCGACTCCGATCAACATTTCGGCAACGACAACTGTGAATGCGAAGATCAGCGTGACCGACAGGCTTTCATGGAACGCCGGGTCAAAGAAGAGCGTGATATAATTCTTCAGCCCGACAAATTCGGTCTCTGAGATGTTCTGGCTCGGATCCCAGTCCCGGAAGGATCCATATATCATGTATCCCAGCGGGTAGAGCAGCGCGATACCCATGGTGACAGCCGCGGGTATCAGGAACATATACGGCGTCATTCGATTGAATGTCTGCGCAGTCACCGATTGCCGCTCCTGTATTCAGTTTGCGGGAGCGGCCCGGACGTCCGGGCCGCTCCGGACAGGGTCTATTGCCAGGTGTAGTAGCCGGCTTCTTCCATGACAGCCCGCGTGCGTTCGGCGACGCCGTCAAGCGCCTCCTGCACATCCAGGCCTTCCGTCAGCACCTTGGACAGCGTCGTGCCGAGATCGGCATTGATCTTGCCCCAGACCGGGATGATCGGACGCCAGTCCGGATCAGCGTGTTTCAGGGCCTCGCCAAAGGTGGCCATATGCGGGAATTTGGCGTTCACATCCGCATCCGCATGCGTCGAAAAGCGCGACGGATTACCGCCGGCAAGCGCAACCAGCTTGTCGCCTTTCTTCGAGGTCAGCCACTGCATCAGCAGGAACGCAGCCTCTTTGTTTTCGGCATTGGCCGGGATGCCGATGCCGAACCCGCCGGTCTGCGAGCCGCGGCGAACGCCCATGGGGTGCAGTGCCCAGCCGACATTGCCCACGACTTTCGACTTTGACGGATCATTGATCTGTCCGGCCACGACCGTGGTATCGAGGAACATGGCGGTATCGCCGTTCAGGAACGAGCCGAGCGCCTCGCCGAATCCAAAGGATGTCGAACCTTCGGGACCGCAATCGACAATGGTTTTCAAAGCGTTGGCGGCCTCTGCTCCGGCAGCGTTGTTCACGATCGGGTTCCACTGGTCATCGAAAATACGGCCGCCCAGGGGCGCGAGATGCAGCAGGAACGCGTGGCTGGCATGGTGACCGGATGCGGCGCGTGACGACAGACCGCCCATACCCGGCTCCAGTTCCGGAATCCGGCAGGCAATGTCGAGAAGTTCGTCATAGGTCTCCGGCACCGAAAGGCCGTGCTTTTCAAAGATGTCCGTGCGATAGCCGAGGATCGAGGTCTCTGAACCGTAGGGTATGCCGAACAGTGATCCGGTTTTGCCTTCGAGGTAGCCCTTATTGCCGCCGGCGAATCCAATATTGTAGACATAACCGTCGATCAGGTCGTCGGGATCATAGGCCGGGTCCGCAAGTTTCGGATTCATGAAGTAACGCGCCAGATTTTCGAGCTGGTCCGCGTAAACATAATCCGCCTTCGAGAAGACGACATAGGCGATGAGATCATACTCGCCCTCATCCTGCGCCAGTTCAAGCGTCTGCCGCTCGCGCATCTTCAGATAGGGCAGTTGATCCACTTCGACCTCGATTCCGGTTTCCGCCGTGAATTCCGGCAAAATCCTCATCACCGCGTCAAAATGTGGATGCGCGGGAAAGTTCACGATCAGGGTTTCGCCCTCATAATCGTCATACGGGCCGGCGGACGCGGCAACCGTCAGCGCCAGTGCCGAGACCGCGCCCAAGGCGATCCGTTGTGTGGTTTTCAGCATCAATTCATCTCCCTCGTGCTGTTTTGAATTCCGGCGCTAAAGCGCCGCCGTGGATTCTTGATCAAACAGATGGATTCCCTCGGGCCTGATCGCGAATCTCAGCGTCTCACCCAAAGCGATGGGCGTTTCCGATTTCAGTTCCACAGTGACATTGCTGTTCCCGCAGGAACACAGCAATACCGACTGCGCACCGACATATTCCGAGACAATCACCCGAAGGTCTATGGCTTCATTTTCAGGCGCATCCTGATCATAATTCAGGTCGGACGGTCGGATGCCGAGGATGACGCTGCCGTTTCTCGATTGCAGTGTCCGGCTGCGTTCGGCGGGTATGGCGACACTGAACCCTTCGCCCCGGGCAAAAAGAGTGTCACCTTCCGAAATCAATTCGGCCTCGAGAAAATTCATCGGAGGAGAGCCGAGGAAGCCGGCAACGAACCGGTTCGCCGGCTGCTTGAACAGAGTTTCCGGTGTGCCCTGCTGCTGGATATGGCCGCCATGCATGACAACGATCCGGTCGGCGAGCGTCATCGCCTCGACCTGATCGTGCGTCACATAGATCATGTTCTTGCGCACACGCTGCTGCATTAAGGCGAGTTCGGCCCGCATCTGGCCCCGGAGCTTCGCATCGAGATTGGAAAGGGGTTCGTCAAACAGGAAGATGTCGCTGTCCTTGGCGAGGGCGCGCGCCATCGCAACGCGCTGGCGCTGGCCACCGGACAGGGCGCCGGGTTTGCGATGCAGGAATTCAGTGAGTCCGACGACTTCCGCGACCTCGCGCACTTTCGCCTCAATCTCGGCTTTCGGACGCCGCTGCAGGCGCAGCGCAAATGAAATGTTATGCGCCACATCCATATGCGGATAGAGGGCATAATCCTGGAACACCATCGCCAGCCCCCGGTCCTTTGGATCGAGATGGCTGACCGGATTGCCGCCGATGAAAATCTCGCCGCCGGACACTGTCTCGAGGCCGGCGACCATGCGCAGCGTTGTCGATTTGCCGCATCCTGACGGCCCCACGAGTACCGTGAACTCGTTCTCCGCCATTTCCAGATCGATGCCGTGCAGGACCTCGACAGCACCGTAGCGCTTGGTGAGTTTCGACAGGCGAATTTCAGGCATCGAATCCCCGCATCCCGGCAGTGGAGAAATTTTGTATACAATAAGAAATATAAATATGCAATTTTGCAATTCCAGCGCAATGCGTGTAGTGATTTCAGGACGGAATGACTGGACGGGGCATGTTGAAGAGCGCCAATAACCGGGCGGATGGCCAGAGGAACTCGATGGCACGGCGCATTGAGCAAGCGCTTCTGGAGGAGATCAGCACAGGCGATCTGAGGCCGAACCAAAGGCTGGACGAGGTCGGTCTGGCGGAACGATTCGGCGCGTCGAGAACCCCGGTGCGCGAGGCACTGTCCCGCCTCACTGCGCAGGGCGTGCTGGTTCAGGGCGAGCGGCGCGGCGTGTTCGTTGCTGAATACAGCCGCGAGGAACTCAGCCAGATTTTCGAGGCCATGCACGAAATCGAAGCCGCATGTGCGAGGATTGCCTCGCAGCGCCTCACGCTCCTGTCGAGATCGGAGATTGAGGCTGCGCAGGCTGACTGTGTGGCGGCGGCGGAAAGCGGCGACCGGCAGCAATATCTCCGCGCCAACGAATCATTTCATCTGTCGATTTACCGGGCCACGGGAAATCCGTACATCGCTGAGATCGCCTCCGAATTCCGACGCCGCACAGGCCCGTTCCGGGCAAAGAAATTCGAGACCCGTGACGATCTCCTTGCCTCGGCGCGGAGCCACGGGGAATTGATCAATGACATTTTTTCGGAGGATTCAGCGACGGCATCCCGCAGCATGCGCAGCCACATGACCGCGAGCTTCCTCGAAACCCTGAAGGCCAATTAATGCCACCCGGCACCGGCGACGGGGATTGAAAATGTGTCCCTTTTCATATTTTTGTGCACAAAGCCTGATTGAGTGAACACGGAGCAGCTCCATGAGCGTTGCAGCGACGAAAATCCATCCCATTAACACCGGTTGGCTTCATGGGGACCTTGGAACCTACATCTTCTGGAAGGGGCCTGCGGGAAAGAAGAAATGGCAGCCGGTATACTGCCACTTCGTCGATACCGGCGAGCACAGGATACTGATCGACACCGGTCTGCCTGACCAGGAACGCGCCAGCAGGTATCACCATAACTGCGAAAAACGCGGCTGCCTGCAGGTCCACGAGCATCTGCAGCAGAGGCTCGGTGTGCATCCCGACCAGATCGACGCGATCATTTTCACTCATCTTCACTGGGACCATGTGCAGAATATGAAGGCGTTCAGGAATGCCCGCTATATCGCTCCGAAAGCCGAGCTGGAAATGGCGTATAATCCATTGCCGCTTTATTACCGCACATATGAATGCGGCATACTCGGCATTGAGCCGGCCTATGCGGGATGTGTGTTCGAAGCCGTTGACGGCGAATGTGAGGTGTTGCCGGGAATCACCATGTTCCCGACACCGGGACATTCCGTCGGACATATGGCGGTGAGTGTCGCCACCGGTGCGGGCGACATCGTGGTTTGCGGTGACGCGATCTTCGAGGAGCGCAATCTCGAGCCCAATCCCGCCGAAAAATGGCGCTACTGGGTTCCCGCGAGATTCGTTGATTCCTATGAAGGGTGGAAGTCAGTTGAAGAGTTGGACAAGCGCGCCGACTATGTCCTGCCATGCCATGATCATGTGGCGAATACGCGCTCGGAGGTTTTTCCCTATGCGGGTATGCCAATCCGCAGGCGGCGGCAGGTGATCCCGGGATACCAGTTCTATTTCGGTGACATGCCGGCCAGTGCCGCCGGGCGGGAAGCGGCAGCAATGCCGGCCGAAGAGGTCGAGACATACATCTCGAGCCTCGCGAGGCCGGAAGACATGGAAGACTGACCACCCGAAGACTTTCCGCAAGCGGCGAAGTATTTGACACCGGCCCGGCTCAACGGAGTGAAAGCGCCCGCATGAACATCAAACCTCCCAATGCCGAATTCCGTGCCCTGTCCGCCCGGCTCGGCAAGGACCCGCTGCAGGTGCAGGGGGCCGGTGGCAACACATCCATCAAGGACGGTGATGTCATGTGGATCAAGGCATCGGGCACGGAACTGGCTTATGCCGAACAGCAGGATATCTTCGTTGCCGTGGATCGTCCTGCGGCGCTTGCCGAGGCGCATGGGTCGGAAGGTGACGGAAGCTGCATAGCTGCCCTGCTGGATCCGCACACCACGCTTCGACCGTCGATCGAGACAACCTTTCACGCCGCATTCGATCATGCGGTCGTTATCCATACCCATTCGATTGCCGCTCTGACGCATGCGATCAGCCACGAGGGTTGTGCCGCCGCCGGCAACAAGCTTCGAGGCCTGCCCTATGTGTCGGTGCCTTACGCCAAACCCGGCCTGCCACTGACAAAATCGATCATGTCGCGGGTGTCGGCGGAGACTTCTGTGGTCATCCTGCGGAATCACGGGCTGATTTGCTGCGGCGGTTCCGTCCCGGAAGTGTCTGAACTGCTCGCCGAGGTGGAGGCAAGGCTTACCATGCCGTATCGTGCGGCGCCATACACCCCTCCTGAAACAGACCCTTATCCCGGCATGGTGTGGGTGAGCGAAGGCTGGATTGCGCAACACCCGCGAAGCTGCCGCCTGGCATCGGCCGGCTCCTATTATCCCGACCATACGGTTTTTCTGGGACCCGGCGGGCTGTCAGGCGGTCGGTCGGCCATCCTGTGCGAAGGTGTCGGAATCGCGCTTCGCGCCGATGCCTCAGCGGGCCAGCGGGCAATGCTGCGTTGCCTGTCGGACGTGCTCGGCCGTTTACCGGAGGATTGGAACGCGAAACCGATTGGGCCGCAAGCCGAGGCGGAAATCCTGAACTGGGACGCTGAAAAATACCGGCAGTCGCTTGCATTCCGGCCATGAGCCTGGCGCTTGGCATTGACGTAGGCACGAGCGGCGTCCGGACCGCGGTACTGGATGAAAACGGGGCCGTCCTGTCGATGGCCCGCTCGCCGCATCTGCCCCAGAATGCCGGCCGCATAGACGCCCGAAAATGGTGGCAGGCGGTGGAAATCTGCATCCTGCGGCAGGTCTCGGCACTGAAGGATTCCGGCCGCCGGGGAGCGGAAATTTCGCGGATCGCCGTCGACGGCACTTCCGGAAGCATGGTGCTGTGCGACGCGGGACTGCACCCGGTCGGGCGGGCATTGATGTATAATTCCGCCGGCTTTGAATCCGAGGCGGCGCGGATCAGCAGACACGCCCCGCAGCCGCATATCGCGCGCGGGCCGAATTCCGCGTTGGCGCGGGCAATGCGCCTCGTTGCTGAAGACACAGACGGAAAGGCACACCACCTTCTTCATCAGGCCGACTTCGTCGCCGCGCGGCTGACCGGCCGTGCCGGGCAAACGGATCACAATAACGCAATGAAGACCGGGCTGGATCCGGCGTCCGGAGATTGGCCCGACTGGATAGGCGCAGTCATTGACACAACCCTGCTGCCTTACGCGCATGCGGTGGGCACGCCAGTTGCGGAGATTCAACCCAGTCTTGCCATCCGGCTGGGGCTGGCATCGAAGGCAATAATCTGTGCCGGCACCACCGACAGTATTGGCGCTTTCCTTGCCGCGGCCCCTGCGGGAACCGGATCGGCTGTGACTTCGCTCGGTTCCACTCTGGCCATCAAGCTGCTCAGTCGCGAGCGGATCGACGATCCATCGATCGGCCTGTATTCGCATCGGCTCGGGAACGCATGGCTGGTCGGGGGCGCGTCCAATTCGGGCGGCGCGGTTCTGGCACACTATTTTTCACCCGAAGACATTGCCCGCCTCAGTGCCGGCATTGACCCGGGGAAACCATCCGGCCTCGACTACTGTCCGTTGATCCGCCCAGGCGAGCGGTTTCCAATCAACGACCCCGAATTGGCGCCGCGCATCACACCCCGGCCTGCCGACGACTCACTTTTCCTGCAGGGTCTGCTTGAAGCCATCGCACGGATTGAATCGCAATGTTACCGCGAAATCGAGACCCGCGGCGGCGGGTTCCCGGAAACCATCTACTCTGCGGGCGGCGGCGCACGAAACCCTGCATTCACTGAAATCCGTGCCAAGGCCCTCGGCATTGTGCCGATTTGCGCGGAAGGTGTGGAAGCGGCGGTTGGCACAGCGCGGGTTGCGGCGGGCAGGTTCTGAAACCCGGGACGCGGCGATTATGTGCCGCCCGCCAACATTTGCAGATTGCGGTGTTAGCCTGCATTTCTCAAACCATGGACTGAGAAACGCGGGTTAGGTGCCATTTGGAATG
>JAPOXR010000020.1 GCA_026706985.1 Paracoccaceae bacterium | reverse complement strand
CGGGATCTCCAGGCCGCCGTATCTTCGGAGATGGATTCCCGCACGGTGCTCAACTCTCCGGCGAAATCGGTCTCTCGCTTCCGCCGCCGCTCCAGCGAGATCCGGTGTTCCTCCTCCCGGATCGCGGCGCTTTTCCGCTCCCGCTCCCGGATCCGGTCGTCGAAGCTCGGGCCAATGCCCGGCGTTGAAGTTTTCGGCATAGACCGCTCCTTTCAGGCGGATGGCGCGCGCCGAACCCTCCGGGCGCACGCTGATGTGATTTTTTCCCTGGCGCGTGACCTCGCCCACCTCCGAGAGCAGAGCGACGACGCCGGCGCGGTCCGTCACGGTGCCGCGCCCGATCTCACCGATCACGAGCTCGGCGAGCTTTTCGCGGTCGAACACCACTTCCCGCCCCTCCATCTCCGCCCGTTTGCGGATCTGCATCTCGTGAGGGGCCGGTGCCGCCGGGCGGGGCCTTGACTCGGGGTCGGTCCAGCCATGCCCGAGGTTGCACATCCGCACGAACGGTCCGTAGTCCCGCTGCCAGCCCGGGCGGGCGATGTTGAAGGATTTGCCGGTGTGCAGGTCGACCCTGGGCGTGAGAATATGGACATGCGTCCCGCCGTCCGCCTCCCGGTGCCGCACCGCGGACCAGCAGTATCTGCCGCTGTCCATGCCGGCGAAGGCCAGGGTCTCGAAATCGTCGAGCACCGCCCCGATCTGCGCATCCGTCGGCCTGTCATCCGGAGCCCAGGCGATTACCCCGCTGACGTAGCGGTGCCTGAATGTGAGACCGTCGGCGATATCCGCGACCTCCTCCGGATCACCGCGCAGTATATCGACCCCGGCCCGCTCGATGCCCGTGGCATCGGTCGCCGCCAACAGATACGCACTGGCTTTCCGCGCCGATCCGGTGCTGTGCGCCAGGAAAGAGATCAGCATCAGCGGCCCCGGATATCCTTCAGCCGGTCCGCGATCACGGACAGCTCCGCCAGCACCGCCACCCGCCCGCCGGCCCGGGCCGCGGTGTTCACCCGCCGTGCGATCTGGTTCAGGTTGTTGCCGATCCCGGCCAGCTGACGCAGCAGCATGGCCCGCTCCCGCCGGTCCTCCGCCGACCACGGCCTCACCCGGTCCATGGAATTCCGCACCAGCCCGGACAACGGCATGCCGGCGGCGGAGGCCAGCGAACGCCAGCGTTCCAGCTCCTCCTCCGAGACGCGGCCCCGCAGCACCCGGTCACGCATATGCGGAGAATCCACACACCGGCGGCGGTGGGGTCGGGGGGAGGCGGAGCGCTCCCCCGGCGGGGTCAAGGGGCGGCAGTCCTTTGCGGGTAGAAACCTCCGGTTTCGCAGGGCGGCGCCCTGACCGAGGGGGTTCAAAGGGGGATGGGCGTGCCCTCCACCTTGCCGGCACCTTTTTCGACAGGCCGCAGGCGTGGCGACAAAGGATATGCTGGCTTAGCCGCCCGGGCGGGATTGGTTCCGGCATGAAGATTCTCCTTTCACCGGGAGAATATCCGCCATGGGCGTGCAACCCGAAAAACAATATCTGAAAGGATGTGAACCCCGGTCAGAACCGGGGTTTTCCGAATCCCGACACCGGCAAGCTCCAGCGCCGACCGGTGCGGGCCAAGAGGCAGGTTTCAGGAGGCAGAACCTGAAGCGCTGGCGGCGCGGCCGGCTTCGGATTGCGGCTTCAGGGAAAGACGCGGCGGCGGCGGTTTTCAGCCGATAAAGCCGAGGATGGCGATGCCCAGCCCGATCATGGCGGCCATGGCCAGCAGCATGCGGGTCTCGCGCTTGGCCGCGTCCGCATCGCGTTTGGCCATGTCCTCGCGCAACAGTGCCCAGCCCTTGTCGTAGCGCTCTTCCATCGTGTTCATACGCCCCTCCAGTTCGGCAAGCTTCACCAGCACTTCAGCGTTGGTCGGTTCGGACATTATAAGAGATTAGCGGCACACATTGCGAAAATCAAATGCGACCGCCGCGTTCTTTTCGGCGTGTCCATTCATGCATGGGCCATCCCGCCAGGAGTGTCCGCTGGGAAAATGCCGGAGAAAGATGCTCCTGGAGGCGCTCAGAGCGCGATTCCCGCGCTGGGGATGTTTCCCCCCTGCCTTCAAGTGCCGGACAGCCTTAAAACGGCGTTATAGGCCTCTGCGGGACATCTGTGCCGCTCTGGAAACTTTTCCGGAGGCTTAGCCGGGGGGACACGGCTGCCGCCTCCCTCATCTTCATGATGAATCCGGGCATTGCGTCTTTCTCGGGATCCACGGGTCTGGGGAATGGCGCTGCGTCCGCTCCGCCGGGCGAGCGCAGCGAGCTTCCGGCGAAAAAATGATCTGAGCGAAGCGAAGTCCTCAGGGGCCGCGCAGCGCGCGGCTTCGGGCGCGGCGGCGAGGGAGCGTTAGCGACCGAGCGGGGCGCCGCGGAGCGGCCCCGCCGCCGTCAGGCGGCCTCGCGCGCGTACGCGCGCTATCAACGTTAGAATCACGTGTTACGTGTTTTTTTGTGGAAAAAATTAGCGTGTAACTCTTTGATTAAATTAACTATATTTTTTGTGATTCTAACAGCGGTGTATGTAAAAGCACGATTGCCTGTATGTAAAAGCACGATTGCCTGTATGTGAAAACACGATTTGTGTGTTTTCGCGTACACATGCTAGAAAGCCATCATGGACGATGATCTGAAACCTATCCGCCCGATGCTGCCTGCCCGTCACCAGCCGGGACTGTTCAGCCTCAACATCAGCTCGATCTCGCTGAAAGACACACAGCAGCAGCTTGAGTTCCCGTTCTTCGCACTATCGAAAAAACCTGACCTGTCAGTGAGACGCTACGAAGACCATCTCGGAAACTCGCTGGAAATCACCCCGTCGGTGAAAGGCCTTCCGACGCTTTACGACAAGGATTTCCTGATTTGCGCGATCTCAAACGTGATGGACCGCCTGAACCGCGGCGAGTTCGCCTCCCGCCGGGTCCGGATGTACGCCGCCGATATGCTGGAATTCACCAACCGCAGCCGGAGCGGACGGGATTATATGGCGCTTGATGACGCAATCACCCGCCTGCGGGGATGCACAATCAAGACAAACATCCGTACCGGCGATATTTACCGGGCCAGCACCTTCGGGTTAATCGAAAGCGGCGATCTGGTACGCAAATACGGCTGGGACGGACGTCTTCAGTATGTCGAGATCACGCTCTCCGAATGGCTCTGGAACGCCATCGAGGCGCGCCAGGTGCTGACGCTACACCCGCACTACTTCCGCCTCCGCCAGCCGCTGGAGCGGCGGCTCTACGAGATCGCACGTAAGTTCTGCGGCCGTCAGGCCGAGTGGCGGATCAGCCTCGTCCTGCTGCACGAGAGATCCGGTTCTAAAGGAAATCTCAGGCTGTTTCGTCAGGCCGTGCGCAGACTGGCCACACAGGGCGAGCTGCTGGACTACGCCGTGGTTTTCGACAGCCGGCGGGACATGGCGATCTTTCAGCGTCAGGAGGGATCCCTAGTGGATCAAATCCCGTCGGTGAGCGGGCAGCCCCCTGTCACGCTGCCGGACTCCGCCGCGGCCGAGGCGCGGCGGCGGCACGGCGAAAAGATTGGCCTAGCCGCCGCGGAGCGCGACTGGCGAAGATGGATGAACAGAAAGGGCGTCCGTCCGACCAATCCGGCGGCACTGTTTCTGAGCTTTCTGGACATATGGGCTGACCGGCGGCGGAGGAACGCCGCGGCGGCGGACTCAGCGGACGGCAACAAATCTGACTGGATTCAGGAAATGGCCGGGGAGTGGTGGAAAACGCTCGGCAACTCTGAACGCACGGCATGGCGGCAGGAGGTTGGAGAGCGCGTCGAGCTGGAGGACGGCGAGGGATGGTTCCGCTCGGAGAAATCGATGGCGCGGGCGGCGTTTAATGCCCGCTGGCGGCATCAGGACTGCCCGACAGAGGAGATGGAGCTGCCACCGCAGCTGTTGGCCAGAGCCGTGGACCGCGCCGGGCCGGACACAGACGCTCAGGACTTCGAAGAGGCCTGGAGAAAGTGGATCGCCAAGCAGCCGGACTGGAGGAAGGACACGTGGCTGTTCTCGGTCCTCGAGTTCGCAGGAAAACACCGCTGACCTGTTCTACTCGAACGAAGGCCGTCCGCGGGAATCACCCCATATTCACGTTCGCCAAGACCGGAATGAAGCCAAATTCTGGCTGCGACCGGAAGTGTCGCTGGCCTACAATGACGGCTTCGGTGCCCGGAGACTCAATCGTATCCAGAAACAGGTTGAACAGAACAGGGAAAGGTTGGAGGATGCTTGGCATGACTATTTCGCCTGAATCTCTTCGCTTCGATGCCGATTGCATGTGGGTCAGTCTCAGCGACGGACGCACGATTGGCGTCCCACTGGCCTGGTTCCCCCGCCTGCTTCATGCGGCGCCGGAACAGCGCAATGCCTGCGAGCTCAGCCGCCGGGGCATGCATTGGCCGGCACTGGACGAAGACATTTCCGTCGCGGGCCTGCTGGAAGGGCGCGGTGATCAGACGCATATGAAGCGGCAAGCGGCATAAACCCGGGGCCGTCCGCGGCTTCTTCTGTGCCGTTCACGGGCAATTACCCGCGTAATTCATGCTGAAGGCGGCGAGAGAGCGCATTCTTTCGGTGAATTCTGTCCCTGAAACGCCGTTGCGGATTTTCGGACACCGGTTTAATCGGAGACGGATAAAGAGACGGTCTGAGGCCCCGGAGGAGCACCGGAATGACCATCCCGGAAACCGTCCCGGAACCGGTCGTTAACCGGACGGGCGTAAGCCGTACCTACTTCCAGGAACCGGTGCCGTCTTGACTGAGGCCAGCGGCAGCAATATCCTTGAGGGTATGAGCGGCGATCCGGACATTAACGATCTGGCCCGGCAAGTCGCCGTCTTGGAGGAACGCATGAATACCAAGCAGGCAGAGTATGAGAGTGCGGCGGATCGGTTGCGCGCTGATATGGCCAGCTTCAAAGTCTGGGTTATTGTTTCCTGCTTTGGCGCGGTAGTCACCGGAATCACTCTGGGTCTGGCGTTTTCCGGCTAGACATACTCATCTTCTGACACTGCCGCCGCCGCCGGGAAGGAAGGCAAGTGACCGCCAGACGGGCGGGCGACATACTCGGCTATGCGCGTGTCTCGACCGTCGATCAGGATGCCACCGCGCAGCATGACCGCCTCGCCGCGGCGGGGGCCATCCGCATCTTCACCGACACTGCATCCGGCGCCGGAGTCGGGCGGCCGGAGCTCGCCAGGCTCATCGAACAGGCGCGCCCCGGCGACAGTCTGTGCGTCACCCGCCTCGACCGGCTGGGGCGTTCACTGAAGGAATTGTTGGAGACAGTGGAGGACCTGAAGGGGCGCGGCATTCACCTATCAAGCCTCGAGGAGCGGATCGACACCTCGTCGGCCGCCGGCGAGCTTGTGTTCCACGTCTTCGGCGCGATAGCGCATTTCGAGCGCCGGCTGATCTCCGAGCGCACTAGGGAGGGCATCGCCTCCGCCCGCAGGCGTGGCAGCCAGCCGGGACGCCCGCCGCTCGATGCGGAGAAGGTGGCAGCGCTGCGTAAGCTGGTTGGATCCGGCATGAGTGCCGGCAAGGCGGCCAGGCAGCTCGGCATCGGCAGATCCACTGCCTACAGGATCGTGCAATCGATCCGGTGATCCGGAAGGTAATGCGGCGTTCGCGCTGCAGCTTGAGTTGTTGACGATGGTCACAGGCCCGTCCTCGGACCGGGCCTGGCCCCGCCTGGCGGGACGCCGTCCTGCGCTATGTCTAACCGACTGCGGTTTCCGTGTGTTTCGTGAGCAGGTAGGCAGCCCCAGCGGCGCAGACGCTGAACATGAACATAGCCTCGTCGAGGCCAACATCCGGCGCGTCTTTATCCAGTAGGGAATGGCGGATGCCGGCTTCGTCGCTGGTGTAACTATACAATTTTTCAAAGGCCTGGTTCATCGCGCCGTGCTTAAGGAATCCTTTCTTTTTGAGCTTTTTCAGCGCGGTGCTGAGCGTCCTGGCATCCGGATTGATCATCCGCGCCACTGCCTCCATGGCGTGAATGCTGTTCCGGACGGAATCCGCATAATTCCCTGCATTGAGACTTTCTGCCGCAGTCCGGAGATGCGTTTTCGCGCTGTCGGGACCGATCTCCTCGACCGTCCCGACCGCATGTCGGGCGGCAACACCGGATTCCAGGCTGGCACGCAGCACAATGGTCGGATATCCGCCGATTTTCTGGACATGGTAAGCAACCGGCGGCGGGCAGTCGAAAACCGCGGTCAGCTGTCTCCGCAAATCCTTCGGGCACAGTTTATGCCGCAGCATGAACTCGATCAGCGTCAGAACTTCATCGTATCTGCCTGCTTTGCACAGCTGCATAACAAATTCGTTGTCTTTGTCCGGATAGTGTTTTTTGGGATCATCCCAATGACCGGCTGCCTCGCAATTGAAGTCTGCCATCATGCAGGGCAAGTGCTGGTATTTTGATGCATAGAATCGATAGCCCGGATTGCGGCTCCTTTCGATATCATCATGAAATGCGCGCCAAACGCGAATGCGGAAATTTTTGGACAGTTTCTCCGGTTCCATCGCTTCCGGCAAAGGCACCAGACCATGGCGCTGCGAGAATGTCAGATGGCAGGTTCCGTTGTTTCCGTCGGTCATCAGCATTTTATACCCGGTTCACAATTTTCTGCTGCTGCTCAACAAGTTCTCGTACCACGTAAGGCCCCGGCGGCGGCAGACTTTGCTCTTCAGCAACCGGAATGTCATAAAACGTGGCACCGGTGGAAATTTCCGCAATCCTCCCTGAGTTGACGCCAAACCACGAGGCGATGTCACTTTGACGGTCTCCGCGGTTGAGCATCCCTTTCACAATTGAGGCATCCTTACTGGTTAAAGAAATGTTGCCCGAACAGGCGCGACGGCGCATAGCGTAAGTCATCACTCTACCTCCAGATCAGGAAGCGCGGCCCGGAGCTTTGCGAACAGAACGCGTTTGCCGGCGCTGGATGAGTAACTTCCTGCGGCTCCGCCACGCTTTGCCGACAGCCAGAATTCCTGACCGGAGACGGGTTCACCGTCAACGTTGTCGCCTTCTATAGTTGAGAAAACCTTGTTCACGATCGGCTCGTAGGCGGTGGCATCAAAGACAGAGGCGCCTGCTGAACGCACATGCTCAATCACCGCAACAAGCAAATCGTGCATGGCGGCAACCCCGACTCCCTTCTGTAGGGCATAGTCATTGGGGTCTTCATCGAATGGAGGACGCATGGCCTCGCGGATACCCTGCCAGTAGGCATTTAAGAGCCTTACTTGTTGTTCTTGTGACAGTGCCGCAAAGAACGCTGAGCCCACCAGCAGGGGCCTCAGCGAGATGACAAAGCTTGCGGCAGGAATCACGCTTTCCGCCTTGTCCGCGTTAGCAAGACGTATTTTGCGGCGCCAAATCGGGGAATTTTGGTTTAGGGCATCGACAATTGACTGTCCGTCAACCCGCCATTTCTGACCTCTTTGAATCACTTCTTCAAGGACACGCCCGTCCTGATCTGCTTGATGCTTGAGAAGGTCTAGAGCCAGATCGGTTCGTACTGACTTGGCTGTCGTGTTGACGGTATAAAACTGCTCCATTTCCTCGTTCTCATCCGCGCCGAGCATGAGGACAAACTGAAGCTTAACAGCACCCCATTTTCCCTTATCCTCGCTGTGCAACTGCTTGAATGCCAGAACGCGGTGCTGACCATCGACCACGTGAAGTTTCCCAGGCAGATCGCAAATCGCGAGATATAGTTTTCCGCTCTCGCGCCGAAGGAATGGGCCGGTCTTCCTTCCCCGAAGATTCAGCAGGAGAGACGTTGGAACATCAACTCGTTCTGCTCTGAGCGCAGATGCGAATTTCGTTATCCGCGCTGTCTGCGGTCTCCTCTGGTAGCCGGTCTTTTGCAGGGCATCGCGATAGGGAATCGTGAAGTGATCCAGCAGCAGCTCGACCGGAATTGAGCCGCAAACTGTCTTGACCTCTGAGCGCAGGGGATAGCCTTCGACGACCGGAATCAATTCAGAGTCGTGACCCTGGCCTATCGACGCTTCGATTTCCGTGGGTTTCTGTGACATGTGCGCCTCCATATTTTCAAACCGTGGACTTATATGCAGATAAGCAATTTATCAAGATCTAAAATTGAGATCTGAAAATTAAGAAAATACGGCTGTTGTAGCGGTAATTGTTATGTGTTGACTGTTACCTGTTATTTGTTATTCGAGCGCCATGACTCACGTGATCAGCGCCGTTCAGCAGAAAGGCGGCGCCGGCAAGACCACCCTTTTGGCGGCTCTGGCCAGCCTGATGGCCAGCGGCGGGGTGCGGGTGGCGGTAATCGACACTGATCCGCAAGGCCATCTGGAAGCGTGGGCCAAGAAGGGCGCTGTGGAGGTCGACTGGCTGAGCGAAGAGGATGACGAAAGATTGATCCCGGTTGTGAAGAGCCTGAAACAGGCGGATGACCATGACGTCATCCTGATCGACACGGCTGGATTCAAATCAGCGATGGCCATGCACGCGATCGCCGCCGCGCAGTTGGTCCTTATTCCGTCAAAGGCCAGCGAGGCGGATGCACGCGGAGCACGGCGAACGTGGTCTCATGTCCAGAGCATCGCGGAGACAATGGATAGAAGTATCCCTGCGGCCGTCGTTCTGACTGATGTCGATCTGCGGACAGTGATCGCCCGGGCGATCACCAGAGCGCTGGACAGTCATGCTATTCCGCGGCTGAAGACTGTCCTGTCGACCCGGACCGGGTTCAGGGAGATGGCGTCGACGGGCAAATTGACAGGAACCGCCCGAGAAGCCGCCCAGGCTGTGCTGGATGAACTGTATGGATCCGGATGGATCAGCTTCAAGGGAGACCGATAATGGGACAGATTGACGTAGACCTCACCGACATCGACGCGAGCACGATACAGGAGGCTGCAGGCATCGCCGAACTAGCGGCGCCTCTGCCCAGCGCGAGCCGGGCGCGCCGCGCAGCTCTTTCGGCGGAACTGAAACGCGCTCCTAGGGTGCAGTTTGCCTTTTCCCAGGTTCCTAAGCCGATTAAGGACAGGTTCGTGGCTGTCGCGCATGAACGCGGAATCACGATGAAGGAGTTATTCTACGACTGCCTGCGTGCCGGAGGAATCGACGTTCCTGAAGCCGCGGAGATTGACAGGCGGAGAGCGTAGAATGGCGTCTGTTAACAGGTAACAGGTAACAGGTAATATGTTGTGGGATAGTACTTTACGAACGGTGGAAAGGGAAGGGCATTCTGGAAATGCTTAATGCAAGCGAAACTCAACGCGGACCTTTCAAAACCGACATTCCGCCAGATCATTATCGTGCCACGTCAGCCAAACGGGACGTTGTCTTCGCCTGTCAGGACAATCTGGAGTTCATGCGCGGACTTCCGGATGGAGCGTTCAAGCTGATCGTGACCTCTCCGCCCTACAACCTCGGCAAGGAATATGAGGACCGATCGCCGCTCGATGACTGGCTGGCGGTACAGACGAAGGTCGTGGCTGAATGCGTCCGGCTCCTTGATCCCACCGGTTCCATCTGCTGGCAGGTCGGCAATTTTGTTGACCGCGGCGCGGTCACGCCACTGGACATCCTCCTCTATCCGCTGTTCCGCGAACGCGGCCTGAAACTACGCAACCGGATCATCTGGCATTTCGGCCACGGGCTGCACTGCTCGAAGCGGCTGTCCGGTCGCTATGAAACCATCAACTGGTGGACGAAGAGCGACAACTACACCTGGCATCTTGACCCGATCCGGGTGCCGGCGAAATACCCAACGAAGAAGTCGTTCCGTGGCCCAAACGCCGGGAAGCCCTCCTGCAATCCCAAAGGCAAGAACCCGAGCGATGTGTGGGCCTTTCCGAACGTCAAGAGCAACCATCCTGAGAAGACGATCCATCCTTGCCAGTTCCCTGTTGAACTGGTGGAAAGGCTTGTTCTTTCGATGACGGATGAGGACGATGCGGTTTTTGATCCGTATATGGGTGTGGGATCAACTCTTGTGGCAGCTCTGATGCACAGCCGCCGGGCGTTCGGCTGCGACACGGTCGAGAGGTATGTCGAAATCGCTCGAGGCCGGATTCGTCGTCTTCAGGCCGGAACGCTCCGGACCCGCCCGATGGGCCGTCCGATCTACGACCCCCGTCTGCCCCGCGGCGGCCATTAAATGCAAATTGGCGCTAAATACTCTCATATGAACGGGCTGGAGTATCTGCTCGTGCATCACCGAGGACTGTGGGACGAAGTGCAAGAAGTAATCGCCGGTGTGAATGCGGCGGCATGCAAGACGAAGATATCCGCTGAGAAAAAAACGCTTGGAAAAAAGCTCTACTCCCCAAGGAACATGAATGCAGCGTTTAAGGCGGGGTTCGAGCATCGCGGATGGGAAGAGCGCCGCGCAAACTTCTGGATCACAGACGATGACACCGTGGTTCGCCGCATCTATCAGTTGTCGGAGCAGGAGCAGAAAAAAGAAATTGAGAATTCCGGCCAGACACCGATCATGACCTACAATCAGACCGATTTTGTGAAGAACCGCGTCGCGGTGGAAGTCCAGTTCGGGAAATACGCGTTTGTCGCGCATGATCTGTTCGTCAAGCACCTCAGCTTCTTTGTCAGTGACATCATCGACGTCGGCATTGAGTTGCTGCCTATGAAGAGGCTTGAGTTAGAAATGTCGTCCGGCGTGCCCTACTATGAAAGGGATCTGTTGAACGTTCTGCGTCAAGGCCGAGGGGTGCCGGCTGTGCCTCTGGTGCTGATTGGGCTGGTTCCGTAGATATCCCAAAAATCTGCAGAAGAATCACATTCCCGCCCCGCCGCCCGGACTCGGCGACGGCGATGGAGCTGGCCCGTCCGGGGAGGAACCGCGCTCCGGCTGCAGCCGGGCAATGATCTCCGCCGCGGCCTTCAGCGTCTCGGCAATGAGTGCACAAGCCCGCTCAAGCGCTGCTCGAATTTCCGCAAATCGGTCCGGTAACTGTCCAGGAGCCGCCAGTTCCGCTCCCAGACCCCGTCGCGCTCCCGCTGTAGCCGCTCGAACCCGTCCAAGAACTCCGTGACTTTGTTCAAGAACTGTATCAAACGCTCCTCCCTCAACCGGTCCTTCTCCCTCAGCTCCTCCAGCTCGCGGATCAGCAGGCGCGTGGTTTCCTGTTGTGTCATAGGTCAGTCCTCCGAAATCAGGTAATAGTGCCGCGCTGTCGTCCGGTGCAGCTGATTGTCCGCATAATCCCGGGTTATCAACGTGCCTTCCGGAATGCTGATCCAGCGTCTGCCGTCTGCGCCGGCCACGACCGTCAGACCCGTGCGGTTCAGGGCCAGCTCCTGCAGCTGCGGCCGGATAAACCGCTCGCCGGTCAGCCAGAGAGCCGATCCCTGGATCATCAGGCACAGCCCGATCCCGCCCAGCATGCCCGGCAGCACCCGCCACAGGTTCCACCGCCGGACCCGGCCCCGCATCCGCTTCATATCGGCTTCCATCTGCAGGAGCAGATCCCGGTGGCGGGATCTCCAGGCCGCCGTATCTTCGGAGATGGATTCCCGCACGGTGCTCAACT
>JAPOXR010000050.1 GCA_026706985.1 Paracoccaceae bacterium | reverse complement strand
ACAGCCGAGGCGACATGGAGGCGCATCGGCGACCTGCTGGACCAGTTTCCGCCCGAAGAATGTGCAAACTACTTCAGGAACTCAGGCTATGCTTCTACTTAAAGTCATCGCGCTCTAGACGCTATCACCACGGTATTCACTGAGTTCTATTACTGGCTGACAGTGGCTCTGATGTTTCTGATCCATGTCGGCTTCTGCATGTATGAGGTCGGTGCCAGCCGCCGCCGCAATCACATGCACACATTGCTCAAGAATTCGATGCTGATACCGCTGGTCACAATAACTTTCTTTTTCTTCGGCTGGTGGATTTACTGGGCCTTTCCGAACGGACCGTTCATTAACGGCCCGATCGACTTTGACATGGCGGCCGCGAACAAACCGACCGCCGAAAATATGGGAACCAATCTTGGAGATCGGATCACCGGTGTTTTCTGGGCAGCATTTCTGCTGTTCTCCTGGACAGCCGCATCCATTGTCTCCGGTTCCGTAATCGAGCGAATCAATTCAGGTGCCTTCTGGGTCCTGGCGGTGTTGATCGGTTCGGTTTTCTGGATCATTGATGCCGCCTGGGGATGGCACTATGGCGGCTGGATGGTGCAGTTGCTCGGTTACCATGATGCCTACGCTTCCGGTGTCATTCATGCCGTCGCCGGAGGGTTCGCACTCGGTGTCCTTGTTGTGCTGGGGCCGAGGCTCGGAAAATTCAGTGCCGACGGAAAGCCGCGGGACATCCTGCCGCATAATCCGTGGCTGGTGTGTATCGGACTGTTTCTGATCTATACCGGTTTCTGGGGTTTTTACGTGGCCTGCAATGTTCCGCTGATCGCACCGGATGGTATCGGTGGCCAGATCACCGGCGAAACCTGGACGGCAACGACGATTTACCTCACGCCGACCACTCTCGGTGCCATCACCATGAACTTCCTGATGTCACTTTCAGGTGGAATGTTGATCGGGTATTTCGCCTCAAAGGGTAATGCGTTCTGGACATATTCAGGCGGCCTCGCCGGCATTATCACGGCTTCCGCAGGGAATGATCTGTACCATCCGATTCAAGCCATGATCATCGGTGGTATCGGCACATACCTCGCCTATAAGCTGCATTACTGGGTCGAAAACCGTTTCAAGATTGATGATGCGGTTGGGGCTGTTGCGGTGCATGGATATGCAGGTTTCATCGGGTTGGTGATCTGCGGATTTGTCCTTTGGGGACATCCTTCTTCGACGTATGAGGGTTACGCCACGATTTCGCCCTGGGGGCAGTTTATCGGCGCAATCATCATGTTCGGTGTGCTTGGCTTTCTGCCGGGTTGGATCGCGGCCAGAATTCTTGCGGCTTTCGGACTCCTGAGAATTCCAAAAGAAGTCGAGTTGCTGGGTTTGGATTTCCGCACCAACCGCGAGGAACAAGCTGCGGCACAGGAAGTTCGCGAGACTGAAAAGTCAATCATGTGAATTTTCGATTAACGGAATGACAGGAGAATCATTATGAGCACGACTGGTATTTCTTCATGGGCCGTGGACCTTGCCGATGTCGGCGCGATTTACCCCTTTCAGGGCGCTGAATTTCTAATGTTGATCATTGGTCTGGTGTTCTGGATCTGGTGGCACATCACCACATTCAGGTCTGAACTCACACTGCACGAAGAAAAGGTTTCCAATTTCGGTACGGCTGAAAACATCAGTTCAGCAATAGAATCCGACTGAAAACCGTTTCACTGAAGTTAATCGGCACCGGCTGCCTGGCCGGTGCCGTTTTTTGTTGGAAATTTATGCCGCCACCGGGATGTATGATCGGCGCGCGGGAGAATTCCTGTTGATGCGGTCATTGCGTGAAAGGATGGGAGTGGCTATGCGAAAGCCGGTTCGGGCCTTACCTATTCAGATTTGGTTGAAGCAGTAAAATGACAAAGCGAATCCCTGCAACCGTCGTCACCGGATTTCTGGGGGCGGGCAAAACCACGCTGATCCGGCATATGCTGCGGAACGCCGGTGGCAGACGGATCGCGCTCATTATCAACGAGTTCGGCGATCTCGGTGTCGATGGCTCGATTCTGAATGGCTGTGGAGTTGAGGGCTGCGATGAGTACGGGATCGTCGAATTGTCTAACGGTTGCATCTGTTGCGCCGTGGCGGACGAGTTTGCCCCCGCCATGCTGTCACTCCTGGATCTGCCGACGCCGCCGGACCATATTGTAATTGAAACGTCGGGGCTGGCGCTGCCACAACCGTTGGTACGGGCGTTCAACTGGCCGGAGCTGCGCACCCGCGTGACCGTGGATGGGGTTGTCGCGGTGATTGATGGCCCGGCTGTGCGGGAAGGGCTGTTCGCACATAACCAAGAAGCTGTTGAGGAACAGCGCCGGGCAGACGCAAATCTCGATCATGACACGCCATTGGCAGAACTCTATGAAGATCAGCTGGCCTGCGCTGATCTTGTCATAATCAACAAGGTTGATCTTTTGCTGGCGGGTGAGTTAGCCGGCCTTACCGATGCGGTCACCGCGCAGGCGCGGGCGGGCGTTTCCATCCTGACGGCTTCCGAAGGTGCGGTAAATCCGCAGATCCTGCTCGGCATCGATGCGGCAGCGGAGACAAATCTCAGCGGTCGGTCGGAAATCCATCATGGTCATGAAGGGGATGATGCGCCGCATCACGATCACGACGACTTTGAATCCTTTGTCGTATCGCTTCCCGAGGTGGTGGACTCCACCCGGTTCACAGAAGGAATCCGGCAAGCGATGCTGAGACACGATCTCATCAGAGTCAAAGGATTTGCCTGTGTATCGGGCAAGCCGATGCGGTTCGTGGTGCAAGCCGTCGGCAGACGTGTGAACAGCTATTTTGACATTCCGTTCGGAAAGGATGAAGTGCGCCGCAGCCGATTGGTGGTGATCGGTCTGACCGGAATCGACCGAACCGCTGTCGAAAGTTCGCTGAACGCAGCGGCCGGGGGATGAATGCATCTTCTCGCGGCTCAGAGCGGGATTGTTGCAGACGGGACCGAGCCGGTCGACGCCGGACAGACACCGGCAAGGATTGTTTTTCTTTCGGCCGCCGATAGCGAATTGGCGGTATTGGCAGCGGCCAATGCGCGCACTGACCGGGGGTTGGATTTTCTTCGGTTGGGTCAGCTTTCCTGGCTCAAGCATCCGTTTTCCACCGACCATTATATCGAGAATACAGCTCTCGGTTCGCAACTGGTTGTTGTGCGGGCACTCGGAGGCCTGTCTTATTGGAGCTATTGCCTGGAACAGTTGGCCACCCGTCTGCCGGATGCGGGGGTGCAGCTTGCAGTGCTGCCCGGAGATGACCGTCCCGATGACGAGTTGTTCGAACTGTCGAGTGTCAAGCGGGAGGACTGGGAAAGGCTCCTCGGCTATTGCCTCGAGGGTGGTCAGGACAATGCGGCGGATTTTCTGAACTATTGCAGTTACATGCTGCAGGGTGGAACGCCGCCTCCGGCACCGAGTCCTCTGCTCAGAAGCGGCCTCTACTGGCCGGGAAGCCGTTCTTCCGGGATCACCGAAATCAAGCGTCACTGGATCGAAGGACAGCCGATCTGCGCCATTGTCTTTTACCGGGCACTGCTGCAGGCGGGCAGTACCGCTCCGGTCGATGACCTGATTGATGCACTCCGGCAGCGCCGCATCAATCCCTTGCCGCTCTACGCCGTCTCACTGAAAGATCCGGTGTCCTCGGCCACGGTGGTGAAACTGATGGCCGGGTCCACACCGGACTTTGTGATTAATCTGACAAGCTTCGCGCTGGGCTCACCCGGACAGAGCAGCTTCGATTGGAAGCCGACAATTCTGGATCAGCCCGGAAGGCCGGTGCTGCAGACAATCTTGGCGTCGCTGAGCGAAGAGGCCTGGGAAGATTCTGATTCCGGATTGCCGGCACGTGACATCGCAATGCATTTGGCACTGCCCGAAATTGACGGAAGAATCACGGCACGGGCGATCGCGTTCAAATCCGAAACACGGCGCGACGAGGCAACACAATGTCCGGTGACAAACCACATGTCACGACCGGACCGGGTGGAATTCACCGCTGATCTGGCGGCGAATTGGATCGCTCTGGCAAAGCGGTCTCCGTCGGATCGGCGGGTTGCCGTGCTGCTGGCGAATTATCCTAACCGGGATGGGAGGATCGCGAACGGGGTCGGGTTGGATACGCCGGCTTCGGCAGTCCGCGTCTTCGAAGCGATGCGGGCGGAGGGATATGATTGTGGTGAGGTGCCACAGGATTCGGCACAGCTGATGCGTCTGCTTCTCGCCGGCCCGACCAATCAGCTTGACCGGTCACGCTGTGCCGGCTGCCGCCTCGCGCTTGCCGATTACCGCACCCATTATGCGAAACTCCCGGCATCACTCAGGCATGCTATGGAAACGAGATGGGGCCCGCCGGAGAGTGATCCATCGCTCCTGGCGGAGGAATTCATACTCCCGGTTCACCGCTTCGCCAATCTGGCGGTGGTGATACAACCCGCGCGTGGTTACAATATCGATCCCGCGGAGACATTTCACAGCCCCGACCTGCCGCCACCGCATTTCTACCTGGCTCTCTATTTCTGGCTCCGTTTCAGTTACCGGGCCGATGCTGTCATTCATCTCGGCAAACACGGCAATCTCGAATGGTTGCCCGGCAAGGCCACGGCGCTGTCTGCATCCTGCTTTCCGGAAGCCGCACTTGGTCCGATGCCGAATATTTACCCGTTCATTGTCAATGATCCAGGCGAGGGAACACAGGCAAAGCGCCGTTCGCAGGCAGTCATCATTGACCATTTGACACCGCCGCTCACACGCGCCGAAACTTACGGCGTATTGAGGGAGTTGGAACTGCTCATCGACGAATATTATGAAGCCGCCGGGCTGGACCCGCGCCGGATCAACAGCCTGCGGAATAAAATTCTTGAAACCCTTACGGTGGCGAAGATCGATGCTGATGCCGGAATTGAGGCTGACGATGACGCCGACAGCCGCCTGCGCAAACTGGACGCGTATCTGTGCGAACTCAAGGAAAGCCAGATCCGGGATGGTCTGCATGTTTTCGGCGAGGCACCCTCGGGCGGGCGCCGACGCGACCTGCTGGCGGCTCTGGTGCGCGTACCGAGGGGCGATGGGATGCGGGAGAACGAGTCAATGCTGCGGGCATTGGCAACCGATTTCGGTCTGCCGGAAGCTTTTGATCCTCTGGACTGCGACATGTCGGATACATGGCAGGCCGTGCGTCCGGATGCATTGAGAAACCTGTCAGCCGACCGATGGCGGAGTGCCGGAGACACGGTTGAGCGGCTTGAATTATTCGCCGCCCTGTTGATTTCGGGCGAGCAAGCGCCGCCGGGCCCTGCCTCGGAGCTTGTATCGCAACAGTTGAGGCAGTTACTCAAACCATCCGTTGATACGAGCGGGGAGGCTGAAATCGGCGGACTGCTGTCGGCTCTCGACGGGCGGTTTGTCCGACCCGGACCGTCCGGAGCGCCATCCCGTGGACGCCCGGATGTTCTTCCGACCGGCCGTAATTTCTATTCGGTTGACAGCCGTTCGCTGCCGACGCGGACGGCATGGGAATTGGGTTGGAAATCGGCTTCTCTGTTGATTGATCGGCATCTTCAGGACGAGGGGGAATGGCCGCGCGCAATGACACTCACGGCTTGGGGCACTTCCAATATGCGCACGGGCGGGGATGATATCGCCCAGGCATTGGCGCTCATGGGCACACGCCCCCTCTGGGATGGTGTCAGCCATCGTGTGACGGGTTTCGAAGTCATTCCTCCGGGTGCGCTGGGACGGCCCCGGGTGGATGTCACGCTGCGTGTATCGGGGTTTTTCAGAGATGCGTTCCCGTCGCAGATGGATCTGGTCGCCGCTGCCGCTAGGGCTGTCATGTCGCTGGCGGAACCGGCGGAGCTGAATCCGGCGGCGGCACGGTTCAAAACCGATTGTGACAGGTTGGGACCGGACGGTGCGGGATACCGCGTCTTCGGCTCCAAGCCGGGTGCCTATGGAGCCGGTTTGCAGGCGCTCATTGATGAACGGGTCTGGCGTGAGCGCGGGGATCTGGGAGAGGCATATATCGAATGGGGTGGTTACGCCTATGGGGGTGCGGCCTCCGGTGAGACGGCGCATGCGGCCTTTTCGACCCGGCTCGCTGCCACTGAAGCCATTGTCCAGAATCAGGATAACCGTGAACATGACCTGTTGGACAGCGACGATTATTATCAATTCGAAGGTGGAGCGGCGGCCGCGGTCGAAATGCTGAGGGGTAAGCGGCCGAAAATCTACCATAACGACCATTCACGCCCGCAACGGCCGGTGATCCGGACTCTGGAAGAGGAAATCGGCCGGGTGGTGCGCTCGCGCGTGGTCAATCCGAAATGGATCAACGGTGTCAAACGTCACGGTTATAAGGGCGCTTTCGAGATGGCGGCGACGGTTGATTACATGTTCGCCTTCGCAGCAACTGCCGGAGCTGTGAGATCACACCATTTCGACCTCGTCTACAGCGCATTTGTCGAAGATGAGGCGACGCGGAACTTCATTGCTGACAATAATCCGCCGGCCTTGGCGGAGATTGCGGCACGGTTGCATGAGGCCATTGAGCGGGGTCTGTGGCAACCACGGTCGAACTCCGCCAGACAGCATCTGTTCAATCTGATGCAGGCTGCGGTTGCATAATTTTTGCAGCAGTGAGAATTGCTGTCGGATAGCGCATGCGGTCAGGGAGAAACCCGGATGAATGAGGAATTTGAGCGCCACAAGCGGAAAATGGCCAAGAAAAAAGCCGCCAGAGACAAGATCATGGCGACGAAGACCGAAGCGAAGGGGCTGATCATCATCCACACCGGTAAGGGCAAGGGTAAGTCGTCGTCTGCGTTCGGGATGGTGTTCCGCTGCATCGCACATGGCATTCCCTGTGCCGTTGTGCAGTTCATCAAGGGTGGAATGGCGACGGGAGAGCGCGACCTCATCAACCTGCACTTTGCCGAGATATGTGAATTTCACACGATGGGCGAAGGATTCACCTGGGAAACCCAGGACAAATCGCGCGATATCGAGATGGCCGCTGCGGCCTGGAACCGGGCGAAGGAACTGATCGGCGGATCCGGTGCCAGGCTGGTGCTGCTGGATGAAATCAACATCGCGATCCGCTATGGCTATCTGGATGTTGTTGAAATCCGTGCGTTTCTGCTGCAACAGAAACCACCCGATACGCATGTGATTCTGACCGGCCGTAACGCCGCTGAGGAACTGCTTGAGATTGCCGACCTGGCGACGGAAATGGCATTGATCAAGCATCCTTTCCGCTCCGGAATAAAGGCGCAGCCCGGCATCGAGTACTGAGCCGGGAGGCTGCTTCATGGCCATATCCCTCATGGTTCAGGGGGCCGGATCAAATGTCGGCAAATCGGTTATCGTGACCGGACTTTGCCGCGCTATGGTCCGGAGGGGGTTGAACGTCTGTCCGTTTAAGCCGCAGAACATGTCTAATAACGCCGCGGCGGTGGCGGAGGGGGCCGAGATCGGCCGGGCGCAGCAGCTGCAGGCGCAGGCATGCGGGATTGAAGCACATGCGGATATGAACCCGGTGCTGCTGAAACCGGAAACAGAAACCGGTGCCCAGATCATTGTCCAGGGCAGGCGTCTGACGACTGTCAAAGCCCGCGACTATGCCGCCCTTAAGCCGGGATTGATGCGCGCTGTCCTGGAAAGCTATGGGCGCTTGGCGGCGCGTCACGACATTGTCATCGTCGAAGGCGCAGGCAGCGCCGCGGAGACCAATCTCCGGCGCGACGATATCGCAAATATGGGTTTCGCGCGGGCCGCCGAAATACCGGTGATGATCGTGGGAGATATCGAAAGAGGAGGTGTCATTGCGCAGCTGGTCGGCACCAAGGTGGTGCTGGACAGTGCGGATGCGGAACTGGTGTGCGGATTTGCCATCAATAAATTCCGGGGTGACCCCAGCCTGTTCCGGGACGGGGAACAGGACATTGAAGCCAGAACCGGCTGGCCGCATCTGGGCACGGTTCCGTGGCTGCAGGAAGTCCGGTGGCTGCCATCGGAAGATTCTGAGGACCTCAGGAACAGGCCGGCGGAACGGGGAGGTATCCGAATTACCTGCCTGTCCCTGCCGCGGATTGCCAATTTTGATGATCTGGATCCGCTCCGGTTCGAACCCGATATTTCCGTTTCGATGCTGGAGCCGGGGCAGGCGCTCCCCGGTGACACCGACCTGGTCATTGTGCCGGGAAGTAAATCGACGCGTGCGGATCTGTCCTTTTTACGCGGACAGGGTTGGGATGTTGATATTCATGCCCATATCCGCCGCGGTGGCCACGTGCTGGGAATCTGCGGCGGCTACCAGATGCTGGGCAAGGTTATCCGCGACCCCGGGGGTATCGAGGGTTGTGCGGGCGAAGCGGCCGGTCTCGGACTGCTGGATGTTGAAACCGTGATGCAGGCGGAGAAAAGGGTAGGCGAGGTCACGGCAAGTGCGGGCGACAGTCGGGACCGGATTCGTGTCTACGAAATTCACATCGGTCAGACGCGGGGCAGCGATACGGCAAGGCCTTTCGCCACCATTGAGGAGAATGGCCGCCACCGCAGTGATGGTGCGGTCTCAACTGATGGCCGCATATCGGGCACATATCTTCACGGATTGTTTGCCGATGATGGATTCAGAAAATCCTGGCTACGGAGAATCGGTGCCAGGGGCGGCGGAATCAGCTACCGGCCGCAGGTTGAGGCGGCGCTGGATTCACTGGCCGCACATCTCGAACAGCATTTGCAGATTGACCGCATTGTGGAACTCATGCGGACAGCGGGCACGAAATATACCTGACTTTCTCAGGCAACCTTTCTTGAAAGCGCACACTGCGACCATAATTCAGAAAGGGCCGCGACCAATTGTGCGATATCCGCTTCCGAATGCAGTGGGGTCGGCGTGATGCGCAGACGCTCGGATCCTTTCGGAACGGTCGGATAGTTGATCGGCTGAACATAGATGCCATGGAACTCGAGAAGCATGTCGCTGATTCGACGGCATTTCTCCGGGTTGTTGATCATGACCGGAACGATATGGCCGGGATTTGCCGCATGCGGGATGCCTTCACAGTCGAGTTGCGCGCGCAATTCCTTGACGCGCCGGCGGTGCCGCAGCCTTTCGATCGAACTTTCTTTCAGATGCCGCACCGACGCGAGCGCACCGGCGGTGACAGCGGGAGGAAGCGAGGTGGTGAAAATGAAACCACTTGCGAATGAGCGGATGAAATCACAGAGTTCCTCCGAGCCGGCGATATATCCGCCAATCACACCATAGGCTTTGCCGAGGGTGCCTTGAATCAATGTCAGCCGGTCGGCAACTCCATCGCGGGCGGCAATGCCTGCACCGTGCGGGCCGTACATCCCGACCGCATGCACCTCATCCAGATATGTCATGGCACCGAATGCCTCAGCCACGTCGCAGATCTCGGCGATCGGCGCGATGTCACCATCCATGGAATAAATGGATTCGAAGGCGACGATCTTAGTGCAGGAGTCGGGGAAATCAGCGAGCTTTTTTTCGAGGTCGCGCGGATCGTTATGCCGCCAGATGATTTTCTCCGCCCGAGAATGCCGGATTCCCTCAATCATCGAAGCATGATTCATGGCATCGGAAAAAATCACTGCGTTCGGCAGCCGGGAACCCAGAGTCGACAGCGTGGCCCAGTTGGACACATAGCCGGATGTGAACAGCAACGCCGCCGGTTTTTGATGCAAATCGGCGAGTTCCTGTTCCAACTCCACATGCAGATGCATGGTTCCCGAAATATTGCGTGTTCCGCCGGCGCCTGAACCAAAATCATCAATGGCGGTTTTCATCGCCCGCAGCACCTTCGGATGCTGCCCCATTCCCAAATAGTCGTTGGAACACCAGACGGTGACGTCGCGGGTCCCGCCGTGCTCAAATTTCCGGGCACGCGGAAAGGCACCCCGCAGTCTTTCAAGATCAGCGAAATACCGGTAATTTCCTTCCGTCTTCAGCTGTTCCAGTTGACGGTGGAACTCTTGCTCGAATTGGGTTGTCATTTCGCTACCATTGGTCAGTCCACCTGTCGCCGGACTCTGTAAACTCCGAAAATCGGATTGGGAAGTGCGGACGGATGCTGAACGCCGCGATCAGCCGCAATTAACACGCTTCAGCGCCGCTTTCGCCGCCGCGAAGCCGGGCGACCGGCATGGCCGGAGATAGATCTGCCCTTTTTCTTGATTTCATACTTTGTCAGCCGGAAGCTGTTGTAAATTAACAGCTGATGTCTGAAAGGGACACTGTTTCCGCAGCACCCTTACGGATGGGGTGTTTGCGCTTCGCGCCAGGCGGTGTTTCTGTTCTTCAAGGCGAGTGCGATGGATGCCCATATATAGCGGCCACCGAGAGGCAATGCGATGAGCAGAGACTCCTGCCGGGCATCGTGGGATGACGTCCGGAAACAATTTACCCCGGCCGCGTGCATTAGGCAGAGACGGTACCGGGGTTTCCAAAATTCAATATCGATGTATGATCGCCATTTGTCAAGTATCGAGAAAAAGGTTCGTTGCCCGTGGTAAGCAGAATCGAAGAGGCACTGTCCTTCGAACGCTTCAATCGCTATCTTGAGTGGGCCGCAGGAAATCACGAACAAGCGCTTGATCTTTATGCACTGAATACTCGATTGTCCGAATCTCTGTATACGCCTTTGCAGATGCTGGAGGTGACACTCCGCAACCGCATTCACGTTGTTCTCGCTGACGCGGTGTGTGAGCGTTGGTTCGATCAAGTCAACTTTCTTCGTGTCGAAAACCAGAGACGCCAAATTGAAAAGGCATACGAGGATCTTAAGGGCAACGATAGGGATGTCGCGGCAGGGCGCGTAGTGGCTGCACTCACCTTCAGTTTCTGGACATCAATGTTTTCGCCGGATTACGAGCAACTTTGGCAGCAAACCCTGTTCCGCATCGCTATTGGGAATGGCGGAAAATGCCGCGCCCGCAAGGAATTTTCCGCGCCGCTAACTCAGATACGGATACTTCGTAATCGTGTTGCCCATCATGAACCAATCATTCAATGGAATCTGCAGAAACACTACGGCAACATTACTGAACTTACCCGATGGCTTGCTCCAGTTTCTGCAGATTGGTGCAGGCAACATAGTCGGTTTCCAGAAGTCTATCCTGCTGAACGAATCAATTTAGCGGAATCGAGGCGCTCTTGATGATGCCTCCAGAGCCATTCCGCCTTCGTTGACGAATCGTAGTTCGTTACGCCCCATAGGCCAGCGGTTGGTGCCCGGCCCGCAATCGGAAAATCAAAACCGGCCATGAGCGCCGGTCGGAACTTCACCGGTGTGGCAGTCGGGAAATTCCAGTGGGATAAGGGTTCTACGGCGGATTTGGGGTGAGCCGGCCCGTCACTTACATGGCAACACCCCGTCCGGGATTGATCTCCAGCAGGCTGAAGAACCGGGACTGCAGTTCCGTCGGTGACGCCAGTATCCGCAGGGCACGGCCGGGAAGGTCCTGCAGGTTTCACCGGCGAGTTCCGCCGCCCCTCGCGTTCGTCGTCTCCGGACAACAGCGTCACGCTTCAGCGCCGCTTTCTGCGGCGCGAAGCCGGGCGACCGGCGTGGCCGGAGATCGATCTACCCTTCCTCTGCTGAGCCGAATTCACCGCCTCTTCGATGTCGGATTGATGCGCCAGCGGATTTTCGGCAACCGCGAGTTCCACTGCCTCAAGCCGTTTGATCTCATCGCGGATGCGGGCGGCTTCCTCGAATTCGAGATTCTCCGCCGCCTCGAACATCTGTTTGCGCAGCGCTTCGAGATGCGTCGCCAGATTCGCCCCGACAAGCGGGCGTTCCACCCGGGCGGTTATGCGCGATTGATCGGTGTCGGCCTCATACAGGCCGGCCATCACATCGGCGACATTCTTGCGGATCGATTCAGGTGTGATTCCATGTTCGGCATTGTATGCCGACTGTTTCTCACGCCGCCTCTCGGTTTCGCTGATGGCGCGTTCCATGGAGGCGGTGATCCGGTCGGCAAACATGATCACACGGCCTTCAGCGTTACGTGCGGCTCTGCCGATCGTCTGCACAAGGGATGTCTCGGAGCGCAGAAACCCCTCCTTGTCGGCGTCCAGGATCGCCACCAATCCACATTCCGGGATATCCAGCCCCTCCCGCAGCAGGTTGATGCCGACAAGAATGTCAAATGTGCCGAGGCGCAGGTCGCGGAGAATTTCGATACGTTCCAGTGTTTCAATATCCGAGTGCATGTAGCGCACACGCAGACCCTGTTCGTGAAGATATTCTGTCAGATCCTCCGCCATCTTCTTGGTCAGCGTCGTCACCAGGGTGCGGTATCCTTCTTCCGCGGTCCGCCGCGCTTCGTGAACCAGCTCATCAACCTGACTGGTGACCGGGCGCACGATGACTTTCGGGTCGACAAGTCCGGTCGGTCGGATGATCTGTTCCGAGAACACGCCGCTGGTCTGATCCAGTTCCCAGTTTCCCGGGGTCGCGGACACGAAGATCGACTGCGGCCGCATGATGTCCCATTCCTCAAATTTCAGCGGCCGGTTGTCGGTACAGGATGGCAGGCGGAATCCATGTTCCGCCAAAGTGAATTTGCGTCGGAAGTCGCCGCGGTACATGGCACCGAGCTGGGGAACCGAAACATGCGATTCATCGGTGAAGACGATGGCATTGTCCGGGATATACTCGAACAGTGTCGGCGGCGGTTCGCCCGGTTTGCGGCCGGTGAGGAAACGCGAATAGTTTTCGATGCCGCCGCAGGAACCGGTGGTCTCAATCATCTCCAGATCGAAAGTTGTCCGCTGTTCAAGGCGTTGCGCTTCCAGAAGCTTGCCCTCCCGCTCAAGCTGATCGAGCCTTTCGCGGAGTTCAGCCTTGATACCCAGAACGGCCTGCTGCAGGGTCGGGCGCGGTGTCACATAATGGGAATTCGCATAGATCCGGATCCGTTCCAATTCGTCGGTTTTCTGTCCTGTCAAGGGATCAAATTCACGGATTGACTCGACCTCGTTGGCAAAAAAGGACAGTCGCCAGGCCCGGTCCTCCAGATGCGCCGGCCAGATCTCCAGACAGTCACCGCGTACCCGGAAGGTGCCGCGTTGAAACGCCTGGTCGTTGCGGCGGTATTGCTGTTCCACCAGATCGGACATCACCGCGCGTTGGTCATACTCCTCTCCAGCGATGATATCCTGTGTCATCGCGCCGTACGTCTCCACCGAGCCGATACCGTAGATGCAGGATACCGATGCGATGATGATGACATCATCGCGCTCCAGCAGTGACCGGGTGGCGGAATGCCGCATCCGATCGATCTGCTCATTCACCATTGCCTCTTTTTCGATATAAAGATCGGTGCGCGGAACGTAGGCTTCCGGCTGATAGTAATCGTAATAGCTGACAAAATATTCCACGGCATTGTGTGGAAAGAATCCCTTGAACTCTCCGTATAACTGTGCCGCAAGGGTCTTGTTATGGGCCAGCACAATGGAGGGGCGCTGTGTGGACTCGATGATTTTCGCCATGGTGAAGGTTTTGCCGGTCCCGGTGGCACCGAGCAGGACCTGATTCTGTTCGCCGTCAAGCAGCCCCTGCGTGAGTTCCGCGATAGCCTCGGGTTGATCCCCGGCCGGTTCAAATTCCGTTTCCATGACAAAGCTCTTGCCGCCTTCGAGCTTGGCGCGTTGTCCGGGCAGTGAACCGGCTTCTGTCATTGGTCAAACGCTCCGGCCGCCATCCACATCCAGAATCAGACCGGTAAGGAAACCGGCCTCGTCGGAGGCAAGGAACAAAGCCGCATTGGCCACATCCTGCGGGTCACAAAGCCGGCCGAGGGGAATCGTGGAAAGAAACTGTTGCCGGTTCCCGGGCGTGTCGGGTTTGCCGATGAATGTTTCCAGCAATCCCGTCGTTCCCAACACAGGTGCGATCCCGCATACCCGGATCTGATCCGGCGCGAGTTCAACGGCAAGGGAACGTGTCATCAGGCTGACTGCGCCCTTGGAGGAATTATACCAGGTAAGTCCGGGCCGGGGCCGCTGGCCTGCCGTCGAAGAGACGTTGATCATCACACCACCGCCCTCGGCCCGCCAATGCGGCACAATGGCCTGCACCATATGGTAAATCGAAAACACATTAATGTCGTAGACCCTGCGCAATGTCGCCTCATCAACATCAAGCAGCGGTTGGTTGCGGTGACTCCATCCGGCATTATTGACAACAATCCGGGGCGTTCCCGACCATTCCCGTGTTTCCTCGACCGCATTGGCGACATCAGCGCCCATGGCCACATCGCAATGCACCGCACGTGCCTCTCCGGGCAGGGCGGCCGCCACCTGTGCCGCCGACGCGTCATTGATATCCGCTATCATCACAGCCGCGCCCTCGGCCGAAAACCGTTCGGTTATCGCGCGGCCGAACCCTTCCGCTCCACCAGTGATCAATGCTGTCCTGCCCGCTAGCCGCATATTCCGTCTCCAAGTCTCAGCCGAATTTCTGAATGATTGTTTTCGTCTGCGTGAATCCGCGCAACGCTTCGAAACCCTTTTCCCGCCCATGTCCGGATTTGCCGACCCCGCCGAAGGGCAGTTCGATTCCGCCGCCGGCGCCGAAGCAGTTGATGAAAACCTGACCGCAGCGAAGCGCCCTGCTCATTCGGACCTGTCTGCTGCCATCATTGGTCCAGACACCGGCAACGAGACCGTATTCCGTTGCATTGGCAAGCCGGACCGCATCCGCCTCTTCGTCGAACGGGATGCAGCAGAGAACCGGACCGAATACCTCTTCACGGGCAATCCTTGCTTCCGGAGAGACCGGTCCGAACAGTGCCGGCGCAAAATAATGCCCGCCTTCCGGTGCGCTGCCCGACACATCGCCGCGGCATAGGGGAGCGGTATCCGCCTGTTCAAAAAATGCCTCGACGCGTTTCAACTGCGCCGCCGAAATCAACGCCCCGAGATCGCGGTCCTCATGATGCGGCGCCGCTGTCAATGATGCGAACCGGCTCGACAGCATCGCCATAACCCGGTCAAAAACCGATCTCTGAATCAGTGCCCGGGAGCCTGCCGAGCAGGTCTGGCCGCTGTTCTGAACAATCGCATTCACTACCACGGGCACCACCGTATCAAGATCGGCGTCGGCAAAAACAATCTGTGGTGACTTTCCGCCCAGCTCCAGGGTGCAGCCGACATGATTCCGTCCTGCTGCCGCCTGCACCGATGCGCCGACCTCCGGTGAACCGGTGAAGGAAAGGAAATCCACGCCCGGATGCGCTGCCAGGTGCCTTCCCGCCGCCTCGCCGGTTCCACAGACAATGTTAACCGCGCCTGCGGGAAAGCCCGCTTCCAGCGCCAGTCCGGCAAGTGCGAGTGGTGCGAGGCAGGCATCTTCCGCCGGCTTTAAAACCACCGCATTTCCGGCGGCGAGAGCGGGTGCCAGAGTGCGCCCGAACATCTGCGCCGGATAATTCCAGGGGGTGATATGGGCGGTGACGCCAAATGCTTCGCGGACCGCCTGCACATGATAGCCGTCGCTGAATGGGATTACTTCGCCGTGAAGCTTATCGGCAGCGCCGCCGTAAAATTCGAAGTATCGGACAGTGGCTTCGATATCCGCCCGCGCCTGCCGCATCGGCTTGCCGGTGTCGCGGGCCTCGATTGTTGTGAGCCGTTCCCTGTTACAATCCGTCAGTTCGGCCAACCGCAGCAGCAGCCGACCCCGGTCCGTGGCCGTCAGCCTGGACCAGGCTCCGGATTCATACGCCTTCCGTGCCGCCCGGACAGCGGCGTCGACATCTTCATTCGTTGATTCGGGAATCCGTGTGAATGCCAACCCGTCCGAGGGACAGCGCACCTGCAACAGGCCTCCGTCACCGGCCGGCCGCCATCGCCCATCAATCAGGTTCTGTTGTTCCATTTCCGCCTGCATGGATCAATTCCGCCATACCGATTTCAGAGGTTTGTATTTGAACCCGCAGCGAGTGCAACCGGCTGCAATATGATCAGTCACCGAGGGGTGCCCGGCCCGCAAGGGCCGAAATCACGCCAATCTATGGAGGTGCGGACCGGGTCGGCGTATATTCCGGTCGTGCGGCGCGCTGAAACAGGGAGCACCGATATGAGCGGGCAGGCGGCATTGGTGACAGGTTCCACCCGGGGAATTGGCCTTGCAAGCGCGCTGTCGCTTGCCCGGCGGGGTTTCGCTGTGGCGGTGAACGGGCCGCAGAACGATGCCTCACTGGCGGCGGCTGTGGAACAGATCGCCGCGACGGGTGCAAGCGTCACCGCCATTCCGCTCGATATGGCGGATATCGACGCCCACGATCATGCATTGGCAAAGGCGGAGGCCGAAATCGGCCCCCTGACAACGCTTGTCAACAATGCCGGCGTCAGCGTGATGAATCGTGGTGACCCGCTTGAGGCCGGCGCACAAAGCTGGGATCGATGTTTTGCGGTCAATGCGAGGGCGGTGTTTTTCATGAGTCAGGCATTCGCGAAACGTCTGCTTGCCCGTGAAAGGAATGCTTCGCTCTTCCATTGCATTGTCAATGTCACATCCGCCAATGCGGAAGCGGTCGCGCCCGCGCGCGGCGAATACTGTGCCTCAAAGGCGGCGGCGGCGATGGTGTCCAAAGTCTGGGCGGTGCGTCTGGGATCCGAGGGCATCGCTGTCTATGACGTGCAGCCGGGTCTCATTGACACCGCCATGACCACGCCGGTGATCGGCGAGTATGGACAACGGGCAGCGGCTGGATTGACGTTGATTCCGCGGGTGGGACTGCCCGAAGAGGTGGGCGAAATCATCGGCTCACTGGCGTCGGGAACTCTACCCTATACGACTGGCCAGGTTATAAGTGCCGACGGTGGTATGCTGGTGCCGAGATTTTGAAATGAAGATTGCACTCCCCGATTCAGATGGCACGCTCCGGGACTATGTCCTGCAGGGCACACCGATCGAAGCTGTGGCGATCGGCCCCGATCCGGTCCGGATCGTGCTTTCGGCAGCGCATGTGGTGGCCGATCCCTTCACCGACAATGATCCCTCCGGGAAAGCGGCGCTCGACTGGGATGCGACAATGGCGTTTCGGCGTCATCTGGCCGGATTGGGACTTGGCATTGCCGAAGCCATGGATACGGCGCAGCGTGGAATGGGGCTGGGTTGGCCGGAGGCGCTTGAACTCATTCGGCGAACCCGAGCGGAACTTCCCCAAGCTCGGGTGTTCAACGGGTGCGGTACCGACCAGCTGCAGTCGGAAGACATGCCCGGGCTTGATGATGTCCGCCGCGCTTACCTCGAACAGGCCGAGGCAATTCAGGAGATTGGCGGTCGTCTGGTGATCATGGCCAGCCGGGCACTGGTCCGGGTTGCGGAAAGGCCGGACGATTATATTCAGATTTACGGCGATGTGCTGGCGGCCTGTGACCAGCCGGTGATCCTGCATTGGCTCGGTGAAATGTTTGATCCGATGCTTGCCGGCTACTGGGGCAGCGACTGTTTTGAGGAAGCGCTTGCGACCGTGTTCGCCGTCATCGAGGAAAACGCGGCCAAAATTGACGGCATTAAAATCTCGCTTCTGGACAAGGAGAAGGAGATCATCATGCGCCGGCGCCTGCCGGCAAATGTGAAAATGTACACCGGTGACGATTTCAACTATCCGGAGCTGATAGCCGGCGACGAATTCGGTTACAGCCACGCGTTGCTCGGTATTTTCGATCCGTTGGCGGTCGCTGTCGGTAAGGCTATTGAACAGTTGGGTCGTGGCGACCGGAAAGGGTTTCATGCGACGCTGGACCCGACCGTGCCCCTGGCACGCCAGATTTTCCGTGCGCCGACGCAATTTTACAAGACCGGTATCGTTTTCCTTGCGTGGCTGAACGGGTTCCAGCCGCATTTCGTGATGCCCGGCGGAGCCCAGTCGATGCGGCCCTTGCCATATTTTGTCGAATGTTTCCGATTGGCGGACAAGGCTGGACTGCTTTCCGATCCGGGCGGTGCTGTCGACCGGATGCGGAAATTCATGGGACTCTACGGTATTGCGTGACTTTTCCAGTGATCTCAGCGCGTTGGCCCTGAACACCGCGACACTCGGCCATAATCTGGACGGTTACGGTGCGGGCTGGCCGGTGGAACGGGTGATTGACGCCTGCGCCGAGCGTGGCTTTGCCGGGCTGGTGTTCTGGCGGCGGGAGATCGCCGCGTCGGCGCAGACCATCGGCGAGAGGGTACGTGCCAACGGGATGAAGGTGGTTGGGCTTTGCCGCACCCCCTATATCGTCGGCGCGACGGCACCGCCGAATCTCGATGAGGCTCGCGGATCGATCGATATGGCGGCGGCACTCGGGACCGATATAGTCACCATTGTGACCGGAGGCACCGAACCGGGCACCCGGGGCGTTGCCGAGAGCCAGCTACTGCTGGTGGAGCGTGTCGCTGAGTTGGCGGAATATGCGGCAGACCGCGGCGTCAATCTGGCACTGGAACCCCTCAATCCGATGTTCGGCGGCAACAGGACATGCCTGTTCACCGTCGCCGAGGCCATCCGCATCTGCGAACAGACCGGCGCACCCAATGTCGGAGTGGCGGTTGATGTTTATCATGTCTGGTGGGACACGACGCTGCGGCAGACATTGCAGGCCGCCGCCGAACCGCGGATTTTCGGATACCATCTCTGCGACTGGCTCGCCGATACCGGTGACATGCTGCTGGACCGGGGCATGATGGGCGATGGTGTCGCGGATCTGAAAAATATCCGCCGCGCCGTGGAGAGTGCCGGATATGAAGGCGCATGCGAAGTTGAGATTTTTTCCGCTGCTGACTGGTGGCAACGCGATCCGGGGGAAGTTCTGGACAGGATCGTCGAGCGGTTCAGAACCCTGTGTTGAAATCCTGCGCGCCGGGCAGTCGATCAGTCCCAGTCAGGTGCCCAGGGTACCAGATTCCTGTCGACAATTCTGTAATTTGTCTGCGTAAGTTTCCCGATCCGTGCCATGTCGGGGCTTGACAGGGTAAAATCCATAATGTCGAAATTCGCCCTGATATTCTCAGGCTTGGTCGACATGGTGTTCACACTGACGCCCTTTTGCAGGATCCAGCGCAGAACCACTTGAGCCGCATTCTTGCCATAGGCATCGCCGATTACGGCGAATTCGGGGTGTTTGAACACTTCGCCCCGGGCGACCGAACAATAGGACGAGAGCGGAATTCCCGCCTCATCGGCGCCGGCGAGCAGACGGTCCTGGTTCAGGAGTGGGTGGAACTCGACCTGATTGGTGATGATCAACCCGTCGGTGATGGATTGGGCGTCGTGCATCATCCGGATCGTATAATTGGAAACGCCGATATGTTTCGCCAACCCGCGGTCATGGGCGGACAGCAACTGCTTCACCGACGGTTCAATCCTGCCGTTCCGCGGTGGCCAGTGCAGCAACAGGACATCGACATAGTCAAGCTGTAATTCCCTCAGGCTCTGATCCACAGAGGCCATGAATCTGCTCCCGGCATAGTTTTCCGGATCCACCTTGGTTGTTACGCAGAGATCTTCGCGGGCAACTCCCGTAGCTTTCAAGGCTTCGCCGGTCTCGATCTGATTGCCGTACATCTGCGCCGTATCGAAGGCCCGGTAACCGGCCTCCGCCGCGGCGAGGATCGCTTGCCGCGCTATGTCACCCTGCAGTGGAAACGTGCCGAAGGCGCGCTGATAGGAATTTTGAAAATAAATACTCATCCATGCGTCCTCTCATTTCGGCCGATTGTAACCGCTGCCTGCTCGAAGGAAAGGCCTGTGTTGTTTCCTCCACATCGTGTTCAGCGTTCGCCCGATAACTCGGCCACCTTGTCGTCCTTCACGGTGTTGGGGCCGGAGCGGTGCCCGTCCGGGAGGGCTTCGACGCAAGCGGAGTGATCCCGCACCGGTCGGACATCGACCCCGGTACCTTGTGCTTGCAGACATACGCTTCGAGAAATTCAAGCGGAATCTCGCCATAGTGTGTCAGTGCCGGGTGAATACTCCCCAATAGTGCCGAAGTAAAAATCCCCAGTCTGTGAGGCTGACGGATTGATCCGGTGGGCATGCCCACCGGATCAAAAACCGGCAGAATGCCCAACTGAACAGGAACACAGGCAGTGAGCAGTGGCATGCGTAATCTTTTCCGGCTGACGGAGGCACGGCCTGAACGCATCCGGCCGTTTTTCCCCGAGGTGGGGGCATTCCAGGGGTTGATGACAGGCGGTTCCTGAGCGGGATCATATCCGTGAACCGCACCGGCTCAGGAAGGTCGATGGCGCGGCCGGCCCAGTTGGTCAGAGTCTGACGTGACAGCGTAACCCCGGCCGCCTTCATCCGCTGATGCCGCCGGTGCGCGACGCCCCGTAAGGACGCTCACATCGGCGCAGCTGCGCGCCGGATCCGCCGGCAGGAACGTGTCGGTTCCCCACCGCTTCAGCACCGGCGTGACAATCCGCAGGATCTCATAGGAGGCCGGCCGCTGGACAAGCCGGTTCACAACATGCCCGCAGACCTGCTCGGCTCCCCGTCGGAAAACTCCTCCGCCGCACGGTGCGCACCGGAACATCGGCGCTGAAACGGATTCCGGCCCCGTTCACCGCCTGATCGGCATCAATTCCGGCGGCCCCGAACAGGCCTGTCTGCGGAAGCGGAAGATCGTCGATCCGCTTCTCAGGCCTGCGCCCGAACACGTTCCGCCTGAACCAGCCGGGCCGCAGCCTGAGATCCGCGATCTCAGCCTCGGCTCCGGTCAAAGCCTCCTGTGCCCCGGCAAAGGCGGCACGAGCCTCAGCCGGGACGGCGGGGGCCTCCTCCAGCGTCGCTGGAGCCGGATCGGTCGGTGCGGCGGCGGTCCGCATCGGCTCGGAACTGTCCCAGGAATGCTGTTTCCAATGCCTGACACACTACTGATTTGTGCCACCATGTGCAAGATAAATAACTGATTATTATTGATTATATACGACTTTCCACACCAGCCGGCGAACCCTCCCGGAGCATAGCGGCCCAATACCGGAGATCACCAAATACCGGCAACGCCCCAGTTTGGACAGTTACAGGGCGGAACCGGCTCACGCCGGTTCCCCATGATGCAGAACTCCACAGGAAGCGTCACGTGACCGGGAACAGCTTCGCCGGACTCAAGGACCGGCGGCGGGTTGCCACGCGATATGACCGCTGTCCGGACGTGTTCCTCTCAGCCTGCACGCTTGCCGCAATCGTCAAGTTCCGGTTATAGATCCTGACCCTAAACAGCGGCCAAATATGAAAGTCAGGAATCAGCGTGGACGAGGATGCAAGCCTGAGAACTACTATCGCGCTTGCATCGTACAGCTTTTTGATCACAACGCGGCTTTTCTGTCTGCGCGTCAGAAGTTCTCAGTTCAATTGACACTCTGCATCTGGTCTATGGCCGAATTCCCACTATAGCTGATGTGGACGGCGGAGTAGCATTGGGAAATTTGCCCGGAAAGCAGAAACCTATAGAATTATGGCACAACGGCTGAGATGTACCAAATCTCAGCGCACTAATTCCGAGATAGAGATACAGGCAATTTTGCACAGGGCATAGGAATAACTTGACACTTTTTGACACAAAGGAAATTCTCAGCAGCGGGAATCTTCGACGAATGCAATTTACCAAAGCGCTAAGCAACGATTTACCATGAGCAAGCCAAATAGTAGCGACAGCATTGTCACCCTACCTCAAAATCCGTTGAGCGACGGTGATGACGTTGAAGGTCTGGACCCGTCGAGTGGGTCTTGGGGTGATTACCCACTTGATGATCTGCTGATCCGGCAGGAAAGCCGTACCATTCACGACGTGATTCGGCGCATAGACCAATCGACCTACGTAATGGACCCTGATTTCCAGCGGGATTTCATTTGGTCCGTAGAAAAGCAAAGCAAATTGATCGAGTCGGTGATTATGCGCATACCCCTGCCCGTATTCTACATGGCCGAAGACGAAAAGGGGCGCATGATCGTTGTAGACGGTTTGCAGCGTCTGTCTACATTCTGGCAGTTCATTAAGAAGAAACTCAGGCTGAAGCTTCCTGACAGAAACGAGCTTGATGGTCAGTCCTTCACTGACTTACCTTCGAAAATCAAGAACAGAATCGAAGATTGTAACCTAATTCTATTTATCATCGACTCAAAGGTGCCGGAGCGTGCTCGCCTTGACATCTTCGAGAGAGTCAATGGAGGTGTGCCTCTCACACGTCAACAAATGCGGAATTGTTTGTTTATGGGCGAAGCAACACGCTTTTTGAAGCGTGAGTCAAAATCCGAGGCATTCTTTAAAGCGACAGGCAATAGTCTAAATTCACGTACCATGAGGGATCGTGAGTTTGTCAATCGCTTTTGCGCGTTTCAACTTCTTGGTATTGATAAATACCGCGGTGACATGGATGACTTTCTTGCGCAGAGTCTACGCCATATGAATACGATGCAGCCTGACGCTCTCTCGGACTTATCTGCCGATTTCCGGCGTGGACTTGACAATAACTTCATGTTGTTTGGCCGCCATTCATTCCGAAAACACCAGCCGGACCAGAATTGGCGTAGTGTCTTGAACGCTTCATTTTGGGACGTAATGATCACCGGCTTGTCGTTGTATGAAAAGAAGCGCGTCTCGGAATGTGCGGAAAGCGTTCGACGGTCTGTTTATAGTCTTCTTGCGGACGACGAATTCAGCACGGCTATCACGTATGGACCAAATGACGCCAAAAAGGTCAAGTGTCGGTTTAGCATGGCTCGGCAAGCACTGCAGGGAGCTCTTGGTGATATCACGAATGAACCTGCAGCACTTTAAGTGCTTCAAGACGCTCAAACTTCCCCTACGGCCGTTGACATTGCTGTCGGGCGGGAACGCATCCGGAAAGTCATCGGTGATGCAGGCGCTGGTTCTGTTGCACCAAACTATGCGCGAGCACGAGAGGTCTTTGCGACTGATGCTGAATGGGGCGGCGATTAGTCTTGGCACCGGGGCCGATGTGGTTGACCAGGTTTATGGGCGTCGTGAGTTTCAGATCGCATTGTTTGATGGTGATGAGGATCGTTTCGAGTGGGAATTTGCGGGCGAACGAGATGAAATGTCTATGGCGGTTCGGCGGGCAGTGGGAGAAACGAAAAACGACGGTAGTTGGGACATTGACAATCCTCATGGGCTTCAGTGTCTGGTGCCATCGAACGTGAATAATCAATCGCTGACAAAACGATTGTGTCAACTTACTTACATAACCGCTGAGCGACTGGGCCCCCGCGAATACTACGCGTACGATGATCCGCAACTAACACCAGTTGTAGGTTCTCGTGGTGAATATGCTGCCAGCCTCCTCTTTTCCGGTCGTGAGTGTCATGTTTTGCCGGAGCTTTTGGTGTCTGGAGTACCGCCTACACGATTCCGGCAAGTGGAGGCACACATGGCCGGCTTTTTCCCTGGTATTGTTTTGGCAATCGAGCGGGTCCCGCGCGCCAACGCAGTTACACTGGGAGTTCGAGTATCGAGCGATACCGACTTTCATCGTCCGGTGCACACCGGATTTGGGCTAACGCAGGTACTTCCCATCGTCGTCGCAGCCTTGTCGGCTGATAAAGAGGACTTATTGCTGATTGAGAATCCGGAAGTTCATCTTCACCCCGCGGGCCAGGCAGCGATGGGTGAATTTCTGGGAAAAGTAGCCTCTGCTGGCTTACAAGTTTTGATCGAGACACACAGCGATCATGTGCTTAACGGTATCCGCCGGGCAGTCAGAAAGGGCATGCTGTCGTGTGAGAGTGTCGCACTTCATTTTTTTAACCAACGAAGTGCAGAACAAAATGACAGTAGTCCGCAAGTGCAGAGTCCGGCAATCGATTCTTACGGCAACATTGACAGTTGGCCCAAGGGGTTCTTCGATCAATTTGACAATGACATGAACGATTTCGCCGGCTGGAGTTGATATGGAACTCTTGGCCAACGACTTGTCGGTCAATCAGCAATTCAAAAGGGTATCAGAATTTCGTGAGGCATTTAAGCGTGTGATGATTATGCGCAAAGTGGCACGACGCTACGGTAGTGAATTGCTCTGCCATCGGGCCATGCTGAACGCGACGCCAATTCCGAATCTTTCAGTGTACCAAGCAGTCATGAAATTCGATCTTGATAGCGAGCGCCGTGCAGCGATGACATGGCTGACAAAGGCTGGCCCGTATTGGGACGACTTGCGCTGTCATTCGAGAGGGGACTGGCTCGAATGTAAAGATAAAATTGTTACGGATTCGGCGGTGGGAGAGGCTGCTTTCAGGAGGTTGCACGGTGTTGACTGCGGCTTGGTGAGTTTCTCACCGTCGGACTGGAATTATGCTCCCGTGGAGGTGATCTGGTCTAGAGAGGCGGAAGGATGCGCAAACTGCAATGCAACTCTGGATAACTGGTGGACAAAAGACGCGCTTGAGGACGCACTCAAGAATAAGACGTCGATTCGATCATGGGACGAGTTGAGAAAAGTTTGCTATCATCAGTTCGGGCGACTCACTTTCGCCAAAGACTGCTTCAAACCACTTGAAGGAGTTCCATTCGCGAAAAGCGCGTCAGAGAAGATTCTCTGGCTATCTGCATTATTGGACCAGTTGTCGCAGGAGTTCGATGCGGAAGGTAACCGTACCAAGAACGGCCACAGAATCATTAAGGACTACTTCACGGGCCAGCGGGCACACTTTTCCGATTCTTCAACTTCCGAGAAGAATCGTTTCCGCAGCGAGCTTACTTTCGACCATCCCGAGGATCTGAATGACACCTTGTTTTGCACTTGGCACGGAAAGGTTCCGCACTTAACCCTTCGCCTCCATTTCTCTTGGCCTATCGTGGCAGATAAACCGATTTATGTCGTGTACGCTGGACCGAAGATCACAAAAAAATAGTGCTTAAAGAAAGTTTGCAACATTCGTTGGTACATTCCGCAACGCCGAACGGACACTTATAGCAATAGCTGAGTGAGCGGAGGGCCGTCTTGACAAAACAGCTTAGTGCCGATGACGCGGTGGCACTGATACCGGATAACGCCGTTGTGGCGGTCAATTCCTCAAGCGGATTATGTTGCCCTGACCGGGTATTGCAGGCGCTTGGCGAAAGGTTCGAAGTCGCAGGTTCCCCGAAAAACCTCACAACCATTCATCCCATTGCCGCTGGAGATATGTTCGGCGTCAAGGGTGTCGACCATATCGCCAAACCCGGATGCCTGTCGAAGATCATCGGCGGGAGTTATCCCTCGGGGCCATCGGCAGCCGAGCCACCGCGCATCTGGCAAATGATCGCCCGCAATCAGGTCCAGGCATATAATTTGCCGTCAGGCATCATCTTCGACATGTTGCGGGAAGGGGCCGGGCACCGCCCCGGGGTTCTGACCAAAGTCGGTATGGAGACATTCGTTGATCCCGACCTCGAAGGCGGTGCCATGAATGCGGCCGCAGCCGCTGAGCCCATCGTCAAACGTGTGCGGTTCGAGGGCGAGGACTGGCTGTATTTTGCCGCGCTCCGCCCGGATGTCGCCATCATCCGTGCGACCACCGGCGATGAGCGCGGCAATCTGGGTTTCGCATCCGAAGGTGCCTATCTCGGTGCCATGGAGATGGCACTTGCGGCGCATAATTGTGGCGGGATTGTCATCGCGCAGGTGAAAAAAACGGTCGCGAACGGGACGCTGCGTCCGCATGATGTGCATGTGCCGGGAATTCTTGTCGATGCGGTGGTCGAGGCGCCTGACATGCTGCAGACCACCGCAACGGATTACGATCCGGCGATATCCGGCGAGTTGATCCGCCCAATCGACAGTTTCCGCAGGATGGATTTCGGCGTGCCCAAAATCATTGCGCGGCGTGTTGCGCGGGAACTGCGTCAGGGATGGGCAGTGAATATCGGTTTCGGTGTGTCCGCCAATGTGCCCCGCGTGTTCATTGAAGAGGGTTTCCACGGTGCCGTCACCTGGGTGATTGAGCAGGGTGCCATAGGCGGTGTTCCGCTGCTGGATTTCAAATTCGGCTGTGCCGCCAATGCCGATGCATTCGTGACCTCGCCGCATCAATTCACCTATTTTCAGGCCGGAGGGTTTGATGCTTCGCTGCTTTCGTTTCTGGAAATCGGCGCCGATGGATCCGTCAATGTCTCGCGGTTGAAATCAACTCCGCACCGGACGGCGGGTGCCGGCGGCTTTATCGACATCACGGCGCGGGCCCGGCGGATTGTGTTTTCGGGAACTTTCAATGCCGGAGCGAAGATGCGGATTGAGGACGGAAAACTGGTGATTGACCGGGAAGGTCACACCGCCAAGCTTGTGCCGGAGGTGGACCATGTCTCCTTTTCGGGACGACGGGCCATCGAGTTGGGCCAGGAAGTCACCTATATCACGGAGCGCTGCGTGATGCGGCTGACCGGTGGCGGGCTGGAAGTCACAGAGATTGCCCAGGGTGTGGATCTGGAGCGCGATGTGCTGGCACAGGCAAAAGCGCCGCTGCGGGTGGCCGATGCGTTGCGGGTTATGGATGCGGCGCTGTTTTTCCCATCCCCGATAGGGCTGGCGCCATGAGCGGATCACGGATTGACTTGACCATCGATGGCACGATTGCTCGGCTTCGGATCGCCCGGCCGGCAAAACTGAATGCGCTGGATGCCGCCATGGTCGACGGGCTTTTCCAGCGCTGCCGGGAAATCGAGCATCATCAACATATCCGGGTTGTCATTCTATCGGGCGAAGGCAAAGCATTTTCCGCCGGCGGCGATATTGAAGCCTGGTCGGGCGAAAACCCGGAACGGTTCGGGCGGCACTGGATCCGAGACGGGCATACGGCTTTCGATGCGTTGGCGCGGTTGCGCCAGCCGGTTGTCGCGGTGCTGAACGGGCACGCTCTCGGTGGCGGGTTGGAACTTGCGGCCTGCGCCGATATCCGCATCGCCGAGGAGCATATTAAGGTCGGCCAGCCCGAATCCGGTCTCGGCATTATCCCCGGCTGGTCCGGAACGCAGCGTGCGGTGCGGCGATTCGGTGCGCAGACAGTCAGGCGCATGGCGTTGTTGGGCGAGATTTTCACCGCCGAAGAGGCGCGGCGGCTCGGGATTGTCGATCGCGTCGTGCCCACCGGAACCGGTGCGTCTGCGGCGGAGGAATTGGCGACTTCCCTGCTCAAACGCGGGCCGCGTGCAACCGAATTGGTCAAGATGTCAATCAATGCCGCTGAAGGTGAGGAAACTGAGCGTGTGCTCGAAGCAATGGCCGGCAGCCTGGCGGCCGGCACCGACGAACTGGCCGAGGGGTTGGCGGCTTTCCGGGATGGCCGCAAACCGGATTTCGGATATTGATCCGGTACCCGTATCCGGATTGTACGGCACTTCTCCGAACTGACCGCTTTTGATACCGGTGATCATGGGCACTCCCCTGCCGGGCGGTGGGGACATTGACTTCGGCAGTGAATTTCCCGATAACGCTTCCCCTTACCGAGCCTGCTGAAGCGGGCGGAAGTTTCCGAAGAGTTGGGAGATAGATATGAAAAACCGAAAGACTGGTATTGCCGGTTTGATAGCTGCCACGTCGCTGGCGGCGGGAGCTGCGACCGCGGCGGATGTTGAAGTATTACACTGGTGGACATCAGGTGGCGAAGCGGCCGCTCTGAATGTTCTCAAGCAGGATCTGGAAAGCCAGGGAATCGGCTGGCTGGACATGCCGGTCGCGGGTGGCGGCGGTGAGCAGGCAATGACTGTGCTGCGTGCCCGTGTCACCGCCGGCAATGCGCCGACAGCGGTTCAGATGCTGGGATTCGACATCCTGGACTGGGCCAAGCAAGGCGCTCTGGCTGACCTGAATGAGATTGCCGCTCAGGAGGGCTGGGATGCAGTCGTTCCGGGTGCGCTGCAGGCCTTTGCAAAACATGACGGCAAGTGGATTTCGGCTCCGGTGAATGTCCATTCGACGAACTGGGTGTGGGCGAACAAAGCGGTCCTTGATGCCAATGGCATCGCCGTCCCGCAGACCTGGGAAGAGTTCATGGCAGCTGTCAATGCGCTGGCGGCAGCCGGTGTGACACCGATCGCTCATGGCGGTCAGGCCTGGCAGGAAGCCACGGTATTTGACGCCGTGGTTATGTCGACTGGCGGCCCCGACCTCTACAAGGCGGCCTTCATTGACCTTGATGAAGAAGCGCTCGGTTCTGATGCGATGCAGGAGGCCTTTGACAGGATGGCGTTCATCCGTGCCAATGTTGATGAAAACTTCTCCGGTCGTGACTGGAATCTCGCCACCGCAATGGTGATCAATGGCGAGGCCGGCTTCCAGATGATGGGTGACTGGGCCAAGGGCGAGTTTCTCAATGCCGGCAAGATGCCGGGCACCGATTTCCTTTGTTTCCGTTTCCCGGGAACCCAGGACCAGGTGACTTTCAATGCCGACCAGTTCGCGATGTTCGATCAGGGAGGAACGGTTTCGAAGGAACAGGCCGCCCTTGCCTCGGCAATTCTTTCACCCTCCTTCCAATCAGCCTTCAACGTGGTCAAGGGATCGGTGCCGGCACGGACTGATGTCAGCGATGCGGATTTTGATGACTGCGGTAAGCAGGGCATGAAGGATCTGGCCGCTGCCGCTTCGAGCGGCAACCTGTTCGGTTCCATGGCCCATGGCCATGCGTCACCGGCCAGCGTCCGGAATGCGATCTATGACGTCGTTACAGCGCATTTCAACGGCGAGTTTGACAGCGCGACTGCTGTTCAGGAGCTCGTCGACGCGGTATCGATCGCCAAATAAAGTTAAGTGTGGAGACCGCTCTCGGGTGGTCTCCCACGCCTGAGGGAGGAAATCGGCATGGCCATGCCGGTCGAAGGAGATTTTCGAACCCGGCTGCAGGTCTGGCTTCCGAAGCTGGTTTTGTCGCCATCCTTGGCGATGGCGCTTGTGTTTGTCTACGGATTTATTCTTTTCACCTTTTACCTGTCCTTCTCCGACAGCCGTATCCTGCCGAGTTTCGGCTGGGTCGGATTGGAGAACTACCTGAAGCTGTTCCGTCTGCGCCATTGGGAGACGGCGGTCACCAATATGGGGGTGTTCGCGCTTCTTTATATGGTGATCTGTACGGCGGTCGGGCTGGCACTGGCGATTTTCTTCGATCAGAAAATCAGAGGCGAGGGGGTGCTGCGACCAATCTATCTTTACCCGATGGCTCTGTCATTCATCGTTACCGGCACAGCCTGGAAATGGATGCTGGATCCCGGAATCGGGATCGAGAACACGATGCACGCTTTGGGCTGGGAAAGTTTCGCCTTCGATTGGATCAAGAATCGGGAATACGCGATTTACACGGTTGTTCTGGCAGCGGTCTGGCAGACCAGCGGGTTCGTGATGGCAATGTTTCTTGCCGGCCTTCGAGGTATCGACAATGAAATCCTTAAGGCGGCGCAGATTGACGGCGCCTCGAATTGGAACCTGTATTGGCGGATCATCATTCCGCAGCTGCGGCCGGCCTTCCTCTCCGCTTTCGTCATACTCGCGCATCTCGCAATCAAGACCTACGATCTGGTGATTGCTCTGACCGGAGGCGGTCCGGGTCGGGCGACCGAGTTGCCCGCAACCTTCATGTATTCCTACACCTTTACCCGCAACCAAATGGGAATTGGTGCGGCTTCGGCAACGATTATGCTGATGACCATTGCCGCCATCATGGTTCCCTATCTTTATTCTGAATTGCGGGACCGGCGGTGATGGCTGCGCTGAACCAGGATTCGGCGATCCGCACCGGAAGCACGGCGAAGGTACTGATTTACCTGTTGCTGCTGCTGTTCGCTTTCTTTTACCTGCTGCCGCTCTTTGTCATGGGAGTGAACTCGGTCAAGCCATTATCGGAGATCACCGGCGGCAATATGATGGCGCTGCCTCAGGTCTGGACCTTTGAGCCGTGGCGGCAAGCCTGGTCCGAGGCGCAGGTCGGGGTGCAGGCGACCGGGCTTAAGCCCTATTTCTGGAATTCGATCAAGATGGTCGTGCCGGCGGTGTTCATATCCACGATTCTCGGTGCGCTGAACGGGTATGTGCTCACCAAATGGCGGTTCCGCGGAGATACGATACTTTTCGGATTGATGCTGTTTGCCTGTTTCATTCCGTTCCAGATCGTGCTGATTCCGATGGCGCGCATGCTCGGATTATTCGGCCTCGCGGGAACAACCTGGGGGCTGGTGCTGGTGCATGTGGTCTACGGGATCGGCTTCACGACGCTTTATTACCGAAACTATTATGCCGCTTTTCCCACCGAACTGGTGCGGGCGGCGCAGATTGACGGTGCCGGCTTCTTCCAGATCTTCTGGCGCATCATGCTGCCTTCTTCGGGACCGATCACTGTTGTCTCCGTGATCTGGCAGTTCACCAATATCTGGAACGATTTCCTGTTCGGCGCGTCATTCGCTGATTTTTCCAGTCAACCGATGACGGTGGCGCTCAATAATCTTGTCCAGTCATCAACCGGGGTGAAAGAATACAATGTCCATTTCGCCGGAGCTATTCTCGCCGCCCTGCCAACCCTGCTCGTCTATATCGTCGCCGGCCGCTTTTTTGTGCGCGGTCTGATGGCAGGTTCAGTGAAAGGCTGAAATATGGGCTTTCTCGAAATCAGCAACGCATCAAAATCCTACGGCTTGGTAGAAGTGCTTCACAATGTCGATATCTCGGTCGGTGAAGGTGAGTTTCTTGTGCTCGTCGGGCCTTCCGGCTGCGGAAAATCCACACTCCTGAACATGATCGCCGGGCTGGAGGATATCACCAGCGGCGAAATCCGCCTGAAGGGTAATCTCATGAATGGCGTGCACCCCTCACGGCGCAACATCGCGATGGTGTTCCAGTCTTACGCACTCTATCCCAATATGACGGTTGCGAAGAACATCACTTTCGGCCTCGAAATGCACAGAGTGCCGAAACCCGAACGCCAGGCGGCGATGCAGGAGGTGGCGGAACTCCTGCAGATCGGTGAGTTGCTTGATCGGAAACCGGCGCAGCTGTCGGGCGGGCAGCGGCAGCGGGTCGCCATGGGCCGGGCGCTGGTGCGCAAACCAGATGTGTTTCTGTTCGACGAGCCCTTGTCCAATCTTGACGCCAAGCTGCGTGTCGATATGCGGACCGAAATCAAGAAGCTGCATCAGAATCTCGGCACAACGATCGTGTATGTGACCCATGACCAGATCGAAGCGATGACATTATCGACCCGGATCGCGGTGATGCATGAGGGGTTTGTTCAGCAACTCGGAACCCCGAAGGAGATCTACGATACGCCAGCCAACCTTTTTGTCGCGACTTTCATGGGATCGCCGTCGATGAATCTTGTGCCGGTGACCATCGGCGTGGATGCGGCGGCGGTCTATGCTGAAACAAGCGACAGCTTCGGCGAGATCGTGAGGTTGGCAATCCAGGATGCGGACGCTGATCTCAAATCGATGTCCGGGAAGACGGTCACGATGGGGATTCGGCCGGAAGCGCTGACTGACAAGGATGGGGTGGACCATCGTTCGGCGCTGATCGAAAGCTGTGCGAGTGCGGTTGGGGTAACGGAGCCGGCCGGATCGGACACTTTCGTCACAACCACTTTCGGCGGGGCCGAGTGTGTGGCCCGGATGCGGGCTGACACGGATGCTGCCCCAGGCGAGGTGATTGAATTCGCCTTCAACATGGAAAAGGCTGTGTTTTTTGATCCCGCCTCAGGAATCCGCATCGGATAGCTGAGGCGGCATGCGCTTGCCCCGGTGCCGGAAAACACAATCAGTTGCAAAAGTTGAACCGGGCGGTAAACTGCTGCCTAGAGAAGGGGATGGCTATGCAGTTGAGCGTAGGAAGCTTTCGCTTTTCCCCGGACATTCGCCGCATTCACCCGCATGCGCGGAGAAAGCGGCACTATTCCGGTTTGTGACGGGTGCGCCGGACACCATTTGAAAGGAGAAAACTCATGAGATCATCAATTGTGGCGGCGGGCATTGCCACGCTCATTGCAACCAGTGCCGCCGGGCAGGAGATCGGCGCATCGATCGCACGTTTCGACGACAACTTCCTGACCGTTATGCGGAACGGCATGGTTGATCACGCCGGTATGCTCAGCGGTGTTAACCTACAGGTCGAAGATGCGACGGATGACATCGGCAAGCAGATCGACCAGGTGAAGAATTTCGTCGCTTCGGGCGTTGATGCCATTATCGTCAACATTGTTGATACCTCCGCCGGTGCCGCGGTGTCGGCGGCAGCGGAAGATGTGCCGCTGGTTTATGTCAACCGTGAGCCGGACAATGTGAATGACCTGTCGGCGACACAGGCATTCGTCGCATCGAACGAGATCGAGTCGGGCACGCTTGAGGCGTTCCAGATCTGCCGCAATCTGCGGGCTGCCGGTAAAGCGGGCGGGGCCAGCGGTTACCTGATGAACGGCCAGCTTTCGAACCAGGCTGCCGTCCAGCGGTCCAAGGACGTCCATGATGTCATCGGCATGGATATGTGCAACTTCATGACACTCATCGACGAGCAGACTGCCAATTGGAGCCGCGACGAAGCACAGTCGCTGATGACAAACTGGCTTTCCTCGGGTGAGGATTTTGACTTTGTCATCGCCAATAATGATGAGATGGCCATTGGTGCCATCCAGGCTATGAAAGCCGCGGGTATCGATATGGCCGATGTGGAAGTCGGTGGCGTCGATGCGACCCAGGACGCCTTGGTTGCGATGCAGGCCGGCGAGCTGGATGTGACCGTTTTTCAGGATGCTTTCGGGCAGGGCGCGGGTTCGGTTGATACCGCCATCGCGCTGGTGAACGGTGAGGATGTCGATCAGAAGGTCTATATCCCGTTCAAGCTGGTCACCCCTGACAATATCGGCGATTTCCTCGATCTGAACTGATTTCGGGAAAACCGGAAACGGGGCGGCGTTCCATGCCGCCCCGGCCGCAAGGATCTGGGGGAGGGACAATGACTGATAAATCGCACGGCACGGGCGGCCTGACATTCGATAAGTCGAAGCGGGCCTGGCCGAACGAGTTCAATATCTTCATTGCCCTGCTCCTGATTATTTTCATCTTCGAAGCGCTTGGTCAGCTGCTCCCCTATATGAAGGGCCAGAGCATGCTCTTCGATTTCAACACCAAGCGCGACGGCACGATCCTCAATATGGCGCGGATCAAGATCATCATCCTGCAGGTATCAATTATCGGCATCATTGCACTGGGGGTCACGCAGGTCATCATCGTCGGCGGAATCGACCTGAGTTCGGGGTCGATTGTCGGCGCGACAGCGATGATTTCAATGAGTTTCGCGCAGACCGAATTGGTGAACGGCAACCCCAACCCTAAGGCGATATTCGGTTCCTGGGCGATGGATCTGCCGATTATTCTACCGATTGCCGTCGGGCTCGTATGCGGGGTGATCGCCGGCTCAATCAACGGGCTGCTGATCGCCTATACAAGGATTCCGCCTTTCATCGCAACGCTTGGCATGATGGTGAGCGCGCGGGGTGTCGCCAAATGGTGGTCGAAGGGCAACCCGATTTCATTTCCGACAGATGAATATGCGGCGATCTCGAATGGGAACCTGATCGATGGGCTGACATTCGGCCTGTTTTCCGACAGTTGGGTGATGACCCAGGTCTTCGATGGCCAGAACCCGGCAATCTACTTCCTGCTGCTCGCAATCCTGTTTCACTTCGTGATGAAATACACGGTTTATGGCAAACACACTTACGCCATCGGGTCGAATGAGGATGCGGCCCGGATGTCGGGCATCAACGTCGCATGGCACAAGGTTATGGTCTATGCGATGGCAGGCATGCTGGCGGGATTTGCAGCCATTCTGCTGACATCACGCAATGTGACCGCCCAGGCCGGAATGGGCTTTGTCTACGAACTTGATGCCATCGCCATGGCGGTTATCGGCGGCGTGTCGCTGGCCGGCGGTCGCGGGTCGATCATCGGCACCGTGCTCGGAGCGATGATCTTCGGGGTCATTATTTCCGGGTTCACCTATCTCAAGCTCGACGCTTTCTATCAGGAAATGGTCAAAGGCGGCATCATCGTCGCCGCCGTTGTCCTTGACCAGTGGCGGCAGCGCCGCGCTGCGATGAAGGCGTGAGGGTCCGGTCATGAGCGATGAAATTGTCCTGAAGACCGAGGATCTGACCAAGCATTATGGCGGCGTGCATGCGCTGGAAGGGGCTGATTTTGAACTCAAGAGTGGCGAGCATGTCGCCATAATGGGGGATAACGGCGCCGGCAAATCGACCTTTGTGCGCCAGATCACCGGCGTTGAGCAGAAGACGCGCGGCAGGATCTGGCTCTATGGTGACGAGGTGAATTTCGCCGGTCCGCTGGATGCGCGCGAAGCCGGTATTGAGACCGTTTTCCAGACCCTGGCGCTCGCCGACGATCTTGATGTGCCGGATAATCTGTTCCTGGGTCGCGAAATGACCAAGTGGAACTGGCTCGGTCCGTTCCGGCTGCTGGATTATAAGCGGATGCGGGAAGCAACGGTCGCCGGGCTTGAAAGGACCGCAGTGAAGATCCCCAATATCCGCAACACCATCCGCAACATGTCGGGCGGTCAGCGGCAATGTGTCGCCATTGCCCGCACCGCGACCTTCCACTCACGGCTGACCATCATGGATGAGCCGACGGCGGCATTGGGGGTTCAGGAAACGGCGCAGGTGGAGAACATCGTCAGGCAGCTCAAGGAAGCCGGCGAGCCATTGATACTGATCAGCCACAATATGCGACAGGTCATGGATCTGGTGGATCGGATCATTGTCTTCCGCCGTGGCCGGATCGTCGCCAATCTCGACCGCAGGGAAACCGATGGCCAGGATGTGGTCGCCTATATCACCGGTGCCAAGACCGGTGCCGATTATGCGGGAGCGGCATAGCCGGCTGTGCGGTCAGGCCGAGTGATCTTCCTTGATCATGTCGGCGGCTTTTTCAGCGATCATGATTGTTGCCGCATTGGTGTTCGACGAAATCAGCCGTGGCATGATCGAAGCATCCGCGATCCGCAGCCCAGTGATGCCGTTGCATCGCAGTTCCGGCGTCACCACCGCATCCGCATCCGATCCCATCCTGCATGTGCCCGCGGGATGGTGGTCGGTTTTGGCCATGGAAGCGGCATAGCTGAGGAAATCCGCATCTGTCCTGACATCCGCTCCGGGCAGAACTTCCCTGTCGATGAAGGGTGCAAGCGGATCTGCCGCCAGAATTTTCTGTGCCAGTTTCAGGCCCCGAACCGCCATGTCGCGGTCATGCGGGTCAGACCAGTAATTCGGATCAATCCGGGGTGCCGCAAGCGGGTCCGCTGACGCGAGCCTGACGGTACCGCGTGAGCGGGGGCGCAGATAGGCAGAATTGAGAGTGATTCCGTCTTTCTCCATACGCGCGATTCCGGATTCGATTCCTGTTCCGAGGCCAAGATGAAATTGGGTATCGGGTGATCTCTCAGCTTCCGCCACATGCCAGAATCCGCCGGTCTCAAAAAGGCTGGATGCAACCGGTCCGCGGCGCGTCAGCAGGTAGCGGATGCCGGCGAGCGCCGACCATAGCGGATTGGCGTATCCGTCATAGCTGTGCCTGCCGGTGCATTCGGCAATGGCGCAGACATTCAGATGGTCCTGAAGATCTGATCCCACAGCGGATCGGTCGCATGCGACGGGCAGGCCGTGCGCACGCAAATGGCCGGCCGGACCGATGCCCGAAAGCATCAACAGTTTCGGCGATCCAATGGCGCCTGATGACAGGATGACTTCGCTTTCCGCGCGAATGATTCTTTCGTCCCTGCCGTCGGCAATGACAACCCCGGTCGCACGGTTTCGGTCGATTTCGAGCCGCAGAGCCTGGGAATTCAGCAGAAGATCGAGGTTGGAACGCTTGCGGGCCGGGCGCAGATAGGCGGTCGCCGCGGATGAACGGCGCGCATTTGACTGAGTGAGTTGGTAATATCCAACGCCTTCCTGGAATTCTCCGGCAAAGTCGGGGTTGCGGGGAATTCCCCGAGTCCCCGCGGCTTCAATAAATGCGTCACAGATGGGCAGCGCCGCCGCCGGGCGCGACACGCCAAGAGGTCCCCCGGTGCCGTGATAGCTGTTATCATAACTGTCATTGTTTTCGGCCTTACGAAAATAGGGAAGAACATCCTCATGACCCCAGCCGGCGCAGCCAAGCTGACGCCATTCCTCATAGTCGAGCGCATTTCCCCGCGTATAGATCTGTGCATTGATGGTGGAGCCGCCGCCAATCACTTTCGCCTGGGTATAGGTGAGGCATCTGCCGTTCAGATGCTTCTGCGGCACCGTTGCCCAGCCCCAGCTGCCGATGCCTTTGGTCATTTTCGCGAAACCGGCCGGGATGTGGTAGAGGGGATGCCAGTCCCGCCCGCCGGCTTCAATCAGACAGACGCGGCAATCTTCAAGCTCGGATAATCTGGCTGCCAGCACACATCCCGCGGATCCGCCTCCGACAATGATAAAATCATACCCTGCTGCAGTCTGCACCGGCATCACTCCACGCAATGGTTCAAAGTGAAATTCACATCATTTATCGATGTTACCATATGGGTGCTGTGCATGGGATGCGCTCCGGGCCCCGGAAACATTGAAGGAATGAGTGCCGTGTAGGAAGCTGAGTCGAAAATTCAAAATTGCTTCCGGAGTTCCGGAAATGTCGCCTCTGTGTAATCCGCATTGCCGATCACGGAAGAGTCCGGCAATGCAGTCGGACCGGTCGAACCAATTTTTCACATATGAGGACTGCACAATGAATAATCAGGCGATTTGGCTGCGGGCTATTCGGGTTCTGTTTTCCGGTCTATCGGCAGTTCTACCGCTTGTGGCCTTCACATTGGTTTCGGCCGACGCGGAGAGTTTCCGGGATGAAACACCACGCATCGCCATTGTCTCCGCTTTCGCGCCGGAATTGAAGATACTCAAGGGCGGACTCAGTCATAAATCGGATCATACGGTAAATGGCGTGGAGTTCACGACCGGCACACTTGAAGGACAAACAGTGGTGCTGTTTCTGAGCGGGATCGGCATTGTCAACGCAGCGATGAACACTCAACTGGCGCTGAACCGGTTTGCCATCAGGCAGATTGTGTTTTCCGGCATCGCGGGTGGCGTTGACCCTTCGCTGAATATTGGCGATGTCGTGATAGCGGAGCGCTGGGGACAGTATCTGGAGATGTTATTTGCCCGTGAAGTTGGAGGCGGATGGGAAAAGGTTCCCTTCTTCGACTATCCTTATGGGAATTTCGGAATGATGTTCCCGCGTTCAGTCACGATACTCCGTGCCGGGCTTGATAAGCCGGAAACGCGATTTTGGTTTCCCGTGGATGAGTCGCTGATGGCAGCGGCGCGGCGTGCCGCTGACAAGGTGACCTTGAAGGGTTGCATGGAGGATGGAACCTGCCTTGAAAGCAGTCCGCAAGTCACAGTCGGCGGGTCAGGGGTTTCAGGCAGCGCTTTCGTCGACAACGCAGCCTTCCGGATTTGGGTTTTCGAGACTTTCGATGCCCGTGTTCTCGATATGGAAAGCGCAGCAATGGCCCATGTCGCCTATTCCAACGATGTGCCGTTTATCGCCGTTCGCAGTCTTGCAGACCTCGCCGGCGGTGGGGAAGGTGCAAACCAGATGAACATATTCCTCGGAATTGCGGCGGCCAATGCCGCAACCCTGGTCAGGGAACTGTTGAGGGAGGTACCCGACATATACTGACCTGAGGGATTTCGAAAATACCCTCGTCAAGGATTGGCTCCGGAGATGGCGTCATGAAGCAGGTCTCTTGCCGGTGGCGGTATCGTTAAGTCACATAACCCGCATCGACGGGCAGGAAGCTTTCAACGGGGCCTGTGCATCTGTCTAATGTTGGGTTAGTTGAAATCAGGCGGCAATGAGGCAGGCGCGGCATGTGCTTGAATGCTCCGAAATTCGCAGCGCACTCATTTCAGGGCAAGGGCTTGCGTCGGCATGTCGGTTCGGCGGCGATTGCGGTTTTCCTGTGGGCAGGCGCCGCCGATGCAACCGAGAGTGCGGCGCATTACCTGCGTGGCAGTATTGGATTTGATCTGTCGAGCGACGCCGATTTTCGTGATGTCAACTGCGATAGCAGGGGATTCAGGCCACTCTATGGCTGTGGACGGGGTCCGGCGGGAAGGCCCGGGGGTTCCTATGGCTCGCTCGGGACGGCGTCGGATCGGTTATGATGCGGGAAACCGGGTGCGTTATGAGTTGCTGTTCGAATACCGGCCAAAGTTTGAATTCGCCGGCGAGGCGAACTTCCTTGCTCCTGGAAGGCGACAGTCAACGGTTGTGACCTTGTCCTCCGTGTCGGCAATGGCGGCCGGGTTTTTCGATTTCGACAGGATGGGCCCTTCGGGTTCATATTGGCCATTCATCGGGGGAGGTGTCGGTGTTGCGCACAACAGCGTCGGGTCCAAATCAATATCCTTTCCGACGACAATGACGATCGCTCCGGGTGGCAACCATACTGGTCTGGCCTGGATGGTGTCTGCAGGCATGGCCTTTGAATTGGACGAAAAAACGTGACCTTTGATGTCGCCTGGCGCTACAGCGACCTTGATGAAGCCCGGACCGGGCAGGGAGGGGGTCGGGAGGTCAGGCATGACGGAACGGGAGAGCCGGTTTTGCTCAACCTGTCGCCGAACAGGACCAAGGTGAGGGGACACGGAATCCGCTGGTCGCTGCGCTATTCATTCTGACAATTGGAAATTGAAGTCGATTTTGCGTGGGCCCGGTATCCGTATACCGGCAACGGGTTATTCCCGTGATCCGCCCTCAGCGCTCTTTCACATAAGGTTCACCACCGGCACGGGGCGGAATTGCCTTGCCGACAAATCCGGCGAGGATCACTACGGTAAGGATATAGGGCAGCGCCTGCATCAGCTGCAGCGGGACCGTGCCGAGGCCGGTAATCTCGATATTCTGAAACCGGATGGCTATGGCCTCCAACAATCCGAAAAGCAGGCATGCCAACAAGGCGTAAACAGGGCGCCATTTCGCAAAAATCAATGCCGCCAGCGCGATGAATCCCTTGCCGGCAGTCATGTCCCGGATGAATCCGGCGGCCATCCCGGTCGACAGATAGGCACCTCCCAAACCGCACAGCAAACCGCAGATCAAGGTTGCCTGATAGCGCAGCCCGGTCACTGACAGGCCACCGGTATCTACGGCTTCGGGGTTCTCGCCCACTGCCCGGAGGCGCAATCCGAACCGGGTGCGGAACAGAATCCACCAGGCAAGAAAAACCGTGGGAATGGAGAGATAGACCAGGAAAGTATGTCCGGAAAAGAGTTCGCTGTAGATCGGCCCCAATATCGGTACCGATTCAATATTCACGGCGAACGGAAATTCGATTGGCAGGAAGCGGCCATCTCCGCTCAGAGACGGTGTGCGCCCGCCCAGCTTGAACCAATTCTGGCCAATCAATGCGGTCATGCCTGAGGCAAAGAAATTAATCGCGACCCCGGAAATCAGCTGATTTCCACGGAATGTGATCGACGCCATGCCATGCACCAGCGCCAGCAGCATTGACGCCGTCAAACCCGCCATCATGCCGAGGAGAACGGATCCGGTGAAGGCGGCGACAGCGGCTGAAAAGAATGCCGATGCGAGCATTTTGCCTTCCAGGCCGATATCGAAAATTCCGGCTCTTTCTGAGAAAAGGCCGGCAAGACAGGCAAAGATCAACGGTGTTGACAGCCGCATCATCGAGTCGAGAATCTGAATGACTGTCGCAAAATCCATCACGGGGCTCCCCGACGCATCCGGATGAACAGTTTTTCCACCGGCATCCGCACCATATTGTCAAGCGCACCGGTAAAGAGAATGACCAGCGCCTGTATGACCACGATCATTTCCCTGCTGACCGCCGGCAGTTCAAACTCCAGTTCGGCACCACCCTGATATAGAATTCCGAACAGTATCGCCGCCAACAGGACACCGACCGGGTGGGATCTGCCCATCAGAGCCACCGCAATTCCGACGAATCCTGCCCCCTGGACAGAATCGATCAATAACCGTTCGGCCTCGCCGGCAACCGTGTTCACGGCCATCATCCCGGCCAGTCCGCCGGAGATCAGCATCGAGATCATGATCACCCGGAAGGGGGAAATTCCGGCATATACGGCGGCCGGCTCGCTGAATCCGAAGGCTCTGATGGCGTAGCCGAGCCGGGTCCGCCAGATTAATGCCCAGACAAAAACACAGGCGGCCAGTGCCAGCAGAAAACTGACATTGAGCGGCGGCGATTTCGGAAATCCGATGCCGAACCAAGCCAGCATTTCATGCGCAGTCGGGAGATGGGCGCCGGGCGGAAAAGTTTTGGTCTCGGGTGCCATTGAACCCGGGGCCTTCATGACATGAACCAGCAGATAGACGAGCAGCGCGAAGGCGATGAAGTTGAACATGATCGTTGTGATCACGATATGGCTTCCACGGCGCGCTTGCAGATATGCCGGCACAGCCGCCCAAGCGGCACCGAACAGGGCGGCGCCGGCAACGATAACAGGAAAAGCGAGCAGCCAGTGTGGCCAGTCGATGGAGAGGCATGCCAAGGCTGCGCCCAGACCGCCCAGCGTTGCCTGACCTTCACCCCCGATATTGAACATTTTCGCATGGAAGGCGACTGCCACCGCCAATCCGGTGAAGACGAAATTGGTCGTATAGTAAAGCGTGTAACCCCAGGAATAGGCGGAACCGATTGATCCCTTAATGATTATGACCAATGCGTGCAGCGGGTTTTCTCCGATCCACAGAACCACGAGGCCGGAGACCAGGAATGCCAGTAACAGGTTGAGCAGCGGAATTAAGGCAACATCCGCCCATTTCGGCATCTGCGAGTTCATTCAGCTCTCACTTGTAATTCCTGCCATCAACAGGCCAAGTTCGTTTTCATTCGTTTCCGAAGTGATACGTTCGCCGATGATCCGTCCGTCAAACATGACAGCAACACGGTCGGACAGCGACAAAATCTCGTCCAGCTCGACGCTGATAAGCAGCACCGCGGCGCCGGAATCGCGGAGATCGACGATGCGCTGATGAATGAATTCAATGGCTCCGATATCGACCCCGCGTGTCGGTTGCCCGACAACCAGAAGTTGCGGCCCCCGGGTGAATTCACGAGCCAGCACGATCTTCTGCTGGTTGCCGCCGGAAAAATTCCGGGCCACGGATTCAGCTGTGGCCGGCCGGACATCAAAATGCTCCATATTCCTGGCAGTGGCGTGCCTGATTGCGCGGTTATCCATGAATAGCCGGTTGTGATTGTAGCGGCTGTCATGGTGATATCCGAAGGCCATGTTTTCCCACGCGTGAAAATCCATTACCAATCCAAGATGCTGTCGGTCCTCGGGCACATGCGCAACCCCGCAGCGGCGGCGTGACCCTGCGTCTGAACCCGGACCCGAACAGCTGACTTCCTTACCATTGATACGAATACTGCCGGTGGCGGATGAGATCCCGCCGAGAACTTCGAGCAATTCGGTCTGACCATTGCCGGCGACCCCGGCGATTCCGAGGATTTCGCCTTTGCGCACTTGCAATGACACATCCTTTAACCGCTCCACGCCCCGATCGTCTGTCACTGTCAAATTTGTGGCATCGAGTACGACATCTCCCGGATTCGCCGCCTGTTTTTTGACCCGCAGCAGGACCTTGCGGCCGACCATAAGCTGCGCCAGCTCCTCCGGCATAGTGTCGCAGGTCCTGACAGTGGCGGTCATTTCACCCTGCCGCATCACGCTGACCGTGTCGGTGACCGCCATGATTTCCTGCAGCTTATGGGTGATCAGGATGATGGTTTTGCCTTCATCCCGCAGGCTGCGCAGAATCCGAAACAGATGGCTGGCTTCGGATGGGGTCAATACCCCTGTCGGTTCGTCGAGAATGAGGATATCGGCCTGCCGGTACAGCGACTTCAGAATTTCCACGCGTTGCTGATATCCGACCGAGAGTTCCTCGATGACCGCATCGGGATCAACACTGAGTTCATATTCACCGGCAAGCCGGGTCAATAATGAACGCGCTTTGGCGAGTGAAGGGCCAAGGAGCGGCCCATCCTCGGCTCCGAGCACAACATTTTCCAATACGGTGAAGTTCTGCACCAGCATGAAATGTTGGTGAACCATGCCGATTCCGGCGCCGATTGCCGCCTGGCTGTCCGGAATGGCTGTGGGTTTTCCGTTAATCCGGATTTCGCCGGCATCAGCCTTATAGAAACCATAGAGAATCGACATCAAGGTGGATTTGCCGGCTCCGTTCTCACCGACAATTCCATGAATCGTGCCGGAGGCGACCGAAAGCGAAATATCCCGGTTGGCCCGGATGGGTCCAAAGGATTTCGAGATGCCTCTGAGTTCTATCGCCGGCGCGGCATCATCAGGCCGCGCCGACTGTTCTTTACCGGTCACCGGTCAGCTGGCGGGGCAGCTGTCATCCATCGTGTAGTCATGCACCATCAAATCGCCGGCAATGATCTGTTCGCGTGCGCTTGCCACCATGGCTTTGGTTTCGTCGGAAATGAGATTGTCGTTATGCTCGTCGAGGGCAAAACCGACCCCGTCTTCGGCCAATCCCAGGGCAACGATCCCGGTTTCAAGATCGGCACCACCGGCGAATGCCTCCTGCACAGCAAGGTCAACCCGTTTGATCATGGAGGTCAAAACCGAACCCGGATGCAGGTGGTTCTGGTTGGCATCGACACCGATACCAAGGATTCCGGCATCCGCCGCCGCCTGCAGCACACCAACTCCGGTTCCACCGGCGGCATGATAGACGATATCCGCTCCAGCGGCGATCTGGGCTTTTGTCAGCTCCGCACCCTTAACCGGGTCATTCCAGGCAGAGGGTTCGTTGCCGGTCATATTCTGGATAACTTCGATTGACGGATCAGCCGCCTTGACGCCCTGCACATAACCACAGGCGAAACGTCGGATGAGCGGAATGTCCATCCCGCCGACAAACCCGACAACGTCAGAGTCGGTGGTCAGACCGGCAATGTAGCCGACGAGGAATGATCCTTCATGTTCCTTGAAAACCACAGAACGCACATTCGGTTGATCGACGACCATATCGATAATGGCGAATTTGGTATCCGGAAAATCCGGCGCAACAGAATTGAGCGCCGAGCCGAATGCAAATCCGGTCATGACCACAGGATTGTTTCCCTGTTCGGCATAACGGCGGATCGCCTGTTCCCTCTGCGCCTGTGACTGCAGTTCAATGTCCTTGTAATCAGAGCCGGATGCGGCTTTCCAGGCTTCAGCGCCATTATAGGCACTTTCATTGAATGACTTATCAAATTTTCCGCCCATATCGTAAATGAGCGCCGGCTCGGCAGAGGCGGCGGAAGCCGCAAATCCGAGTGCGGCAGCCGCCGCAGCCAGTTTTTTCATGGATTTCATTCCCTTCCTCCAAGCATTGTCACAACCGCAATATTCCCGCGGCTTCGGCCTCTGAGGCCCGTTCAGTCTTATTCGGGACGTAGCCGGAAACTGCAACCGAATTCGGAGTGACAGGGTTTCCGGTTACGGCGGCGGCAGAGAAATTATGTCAGCGGCGGACGGACAAAGAATGGCACCGGCGGCGCAAATGTAACCGGTTCGGCCGTTTCAGCGATTTTCGCCGCCGCCGCACCCGGCGCGCAGACCGGCCGCCGCCATTCGCATTTCCATTTTTTCGCCGCCGCCGCCGCCGCCTCTCCGCCGACCACGGGGATGGGGCGCTCCGGTGTCTGTAACCTATCCAGATCACCGCTGACCGGTTCGCCGTCCGGCAGGCGCATTGCATAGAGGTGACTACCGGTCACGCCGATCACAGCGAGGCAGGGGCGGGGCACTGCAAAGGCGGCTGCGGCGAAGGAATTGATTCCGGTGGCCGGAATCGAGAGTGACATTGCCAGGCCGCGGGCCGTCGCCACCGCCAGCCTGATGCCGGTGAAATTGCCTGGACCGGTGACAACGCCGATGGTCCGGACATCCTTCCAAACCAGACCTGCCATTGCCAGCATGTCCTGCAGCACCGGAAACAGTTCCTCTGCGCGGCCTGCTGTCGGCTCGTAGTTACGTTCGGTCAGGATTCTGCCCCGCAAAACCAATGCCGCCGAGCAGGTTTCCCCTGACGTGTCCATGCCCAGAACCGGGCCGTCATGCGACAACCGGACGCACCTCGATAACTTCCGGAATATAGTGACGGAGCAGATTTTCTATGCCCATTTTGAGCGTGATTGTGGAGGAAGGGCAGCCAGCGCATGCGCCCTGCATATGCAGATATACCACCCCCCGGTCGAATCCGTGAAAGGTGATGTCGCCACCATCCTGGGCCACAGCCGGGCGCACCCTTGTATCCAGCAATTGCTTGATCTGCTTGATTACCGGGCTGTCGTCAGCGTCTGATCCCTGCGCCTCAACAGCTTCATCGATGATCGGATAGCCGGACTGCAGTTGTTCCATGATGGCACCGAGAATTGCGGGTTTGATATGCGCCCAATCCACCGGGTCGGCTTTTGTCACGGTGACGAAATCCGACCCGAAGAAAACCCGCTCAATTCCCGATATTCGGAACAGGCGCGAAGCCAGCACCGATCGTTCAGCTGCCTCCGGGTCAGGAAAGTCCGCGGTTCCCGACGTCATCACCGTCTGCCCGGGCAGAAATTTCAGCGTCGCTGGATTTGGCGTCGGCTCTGTTTGAATAAACATTCTGTTTCCTCTGGATGAGTGTCTCAACACTGGCAACTGGTGCCCGGGGAGTCAATCGATTGCGGGTATGCGGCTCAGGTGAGTGCCTCCAGCCTTTCCCTGCTCAGCATTCCCGGCACAATCGTGATCGGTATCGGCAGGGTGCCGGAGGAGCGGCTGAGACTCGAAACCAGCGGGCCCGGTCCATCGCCGGAGGTTCCGGCGGCAAGAACCAGAATGCCGATTTCCGGATCGTCGTTGATCTGACCCAGTATTTCAGTAACCGCCGGTCCTTCGCGGATCATAAGCTCCGGCTCAATCCCGTAGCCCTTGCGAATCCCGACGGCGAAAGTGTTGAAATGAATCCAAATTCTTTCGCGCGCCTCTTCCCGCATAATATCACCGACGCCGATCCAGTGCTGGAACTCTTCGGGCGGAATGATCGACAGTATGACCATCCCGCCATTTGTCTTTGCCGCACGCATGGCAGCGAAACGAACGGCATTCGCACATTCATTGCTGTCATCGAGAATGACCAGGAATTTGCGCATCTCTTGCCAACTCTCTCCTTAATTCCCGGCGGTTTGACCGCGTCAGCCCGATCCCGCTGTGATTTTGCCGGGATTCATAATGTTCAGCGGGTCAATCGCCTCCTTGATACGTGTCATCCAGCAGGTCGCCGTACCCAATTCCTTCGCCAGGTAACGCATCTTGCCCTGCCCGATTCCGTGCTCACCGGTGCAGGTACCGCCCATCGAAACAGCACATTCAGCCAACCAGCCGACAAATTCGCCGGCCTTAGCGGTCTCAGCCGGGTTATCCCGATCAATTAACAGCGTCATATGAAAATTTCCATCACCGGCATGGCCGACGATCGGAGCGATCATGCCGAGCGATTTCACTTTCTCCTGTGCCGAGGTCACACAATCGGCCAGTGCCGAAATCGGAACGCAGGCATCCGTGGTTATGCAGGTCGCTCCCTGCCGCAGTCGCAGGGTTGCCCAGTAGGCATCGTGACGCGCCTGCCAAAGCCTGTTTCTCTCCTGTGGATTTGCCGACCAGGCAAACGCCGTGCCGCCTCTTTCGGCAAATATCTCTCCGCAGGCGGCGGCCTGCTCGGCGACGGCGCTCGAACTGCCGTGGAACTCCAGCAGAAGCAACGGCATTTCCTGAAGTGACAGACCGGAATAGGCATTGACGGCCCGGACAGACAATTCATCCAATAACTCAATCCTGGCGACCGGAATTCCGAATTGAATTGTGTCAATCACCGCCAGGCAGGCGGAGTGGATATCCGGAAATCCGCAGTTGGCGGATGAAATCGCTTCCGGCAACCCATGCAGCCGCAGCGTCAGTTCGGTAATCAGCCCAAGAGTTCCTTCCGATCCGATCAGCAGCCGCGTGAGATCGTAGCCGGCAGCGCTCTTGCGGGCACGCTGACCAGTGGAGATGATGCTTCCATCCGGCATGACGGCTTTCAGTGCCAGGACATTGTCCCGCATGGTTCCGTAGCGGACAGCGTTGGTTCCGGAGGCCCGTGTCGCCGCCATGCCGCCGATGCTGGCATCCGCGCCCGGATCTATTGCGAAAAACAGTCCGGTGTCGCGGAGTTCCTCATTCAGCGCCTTTCGGGTGATCCCGGGTTCGACAACACAGTCCAGATCCTGCGCATTGACCGCCACAACGCGTTTCATTTCCCCGAAATCCACCGACACACCACCCATCGGGGCGTTGACATGGCCTTCCAGTGATGTGCCGGTGCCGAAACCCACCACAGGCACACGGTAGCGGCAACAGATTTTCACAATTTCGGATACCTCACCCTCGGACCGGGGAAATGCGACCGCATCGGGAAGCTGAGGCTCAATAATGGTTGTGCTGTGGCAATGCTGGGCACGCGCCGCCTCACCGGTCTGCAGCCGCTCACCAAGCAGTTGCCGGATGACACCCAAAGCCGCGGTGCGGTCGGTTTTCGTCGCATAGGCATCCATTGCCGGCATTTCTTTGTTCAAACCCATCTGTGGTATCCCCGGGGACGAATTTAACGCCAATTGACAATGACAATAACCCACAATTTCGGTGGAGTCCTGATTTCAGCAGTTTCGAAACCGGTTCCTGATCGGCGGATAGGTCAACTCCGGTTTTTCCGGATGATTTCCGGGGCTGTCCCCTTGAGCGCCAGCCGCCGTTCCGCTTCCGGCCAACCTCGTCTCTCCACGAGACGATTCGTCGTCGCGAGCCGCGACCGACATGACCGCGCAAGGAAGCCGCCCGCCCGGTGTGGCCGGTGAACCGCATCACCGGGATTCTCAACGGCCGCCGGTCGATAACCGGCGACACTGCCCTGCGCATAGGGCACCCTTTCGGCACGTCTGGCGAGTTCCGGCTCAACCTCCGGAAACTGTATGAACTTGCGCCTTGTGGAACGGAAGAACGGCACAGCAAACTCCCGGTTGCCGACACTGGAAGCCGGGAACTCCGCCGAGCGATGCCGGCGGGCCGTCCGGTCCGAAAGAACAAAACGGCTGCAGGCAACAGACAAGGCCACCCGCGACAGGGATCACGGCAAATGGATGAAGTCGGACTAAATGCCTATAATACAAGGAAAACCTCTCGAACGAGAGCCGGTGAGCCTCGTTTAGTGCATCTTTAGATGCGTGGGGTGTGAGACCGAAACGCCGAAGGGCGTAGAGAATCGCATTCCGGCCACGCATCCGCGAAGCGCTGAAAGCCCGGTAGTCACAACGGCTTGCAGCCCGCGCGGCGTTTGAGCGCAGCACTTCCGACCCTTCCCACCTTCGAACCCGGCGCCGTTACCCGGCGTGTCCTGGGTGTTCCCCAACGGGGCGCCCGCGACGCGCCGGTCGCGACCGAAACGAACGGGAGGGATCGGAGCATGGCGAACAGAACGAAGATCACGATGGCGAGCGCGCGCGCCTTCGCCGCTGCGAACGGGCGCAAGACGTGGATCGTGCACCGGCGTTCCTCGCCGACTGCGCCGAACGGTGGAAGCCGACGACGCGAGAGACGTACGCGCATACCGTGCAGCGCTGGATACTGCCGGCGTTCGGCGGTCGCCCGGTCGATGCGATCGGCGCGAAGGACGTGCGCAACTGGCACGACGATATCGCGGCAACGCGCCCCGGCTCGGCGCACTGGGCGCTCGCGGCGATGTCGTCGATGATGAAGCACGCGGAGGCGCTCGGACTGCGGCGCGAGGACTCCAACCCGTGCAAGGGACTGCGGCGGCGCAAGACGGGCTTCGAGGCGCACTATCTGACGGACGACGAGTTCGCCGCGCTCGGCCGTGCGCTCGACGGCACGGAAGCGGACCATCCGGTCGCGGTCGCCGCGCTGCGCTTCCTGCTCTACACCGGCACGCGCAAGTCCGAGGCGTTGCGCCTCAAATGGGAGCACGTTCACGGCGACCACGCGGTTTTGCCCGACAGCAAGACGGGTCCGCGCACGATCTGGCTTGCGTCGCCCGCCCGCGCCGTCCTCGCGGCGCAGCAGCGGCGCACCAACTGCCCCTGCGGCGGGCCTGTCTCGGTGGACAAGGCATGGAACATGGTCCGTGCGGCGACGGGGCTTCCGAGGCTGCGCATTCACGATCTCCGCCATTCGCTCGCGGCGGTCGCGGTCAACGGCGGTCGCGGTCAACGGCGGCGAGGGCCTGCGCGTCGTGGCCGGGCTGCTCGGCCATGCCGACATCAAGACCACCTTCGGATACGCGCACCTTGCCGAGGGCTCCGTGTTCGACGCGGCCAACCGGGTGTCGCGCGGCCTTGCCGACATGCTCGACGGCGGGGAGGCGGGCCGATGACCGAACGCGCCCGCCTGACCGATGCGCTCGCGCTCGCGGCCCGTCCGCGTGAGCGCGAATACGCCATCCACGATACCGCCCTGCAAGGCTTCATGCTGCGCGTCCAGTCGAACGGCGCGCGGTCCTGGGTGTTCCGGTTCCGCCGCGACGGCACGCCGCGCCGCGTCACGCTCGGCAAGCCGGACGCGGTGAAGGCCGACCAGGCCCGCGCCGCCGCGCTCGCCTTCCTCGCGCGCGAGAAGGGAGGCGGGAGTCCCGTGCCCCTTCCCGCTTCCGGCCCGACGCTGACGAAGTTCGCAGCGGAATACGTCGAACGGCGCTCGCCGTCGTGGAAGCCATCCACGGTCAAGGCGACCCTGAGCTATCTCAACAGCGCCATCCTGCCCGCTCTCGGCCATCTTCGTGTCGGCTCGGTGGTGCGAGCCGATATTGCCCGCTTCTTCCACGAATACGGACGCAGGAAGCCGGGCGGCGCGAATCGGAGTCATGACATACTGCGCACCATGTTCGACTGCGCCATCGCGTGGGGCCATCGGCCCGAAGCCGCCGGGAACCCGTGCACCGGCATCGTCCGCTATCGCCGTCCGCCGCGCGGGCGGCTGCTCGGCGCGGTCCTGCTTCAGCGGGAGACGGAAAGCCCGGTCTGCGTCGCGGCGGTGCGCCTGCTCCTGCTGACGGGGTGCAGGCCGGGCGAGATACGCCGCCTGCGATGGTGTGAGGTCAAGCCCGACCGGCTCGCCCTGATTGACGCGAAGACCGGACCCAGGCACGTTCTGCTCGGCGGGGCCGCGCGGGAGCTGCTGAACGGCCTCGCCGAAACAGCGTCCGGGGAGTGGGTATTTCCGGACGGCAAGGGAAACGGGCCGTTGAGTACGAATGACCTTTGGGCGTTCTGGACCAGAGCGCGCGACGCGGCAGGGATCGTGGCGGATGCGCGGCTACATGACCTGCGCCATGCGCACGCCTCGCACGCGGTCATGAACGGCGAGAGCCTGCATGTCGCGGGACGCCTGCTCGGGCATAGGCGAGCGTCCACGACGAACCGCTACGTTCATCTTGACGATGCGACCCTGAGCCAAGCTACTGAGCGGGTGGCGGTGGCGATTCAGAGGAAGCTACGCTACGTAGCCAGCTCGACAACCGTGAATTCGTGATAGGTCAAACCCGTGCAAACGCTCGCGTCTATCTTGGATCCTGCCCTGAACCGGAGGCGTAGCCGACGTCTCGGGTCTTCTGGACCCACGGAATTCCCAACCGGGTACTTCGCATGAGTCTGGAAGGGGTCCGCCGCACACTCGTGGACCGCCTTGATGAGGGAGACCGGGGCGACCGTGGCTGGTTCGTTATCACTCGCGTCCATGTCGCGGTTTCTTGGCTGAAGGCCATCGCCGAATATTTGGAGAACCGGGGCGGCGGAGGCAGCATTCAGCTCACTGACCACGACTATCAGAGACTCGCGAGGATCATCGGAACGGAAGTTGACGACCCGGGCGTACAACTGCGGCGTCATCACTTGCTGGTCATGGACAAGCCGTTGCAGCTCTTGCAACGCGTGAACGGCACGAGATGGCACCAGACCGTCCTTACAGATCGGGGACGAGACCTTGCTTATACAGATGATCCGGCGGCAGTGCTTGAACAATCCCTGTCCGCCATCCGGTTCGCGGTCGAGCCTTGGACACCACGCAACCGAGTCGGACAATATGGGGACTTCGACCTCCGAGCATATAAGGTAACGAAACAGGTTCTGAAGCGCTGCGAGGGATACATCGACCGGAACGAGTTCGACTTCTTCGTCTCTCGTATACGACGCAGAGGCGAAGCGTCCAAGGCAGCCGCCGCGATTACGGCTTATCGCGCGCTTACGCCTGAGGAACAAGATACGCTTCATTCCGAGGTCCGCGACCGGATACCAGGGGACAAGGCGTATTCGAACTGGCGCGATGTCGGGTTGCACACATTCTCTTTGTTCTCGCTCGGCACCAGCATGGTACGCGAAGGAACGCGGCTCCTGCTGACCGCCGATTGGGTCGGGGCACAAGCTGTGCCCGCCGCTGCTCCCGTGGCACCCGCACCCCCGCCGCAACTTCGGATACCGGAGCCTCCAGAGGTCGAGGAATTGCTTTCGCCGCCCGCGACGCGCGTGAGCAATGATGGTGCGGATGCGGAAAGCTTCGTCGCGAAGGTACTCCGTTCCCAGGGTTGGGAGGTCGCCTTCTACACCAATCGTCGCGGGTACGGTTTTGATCTCTGGGCACGGCGGCAAGATCGAGCGATGGTGGTTGAGGTGAAGAGTAGTGTTGCCGCGCTGGGCGCGGTAAGTCTGACGCCGACGGAATACCGGGCAGCGCAGGAACACGGTGACAGTTACGTCCTAGCGCTCGTCGAGCACATGGACAGCGTCTCGCCGCGCCTGCGCATGATCCAGAATCCCGTGGCAGCGCTCCAAGTCGAGGAACGTAGGTCGGCTAGCTACGTGATTGCCCGCGCCGAATGGCTACGGGTTGCCGACAGAGTCGCATAGTGCGGGACTTGCCCACGCCTCCCTGCCCCGCCGACCTCTCTAGCGCCGATTTCCTTGAGGGCCTATTGACTCGTGATACCAACTACCATAGTATGGTAGTTGGTATCACGACAGAGTGATTCAGATCGAGGGGCCATGGCGCAGTCGTACAAGAACGTCTACTTCAGGGACTGTCCGAAATCGGCGTCGGGGCGATCCAGTTTGACTCTCGCCTTCGGCAAGAGAGACGAGAACGTTTTCAACGCGGTACGCCATCTTTCCAGCGACTCGCTCCGAAATGCTCTCGGTTACGAGAGCTTCGTAACCCTCCAGGAGCATGCTCAGGCCGAGGACAAGACTCTCAACGCATTCTGCCTCTCGATTCTCCGTGGTCATCTTGAGACCAACGGACAATCGGCCGCCGCGTGGCTGCCGGGATTTGAGGCTCCCAACCCCATCGCCTTCGACCCAATTCAGGCAACCTTCTGCGGTGGCCGTCACGAGCCGCTGCATGGGTGGTATCCTTGGCTGGAGGGATATTCCCCTGCATTCGTCGAGTCGGTCATCGGCAGGTATTGCCCGAACGCGAGAAGCGTGTTCGATCCTTTCGGCGGAACAGGCACAACGGCGCTCACCGCGTGCCGTCTCGGCAAAAGAGCCTATTACGCCGAGATCAACCCGCTTCTCCAGTTCCTCACAGCATCGAAGGTCATCGCCCTGCGATTGCGTGACCGCAGTCGCACTGAGCTGGCGGACGAGCTTGCAGGGCTCGGCGAGACTCTGAACGAGCGGATCGACGCCACTCAGCAGGACTTTCGGTTGAAGCAGACCTACAATGCAGTGTTTGGCGATAGCACATTTTTTGATAAAGAGGTGTTCGCCGATGTACTGCGTTGCCGGACGTTGATTGACGACATTGGATGTACCGCTCCGCTGTCAGCGCGCTTCTTGACCATCGCGGTCCTTCGCGCTCTGATCCCAGCATCTCGCCTGATTCGACGGGGTGATCTGAGGTTCAAGACCGAGCAGGAACTGGTTGGCGATCGCATCGAGTTGCGGACGGAAATTCGCGCGGCACTCACTGTGATGGCCCGCGACATTGAAGACCTTTCGCTGATCGACCATACGCCGGTGCTTCTACTGGAGAACGCGAAAAACTTGGACCGTATTCCCGCGCTTTCCGTCGATACAGTGATCACAAGCCCACCTTATCTCAATGGTACCAACTATTTCAGGAATACGAAGGTCGAACTGTGGTTCCTGCGTTGCCTGAAGGAACGGGAAGACTTATCCAGATTCCGCTTTGGCTCCATGACAGTGGGGATTAACGATGTAACCGTGGGCAAGCCTGTCGGCGAAATGCCACCCGCTGCCGCACCGGTCGTAGAGGCCCTCGAAGCGCATGCCTACGATATGCGAATACCTCGCATGGTTTCGTGCTTCGCTTCAGAGATGCACATGATTCTCCATGCGTTGGCCGTGCATACTCGGAAGGGTGGAACGATCGTCATCGATATTGGCGATTCCGCGTACGCCGGCGTGCATGTTCCGACGGACCAATTCATTGCGCAGTCGCTGGACGCAGCCGGGTTTGATCTCACCAATGAGATAACGCTGCGTCAGCGGTACTCGCGGAGTCAAGCAAAGCTGACACAGAAATTGCTTGTATTCGCTCCGAAGCCGGGGAAGCGCACGCGCACCCACGGTATCAGGAATCAATCGAATAGCTGGTCAGTAGCGTGGTCAGAATTCAAGAAGTTCTTGCCGCATCAGCAGGGAGAGTATGCAAAGCGCAACTGGGGACATCCGCGCCATTCGCTCTGCTCCTACCAAGGTAAAATGAAGCCGTCACTGGCTGCGCATCTGGTCAGGACTTTCACGACGCCCGGTGGCCGATTGCTAGACCCGTTCTCGGGCGTTGGCACGATCCCGTTTGAGGCCGCGCTCCATGGTGTCGAATGCTGGGGTTTCGACATATCGCCGCCCGCAGTTCACATCACGGACGGAAAGATCGGGCAGTGCATCGCTACTGTATGTGAAAGAACCGTCGGGAGGCTGGAAGATTATCTGAAAACACAAGGGTTACAGGCGGACGAGCGCAAGTCTGCTGAGTTGATTCGGTTCAATGGAGTTCTGGCCTCCTATTTTCACGAAAGGACATTTGAAGAAGTACTGCTAGCGCGTAGATTTTTCCTCGATAATCCACCTGAAAACGCATCACAATCTTTGGTCTTTGCTTGTCTGCTGCACATCCTTCACGGCAATCGCCCCTATGCGCTTAGTCGCCGGTCGCATCCCATCACGCCGTTTGCACCGAGCGGTAATGCAGAATACCGCGCCTTGATTCCAAGGCTTCGCGACAAGGTGAAGCGTAGTCTAGCAACACCGATACCGGATGACTTTGTTCCTGGCTATTCAATTTTTCAAGACGCTACAGCATGGTGGCCGGCCGCGGTTGATAATCTGGACGCGATAGTGACCTCTCCGCCTTTCTTCGACAGCACGCGGTTCCATCTCGGGAACTGGATGCGCCTGTGGTTTTGCGGTTGGGAAGCGAACGACTTTCGGGAGCGGCCACTAGCGTTCGTCGACGAACGGCAAAAGCGCAGCTTTGAGGTGTACTATCCCATCCTGCGCCAGTGTCGAGAGAGGCTAAAATCTGACGGTGTGGCTGTTTTTCATCTAGGATCTAGCAAGAAGTGCGATATGGCGAAAGAGTTGGCTCGAATCGCTAAAACGTGGTTCCGGGTGGCTGATACTTACACAGAATGCGTTGCCCACTGCGAAAGCCATGGTATTCGCGATAAGGGAACCGTGGTGGGCCATCAGTATCTGGTGTTGCAATAGCTGAGCCCATGGCCACGGAATTCGCCGGTCAACCGGAAGATGAGGATGTCTGATAGGACGATGCCGCGAGTCACTCTGACGGCAACGTGTCCTGACGGTGCAGGGGATTAGAGGAGAGGAAGGGAAACTGACAACGGGAGCTGCAAGGCTAACTGTTTGTGAAATAAGGAATATTGCGGCTATGTGCGCGTTTTCTCGAAGCATCGTCGAGAGCATCGCAGATGCGTGGGGTGTGTCTTCCAGTTGAGGCCAACCAGCCATCGGACGTGTCGTCAAGTTCCTTCCAAATCAAGAACACTACTCACCCCGAATCATCCGGCAGACTTCAGACATCACCGGGCAGCAATGGATCGGATTGTGGGATAGTTGTTTCCAGATGAATTGAAACTGGCAGTGTCATCCCTGAAGAATTACGTAGATGCGTAACTGCTGCCACACATAGCGTGCCATTTCCTCTCGATGAGAAAGACAGCACTCCAGATTAAGAGAACTTCATGTGCATTCCACATCCACAGGCAATCAAGGCAGGAAACCTGAGAGTGGCATTTCCGGAAAATCCAGGAGTGCGGAACATTCGGATTGGGTGTCTGCACTTTTGCCCGGCCCGAACGGCTTAATTGTGGGCTGCCGCAATAGCGCCGTTCGCGGGATTGGATCGTCCGGACTCGGCGCTCTCCTGTCTGCCCGGTAGCCAGAAGGAGGAAGTCGTTGAGCAACGGGAGAATTCGTAAAATTGTCATCGCGGGCGGCGGCACTGCCGGGTGGATGACCGCGTCGACACTCGCAAAGCTGTTCGGCAAGACTTTTGACATCACTCTGATCGAGTCAGAGGAGATCGGCACGGTGGGGGTAGGGGAAGCGACGATTCCCCCGCTGAAATGGCAGCACCGTGTCCTGTCGGTCAGAGAGCCGGAATTCATGCGTGCTGTTCAAGGCACGTTCAAGCTTGGCATCTGTTTCGAGAACTGGCGGAAACTCGGGGGAAACTACTTCCACGTCTTTGGCCATTCCGGACGAAGCAGGGGGTTAGCCGAGTTCCATCACTTCTGGCTCAAAGGCAGGAAACTGGGCATCGCATACGAGTTCGGAGAATACTGCAACGAGTGGGCGGCGGCACAGAGTGGGCGGTTCGGGCTGATGCTTAACTGCCTGCTTGATTATGCCTTCCACATTGATGCTTCCCTCTATGCGCGGTTTTTGCGTGAGTTGGCCGAAAGGCACGACGTTGTCCGGCGGGAAGGCCGAATCGAGCAGGTGATGCAAAATCCAGGCAACGGCTTTATTTCCGGCTTACGCCTGCATTCCGGGCAACTGATCGAAGGAGACCTGTTCATTGACTGTACAGGTTTTCGCGGGCTGCTGATTGAACGGACTCTGCATGCCGGCTACGACGACTGGAGTCACTGGCTGCCTTGCGACAGCGCCATTGCAGTCCAGACCGAACCGACAGAACCGCCGCGCCCCTACACGCGTGCCATCGCCTGCGAGGCAGGTTGGCAGTGGCGCATACCCTTGCAGCATCGTGTCGGGAACGGCATCGTATTCAGCACCCGACACTGGTCCGACGAGGAGGCCAAGGTCCGGCTGCTCGACAGTGTTCGGGGGCGCCTGCTCACAGAGCCCCGCGTGATTCGTTTCAGAGCCGGCCAGAGGCGCAGGCACTGGTACAAGAACTGCGTGGCCGTGGGGCTGGCGTCCGGTTTCATCGAGCCCTTGGAATCAACCAGCATTCACCTGATACAGCGCAGCATCACCCGTCTGGCGCAGATGTTTCCGAACAACGGCATCCGTGATCCCGATATCGTTGAGTTCAACAAGCAGATGCAGATCGAGACCGAAAACATCCGGGACTTCATCATCCTGCACTACCATGTGACTGAGCGGACGGATTCAGCGTTTTGGCGGCAATGCCGCATGATGGAGATTCCGGATTCTCTCAGGCACCGCATCGAACTGTTCAGACAGGGAGGGCGGGTGTTCAAGACATCAGAAGAACTTTTCGGCGAGACCTCGTGGCTGCAGGTGATGCTCGGTCAGGGGCTGGTGCCCGAACAGTATCATCCCGGTGTCAACTCGATGAGCGATCAGAATCTCGGCGACTTCCTCGGCGGTATCCGTGACCGGGTCGGCAGCCTGGTCGAAGGGCTTCCGTCTCACCAGCGCTTCATTGACGAATACTGCAAGGCACCCGCGGATTAAATCCGGGCCCGTGGTGAAAGTTGCCTGAAGCAAACCGTGCCTGGTCAGTGAGATGCGGTGTCGCAGGCTTCAACGGAGCCACGAAGCAGAGTCCGGCCTTCATCAGGTTCGGAAAAAACGCCAGACTCAAATTGCAGGTGGCTCCACAAGCAATCCAAAGAGACCGATTCCATAGGGCAGACACCAATGCGCTGGAATTACGGCAACCTACTGCGACTGCCGCTGTATGACCAGTCAACCTCCGGTTCTTGGCACCAGGTCGAAACCGTGCCGTCAAGCCGTCTGCTCGGCACTTCGGCCTGGAACCTGGCTTTTCTGCCCTCGCGGTCCGGGTCGGTCTCGGGCAACACCGCCACAACGCGGACTTCGACCGATTCCCGCAATGGCGCATCTTCCGGGGTAGTCGGATCCTGGAATGCTGTATGAAAGACCGTGCGCGAAGCAGCGTGTTCCAGACGCGAATCGTATTGTTTGAAAATCAGCGCCTCGCCCGGTTTCATTTGTGGAAAATAATACCAGATCTGACCGGCATCGTGAATCAAGCGGCAATTGATCACGCGGGTGCGCGGTTCAGAGCGTCGCAGGCAATCGGCGTAAACGATATCGTCCGCTGAGACCGTGGAACGGTCGCACAGCGCCAGCGGCCCCGATTCAATATTGCGATCGGGATTCGTTCCACGCCAGATGTTGAACAGGGCGAAGTGCTGCCCCTCCGGCACATCTACAAAGTCCTCTATCATTGGAGAATGGTCGGCGTGAGCGCCCACTCCGTAGAGACCCTGACCGGCAGGACCTAAAGCTCTTCCGGCGCGAAAACCGTGCTGCACAGCTTCGGCGGATTGGCATCCGGTAGCGGTTTTCACAAGATGTTCGCAATGCTTGCGATAGATGCCGTTCACCTGGGCGGGATCTCCAAAATCCAGATCAACCGGTGCCTCGATCAATTGGAAGCCCTCGCGTTCAATGCTTGGTGCCGGTGTGAGCGAACGGGCGTCGTGGATCCGTATCGTCCTGCGGCAAACCGCGTCCAGGCTGCCATCCGGATTGAACGCTTCCTCGGCATTCAATCGTGTATGCCGGTATTTCGGGCTGATGAAGACTCCATCCGAAATCACGAAAGGCGCGGACAGGAGTGGCGGCAAACGTCCCCACATTTGCAGATTTCCGATACCTGTATAATTCACTGATCGAAATCAAGCTATCGAACGCACCGAATAGCGTCAAGCGGAGGTGCTGGTCCGATGCAGGCCGGATTGCCAAGGCGTTTCGGGAACCCGATCCCGCATCGCCACCGGAAGGTCGATGCATGGCGGCATCACTTCAGGGTCAGTATCGACCGGTTGCGGCACAAACTGAATCGCCGCACCATTCCATTGAGATCCTCGGGGCATCGCCGTGGAACCCGGTATACCCGAATGGCGGGCGACTTCGTCCGTTCGCAAGTGATCAGCCGGGTGGGCTATGGACGGTCGCTTCGCCGAACTTGCATGCCGATACCCTTCCTGCGTATGGTTCCGTGCCAATGGGATTTGGAGTCAATGAAGAATCGTGTCGCGGAAGGCCTTGGAAGCGCGCAATGGTGGAAGGAAGAGCAGATTCGCTATTGGAGCGAAACGACCGACCATTATCTGAAATTCGGCACCACTATCCAGGCAGGGATCTTGTGCGACGACGACTCTGAAGGCCAGTCATATGACGACAACAACCGCACCATCGTGAAGCGGTCCGGTCTTCGCAGCGGCCAGGTGGTTCTTGATGCCGGCTGCGGCGTTTGCGGCCCGGCCCTCTATGCGGCCCTGCATGTTCCTGACCTGGAAGTGCATGGAATTACCATCTCTTCCTACCAAGCCCAAATTGCACAAAAGCTGATTGCCGATTCTCCGGCCGCAGGGCGGGTTTGCGTGCAGGTGGGGGACTACCACGAGTTGCCGTTTCCGGACCGGAAATTCGACTGCGTGCTGTTTCTCGAATCTGCCGGATACTCCTTTCAGCTTGAGAAGCTCTTTGCTGAGATTTCCAGGGTGCTGCGCGATGACGGGAAGGTTTACATCAAAGACGTGTTTTGCAGGGCAGGAGAAATGACCGTGCAGGAATGGAAGCAGATAGACGCATTCCGCAGGATCTATGTGCAGCCTACGCCGCCTATGGAAGACATGGCGGCAGCGCTTGCGGCAACCGGCTTTACCGTGACGTCGGTGCTGGACCTCACGCCGATGATCATTCCGAAACCCACCGAAGCGAAATTCGGTCTCCCGCGCTTTCGAACCTTTCCGGTCTTACCCATACATTGGGGAGAGATAGTCGCCACCAAGACAGCCAACTGACCTGATTGGGGACAGGAGCTGATGGAGCGCTTCGAGGATGTTCTTACAGGATTGCGCAGCCAGATCCCCCGATCCTTGCTCGCCGGACAAGGCTGGATCCGTTTGCTTGAGCGGGTTGGCAACTTTCCAGCCGCCGCGTCGACCTCGCTATGCGGCTTTGAGTTCAGGCTGGACGAGTCAGCGCCGGCGGCGGACTTTTCGATCCCGGTTTCAGAAGAGCGGATTACGCACCACCACATTGCCCGCGGTGAAGCAGCGGCACCGGCATCGGTTGACGCCTGGCTTGCCACGCATCTGAATGACCCATCCGCCACCGATCATTGGCTCGAATCTGTATTGCTGGCCTATGACATCATAGGAGTGCCGGCCGGGCTGACGGACCCTCCCTCACCGGTAATCTATCTCCGATTGCTGCCTGGCCAAGGCAAGGGCGCGACCGGCGCCGGGCCCGCGGCAATTGCGCACACGGTTGCACAGGCGTCAGCACGCAATGACAGCGTGCCCGAATGGCGTGCGCTGGCGTGGGCACTTGATGTCTTGCCGGCGGATGCCAAGCTTGCATTTGTCGGGGCGACCCCGAACCGCACGCCCAGATCGGTCAGGTTGCTCGTGGCGGACATGAAACCCCGTGAGGTCGGGGCCCTGCTCAGGCGGCTGGAATGGCCTGGATCGATAACCGCAGTGAATCACTTACTATCAGGCATGGCGGATCTTTGCGGACGCTTCCTGCTTCTCTTCGATATCAATGAGAACGGCGCGTTGCCGCGTCTTGGCTTTGAAATGCATGCACTGCCGGAAGAGGCAACGAGCTACCGAGCCTTGTTCGCAGCTTGGTTATTCAGTTCGAAACTTGACTGGAAACCGGTGATCCAGCGCCTGGTAGACCGTCGATTATGCATCCCGGCCAAGGCCGAGGGCCTGCTTTCGTGGCCCCGGCGGCGCACAGTTTTCAGCGAACACGGGGCGTTCGAGCTCTATATGGGAATCAACCATGTCAAGCTGTCGCTTGAGGGAGACGGCGTTCGGGCCAAGGCCTATGGTGGCTTACGCCTGTTGCCGTTGGACCAGGTCGCGGAAAGGGCCCTCTTCGGCGGCTAGTTGCTCAAAGCGACCTATCTGTGCAACGCGACCTGCTTGCAACACGTAGATCCGGTTCGCCCTGCGGATCGTGGACAGCCGATGTGCGATGACCAGGCGCGTACTGGCGGAATCCTCTATCGCCTGCATTGTGCGGGCTTGGCTGCTTGTGTCCAGCCAACTTGTGGGTTCGTCGAGAAGGATGATGCGGGGATTGTGTATCAACGCGGCAGCGATACGGATTCGCTGCACCTGTCCGCCGGAGAACGCCGCCGCGTTTTCGTCCACCGTGGTATACATTCCCATTGGCATGGCGCGGATATCTTCATCGACTCCGGCCAGACGTGCCGCGCGCCAGGCATCTTCTTCGTTCAATTCAGTGTCGTTGCCGATGATGTTGTCAAGAATGGTGCTGCTCTGCAGCAACACGTCCTGCAGCGCGACGCCGATCTGCTTTCGCACCGTGATGACATCAAGTTGATCGAGACTCTGGCCATCGAAATATACCACCCCGGCGTTCGGCTTTTCCAAACCAAGAACGAGCCGGAGCAGAGTGCTCTTACCGGCACCGGATTCACCCACTATGGCAATGAATTCGCCGGGTTTCGCGTGGATGCTTACCTCCCGCAAGGTCGGGGCATTTTCCGAATAGCTGAAACTGACCCTGTCGAGAAGGATTTCCCCCTGCAGAGTCTGTTGTACGCGGCGTGCCGCGCCGGACGCCGTCTCGGCGGCCAGAATTGGCCGCACCTGCTCGCAGGCCGGCTTGACAAAGGCAACCGAGCGGATTGAATTGCCCAGCATGACGAGGGTCAGGAACAGGAACATGGCCGCGGTGTGAACCGCAAGGAAGTCGGCGGTCGCGAGGCCGTCCGCACCCCGGGCAACCACGGCAGCGAACAGGGCGGCGCTCCCAACAAAGGGCACTGCGGCCGCCACGGCGACAATCCATTCACTCAGAATGGCCTGCTGGATTTCCGCATGCTTGTTTTCGCGATAGCGCCTTGCCCAGGCGGCAAAGGCCATGTCTTCGGCCCCGGTCGTGCGCAGCTTCGCGATTCCGCTCAGGAACTGATGTAATTCGCCCAGAAGCTGGCGTGATGACCGCAGGTAATTTCGCTGGTGATTGATCATGCTGCTACAGCAGATGGTTGCTGCGCCGAGCGCCGCAAAGGTCAGGGCGGTGACTATCAAGCCCAGAGCCGCATCGTAGAGGAACATCAGCCCGAGGGCCGGCAGGGCGAACAGCGTGGACAATGCCGCATCGACGGCAATCCCGGCTACATTGTCCCTGACATCCTGAAAGACCATTGATCTCGCCGCGAGCTCGCCGGCGCTGAAGCGGCGGAAAAACCTCAGCCGCAGACGCAGCAGACGATCCCAGACAGCGGCACTGATGCGCGCGGTGAGACGCCCTTCAATGCGCATGAGTGCCATGCCCCTCAGCACCTGAGCCAAGGCCGCCGTCAGTGCGATTGCAGCCAGAATCCCGGAGAACTGGAAGACGGCAACCAACTCACCGGCGGGAATAGCATGCTCAACAAGCAGGTTCACCGCGATTGCCGGAGTCAAAGCCAACAGTCCCGCGCCGAGGCCGAAGGCCGTGAGTCGGACGATCTCGGCAGTCATCGGCGCTATTCCTGTGTGAAGCAACTCGCGTATCAAGGCTGGTCGATTGGAAGACAGCACGGGATATAGCAGGCAGGCGTCCCGAAGACCTGCGCCGGTCCCGGCATTGGCGGGCACGGACTCGCCGGTTTCAGGATCAATTATCCGATAGCGTCCGGCAAGGCCGGGCAGAAGTACCACGGGCTGACCCTGGCCACGCCGGAACGCCAGCATCGCGCCGCTGTCACCAAGCCACCAGCGGTCTTCCTCTGTCAGCCGTACGTCACGCCGGCGCAGCGCGGACGCCCGGCAATAATCGTCCAGCGAAGGCTGGGTTTCGCCGGATACTGCCGGTGTAAGGATATCAAGTCCTTCATGCGCACCGACAATCCGCAAGGCCTTGTCAAGTGCCGTATGGCCGCCAGGGCCTTTGCCCTTGGAGTGCGTGCGGAATTCCAGCAGGTCCGACAAGCCTCTTCTGGCCAGGGACTTTTCCCGGCGGCGCAGGTCCGCCGACGCCACCTGCAGATTCGCGTCGTCCACCACCAGCAGGCGGCGTTGAATCGATCCGGCGCTGAGAGCAAGTCGGTGGAACTCGGGTAAACCCTCTTCAAGCAGCAACTGCACACCGAGCTTGTGTGACGGGAGGCATGCAACGCCACCGGTTGCACGCAGCTTGATCCAGCTGTCTCGCGTTACCGGCATCAAGCCCTGTGACCCAGGTCGGGATTCGGCCACATCGAGGAAAGATGCATCCAGCTGATCGGCGACAAGCCATACAACCCCTTGTTCGGCCGCAGACACTCCTTGTCCCGGCTCGCTGCCGTAACCGAGCCACGACTCAATGCGGGGGCGGCCCTCGATTTCCGCCGCTACCGCACCGGCAAGATCTTCGATCCATGCGTCCAGCTGGGCGATGAAAGCCGGAGCGATTCCTTCGGCGTCTCCCCCGGCGGCTGTTTCATCGTGCAATGCCGCACGCGGTAGACAACGCAGGCCCGTGTCTTGAATTCCCTTTGCGACGAGCAGCATAGAATGCCCGGAACCGTCCGCTCCGAATGCCAGTCGGCCCCTTTCCAGGCGCGCCACGTGCCGGTACGGAACGTCCATTCGCCCGTCAACGAACTCGGTCTCCAGAATGTCGATCGCGCCCTGCTCGACGAACCAGACCAGACCGGGATCGTTCAGCTGAATTGGGCGGTTTCCTGCAACAGCACGGTGTTCGCCCGAGGAAACGAACAACGCGGACAGCGCGTCTTCCGAGTAGTTCTCATTCGTCATTCATTAACCTGCGGTAAATGCTGTCATGGGCATATAGCTCATCATGGGTGCCGCGCTCGACGATGCGGCCCTGTTCCATGACAACGATAAGATCGGCGTCGCGGATTGTGCTGAGGCGATGGGCGATAACCAGGCATGAACAGCCCCGACGGCGGATACGATCATCAATCCGCAACTCAATGGGCGGGTCGAGCATACTGGTCGCTTCATCAAGGATCAGAAGAGACGGATTGCTGACCAAGGCCCGGGCGATCTCGAGCCGTGCACGCTGGCCACCACTGAAATTGTGTCCTCGCTCCTCAACCATTGACTCGTACATACCTGGCCGACTGGTGATTTCCTCATGAATCGCCGTATCCTTGGCGGCGGCGGTCACGTGGTGTTCTGGAGTCGTCGTGTCCCACATCGTCAGATTGTTGCGAATGCTCGTGGCGAACAACACCGGTCGCTGGCCGACGATGGAGACCGACCGGCAAAAGACTTCTCTGGGAATGTCAGCGATTGAATGTCCATCGTACAGCACCTCGCCGGACCAAGGCTGATGCAGCCCGACCGCCAACAGTGCCAAGGTGGATTTTCCTGAGCCGCTGGCACCCACCACGGCCACGCGCTGACCCGGCTCGATCGTCAGGTTGAAGTCTTCGATGATGGGTGGGCGTTTCCGTTGGAAACCAAAGGTTACGGCACGGAGTTCCAAGTGGCCGACCAGCCGCAGGCGGCCGCCGAGTGCACGGACCCGGCCATGCGGGTCTTCGTCACTTCCCGCCAGTGCGGCTGCCTTCGGCGAGTTGAAGACATCGTCCATTCTTGTCAGATCCGCCTCCAGCGTCGCCAGCAGATCAGAGAACTGGCCAATGCTGGATAGCGGGCGAAGAAAGTTCCCGGCCAGAATATAGAATCCTATCAGGGCACCAATGCTCATATCCCCGGACATGGCACGCCATCCGCCAAGGCCGAACACCACAGCCGCCGCGAACAACTGGAACAGCTGCGGCAGCGCAGCTGCGACATGGCCAAGTTCCACGAACTCCTGTCTGGCGCCGAGTTCGCGAGCCTGTCGACCGCTCCAGCGGGAAAAGAATTTGTTCTCGCTGGCCGTCGCCTGCAAGGTCTCGATCATGCGCAGGCCTGCAGCACTCATGCCGGCGAAGATTCCCTGCTCGCGCCGCAGTTTATGGTTCCGGTCCCGGCGAAGGCTGGTCAGTACATGAACCGAAATCACACAAGTGACGCCCAGGGTAGCCACGGTCAGTCCCAGCAGTAAGTCGAAAACAAGCATTGCAGACAGGAAGAGCGCACTCATCGCCAGATCAACGCCGAGACGCACCAGTTGGCCGGCTCCGGCCTCGGCAACTTGGTCTATCAGCCGCATACGCAGGGTCAGATCTCCGGCAAAACGATGAGAAAAGAACTGCATGGGAAGCCGAAGCAGGTGATCCAGATAGCGGTCCGACTGGTCAATGGACAGTCGCAGGACCAATGCGTTCAGGGTGCGCATCTGCAACCATGTGAAGAGGAATGCAAGCCCGCCGGCTGCCGCCATGGCTATGAACAGAATTCCGCCTGCATCCGTCTGCCGACTCTCCAGCACGCGGTCAACGAATTGCGCAAGCAGAAACGGCAAGGCAAGTGAGGTGAGCGCAAGCAGCAGGCCAAAAACGGTCGCGCGGCTCAGCAATGCGCGGTAACCGCGCAGCCAGGGCCACAATCGCTTCATGACGCCCGGGCGCGAGCCGGAGGCGATGAATCCGGTGCCCGGTTCGAGCAACAGGCCGACGCCGGTGAAGTTGCGGTTGAAAGTCCGGGCATCGACCGCCCGATGTCCTTCAGCAGGATCGTTCAGGTAATAGTTCTCTTTCCTAATCCCTTCGAGCACGACGAAATGCCTGAACCCCCAGAACAGGATCATAGGCATTGACAGATCAGCCAGTCCACGGAGCTGACACGACCTTCCGGTTGCTTTGAGACCATAGCTTCGGGCGGCGAGCGCAATATCCTCAAGGGTCGCGCCGTCGCGCCCGATACCACACCTTTCACGCAGTTCTTCGAGGGGCACCCAACAACCGAAATACGCGAGCACGATGCCAAGACATGCGGCGCCGCAGTCGGTGGATTCCAGCTGCATGACCATTGGCGTACGGCACCGCCTGACGTTGCGCTTTGGAGCCGTGGGACCGGTGGCCGGATCCGAGTGGTTACCGCCTTTCATCGGAAAGAAGAATCAAATCAACATGGCGACGGCGGCAACCAAGACGAAAGTGACGGACACTCCGAACGCCAGAAGGAAAACTCTTTCGCGCGGTGCGGTGACCCGCAGCAAATCGTCCAGAGCTTCGGGTTGCACGTGGCGGATCAGTGCTTCGCGGCGGAAAATATTTCTGCTCGACATGGAGAAACCTAGGCCAAAGCCGCAATTTGACGGAAGCAGCCAAGCTCCGCAATACTGTTCAACAGTCAGCGACCACCAATCTGCCGGCGAATGCCGCCAGTGTCATCGTCGCACGGTACGGTATGACGTCACAGGAGAAAACGTTCCGAATGATCAGGAACTTGATGGGGCACCGCCGCTTTCACATTCATGGCCTGCAGACTGCCGAGCGGACCCTCGACATACTAACCCGGCACCGCAAACGAATGCGTGCTCTCGCAGCAAAACCACTATGGTATGAGGTGTCATGCCTGTCTGCCCACACAACACCCCGCTAGACCGCCCCTTAAACGGCGCGGCGGGAACGGGCTGAGTTCACACCGACAACAGCCGCTGGCTAACAGGTGAAGTTGTGGTGTCTACCCCAACTGTTCCTAGTATGAGTCTGAGGTCGGGGCCCAACCTCCCGCGGCGCTCCGCAGTTCTGCGTCGGAAAGGCGACTGCCGGCGGGCGGCAGGACCAAATGAAAATCGGTCGCACTTTCTTCATGCACACTGATCGAAAACCCTTCCGGCACCGTCAGCCCGGTGGCTTCGTGAATCGCCTGGCGCGGATCTTCCAGCAACCTGTCGCGAAATGCTTCGTCCTCATCTGCTTTGGCACGAATCATGTCTTCCATTTCCACTGCAGTCTTCATGATACTTTCCTTTAGATTCTGAATAATCATCTGACAGATGTCCTATAAATTATAACACAGAAGTAATCGCTAAGAAAATTGAAATTCAACGACCTGGTCCGAAATCCGTTCCACCTCCGCTTCACGATCAAGCGGGTTTCGTCGGGTTTCCGGTCCGGTTGCAGGCGGATGATGCACTTGCACGCATTGCGCACATCGACGTTCTCTTCGATTCTCTGGTGCGACAATCTCGGTGCCGCGCTGTCGCCGAGGCTGGAAGACATCCTTGGGCTGTTCGTCGAGAACCCGTTCTGGACCGCCTTGAAGAGGCCGGCATCGTCTCGCCGTCCGGGCCGTCGAGACGCAATCGGGTTTACCGCGCTGGCACCATGCCTGCAGCACTGGAAGCGCCGATCAATCATGATAGCGGTGCGCCGCGCCCGTCTCACGAGAAATTGCCAAACGATGGCTGAGCATGGGCGAATGCAAGGCGTCGAGATTATACCCGCAATCACCTTCGAGGCCGCTGCAATTGAAGGCTGATATCTCGCAGACGAAGATACATCACAAATACGTCCAGCGGATGCGCACCTGCATACATTTCCTTTCCGGGCTCCAGCGAGCTTTCAGTGAAAAAGCAATCGGACAGGCACCACGGATCCATGCTGACTGAAATCAGTAATCCACTGGCGCAGATCGACCCGAAAGAAGTCAATGGAAGGGTATCGATTGGCTTTGAGTTCCGGGGCGGAGCAAACATTTTCACCTTGAAGGTGGCACCCGAATGGACGTCCGGTGTCGCATTTGGGACGGCAAGCGGAAATTGACATGCGGGAACTCCGGATATCAGACTTATAGTACGGATCCGGGCCACGATAAATTTCATGAAACCAGAGATCGGATATTCGGCTGCGATACATTCGTGCAATCCAAGGAACGCCTCAGCCTGGCTCCGGAAAATCGAGAGTTGAAGATCCTGATTCTAACGTCTTTCCACAATCTCGGGCCATCGGATCCAGAAAACTGCCAGCCAATTTGAGTGAACGAATTGATGACCGCGCATGAGATTTCCGCCACATGCCGTTACACCCGTTCCAGGAATGTACAGTCGATCCAAGCATCAAACACATTGGGTTTCCGATCGACATACAAAGGAAGTGATTCGCCATTTCCGCCGGGATCCAACCTCGACCCGTGGCACAGGACGTATCTCAGAGCTTGACCTAAAAGTTGAGTGGCCGCCCCGGATGTGGCATTTCCATGCTGAT
>JAPOXR010000044.1 GCA_026706985.1 Paracoccaceae bacterium | reverse complement strand
AACCGCCGGAAACCCCGCCCATGGAAGCTTCAATCCATGGTTTGAGAAATGCAGGCTAGAATCAGCCTGGACAGCCAATCACGCACGGTTTGCCCGAATACTTGTGATCGGGCAAGCGGACGCTTCCGGGACGTGTCTGCAGAGACCACCCTGAGCTTGAGGAGTTTGTTGATGGTCCATGGACGTGTGGCCGGGATCGCCGTTGCGGGAGTCGCCAACAATTGACCGATCAATCACCTTCCAATGAGGAGGGCCACCGGGAAACGGTCGGGTTCGCCCTGCCTGTGCCCTCCGCAACCCTCGATCTCGCGATGGACGACGGCGCGCCGATACGCGTCGTGCGCCACGGCAACCCGTCCGGACCGCGCGTGGTGCTGAGCCACGGCAACGGCTTCGCCAGCGATTCCTACTTCCCGTTCTGGCGGCTGATGCTGAAGCGGTTCGACCTCGCATTGTTCGATTTTCGCAACTGCGGGCGCAACCCGTTCCACGCCGCCGAGCCGCATGACTACCCGCGCTTCGCGCGCGACAACGCGACGGTGCATGACGCGATCACGAATGAATGGGGCACCAAGACCACGATCGGCGTTTTCCACTCCATGTCGGCGATCGCGGCACTGCTCGCGATTGCCGACGGCGTCTGGCACTGGGATGCGCTGGTGCTGTTCGACCCGCCGCTGGTCCCGCCGGAAGGCAATCCGCTGCGCGGCCCGTTGATGACCGCGGGTGAGGCGCTGCGCGATGCCGCCCTGATCCGGCAGAACCGGTTTCCGGACATCGACGGACTTGCCGACGTGTTCCGTCACCTGCACCGCTTCCGCCGTCTTCGGAAGGGGGTGGCGGAACTCAACGCGCGCTCGGTGCTGCGCTTCGATCCCGCGAGCCGCGAATGGGTGCTCTGCTGTCCCGGCCCGGTCGAGGCCGATCTCTATGTCGAGGTGGCCGAGCTGCCGATCTGGCGGAAGCCGGCCCCGCCTGTGCGCCCGCTCATGATCGTCGGCTCCGACCCGGAGGCTGAGGACGCGACAAAGACCGCGCCCTGCTGCAAGCTGTTCTGCGAGACGTTCGGCATCGACTACGCCGTTGTGCCCGATACCAGCCACCTCCTGCAGCTCGAAGAGCCGGAACAGTGCTACGCTTTGCTCAGAGGCTTCCTTTCCGACAGCGGGATTGGCGCATGACAGGGCGGCACACCATGAGTCTATTGCCCCTTCCGCCTTCCGGTTGAGGTTCCGGTTGTCGGTCGCCTCGGCGGTGCGGCCCGTAGGCAATCCTGTTCATGCATGCCGGACAGATAAACCAAGACCATTGAGACTTCCGGGCTCAACCGAGCCAATCCCTCAGGATAGGTCCGATATGCCGGTCGGCGGGTGGCATGGCATATTTGGCGATTTCCCGCGGGCGCACCCACTTCAATTGGCTGTGCGCGTTCGGCTGCGGTACCCCGATCCATTTCCGGCAGGCAAAAACCGGCATCAGCAAATGGAAATCCGGGTAGGAATGACTGGCGAATGTCAGCGGTGCCAGACAGCTTCCCCAGGTCGAAATCGACAATTCCTCCTCTAGCTCCCTGAGCAGCGCCGCTTCCGGTGTCTCGCCGGCCTCAATCTTGCCACCCGGATACTCCCACAATCCACCCAGCGCCTTGTGCACAGGGCGCTCGGCAAGCAGAACCCGGCTGTCTTTGTCGATCAGCGCCGCCGCCGCCACCAGTATGATCCTCATGAGCGGTAATCGGCATTGATGGCGATATACCCGTGCGTCAAATCGCAGCTTGTGACCCGCGCATGCCCCTGCCCGATCCCGAGATCCACAGTAATTCTGACCTCGGACTCGCGCATATGCGCTGCAGCGGCGGCCTCGGAATACGCCTCAGCTACACAGCCATTTTCAGCCACAAGCTGATCGCCGAGCCAGATCGATAGCCGCTCCTGCGCCAGCTTCGCGCCGGAATTGCCGACCGCCATAACGACGCGTCCCCAATTCGGGTCTTCACCGGCGACTGCCGTCTTCACCAGTGGTGAATTCGCGACCGCTTTCGCCGCTGCCATCGCTTCATCATCCGATTCCGCACCTCCGACTTCGACATAAACCAGTTTGGTGGCACCCTCCCCGTCGCGGGCAATCTGCTCGGCGAGCGACACCATGACCCGCCGCAACGCGGCGGTGAAACCGGCCGCTTCATCCTGCCCGTTGAATTCCGGATGCCCGGCCTTTCCGGTGGCGGCGACAATTACCGTGTCGTTGGTGGAGGTGTCACCGTCAACCGTCATCGCGTTGAAGGTGGCCGCATTGGCCTCGGCGGTGACCGCCTGCAGCAGGGGTTGCGAAATTTTCGCATCGGTGAACAGGAACGCCAGCATGGTCGCCATATTCGGTGCAATCATGCCGGAGCCTTTGGCAATGCCGGCGATCGTCACCGTCTCTCCACCAACCTCAAACCTGGCCGACGCTGATTTCGGGAAGGTGTCCGTGGTCATGATTGCCCGGGCCGCATCGCCGAGACCCCCGCCCGAAAGGCAACGCGCCAATTCGGCAACCGAATTCACAATACGCCCGCTGCTCAACGCCTCTCCGATAACCCCGGTCGACGCCGTCAACACCCTGTCTTCAGGCAGGTCGAGACAGGTTGCCACTGCGCCGGCGATCTGCCTGACCGAGTCGCCGCCATCCTTTCCGGTGAAGCAATTGGCGTTTCCCGAATTGACAATAATCGCAAGCCCTTCCGTTTCCCCGGCCCGGGCCGCCGCTCTGAGTTTGCGCTCGCAGTCGAGCACCGGCGCAGCCCGCGTCGAGGATTGGGTAAAGACACCCGCAAAGCGGGTTCCGGGAACAAGTCCCGCCAGCATGACATCAAGCCGGCCACTGTAGCGGACACCGGCGGCAACAGCGGCGAACTCCGCGCCCGCAATTTCCGGCAACCCTGCAAGCCGCTGCTCCGCCTCCACAACCTCAGGACCTTCACCCGATCTCCGCCGCAACTCGGCGAGTTCACCTTCCAGCTCCTGAATTCTTCTGTTGCCTGTATTCATCAACGAGATCCCCGTCACCTGCGCCCGCCATAACCCATTCGCCGCCCGGATGCAGCCGCATGCGGCTTCCCACTTCCCGATCCAGATGTTTTCTTCGCGCTGCCCTGCCTGTAGGCATGATGTGGATCCTCGGAGAACCGACTTGGCAGAGATTGCATTCATCGGATTCGGCGAAGCCGCTGCAGCCTTGCTGCATGATCTCGGCATCCCGGCCGCCGCTTTTGATTTACGCTTCAGCGACACCAAGGCACGGGCAGCCGCGGCGCGCAGTCACCCACAGCTGCAGCTTTGCGATCAGGCAGGCGGGGCCGCAGCGGGGGCTGGAATAATTTTCAGCCTGGTGACTGCGGAACAGGCGGTGAATGCCGCGAATTCCATCGGCCCGCTGCAGGGCAGCCCGATTTATCTCGATGCGAATTCATGCTCCCCGGCGGCAAAGCGGGAAGCGGCCGCCATCATGCGGAAATTCGGCGCCCGTTATGTCGACCTTGCCGTTATGGCCCCGGTCAGCCGGGGCATCCGGCGCATACCGATGCTCGCTTCCGGACCGCATGCGGGAGACGCCGTGCGGTGGCTGAGGCACCATGGGTTGCAGGCAAGCGAACTCGAGGGCAGGATCGGCACGGCCGCCGCCGTCAAGCTGCTGCGGTCGATCGTGGTAAAGGGCCTGCAGACTCTGCTTGCGGAAGCTTCCCTCGCCGCCCGCTCGGAGTCGATCGAGGATGCATGGCTGGCATCGCTTGAAGAAACCTGGCCCGGAATGGGTTGGGCCCAACTTTCGGAAACCGCTCACATCCGCATGCGCCAACATGGTCGCCGCCGGGCCGAGGAAATGCGTCAATCGGCTGAAATGCTGCGCGCGCTCGACCTCCCGGACATCATGGCGAAGTCAATCGCTGAGTGGCAGGATCTGCTCGAAGAGTCAGACCTGCAGGATGCTCTCCGATACCTGCCGGAACAATCAGCCCGCTGATTCAATTGCCGCGTCTGATATCTGCCACACACACCAGCTCCGCGCCTTCCAGATATCGGCGGAAATTCGCCAGCACGAACGCCACCTGCCGGTCGGCCTCGTCGGCATGGCCGCCATCACTGTGCTGAGTCAGGATCAAGTTCGGGCAGTCCCAGAAGGAATCGTTCGCAGGACGGGAGCCATCGCGGCTGTCGCTGCCAGCCAATTTGGTGTTCATCCGGTTGACAGGTCGCGAGCTGGAGGCCAGCTGACCCGAGCAGGAAATACTGTCGATCCATGACGAATTCGACCCCACACCCAGGAAATCCGCGCCGCATACGAATCAACGCAACCGAAAATCAGCCCCCAAAGCCGGAATCAGCCAATGCAGCCGATTTGATCGCCGATCGGGGAGCGGGTACAGGCGCTTGAAAATCATATCGTTTGACGGTATATCGCGTGATCGAACATGAGGTTTGCCATGCAATTGTCCGATTACGTGTCCGACCAGCACTTCTCCCCCGTGCGCATCGCCGATAGCCTGCGAACCACCAGGGGCGAGATCGCTCAGACGCTTGGCCTGGGACGTGACGCGTTTTCGCGTGCCGCGCGGGTGCGTGCGCCGAAGACGCAGACCCGCCTCCGCGAGATGCTGGAGATCCTGAACCGCGTCGAGCCACAGGCAGGGTCACTACTAGCGGCCTATGCCTGGTTCCGGTCCGAGCCCTTGCCCGGTTTTGGAAACCGGACCCCGGGCCAGCTGGTGCGGGACGGCGAGGCCCGTAAGCTTCATGCCTATCTTGACCGCGTCGCGGCGGGAGGCTTTGCCTGACCGTCCTCACGGGTGGCCGCTTCGCGGGGACGGTTTTCCGGGCCCACAACCCGCGTTGGTCCTGGTCGCCGCTCTCGGGCGACGGGGCGGCCAAGCATGGAGGACGGTTCAACCCCATCGGCGTTCCTGCGCTGTACACGTCCTTCAAGGTTACCACGGCGCTGCTCGAAGCCAGCCCGCTGGGACGTCCCTTCCAGCCGCTGACCCTCGTGTCCTACCAAGTGGACGCGGGGGCCCTGTTCGACGGGAGAGATGCACGCCAGCTGTCTTCGCTGGGATTCAGGCCCAGCGATCTGGCCGATCCGGATTGGGAAAGCCTGATACTCGACGGCCAGGTGCCGGTCCAGCACCGCTTCGTGGCTGACGTGCGAGCGGCGGGCCATGTGGGGGTCGTGGTGCCGAGCTTTGCGCATAGCGCTGGCCCAGGGGACGTGAACCTGGTCTTTTGGGAGTGGGCGAACACGGGCGCGTCAGCGGTCACGGTCAACGACGACGAGGGGCACCTGCCGCGGGACGACACCAGCTGGTCGTCGTGATCCTGCGCACGGACCGGTCCTTGCGCTCCTGCGCGCCGCAGGGTGTCCCGGGATCGTCAAGGAAACCACCAAAATCTGCGGGGTCAATTGACATAGATGTATCGAAACCCGGGTCGATTGCGGATTTCGCCTTTCACCCGCCGGTACAATCAGCCCGCCATTTCAATAGCCGCGTCTGATATCGGCCACACCCACCAGCTCCGCGCCCTCCAGATATCGGCGGAAATTCGCCAGCACGAATGCCACCTGCCGGTCTGCCTCGTCGGCATGGCCGCCGGCACTATGCTGTGTCAGGATCAGGTTCGGGCAGTCCCAGAATGGATGCCCCTCGGGAAGCGGCTCCTCCACCGTGACATCGATTGCGGCACCCGCAAGTTTGCCCTGCCGCAGCATGTTGTCGAGGGCCGCCTCATCGACAACGGAGCCACGGCCCGCATTCACGAAAATCGCCGAGCTGTGCAACAGAGCTAGCCGCCCCGCATCAAACACATTGTCCGATTCAGGTGTGCCGGGAGCGACAGTGACCACCACATCCGCCGCCCTGAGGCAGGGATCCATTGACGCCGGGGTCCAGTCGCTTCCGAAGCTGCTCACGCGGCAACGGAACGCCGCCAACAGTTCGGCGAGCCTTCTGTTGATGGCGCCGTATCCGAACAGAACAACATCCCTGTCCGACAGCAGGCCCAAATCCGGCCGCAGCGAATGCCCCACCCATTCGCGCCGGGACTGCAGTTCCACACAGCGGTTCACACCGCGCAGCAATGACAGGATGCCGGCGAGACAGGATTCGGCGACCGGGTCAGCGTAGAACCCTTCCAACCGTGAGAATAAGGGCACGGAATCCGGCCACTCTATCGCCGCGTATTCGCCAAATCCGGTTGATCCCAGCTGCACCCATGACAGCTGCCGCATCAGCGGCAGCCGAGACGGAGGCGGATTACCGAAGACAAGCTGACATTGCATCAACCGCTGCTCGTCGGCTTCATCGGAATAGTGCACCCGGTGCGGGGCCACCGCCTCACTGAGCGTCGTCCGCTGATACCCATCAAGCAAGAGATAGGATGCGATATCCAGTATTTCGCCGTTCGCCGGCATTTTCCGATCGGACTGCATGGGTTTCACTTTCTGCCTGTTCACCGCGCCCGGGTCTCTATGGGCTGCAGCCGCAGATTTGAAGCGCTCATCCGCGCTTTTGAATTGTGCGCCGGCACCTTCTAGAGTCGCCCACAGGTGTCAAACCGATTCAGGAGGCGGCTTTGTTTGAGGGATTTACCGAGGAATACCGCGAAGGCGCCGGGATCAATCTCTTTGTCAGGCATGCCGGCAATCCGAAATCTCCGGCGGTTCTGCTGCTGCACGGTTATCCGCAGACATCCGCCATGTGGCGTGACGTCGCACCGCTATTGGCACGGCAATTCCATGCCATCTGTCCGGATCTGCGCGGCTATGGGAGATCGGACAAGCCGTCGAGCGACGGCGATCATTCGCCCTACAGCAAGCGGGCAATGGCTGAAGACTTCATTTCCCTCATGCAGGGTTTCGGTCATGAAAGATATTTTATCGCCGGACATGACCGCGGCGGCCGGGTCGCGCACAGGCTCGGCATGGATCACCCGCAAAGCCCGATCGCAATGAGCCTCATCGACATTGCGCCGACACGCGAAATGTACGCGAATTCAACCGCCGAGTTTGCACGCGCCTACTGGCACTGGTTTTTTCTTATCCAGAACCATCCGCTGCCCGAGACCCTGATCGAAGCCGCGGCGGAGGAGTTCTGGTTACTGAAATGCCTCCGGCTCGCCGGTGCCGATCACCCTTTTTCAGACGAGGCCCTCAGCGAATATCTGACCGCTTTCCAGGATCCGGCGGTGATTCATGCCACCTGCGAGGATTACCGCGCCGCGGTAGGCATCGACATTCAGCATGACGATGCCGACGGCGACCGGAAGCTGGCAATGCCGATACAGCTCATCTGGGCAGCAAATGGCGTCATCGGAAAATGTTTTGAGCCGCTGCGGATCTGGAAGCTGCGGGCCGAGTATGTTGAAGGCCTTGCCGTGGATGGCACGCATTACCTGGTTGAGGAACATCCCGAATTCACCGCCCGGCAATTGACGCAGTTCTTCCAGAGCCACATTTCATGACATCACCAGCGCCTCAACCTCCGGCCGTGCAAAACGATGAGGGATGGAAAAATACAGCTATGGGATCGGATTGCGGGACCACCGACCTTAATTGGGGCAGTTCATGGAACTCGAAGCAAAACACCCCTGATCAGCTCTCATATGTGTTTGATCAGGTACGTGAACGATTTCCCCGGCAAGAGAGCGGAAACAAACCCGTCCTCATTGAACTGCCCGGCCGTCGCCACCGACTAAGCGCTGTCGCACAATTTTCCAATCAGCTTCTATTACAACTCAAGACACATCCACTCGGTCATCGCATCAATCAATTTTCCTGTTGGGTAGTCCGCAATTTCTGCCGTCGAAAACCCGTCACGCCACAATTTATCATAGTGCCACGCCCGGAAGTCGCTGTAATTTCCTAACACCTTGGATGGTCCTATTCGATTGCCACCAAGACTGTTAATCCAATTGCACACCTTCCTTGTTGCTTTGACATAGTCACCGTCATGCGCTTCGGCATCATATCCGGCGAGGTCGGACAGAGAAATCTGTTTTTGATACTTCTTCTCTTCCAGCACCAAAATCTCTTTTTGATCGAACGGACTACCGCCGAAGTTTTTGCATCCGAAATCCAAGCCGAGTTCGAACGGCATATTCATCCTGTAGTATTCACCTGGTTTGGAACATCGGCACCGACTCAGGTCATGGATCGAGTATTTGCATTCGTGGATGAGCCCAATGATTTTTTCCAAGCGGGGTTCAGATGAATTAATCCGCTCAGTGGAGATTCTGGGCTTGAATTCAAACCGAATAAGGCAAAACAGGATCGCCTGAAGGAGTGGTTCATACTTCACATCCAACGGACAGTTGATGAAGACGCTTTTGTCGAAATCCGGAGAGACCAAAATCAGCCCTTTGGCGGGTGTGGGTCTCGTCCGTATGAATCTCGATCCCGAATTCTCCCGTCACGACCGTGGATATAGAGTTCGGTGCCTTGCTTCCGCGCGAACTCGCGCCCTTTCGCGATGGCTTTCTGCTGCGTGTCAAAAATCTTAGTGACTTTGTCCGATCCCGATTTGCGGACTGCCCACTTTCCATCCTGTGGAACGACATGCTGACCTTTCGACGCCATCTCTACCTCCGCTGCAGTTTTCTGACATTATAATAGAATTTAATGGACAATTGAGCCGTCGCAAGGTCAAAGTGCACACGTCTGCAATTCCCGCTAATTCTCCGACCGGCGCATTGAAACACTGTTTCTGCAAACATCTTTAACCTGTGTGCTCACAACCGTTCCGCATCAGTGCCGCCGTTTCCTTTGTGGTTGATTTCTGTGACCCTGAGAATGTGACGCGGAACGTTTCGGATCGCATGGCAGAGTTCTCAGAGCTCCCCAAGGATGTGTTTCCGCTTGTTCATCCTGTGGGGTTCCTACAGCGGGCAGTGGAAGGTCACCCAGCAACCGATCGCACGCATGAAAACCGATTTTCCATCGCCCCCCATATATTCTTTGCGCTTCTGTTTTCTGAGCGCCTGTCTGAACGTGCGGCGGTAATTTCCGGCGGCCTGGTCATCCGGAAGGCTTCGTCTTCTGTGCGCCACCGGCTCCGGCCGACACGTATCACATCTATCAAAGATGTCCTGTCGAACGACAAGTCGGTGACTTATGACCAGTTTGTCTCCGTATTGATCCGCTCGAAAAAATTGTTTTCTTGATTCCGCGTATGAACAAATCCCCCGGAGATTCAGGGAAATATCTGGAAAATTATTTTTGCCCGACCACGCAAACAGCTGGTGTTGTTCAGGAAATTAATAATGCGGAACTCGTTACCCGAATGCTGTGTAAATTCCCATATTGCATCGATTTGTGATGCTGGCAGTTTTCGGGGCGTCTGCCGCAGGGAAGAAATTGAACTCCCTGTCAGTCTTCGTGGATGCCGTCGGCGGTGAAGATGCCGCCCTGATAGACGGCGCGGGGATCGGATGCCGGGGGCGGTTCCATCTTTGCATCGAGGCCGGCGCGGAACTTTTCGGAATTGTCTTTCGGTCTCCAGCCCAGATAGGTGGTTTTCCCGTTGTCCCACCATTTGCAGTCATTGTCCGAGGCACCGTAAATGATCGGGCATCCCAGCCTCGGCACTGTGAAAATGCACTCGATCAGGCTGACAAAATCCTCGTAGCTCATCCAGGTTGACAGCATCCGGTGATCGATCGGTGCGGGAAAACAGGAGCCGATACGGACGCAGGCAGTCTCAATCCCGAATTTGTCGAAATACATCGAAGCCATCGCTTCGCCGAAAACCTTGGAAACCCCGTAGAGGCCATCGGGCCGTGTTTTCGTGTCCGCATCCAGCTTCTCGGTCTGCTTGTGGAAACCGATCGCATGGTTGGAACTCGCAAAGACAATGCGCGGACACCCGTGCCTGCGGGCAGCCTCGTAGAGATTGAATACGCTTTCGATATTAGAGTTGCGGATAACCTCCCAGGATGCCTCTACGGACTGTCCGCCGAAATGGGCAATCCCATCGCAGCCCTTGACCAGCTCATCCACCGCCTGTTTGTCGGCGAGATCGCACTGCATGATCTCTTCATTCGCACGCGCTTCTCCGAGGTCGTTCCGGTCGGAAATACGCAGTGTGGTGGCCAGGTGGGCGAGCCGCCTGCGCATTTCGGACCCGATTGAACCCGCGGCACCGGTGATTAACAGTCGCTTCATTTTGGAACCCTCAACAATCGTGGAAACCTGATGGCTAAGCGGCGAACCGGGTCTGCGGCAATCCCTTGATACCGAGACCCGTCACCGCAAACAGGCCGCCTGCATCCGGCTGCCGTCTTTCTGTTCCCGCGCTCAGCCCCTCGCCGATGGAAGTCACGAACAGGATATCGAGGCCGGGCCCGCCGAACATGGGTTTCGTCGGCTTTTCCACCGGCATATCGATTGTCTGCAGGAGCTCGCCCGCGGTTGAGAGCCGGTACAGCTGCCAGCCGCCGACCCCCGCCTGCCAATAGCATCCTTCGGCGTCCACCGTGCCACCATCGGGTCGACCGGCGACCGGGTTTGTGTCAAAAAAGACCTCCGGTTCGCCGGGAGTTCCGGATTCGGGATCATACTCACTGCACCAGATTGTGCGCACCCCCGCATTGCTGTCGGAGTGATACAAGCGCCTTCCATCCGGAGAAAAGGCCATTCCATTGGTGGTGAAATATCCACTCCGCCAACATGTGACCCGCAGATTTTCATCCAGCCTGTAGAACGCCCCCCGCGGCTCCGCCGGTTTGCCGTCCTTCATCGTCCCGGCCCAGAAACGGCCTTGGGAATCCGTTGCTCCATCATTGAACCGGTTATCCGGCAAATGCGCTTCCGGATCGGTGATGTGCTCCCTTGCACCGGTTTCCGGATCGAAGAACCAGAACCCTGACTTTGCGGCGAGAACCAACCCGCCTTGCCGGCGCAATGCCAGGCATCCAACCGGCTCGCCGAATTCGACACCGGTATTCCGGCCCGTGGAAATGTCAAAGCGGTAAATGATCCCTGCCGGTATATCCACCCACCACAGGAGATTGGACCGCTCGTCCCAAACCGCCCCTTCGCCGATCCGACTCCGGGCCGGAACAATGCATTCGACCGCAACTGGCAAAGATTTCCTCCTGGCCGCGTTCACCCGGCAATGTTGGTGCAGCGCATTTCCGGCGTCAAGTGCGGCGGGAAACTCAATTTTTGCCCGATTTTGGCAGTGATTCGGCATGCGGTTACGGTTAGGGTGGAGCCTCCCCGTCAAACGGGGTTCGGCAGATCAAAATGGAGGATCGCATGAAATCGGATTATCTGAAGCTCGCAATCGCCGGCAGCCTGTCGCTGGTCATGGCAGGCGAAGCGTTGGCAACGGAATGGAATGTGTCGCTGTGGGGAAAACGCCGGGCTTTCACTGAGCATGTCGAAAAGCTGGCTGAGCTTGTGAGTGAGAAAACGGGTGGCGAATTCAGGCTCAACCTGTCTTATGGCGGCCTTTCCAAGAACCGGGAGAATCTGGACGGCATTTCCATCGGCGCGTTCGAAATGGCCCAATTCTGCGCCGGATATCATTACGACAAGAACCCATCGATCACGGTTCTGGAACTGCCATTCCTCGGCGTTTCCTCGCTTGAGCAGGAGGTGGATATCTCGAGGGCCGTTTACCGGCACCCCGCCGCAATCGATGATCTTGCAAGGTGGAACGCCACGCTTCTGATGCCCTCGCCCCTGCCACAATACAATATCGCCGGTGTCGGCGACGCTCCGCGGACGCTGGCGGAATTTGAAGGGCTGGCGGTCAGGGCAACCGGCGGCATCGGTCAGGCGATGAAGGCGATCGGCGCAGTGCCGACCTCAATGTCAGCGACTGAGGTGCGGCAGGCTCTCGACAGCGGTGTTGTGACAGCGGTCGCATTCGCACCGCACGCGCATATGTCTTTCGGAACGGTCGAGAGCGCAACTTGGTGGACGACCAATCTCAATCCCGGAACCGTCAACTGCCCGGTGGTGGTGAATACCGATGCGCTGAATGCGCTGAGCGATGCGGAACGCGAAGCCCTGCTGGGTTCGGTTGACGAGTCGCTTGCCCATTACATTGCCCATTACGACGAAAAGACCATGGCCCAATGGGGGCCGGTGCTTGATGCGAAGGGAATTGAGCGCATCACCTATTCCGATGATGAAATCGTGGCCTTCCGCGAAGCCGTGGCGGCACCCGCCGCTCAGGCCTGGATCGAAGAGAATACCGTCCGCGGGCTACCGGCCCAGGAACTCTATGATCTGGTCATCGGCATGATCGCAGCAAACTGACCTGATCGTGACTTCCCGCCGGCCGAATGCGGCCGGCGGGAAGAGAAACATTGGCTGAACCAGCATCCGTCTTCACCGATGGCACCCTGCTCAGCAGGGTCGACCGGTATCTGTTCCGGCTCGAATCGCTGCTTGCTCTGCTCGGCGGATTCGCGGTTTTTTCCCTGATGCTGCTCGCCGTCACCAGTGTCGGCGGGCGGAATTTTATCAACCATCCGGTTCCCGGCTATGTCGACTGGATCGAGCAGGCAATGCCGCTCATCGCCTTCATCGGCATTTCATACTGCCAGCGGCTCGGCGGCCATATCCGGATGGACATTGCGGTGAAGCTGCTGCGCGGCCGTTCCCTGTGGATCGCCGAATTCATCGGAACCGTGCTGATCCTGATCCTTCTGCTGATGATGATCTGGGGAAGCTGGGCACATTTTGAACGCTCATTCGACTGGTCGGCACCCTATTGGAGCCGCGATTCCAGCCTTGATATCCGTTTGCCACTCTGGCCCGCCAAGCTTCTCGTGCCGGTGGCATTCTCGGTGCTGGCCCTGCGCCTCGCGCTTCAGGCCTGGGGCTATGGCAGGGCAATTTTATCGGGCACGGATCGTCCCGTCAGCGTTCCGCTCATCGAAGATGCCGCGACGATTGCCGCGCAGGAAGCCGAAACCGTGTCCGGGCTTGAGCGCTGAAACCATGGATTCCATCGATATCGGTCTGATCGTTACCGGATTCCTGGTGCTGCTCGTGGTGCTTGGAGTCCGCGTCGCCTTTGCCGCCGCCATTGCCGGTGTGGTCGGCCTGATCTGGATCTTCTGGGACAAGCGCTCCTATGAGGCCGAACAATTCATCTGGGCGCTCACGGTGGCGGTGAAAACTGCCGGGCAAGTGCCGCATTCGAAGATTTCATCGCAGGCCCTGTCGCTGATCCCGACATTCATTCTGATCGGATATCTCGCCTATTATGCCGGCTTGACCAAATCGCTGTTCGAAGCCGCCAAAAGATGGGTAGGCTGGGTTCCCGGCGGGCTGGCGGTCTCGACCGTGTTCGCCACAGCCGGATTTGCCGCGGTTTCCGGTGCCTCGGTCGCCACTTCGGCCGTATTCGCACGCATCGCCATTCCTGAAATGACCGCCATCGGCTATGACAAGCGCTTCGCCGCCGGGGTGGTTGCCGCAGCCGGAACACTGGCTTCATTGATTCCACCATCGGCGATCCTCGTCATCTATGCCATTATCGTCGAACAGGATGTCGGCGCGCTGTTGCTGGCCGGGTTCCTTCCGGGCGCCTTTTCGGCGCTGGTTTACGGCGTCCTGATCATCGGCATGGCGGTGGTGGTGCGGAATTTCGGCCCTCCGGTCCGTGGCTTTTCATGGGCAGAGCGGTTCCGCTCACTGCCGCCGGTTTTTCCGATCGTCTTTGTTGTCGTGATCATCATCTCATTCATTTACAACCCCTTCGGCGGCGATGCCTGGGGAACGCCGACGGAAGGCGGTGCGCTCGGAGCTTTTGTTGTCTTCGTGATGGCACTCTACCGCGGAATGCGCTGGCCGCAGCTCAAAAGCGCCCTCATGGAAACCGCGAAGCTCTCGGTGATGATTTTCACCATCATCTGGGGCGTCCTTGTTTTCGTGCGCTTCCTCGGCTTTGCCGACCTGCCGGGGGCTTTTTCCTCATGGATCACATCGCTGGACCAGAGCCCGTTACTGACCCTGGTGCTGATCCTGCTTGCCTATGCGGTCCTCGGCATGTTCATGGACGCCATCGGCATGCTCATTCTGACGCTTCCGGTGGTGTTTCCGGCAATCATCGCGCTGAATGGCGGTGTCGCTGTGACCGCGGCGGAGAGCGCATTCGGCATGAATGCCTTCGGGTGCGGAATTTGGTTCGGTATTATCGTCGTCAAAATGGCCGAACTCTGCCTGATAACGCCGCCGATCGGGCTCAATTGTTTTGTGGTTGCGGGGGTGCGGCCCGAACTCTCGGTGCAGGACGTGTTCAAGGGTGTAGCGCCCTTCTTCATTGCGGACGCGCTGACCATCGCAGGCCTTGTCCTGTTTCCCGGGATCGTTCTCTACCTGCCGAACCTGCTGCTCGGCGGGTGAACATGCCTCACGCAAGCAGCCGCACCCCGGGGCGCAGCCTCGTGTAATTGATCCGATCGAGCCGGCAGACATTGGCACCGGGTGCCTCTGCGAACAGCACATCGCCGGCAATACGGTCGTAATCGGCAAGAAAATGAACCGAACTCTTCACGCAGACAATCCGATGCTCCGCCGGTTCGATGCCGGCGACGCGGAACATCTCCTGATCGGCATTCTGGGTTCTGCCGCTGCCGACCACGACAGATATGCCGGTGCCGGTGAGTTTCAGTTGCGCGATGCGGCCGAGATTTGCCGTCGCGCCCCCATACATCGGTCCGGTGAATTTGAACGGTCCGTCGGCAAGCGCCACGACTTCCACCCCGGCCCGGACCGGCTCCGAAAACTCGGTGTAATGGCCGCCGATATCCAGTGTCAGCCTGCTGCCGGTCCCGGCTTCATGCGCTGCCTTCGCCGCCGCCGGATCATGGATCATCGAGAATACCGCATCCGGCACCTCCGCCTGCAGCAGTTCCCGCAACAGCCCGGTTGTGTCTCCGGTCGCGCCCGCACCCGGATTATCCTGCGGGTCGGCAATCACGATCGGTGGTTTTGTGGCCGCGAGCGCTTCCCTGACAGCCTGTGCCGAAGGAATCAGCCGTGAGTTGAAATCCGCCTCCGCCGCCAGCACGGCGCGCTGTATTTCCTCCGCTGCCCGCTCCGCCCCAGTGCGGGACTTCGCATAAGCGAAAATCGTCGGACCGCAGCAGGGAACATCCGCCGGCGGAAAACCGAGACACAGATCTGCGGAAACCGCGTCCAACCCCGGCAGCAGGGCGTAAATCTCCCGCGCCGGGCGGTGAAAAGTCGATTGCGCGGTGATCGGGATGAGAAAATCAACCTGGCGGAAACTGCCGAAGACCGGGCCCGCAAGTGCAATATCGAGCAGTCTTGCGGCGCGGGCGCCGGTCTCCGCCATATCGACATGCGGATAGGTCCGGTAGATCGTCACCACGCTTGCAAGTTCAAAGAACTCACGGCTGAGATTGCCATGCAGATCCAGACTTACAGCAATCGGCAGTTCGGCACCCATACGGGCGCGGATGCGGCGCAGAAGCTCGGCTTCGCCGTCATCATGCAACCGCGTCGCCATGGCACCATGTAGATCCAGATAGACAGCGTCAACGCCGCCCGCTTCTATACCTTCAACGATTTCCCCGCTGATGCGGTCGAACGCATTGTCCTCGACATAGCCGCCCGGTTCGGCGCTGGTCCAGAGTATCGGCACAGTTTCATGCCGGCATTCGCCGAGGAAGCCGGAGAGTGGCAGGTTCAATCCCCGGAATTCCCGGCGCAGTGTCTCACCCCGTGTGAGCGCCGGCCACGACCCGCCGCGTTCAAAATCCTCAAGCCGCGTCGGAATCGGCGAGAACGTGTTGGTCTCGTGCTGAAAGCCGGCAACCGCGATTTTAGCCATCAGTTGACCCTTCCACCGGTTATGGTCGCGACTATCGGAATATCCGCCAGCTCCTCGGGCGCAACTTTGAGAGGATCCTGTCGCAGAACGCAGAAATCGGCGAATTTTCCACAGCTCACCGAGCCGACACAATGGTCAAGCTTCAGCACATGCGCCGCACCCAGCGTGATGCAGCGCAACGCCTGGGACACGGAAATCCGTTGTGCCTCGCCGAGCCTCCGCCCCTCCGCGGTCAACCGGTTGACGGCGCACCATGCCGTCTTCAGGGGAGCCAGCGGCGTCACCGGTGCGTCGGAATGAATTGCGAATTCACCATCGAATATTTTCCAAGCGTCGGCGCATGCATCCATGCGTCGCGCCCGGTCCGGGCCGAGCGTCGAAGTCCAATGAATATCACCGAAATAATGCACGTGATTGGCAAAAAGATTGACCGTCAGGCCGAGTGCTTTCATGCGTTTGAACTGGTCGATTCCGGCAAGTTGCGAATGTTCGAGCGTGTGCCGGAGATCCGGATTGGGACATTCCAGCATCGCCTGCTCGTATGCCTGGATACATGCCTCGGTGGCTGCATCGCCATTCGCATGGATATGGGTCTTCACCCCGGCCGCATGCAGAATTCTCACCGAGTGGCGGAATTGGTCCATATCCATATTCCAGATTCCGCAATCCTCACCGGTGAAATAACCCGGGGGGAGGAGTTTGGCGGTGCGTGCCTGGATAGCACCGTCGGTGAACAGTTTCGCCGATCCCAGATGCAGCTTCGGGGTCGACTTTCCTCGAAGTGCAACGGCACGCGCCGCCGCTTCCTCGGGATCCGAATAGGTGGCGGCCATGATAGGTGCGTAACGCACTGGAAAATCCTCCTCGGAAGTGATCCGGAGAAGCATCCGCACCTCATCCTCGAACAGATCGGAATTCAAATCGGCGACCGTGGTCACACCGCTGTTGCGTGATGCGCGCCCATAGGCACGGACCGCATCCTCATCTGCCAGGCTTGAGAACTCTATGCCGGTGAATTGCATCACCGGTCCCATGGCGTCGAATTCCTGCAATTCACCCGTGAGCGTGCCGTCCGCCGCTTTCCTGACGCCTTCGAGATTGTCATAATTCTGCATCCGGGCACCGCTGAGCGCGGCACTGTTCGCGGTGAGCAGATGAAAGTTGGAATGCATCACCACCACAGGCCGGTCTTCGGAAACCTGGTCGAGCATGTGCCGATCCAGCCGCGGCCCTTCCACAAAACCCGGATCAAGCCCCCAGCCGATCACCGGGCCGTCCGACTTCCGTGCGGCGCTGCGGAGCCGCTCCAGAATGGAGCCGTAATCCGTCACCCCGGGCCAGGTCACGCCTTCCGGATCGATCCGTTCGAAATGCCCGAGATAACAGAACCGCCAGACCCCGCCCGCCATGACATGGGCGTGTGCCTCGATCAGACCGGGCATGATGGTCATGCCGGAAAATCTGTCGTCCCGCTGATACCGCCCCCAACCCTCGGCGCAATCCGGACCGCCGACAGCGAGTATGATGCCGTCGCGCACCGCGACATGCGTTGCCTGCGGCTGATTTGGATCCATGGTGATGATGTTCCGGGCCGAATACACCGTGATCATGACAGGGTTTCCTTCGCTGAATGCCGGTCTCGCCGGTGCCGGCAATTACCCCATCTTCCGGGGCGACCGCAATTGCCGTGCTCTGTCCGGCTTCCCGCCCGGGAGGGGCGCGGAATGATTCCCGTTTGTAGCCCCACTCGCCTTACAATATAGCCAAGCCCGGGTTGACGGTCAGTCATGGCCCACAAAAGCCGCGGTCGAAGCACCCGGTCGGTATGTTTAGCAATTTCCGACCGGTCGGACCGCCCAAAAGGGAGATAAACCCAGAATGCGTTTAATCAGTTTCAAGCAAACCGCTTCGGCGGCGGCGGTTTCGGCGGCATTATTTGCCTCCGCAGTTTCCGCCGAGACCGTGCTGCGTGTTATCCCGCATGCCGATCTCAAGAATTTGGATCCGATCTGGACCACCGCGTATATTTCGCGCAACCACGGATACCTGATCTACGACACATTGTTCTCAATGGATGAGTCGTTCACGCCTCAACCGCAGATGGTCGATAGCTGGACGGTATCGGACGACGGAATGGAATGGACCTTCGTGCTCCGTGACGGGCTGTTGTTTCATGACGGCTCGCCGGTGACTTCCGAGGATGTCGTGGCGTCGCTGGAGCGCTGGGGGAAACGCGACGGGATGGGACAACAGCTGTTCACGAATCTCGGCTCGCTGGAAGCGGTTGACGACAAGACCGTCAGCCTGAAACTGGCTTCGCCCTTCTCGCTGGTGTTGGAAGCGCTGGGCAAGATCTCATCCAACGTTCCTTTCATCATGCCGAAAGAAGTGGCGATGACGGATCCGTTTGAGCAGATCACCGACTATACCGGGTCCGGACCTTTTGTGTTCCAGGCGGATGAATGGGTCCCCGGATCGCAGGTCGTTTACACAAAATTCGCCGATTATGTTCCACGCGGCGAGCCGGCATCGGCGGCTTCGGGCGGTAAAATCGCCGGCGTCGACAAGGTGATCTGGACGTATTTCCCGGACCAGACAACGGCGATGAATGCGCTGATGGCGGGCGAGGTGGATTTCTTTGAATCGCCGAGCAATGACCTGATGCCGATCCTGTCCTCGAACCCCGATGTTGTTGTCGAGGTGAATGACCCGCTCGGCAATATCGGATTCGCCCGCTTCAACCACCTGCTGCCGCCTTTTGACGACGTGGCTGTGCGGCAGGCCGCCATCATGGCCATGAAGCAGGAAGACTATCTGGCCGCGGCTTTCGGCAGCCAGGATTTCTGGATGACCTGTTATTCGGTGTATCCGTGTGGAACGCCCTACGCTTCGGAAGTCGCATCCGATGGCATCAAGACCGGTTCGACGGACGCTGCCGCTGCGGCGCTCGCTGCCACCGGTTATGATGGCACACCGGTCGTGATCATGCAGCCGACCGATGTTCCCGCATTGTCGGTGTTTTCACTGGTGACGGCCGAGAAGCTGCGCGCGGCTGGATTCACGGTCGAATTGCAGGCGATGGACTGGTCGACACTGACCTCGCGGCGGGCCCTGCGTGATCCGGTCGAAGAAGGCGGCTGGAACATGTTCCACACCTGGTGGATCGGCGCCGATGTCATTGATCCGATGGCGATCGCATTTTCCGGCGATCCGGCGGCGGGTTGGTTCGGCTGGCCTGAGGATACCGAACTCGAAGCGGCGCGGAAGGCTTTCGCAGTCGCGCTGACCGGAGAGGAGAAAAAAGCCCAGGCGACCAAGGCTCAGGAGCGTCTGTGGACGATCGGAGCCTCCGGACAACTCGGACAGTTCTTCGTGCCGGTTGCTTACCGGAATACGGTCAAGGGCCTCATTAAGTCACCGGTCCAGTTCTTCTGGAACATCACGGTCGAATAACGGCCGCTCGAATTGAACGCCCGGGGTGCCACCGCCCCGGGCGGCACAGATCTGAACAATGTTGCGCTACGTAGCATTCCGTATCCTCTCCACAATTCCTGTCATGGGAGTTGTCGCTTTATTCGTATTCGTGCTGCTGCGTCTTGCGCCGGGTGACCCGGCGGCGGTCATCGCCGGCGATTATGCCACGGCGGAAGATGTCATCCGCATCCGCGAGCAGTTGGGCCTGTCCGATCCGCTGTTCATCCAGTTCATGCGCTGGCTCGGGGACCTGCTGCAGGGCGACCTCGGAACTTCGATTTTTTCCAATAAACCGGTGACGCTGCTGATTTCACAGCGGCTGGAACCGACATTGTTGCTGACGCTGACCACGATCATATTTTCTGTTGCGGTAGCCGTTCCGCTGGGCACTATCGCCGCCTACCGCGCCGGCAGTTTCATCGACCGCCTGGTCATGCTGTTTTCGGTTGGTGGGTTTTCGATCCCGGTATTTGTTCTCGGTTATATGCTGATTTTCACATTCTCCATGTCGTTCGACCTGCTGCCTGTGCAGGGTTATAGATCGCCTTTCTCGGAAGGCGTGCTGCCGTTTCTGCGCCATATCATTCTACCGACCGCGACATTGGGCGTGATCTTCATCGCCCTGATTTCGCGCATGACCCGGGCGTCGGTGATGGAGGTTCTTGAAGAGGATTATATCCGCACCGCCCGGGCCAAGGGTCAGAGCGAAATGCGCATCCTCGTCGGTCACGCGCTGCGCAATGCGGCGGTTCCGATTGTCACTGTCATCGGCATCGGCATCGCGCTGCTGATCGGCGGCGTGGTGGTGACGGAGAGTGTTTACAACATTCCCGGGTTGGGACGGCTGGTGCTCGATGCGGTGCTGGCGCGCGATTACCCGATCATCCAGGGACTGATGCTGTTCTTCAGCTTCGTCTACATCTTCATCAATCTGATCATCGATCTTTGTTATACATTTCTTGATCCGAGGATCCGCTATTGACGGGTGCTGAGGGAAACCAGGGCCAGCCGGGCATCGCCGGACTGCTGATCAGCCATCGCGGGGTGTTCTGGGGCGGGCTCGTTCTGATCGCGATCATTCTGTTGGCGGTATTCGGTCCGCTGATCACGGCTGACCCGGTCGCCATCAACCCCATGAACCGACTGAAGCCGCCGGGAATCGAGGGGTTGTTCGGAACCGACATGCTGGGGCGCGATGTCTTCAGCCGGGTTCTCAACGGTGCCCGGGTTTCACTGACAGTCGGCACCGCCGTCGCCCTGATTTCGGTCCTTGTCGGCCTCACCCTGGGATTGATCGCCGGTTATGTGCGTGCGCTTGATGCGGTCATCATGCGGGTGATGGACGGTTTGATGTCAATCCCGGCGATCCTGCTGGCCATTGCCATGATTTCGCTCGCCGGCGCCACCCTGACCACGGTTGTCGTCGCCATTGTGATCCCTGAGATTCCGCGCGTTGTGCGGCTGGTCCGTTCTGTTGTTCTGACCGTGCGCGAAGAGCCGTATGTGGAGGCAGCGATCGCCTCCGGAACCCGGACTCTGCAAATCATGGTCCGCCATATTCTGCCGAACACGATTGCACCGCTGATTGTCCAGGCCACCTACATCTGCGGCTCGGCAATGCTGCTGGAAGCCATACTCGGCTTTCTCGGTGCCGGCATCCCGCCGGAAATCCCCTCCTGGGGAAATATCATGTCGGAAGGGCGGACTTTCTTTCAGCTGACTCCATGGATCATTTTCTTTCCCGGGCTGGCGCTGGCCTTGACCGTTCTGGCAGTGAATTTTGTGGGTGACGGTCTGCGCGATACCCTGGATCCTCGGATTGCCCGGACCATGTGATGACAGCCGTGCTGGAAATACGAGGTTTAACCGTCAGCCTGCCGGAGGACGGTGACCGGGAATTCGCTATCGAAGATGTATCCCTGAGCGTCGAGCCGGGTGAAATCGTCTGTGTTGTCGGTGAGAGCGGCTCGGGCAAGTCGGTCACGGCTTTCACGGTCATGGGACTGTTGGATCCGAGAGCCCTGACGCCTGTCGCCGGCTCCGTCCGGCTGGAAGGCGAGGATTTGCTCACCCTTCCCGACAAGCGGCTGCGGGCGCTGCGCGGCGAGCGGATGTCGATGATTTTCCAGGAGCCGATGACGGCACTCAATCCTGTTGTCCGGGTGGGCGCACAGATTGCGGAAATGCTGGAAATCCACACTCGGCTCTCGCCAACGGAACGGCGCGCGCGGGTTCTGGCGGCGCTCGCCGATGTGCAACTGCCGGAGCCGGAACGTCTTGCCGATTGTTACCCGCATCAATTGTCAGGCGGTCAGCGGCAACGCATCATGATCGCGATGGCACTGGCGCTTGAGCCGGCGCTGCTGATCGCCGATGAGCCTACAACCGCGCTCGATGTCACCACGCAGGCGCGCATTCTTCAACTGATCAAGGATCTGCAATCCTCGCGCGGCATGGGGGTGCTGTTCATCACCCATGATTTCGGCGTGGTTGCGGAAATCGCTGACCGGGTTGTGGTCATGCAGGATGGCCGCGTGGTCGAGCAGGGGACGGTGGCGGAAGTGCTGCACGCGCCTTCGCACCCCTATACCAGGTTGCTGATTGACGCGGTTCCCTCGATGACACCTCCCGAACGCGCCGAAGCGACCGGCGAGGAGGCGCTTTCGACCGCAGGGTTGGACAAACGTTTCGGAACCGCCGGGCTGTTTGGAGGTGGCCGCGTCGTGCAGGCGGCGAAAGACATTTCCCTGACGCTCCGGCGCGGCGAGACACTCGGAATCGTCGGCGAAAGCGGCTCCGGCAAATCCACCGTCGCCCGCTGCATCATGCGGCTCGTCGATCCGACATCCGGCGAAATTCTCATAAACGGCACCGATATCGCCGGCATGAAACAGGGTTCGCTGCGGAACCTGCGGCATCAGATTCAGATCGTGTTTCAGGATCCTTACCGATCGCTGAATCCGCGACGCACCGTCGGTAAGTCAATCGTCGAGGGGCCGATGAATTTCGGCGTCGCGGAAGATGAGGCCTGGCGCCGGGCACGCGAGTTGATTGAGATCGTCGGGCTGTCGGCGGATACGCTGGACCGCTTCCCGCACCAATTCTCCGGCGGGCAAAGACAGCGTATCTGCATCGCCCGGGCGCTGGCCATGGAACCGGTGATCCTGATTGCCGATGAGGCTGTGTCCGCACTCGACGTCTCGGTTCAGGCACAGGTGTTGCGTCTACTCGACGATGTGCGCCGCAAGTTCAGCTTAGCCATGCTCTTCATCACCCATGATCTGCGTGTCGCTGCACAGATCTGCGACCGCATCATGGTCATGCAGCACGGAAAGCTGGTCGAACAGGGGCCGACCGCCGCCGTCTATGCGAACCCGAGTGAGCAATACACCCGCGACCTCCTCGCCGCCGCACCGGGCCAGTCCCGCCTTCCGGACTGATCGCCGCAAACCCATTCACTCGCCGGAGGAATAATCTTCACCCCTGCGTTACCTTACCTTGCACAACGGACAAAAGAATCGTGCTTGTAATAAGTCCCCGAAACTCATAGCGCGGGCGCATTTTCCTAATCCTTGGCATATGAAAACCCACCGCAACTACAGTAAGGAGGGGAGCAATAGTTCGTAACCAATATCCGCGTACAACATCATGGACAAAAACTCGGAAACAGAACGTGCAGAACTCCACAAGACGATATGGCGTATAGCCAACGACTTGCGCGGCAGTGTGGATGGCTGGGATTTCAAGAGCTACGTGCTTGGAATGCTGTTCTACCGCTTTATCTCGGAGAATCTGACAGATTATCTCAATGAACAGGAACGCAACGCCGGTGACGCTGACTTTGATTACACGAAATTGAGTGATTCCAATGCGGAACTCGGCCGGTCCGAAACGGTGGAGGAAAAGGGATTCTACATACTGCCTTCGGAACTCTTCACCAATCTGCGCAAAAGCGCCAGAGAGGACTCGAACCTCAACGAAACCCTGAGCAGGGTTTTCGCCAATATAGAAGGCTCGGCGGTTGGCTCAGACAGCGAGGACGACTTCAAGGGCCTGTTTGATGACGTCGACGTGAACAGCAGCAAGCTGGGTCCAACCGTAATCAGGCGCAACGAGAAACTCGTGAAACTCCTCGACGCGATCGGGGACATGCCTCTCAGCAACGGTAACGGCTTCACCGGAAACAGTATCGACATGTTCGGCGACGCATATGAGTTCTTGATGACCATGTATGCGAGTGGTGCCGGCAAGTCTGGTGGCGAGTTCTTTACGCCACAGGAGGTTTCCGAACTCCTGGCGCGCATAACTCTTGTCGGCAAGACGGAAGTCAATAGGGTCTACGACCCCGCATGCGGATCGGGTTCGCTATTGCTCAAATTCGCCAAAGTTCTTGATCAGGACAAGGTTCGGCAAGGTTTCTTCGGGCAGGAGGTCAACCTGACAACCTACAACCTGTGCCGGATCAACATGTTTCTTCACAATATCCCGTTCGACAAGTTTGACATTGCGCTCGGGGATACTTTGATCGACCCGGTGCACTTGGAGGAGGAGCCCTTCGAGGCCATAGTCTCCAATCCTCCGTACTCAATAAAATGGGAAGGCAAGGACAATCCCTTGCTAATCAATGATCCGCGCTACGCCCCAGCGGGAGTGCTCGCGCCCAAGAGCAAGGCCGACCTTGCATTCACTATGCACATCCTGTCCTGGCTGGCGGTGAACGGAACGGCGGCAATCGTCGAGTTTCCCGGCGTGCTCTATCGCAGCGGAGCCGAGCAGAAGATCAGGCAATACCTGATCGACAACAACTACATTGACGCGGTAATCCAACTGCCGCCGGACCTTTTCTTCGGCACCGGCATCGCCACCTGCATCATCGTGCTCAAGAAATCCAAACACGATAATGCCATCCTTTTCATTGACGCCTCAAGCGAGTTCTCGCGCGCCGGCAACAAGAACAAACTCTTCGACCAGCACCAGCAAGCGATACTCGATGCGTTCGAAGGCCGGCGAAACATCGAACACTTCGCCTGCCTAATTGAGAACCAAGAGATCGCAGAAAATGACTATAGTCTCGTGGTGTCTTCGTACGTCGAACCCGAAGACACCCGTGAAGCGGTGGACATAGACGCGCTCAATGCGGAAATTGCCGAAATCGTCTCAAGGCAAGCAGAACTGAGGAAGAAGATAGACGCAATTGTAGCTGACCTAGAAACGAAAGACAGATGAACCGGATCGAGCGGTTAATTTCGGACTTGTGCCCGGAAGGAGTGGAGAACAAACCGCTCGGCGAGCTTGGCGAATTGGTTCGCGGAAACAGCTTGCAAAAGATTGATCTTCTCGACTCTGGCGATCTTGGTGCCATTCACTACGGCCAGATCCATACTGTTTACGGGACATGGTCAAGTGAAACACGATCGTTTGTTTCCGAAGAAATGTCTCGTAAATTGCGGAAGGCACACCCCGGCGATCTCGTGATTGCGACTACCAGCGAAGACGATGAAGCTGTTGCCAAAGCTGTCGCCTGGATTGGCAAGAACGAAATCGCGGTGAGCAGTGATGCGCTCATTTTCCGGCACACGCTTGAACCAAAGTATGTCGCGTATTGTTTTCAATCAAGGTCATTTCATTCACAGAAGATGCGCTACATTACCGGTACCAAGGTGCGGCGTATATCTGGCAGAAACCTCGCAAAGATAATAATTCCTGTCCCTCCACTCGAAGTCCAGCGGGAAATCGTCAGAATCCTCGACACCTTCACGGAGCTGGAGGCAGAGCTGGAGGCAGAGCTGGAGGCAGAGCTGGAGGCGCGCCGCAGGCAGTATGAATACTACCGTGACGTGCTGCTGAGCTTCGCAGCTTCATCAGATTCGGAGGGGGGGGGTAACACTGGGTGAACTCCTATCGTATGAACAACCAAGGAAATACTTGGTCCACACCAGTTCCTACAGTGATACCTTTGAAACGCCAGTTCTCACAGCGGGCCAAACCTTTATCTTGGGCTACACGAATGAGACCGAAGGCATTTTTCCGGCCTCGAAGGACAATCCTGTCATCATCTTCGACGACTTTACAACTGCGTTCAAATGGGTGGAATTTCCATTCAAAGCCAAATCGTCCGCAATGAAAATGATCACCACAAAGTCGGAGTCTCTTGAGAGTCTGAGGTATGCATATTACGCAATGAGCACTATTTCTTACTCTCCTCGAATTCACGCGCGTCAATGGATCGGTACTTATTCGAAATTTCGGATTCCTGTACCCCCGCATGAAGTCCAACAAGAAATCGTCGCCATCCTCGACAAGTTTGATGCTCTCGTGAACGACTTGTCGGACGGTCTGCCCGCTGAGATCGCTGCCCGCCGCAAACAGTACGAGCACTACCGGGATAAACTTCTCACATTCAAGGAAGCGGCATGAGTGTCAGCGTCCACCCAAGCTACGAGCCGATTGCACTCTCGGGCGAGAGTACGGTCGTCGCCGAATACCTGCCAGAAACAAACACGGAGACTTCCTACCAGTCGGAAGCGGAGCTTGAGCGGGGTTTCATCGAACAGTTGCGCGCCCAAGCTTACGAATATCTTCCCATCAACACTGAAGACGAACTGATTTGCAATTTGCGGCAACAGCTACAAAGGCTCAACTCAATCGAGTTTTCGGATACTGAATGGGATCGTTTTTATTCTACCTGCATTGCAGGTGCCAACGACGGCATCCTCAAAAAGACAACCCGACTCCAGGAGGATCACATTCAGATCCTAAAGTGTGACGACGGTACGACCAGAAACATCTACCTCCTCCACAAGAAAAGGATTCACAACAATTTCGTACAGGTCATTAATCAGTATGAGGCGCAGGGGAAAAGGGCCAATCGCTATGATGTGACGGTACTTATCAACGGTCTGCCGCTAGTGCATATCGAACTCAAGCGTCGCGGCGTGGAACTTCGCGAGGCCTTTAACCAGATTAATCGCTACCAACGCGAGAGCTTCTGGACCGGATCGGGGTTGTTTCAATATGTGCAGTTGTTTGTAATCAGCAACGGCACCCTGACGAAGTATTACAGCAATACGGTCCGCGAGGGACATCTGAACGAGGCCAAAGGGCGCAACAGACGGTCCAAGCGACTGACCTCTAACAGCTATTCCTTCACCTCCAGGTGGGCTGATGCAAAGAACCGGACGATCCCAGATCTGAAAGGATTCACAGCGACCTTCTTTGCCAAGCACACGCTGCTGAATATTCTCACAAAATACTGCGTCTTCGACGTTGACCGCAAACTTCTGGTCATGCGCCCATACCAGATTGCAGCGGTCGAGAGGATGCTGCAGCGCATTCTCACAAGCGCAAGCGAACCCAAGCTTCTCGGAAAGGCCGGGGCCGGTGGTTACATCTGGCACGCAACCGGCAGCGGCAAAACACTGACGAGCTTCAAGGCGGCACAGCTCGCACGCACACTACCGGGGGTCGACAAGGTGCTCTTTGTGGTGGACCGTAAGGATCTCGATTACCAGACCATGCGTGAATACGAACGTTTTGAGAAGGGCTCAGCGGATTCAAATGCCTCAACCAAGGTGCTGCAAAGGCAGCTTGAAGACCCACAGGCACGTATCATTATCACGACCATTCAGAAGCTCAGCCGCTTCGTGGCCAGCAACAAGACACATCCGGTCTACAGCGCACGGAGTGTCATCATATTTGATGAATGCCATCGTAGTCAGTTCGGGCAGATGCATGCGGACATCACCCGCGCCTTTCAGCGCTACCATCTTTTTGGGTTCACAGGTACGCCGATATTTTCGAGCAACACCGGACCGCAGGGAGACCTTTCGCGCCACACCACTTCCCAAGTCTTTGGTGACAGGCTCCATAGTTACACAATTGTTGACGCTATCAATGACAGCAACGTGCTGCCGTTTCGCATTGATTACATCAGCACTATAAGTATCGCGCCCGGCATCGAGAATAAACTGGTAACGGCCATTGATGCAGAACGCGCTCTGCTTTCGCATAAGCGGGTTACAAAGGTAGTGAAGTATGTGCGCGAACACTTTGACCAAAAAACCAGACGTAATTCGCGATACTTCCATAACGGAAAGCGTGTAGGGGGTTTCAACTCCATCTTCGCCACCGCGTCCATAGAGGCTGCCAAGCGCTATTACGCCGAATTTTCCAGCCAACAGGCCTGCCTGCCTGCACATGAACGACTGAAGGTCGGATTGATCTACAGCTTCGCCGCCAATGAGGATCAACCCGATGGATTGCTCGGTGAAGAAGGGTTCGAGGCCGAAGCCCTTGATGAGAACTCGCGTGACTTCCTTGATGCCGCGATCAAAGACTACAATGCCATCTTCAATACAAACTTTGATACATCGTCGGAAAAGTTTCAGAACTACTACAAAGATATCTCAATGCGTCTCAAAGCACGCGAGCTTGATCTTGTTATCGTGGTCAACATGTTTCTGACTGGTTTTGATGCGACCACAATCAACACTCTCTGGCTGGATAAGGGCTTGCGGGCTCATGGCCTGATCCAAGCGTATTCGCGAACCAACCGGATTCTGAATTCGGTCAAGACCTACGGCAACATCGTCTCGTTCAGGAACTTGGAGACGCAAACCAATGAAGCGCTTGCGCTCTACGGCAATGAAGACGCGAAGTCGATCGCTCTCCTCAAACCATATGCCGAATATGTCTCCGAGTATCGGAAACTGGCAACGAGACTGCTTGCCGCATATCCACCCGATATCCCAATCAAGGGCGAAGCCTCCCGTAAAGATTTTGTTAAAATCTTCGGAGCGATATTGCGCTTTCGAAACATACTGACTTCGTTTGATGATTTTGCAGGAAACAACGACATTTCCGAACGCGACTTGCAGAATTATCAAAGCATTTACCTTGATGTTTATGCCGAACTTCGTGGCCAAGAACATACTGACCGCGAAATTGTGGACGACGATCTGGTCTTTGAAATCGAACTGATTAAGCAGATTGAGGTGAACGTTGATTACATTCTGATGCTTGTGGAAAGGGCACAACATGCCGAAGGCGTAGAGCAGCAGAAAGAGATAAAGGCCAGCATCCAGCGTGCAATTGATGCGAGTCCGAGCCTGCGCGACAAAAAAGACCTGATCGAACAGTTTGTGAATCTCGTGTCACCGAAGCATGAAGTCAAGATCAAATGGCAGGCCTTTGTCGAGGATATGAAAAGACGCGAACTCAACCAGATCATTAGGGACGAGAAATTGGACGAGGAGGAGACTGAACGTTTCATGGAAGTCGTCTTCCGGGATGCTGCGTTGCCGACCTCCGGCACTGCCATCACCAAAGTGTTGCCTCCACTGTCGCGGTTTGGCAAAGACAGCGGGCATGCCCAAAAAAAACAAGCGGTTGTTGATAAACTTAGCACATTTTTGAATCGTTTTCTTGGATTAGGTTGATGCGGACCAGCTGGATCAGTCATCAAGTCAAATGCAGATTGTTAAGGCCGCGGTGATGCCAAACGATGAAAATTTCCGCACGTCCCGGGTGATTACCATGAAGTCTCGGCTAATGCTGGCCTGGTACGCAGTTAGGCGGCTGATCCACGAGGCGGCGAGGAAGGCCAGCGAGGATGCCGACCGAATATCCTTCTTCCATGCCGTGCATGTCATGCGCCGCCGGATTATCAATCCAGGCCTTCCCCCCGGCGGACCGGACGGCAGGGGTGATTGACAGGATTCCCGGGGAAAAGGTGGTCTCCAGCCGCGGCCAGTCAAGGGGCCCGCGGGGTGAGACGGAAGATGAGCGGCTACCTGGTCCGAAAGCAAGGTCCGGTCCCACGCCGGAAAATGACTGGAGACCCAAAATCATCCCAAATTGTGCTTCATGCAACAGTATTGGGATTAAACCTCTTTTGCCTCGTGAAGGGCCGCATCCTGCTCTGCGGCTTCCCATCCCAATTTCAGCCGCCAGAGATTGTGATCAGCTCTATTCGGTTGCATCACTCAAGGGCGCTCACAGGATCTCGGTTCCTCGCTTGACCACGACGCGCCTGACATGATTTTCAATGTCGCTTACGGCGTGGTCAACCGCCAACTCCACAACCCGCTCACGGCGGCTTCGTCGCTGGCGCCAATACGCGTAGCGATAGTTCTGGATGCGGGCGAAGATACTCTCATCCCTCGGATGAGGCATCGGTTTGGTGCAGCCACTGTTGTAGGGGCACAGCCAGATGGCATCCCGGTGGGCTTCAACAAGGGAGCCCGTATCGACTTCCAGAACATCATGCTCCCGGTCGCGGTACGCCCTTGCGTTCGTCATCCTGTGCAGGCGGGTTTCCGAGAGCCAGAAGAACACCTTTGCGTTGAGCAGTTCGTACCAGTCCGCAGGCTGAAGTCGGTCAGGCAAAGCCCTGTTGAGTCCCTCGTCACTCATTGGAATCTGGTCTCGGACAACAGCGGGTGTTAGCCCTTGGCCTTCAATCACAACGCCCTCCGGGCGATGCCGGCTTTCGATCTCAGTCCTTCTTGGCTGCTTGATGTCGTAGCGATCCAGCAGAGCACTGGTGCTCATCAGTCCGTTCCGCCTGATGGACACCCACGATCCTCGCTCAGCCATGTGGTACAGCGTCGGGCAGTTCGTGACCAGTTCTTCCAGTTCAACCTCGTTCACCACGCTCTCCTGTCAATGACGTTTCGCCAGTTGAAATCCGTAGACAGCAGCGACACCGGTCGACCCGAGATCCTTTCAATCTCCGACGGGATAGAAACCCTCTCGGATCGGACTCTGCAAATTCCCGCTGATCCCCGGCGCTTCCAGATTGACATAGTCGAGATGCGGGAAAGCGGCACGGCAGAGTGTGGTTTTTCCGGATTGCCGAGGCCCGGTCACCGTGACGAACGGATACTGCTCGAACAGGCCGACCAAGTGGGGCTCAATCTCACGCTTGATCATGGTGCATCCTAGCCAGCGTATTGTAATATTGCAAATGTCACTTGCAATTTGTCATGATGTGACTCTTGGCCATGATATGTAGCGCCTGTCCGACAATCTGTTAAATCATTGACTTTAAATGATAGATCGTGGTGTTTCCGCTGTGCGGAAGGCATGGCGGCGACGCGGCGCCTGACAGCGCCTCCGGAACACAGCTTTATTCGTGCCCTGCCCGGAACGGGAACGGTTCATTATAGGCTGATGGCGGCGAAAGCCGCGGAATTCGCCGCTCGTAAGCCGGAACAGCCGCAGACCGGGACACGGAAACATCCCGATGCGTGGAGAATGGCCGCGTCATGGCATTCCGATCTGTCGAAAACCGTCGTCTGCCATCACCGAAAAGGGGATTTTCCGGCGGACACCAAGTAGAACTCAGCATCCCGCCAAGTGGCTTTGCAGCGTCAGATTCCGGACGCTGATTCACTTCTCTCCTGCACCGCCGCCGATAAGTGGATCAATAGGAACGGACGGGAGGTCAAGCCGCTGTTCAAGTGCCCGCGCCACCTGCAACAGGCGCGCTTCGCCCCGCGGCGGCCCGATCAGCTGAATGCCGACCGGCATGCCACGCGATGTGAAACCTGCCGGCATCGACAATGCCGGCAGCCCGGTTGTTGTCGCCAGGAATGAGAATTTCAGCCATTCCACATAATCGTCCATAATCACCCCATCGACGGAAGGTGGGTATTCGACCTCCACCGGTCCCGGGGCGATACCGGTATTTGGCAGTGCCAGCACATCATACTGCTCAAGAAATCCGCGCATGGTCTGATACAGGCGGGTTTTGTTCCGCATCGCCTCATAAATGGCGGCTGCGGTCAGGTTTCTCCCGAATTCGGCATTTTCCCTGAGGGTACGTTTGAAGTGCCGCTTGGCCTCCTGCGGAAGGTAATCCGTGACCGCGCCGTAATGGATTCCGCGCAGCGTCAGATAGGTTTCATTCAGACCATCGAGCATCGGGCAGGCTTCCTCAACAATCAACCCCTCTCCCTGCACCTCAGCCATCGCGCTTCGCAGAACTTCCCTCACCTCCATTTCCACCGGTGCAAACCCATTCAAATCCTCCGCGAACGCGACCCGGATACTGCCGGGATTCTGCCGGGCAGCGATTTGAAACGTCTGTTCGGGTTCGGGCAGGCTCAGCGGTTGCCGTGCGTCGTAGCCGCACATCGCATCGAGGAGCAGTGCCGCATCCAGAACGTCTCTCGCCATCGGCCCGTCGACCGCCTCCGGTGAAAAAGCGGTATCGGCGGGACCGCCGCCGGCGCGACCGGGGCTTGGCCTGAATCCGACAACGCCGCAGAAACTTGCCGGCGTGCGCAGTGAACCGGCGAGGTCTGAGCCGTGGCAGAGCCAGAATTGGCCCGTCGCCAGTGCGGCGGCGGAACCACCGGATGAACCGCCTGCATTCATATCCGTGTTCCAGGGATTCCGGGTTGCACCGAACACGGCGTTGAATGTGTTGGCGCCGGCACCGAATTCGGGCGTGTTGGTTTTCCCGCCGATCACGGCACCCCGACCTTCCAGCCTTTCAATGAGCGGATCGCTGCATTCCGGCACATAATTCGCCAGCGCCGGGCTGCCGCAGGTATTGGGAAGACCTGCGACATCGATCAAATCCTTTATTCCCACCGTCAGACCCGCGAGCCAACCGGGATGATCCGACACCGCGCTCTTTTCATGCAGCCGGGTGATTGCCGCCTCCGCCCGTTCCGGACAGTGGATCACGGTTGCGTTTACGTCCGCATTCACCTGATCAACGCGCTGCAGAGAAGCCTCAAGAAGCTCGCCCGGCGACACTTCGCCCTGCTTTAACATCCGTACTGCCTCGCGCGCTGAAAGCGCACAAAGTTCCGGGCCGCTGTTCCGGGTCTCTGGCCTGTTCATCCATTCATCTCCAAGTGCTTCGTTCTGACCCCGCCCTATACTCCATTGCGCTGCCGGTAACAGGCTTTGAAACCCTCTGCATGATTGGCTATCGTCAGACTCTATCATGCCGGGTCGGGGGGCGTGCCAATGTCATCGCTGAAGCTGTTGCCGCCGAGCGAGGAGCGCAGCCGAAATATGCGTGCGATTAAGGGCCGAGACACCAAGCCGGAGATGCGGGTCCGTCGACTCCTCCACAGTATGGGCTATCGCTACCGGCTGCACAGAAAAGATCTTCCCGGTAAACCCGACATCGTGTTCGGTCCCCGCCGCAAGGTGATTTTCGTGCATGGATGTTTCTGGCACGGGCATTCCTGCAAGGCCGGGCAGCGCATTCCGAAGACCAATACGGAGTTCTGGAGCAACAAGATCGAGGCCAATATTGAACGCGACCGGCGGCAGCTTGAGGCGCTCTCGCAAGCGGGCTGGACAGCATTAATGCTGTGGGAATGTGAATTGCGGGACGCGGATGCGCTGCGGGACAGGCTGACTGCGTTTCTTGATTCGATCGCGCCGGCGGCAATCAGCTGCACCGGGTCAGGGCCAGCGTGAAATCCGATCCTGAATTCAACTCCACCACATCCGCAACACCGTCATTGTCGCTGTCCCGGTCAATCGCCGCCTGCATGCGCACGACCCATTCCGTTCCACCGGAATGCTCCTCCGCGAACGCCTTCAGCCCGACAAGGGCACTGCCGTCGGGACTTGAAAATCCAACCGGCGCCACCAGCACCATCGCGTCGCTGCCACTGTCCCGGCAGTCCGGCTTGGTCACTATCCGGTCGCTGTCCATGGTAATTATGGATGCCGAATAGATTCCCTTGGTCAAATCCTGGCCGCCGAGTATCCCGGCAAAGAATCGGGACGCGGTCACCGAACCGGCCGCTTGGATATCCGAATCCGTCTCGATTCCGCCGGTGAATTCAGACATGCCTGACACCGTCAGCGCACCGTTGAGCGACACCGCCGTGCAATCAATCAACAGTGTGCCCGATGTCACCCGGCCGGTCCCCGCTCCTCCACAAGCCAGGCGAAGCAGCCCGGTCAATTCCGGGAAGCGGTCATCGGTTCCATCGCCATCGGTGTCCGCAGGATCGCTCATTCGGATGGCAATGGGATTTTCAATCCCCCAAAGACTTTCCGTGACCCCGTCATTATCCTGATCAACCGCACGGAAACGGATATCGGTATAGACCTCGTTATTGCCCGCGCAGTCGGCAAGCGCAGCGCCGGAAAGACCGGGACAGCGTTCAAAGGGATTGCCGGGATTGCCCTGCGGCGGTACTGTGCCGGCATTCGAAAAATCCGTCACCCCGAACCCCGACAGGGCAAGCAGCGATACGAAACGTCCCTTGTCGGGATAGAGACTCAATGCGGAGAAAGGGGTGATGTCCATCGACCAGCTGCCGAAAGGGCCGCTTGCCGTGCCCCGTGTCTGCACAAATCCGGACGTCGGCATTTCAGCGGCCACCGCCGCCGGGTTGCCGCGCTGCGGGGGGAGCTCTTCACCGCCGGAAGTGACAAGTAACACTTCGAGATCCAACTCGTCGTTGCCGGGCATCCCGTCGAGCAGGTGTTCATCCACGAGGCCATCCGAATCCGAATCCAGGTCCGTGATTTCCAGAGTTGCCGGCGGGCTGTCTGTGTCAAGCCGGCTGACGCCGCGCAGAAGCAGCGAATAGCGTTGCCCGGCCGCATTCTCACGTTCACCCCCTCGCAGCATCGAGTGCGGAATATAGCCGGCATCCGCCATCTCCCGGATGCTGATCCCCGTGATCGCATGGACCGATGATAAACCGGCAAGCCCCCGTCTCAGCTGTTCATACTCTGACTGCACATAGTTGGTGCCGAGTTCCGTCATGAGCCCAAGATCGCGGCCGATCGACCGATCGCGCTGACGCTCAATTTCCTGCGAGATTATTGAATTGGCAAGCAGCATGAGAGAGCCGAACAATGTGATTGCGAACGCCGCCTCGATAAGCGTCGCGCCACGCTCGCCATGGCCATGCGCCGCCATGTCAGCCATGCCAGATCCAACCCGTGAAGCCGGTATGTCTGAGAGCCGCCTCGAGCAGGGAGCCGAACATGACAACCGGCAGAGAAATGGCCAGAAACGTCACGCGCCGTCCTGGAAGCATCACCCGCCCGAGCCGGTCACCTCCCGCAGCGAACCCGCCCAGGATAAGCGCGATCAACGCATAGGCGGCGACTGCCCCGGCACCGGATTGAAACAGAAGCAGGGGAAGCGCGAGAGCAATGCAGTCGGCAGGTGGAATCCAGACTGCGCCGAATGCTCTTTGCGCAGCCCAGAGGCACCAGGCACAGGCAAGTGACCCGCTCCCGACAGCCAGTGCCAGCCATGCCGATTCCGTCGAGAAAAACCAGAAGGCAGAAGCGGTGAGAGGCAGCATGAGTTCTGTCGGCGCCCAGCCGGTGCGCCAGTCAATGAAGGCAGCCGCGGCCAGCAATGCGTAAAGCGCGATGGCGGCGAATTGTGTACCGCTCTTTGATGCATAGGGTGAATCGAGAAAGATGACAGCGGTGCCGAAGATGGCCCCTGCAAAACACACAAAAACTGTCTGCCGGGCGGAAATCTTTGATTCCGGTGCGAGACGGCGAGTTCCCTGCAGCGCCGTCCATGCGGACAATCCTGCCGAGATAGCCATGGCTAGGAATGTCTGCTGCCAGTCGATCATGGCACCAATGTTGCCAGAACCCTGGTGCCGGGCGGGATTTCACTCACCGGGGTGCCTACACTGAATGCGCCGACATATGCCTTTCCATCATCACCGTGAACAAATGGCGCCACGAAAGTCTGCCCGGACCATTTCGCCCCGGTTGCCAGCCTTCGGACAATTTCAACCATCCTGCCCGGCGGCGGCCGGATCGCGTCCGATCCTTCAGACCAGGTAAGCAGGATAACGTCCCCTCCGGCGACAACGATTTCACTCTTCCAGTTCCGTGTTCTGCGAAAAGGGGCCGGGGCCGTGGCATCCAAAGGTCCGGGCGCAAAGCCATTTCCGAAAGCCGCCGCATACGCAGTCCGATGATGCAGCGCCATGCTCAGCGCGGCGATTTCAGCCCGCCTCACCTCGTCAGCCATGCGCCGCACAAACAGCGTTTCAGGAGAGAACAGCCCCGCCGACAGCACAACCGGCAGCCAAATCAGCATCCCGCTCCGGCCCCGGGTGCCGCCTCCCGAAGTCTTTGCCCGATCGGTTTCAAAGCTTCTGTTCTTTCCCGGAGAATGCGGGCGCGCTCCGGGCAAAGATCAAGATAATCACGCACCAAACTCAGCCCGGCCTGGTGGATTGTCGGCTTTGTGAGGGGCTGCCGCGCCTGCTGTTCTGCCAGAAAGTGAGCCGCGATACCCGCGGTTTCAGCCGGCGATATCCGGCATCCGGCGGAATTCAATGCCAGCCAGAGCAGCCTGTCCTCGCTCTTGAGCCAGACAAATGAAGCGCTGGCCAGAACACCCGTACCCTTGCGTGCGGCCAGCAGCATTTCGATAAAGGCGGTTCTCTGCCAGGCATGCAGATCCGCGGCCTGTTGAAGCTTCCGGCCCGCCTCACCGTTGAGAACGGCCTCCACTTGCCGGGCGGTCTTCCGGTCCTGTTGAATGCAGGCGTCCAGCTTCATCCGGCATCTTTTCGCCCGTTGTGACAGAAGCGACAGCCGCTCCAACAACGGCCAACAGGCTGTGGGCCTGTCGGTGAGACATAGGGCAAATGCGGCTGCGAGTCCCTTGAGGGCGGGGCGGAGCGACGCAAATCCCCGCCAGAGCGGTCCAAGCTGCTCTTCCATAACCTCAGTCACCGCATCGGCGGTCAGACCATCAGGAATCCGGATCCTGTCCTTTCTGTCAGAAATGGTTTGACTGCCCGGCTTTCCGGTACGGTGGGCGAGGTTCTGGCCTGCCAGCCAGATTTCCGGTCTGAGCACGATCTCCTCATCCGGTATACTGAGCGGCGGCAATGCGGACAGGAGCAGCTTACCGGTGCCGGCATCTCCCTTTTTGGATTCGCAGACGGCGGCGGACATTCGGTCAACCGGATCAACTCTCCGTGCCAGCGGCTCAAGATGCATGGCAGATCCGGCGAGCGGCCAGGATAGTGCCTGCGCATTGATCAGCGCGTCGAGACTGAACTTGCGCCGGTAGGTGATATCAGGCCGCCTGCGCCGCAACCGGAATATGGCCGGAAGCAGAAACGGGGCGGAAATGATGCACGCGATCCGGCCGGCAGCAAGCTGAAGTTCCTGCCAATCCGCCATATTGATCGTCGGAATTGGAACCAAGGGTATCGCTTCCCACCAACCCGCTGCCGGTGCCAGCAGCCACGCACCAAGAACGGGAATGCCGAGAAGCAGGGGATGCGTTTCCACCAATGCCGCAAACGGCCATAACATTACCAGCGCGGCGAATGCCGTCAGCCCAAGGATTTCGTCCGACAGTTGGCCGATAGCGGCACTCGCCGCAGCCAGCACCAGAATGACAACAAACAAATTGGTGAACGGATCCTGTATATGCCCGCTGTTCCTATCGGCCATAGCTTCGACTCCTAGGTCAGGAGCCAGCCGAACTAGATCATTTCCATGGAACTACCGGCACCGCATTGCGGCAGCCGATCGATATACTGTTGAAAAGGAGCAGCCCGCATTCAGCCATACCGTCTCGAGGTTTGAACGTGATAATGTAGGGTCGGCTTTACGGCCGACAACATGCGGTCGTCCGGTGCACTGCCCTGACCGAACGGGCAATCGGTGCGCTGTGTGAATAGTGAGGCGGAAGTTTCCCAGTCCCATTTTCGCTTGATCGGCGCATTCGCAATTCCAATTTGACATTCTCCTGACGAGACATAGATAAAGTAGGAAAGCAAGAAAGAGGCGATTCCCGAACCTCCCTTGATTTCAGACTGGGGCAGAAACTAAATTCAGGCGACCATTGGCCTATCGCACTTCGGGGGGATGGGCGAATTTCAATGCAAACGCTTCAAAACGATGAAGGTATTGCATCGGTTATGATCGAAATGATACCGGCGCAGATCGGCGTTATCCCGAGGGAGGCATCGTTTGCTGTTGTGAGTGTACTGCCATGACAAACGATGCGCGTCAGGTTGCCAACTGGTTCGTGGAACGCTTCAGAAAGGATGGCCGGAGCCTTTCCGTGATGGAGCTTCTGAAGCTCACCTACATCGCGCATGGGTGGCACCTTGAGATTTTCGGAACTCCGCTTTTCGAAAACCGGATCGAGGCATGGCGACATGGCCCTGTCATTCCAGATGTCTACAATGCTTTTCGTTCGCAGGGCCAGGATGTCAGGGAGCCGGTCCCAGGCTTTGCTCGTCTAGGCAACGAGAGCGATATCGATCTCCTGGAACAGGTTTACGGAATCTACGGGGAATATAATGCGTATCAGCTTTCTGATCTAACACACGTTCCTGGTGGTCCTTGGCATGTCACTATGGAAATTGGCGGTCCATTCACTCGTATCCCGGACAGCGTGATCAAGCAGCATTACGTGGAACGGCGGGCACGATTGAAGCGTGCCAGGAGCGCGAATGTAGATGGCTGAAGACGCTCGCACCATTCCTGCCAACGACGTTCCGCCCACTTCTGCCCCATCCCCTGCAGCCGGGAATGGACAGGAAGCGAATTCCCTTGAGTTTGAAGCCAATTTGCGGCGTCTCGCTGAAAGGGATCTGGCGCAAAAATTCGGTATGAGATGGTGGGCTGTGCTGACAGGATGCACTGTGTCCGTCTTTATGGCGGGTGTCCTTGTGGTCGTATTGTGTGAGATGACAATGTCAGGGGCAGACTCCATCGATCCAGCCCTTGCCATAGCAGCTATCGTGGCCCCCATAGTTTCGATTACAACCGTGACCGTAGCGCTTTACATCGGTGCTTTCCGAAAGTTTGAAGAAAGAGATATTGGTGCGGTGGCGAACAGTACAATCAGCGCTGCTGCCATGGCTCGAGGTGAATGATCCCTTTAGAATAGCGGAACACCGCTTGATTCCAACTAAACCCGTAGTGCGTCCTTCTGGAATTTAATTGCCAAGAGTCTATGCGATTTACGGGCATGAGGCACACTGCAACTTTCCATTGATGGCGCATCGGTCGTGTTTGGTCACACGGTGGACGGCGCATAACCACGGAAAGGACAACAGGAGAAGTCAAAGGCGAGAATAAGTTCGTTGCCGACAAGGTTTGTACCATTACTGCGGTCGCCCGGGACGGAAGATTGAGGATACAGCGAGAGCTGCCCCCTGACTTTTCGCAGAAGGCGGACTCCGCAAGCAGACACTGACCCGCCGGCACCGGGATTTCACCATGATTGCAAATCCAACCGCCGTACGATTGAAGGTTGGCGCGGTTAAGACGGGCGGATCAGATGGCAAAGATTGACAAGGCGCACTTACGCTCCCGGAAATGGTTCATGAACCCGGAGGACCCGGAGATGACGGCGCTCTATCTCGAGCGCTACCTGAATTACGGGCTGACGCGGGCCGAATTGCAGTCGGGCAAACCGATCATCGGTATCGCCCAGACAGGCAGCGACCTCTCGCCTTGCAACCGTCACCATATCGAGCTCTCGAAAAGGGTTCGCGACGGCATCATTGCGTCGGGCGGCACCGCGATTGAAATTCCGGTGCATCCGATTCAGGAAACCGGCAAACGGCCGACAGCGATGCTGGACCGGAACCTGGCATATTTGTCGCTGGTGGAAACGCTCTTCGGTTATCCGATTGACGGCGTGGTCCTGAATATCGGCTGCGACAAAACCACTCCGGCCCTGCTCATGGCTGCCGCGACAGTGAATATTCCGGCGATCGCCCTGTCTGTGGGGCCCATGTTGAGCGGCTGGATCAATGGTGAAATGGCCGGATCCGGAACCATTGTCTGGAAGGCGCGCGAGTTACGCGCTGCCGGGAAAATCGACGATTCAGGATTCACTGAGATGGTGGCGGCGTCGGCGCCGTCGGTCGGATACTGCAACACCATGGGAACGGCGACGACAATGAATTCCCTCGCCGAGTCACTCGGCATGCAGCTCCCCGGTTCCGCTGCCATTCCCGCGCCTTACAGGGAGCGCGGACAGATCAGCTACGAGACCGGGCGTAGAATCGTGGAGATGGTTTGGGACGATATCCGGCCGTCGGACATCATGACCCGGAAAGCTTTTGAGAACGCCATTGTGGTGAATTCCGCGATCGGCGGCTCCACCAACGCACCCATTCACCTGAACGCGGTCGCCCGCCATCTCGGCATAACACTCGACAATGATGACTGGCAGAATATCGGCCACCATATTCCCCTGCTCGTTAATCTCCAGCCCGCCGGCGAATTCCTTGGGGAGGATTACCACCGTGCCGGCGGCGTTCCCGCTGTTGTCGCCGAACTCCTCGCCGGCGGATTGCTGCCGCATGCCGATGCCGGCACGGTGAATGGCAGGACGATCGGCGAAAACTGTGCCGGCCGTTGCTCCTCGAGGCCGGAAGTGATCCGGCCGGTTGCTGATCCAATTCTCGCTCAGGCCGGCTTTATCAATCTCAAGGGCAATCTGTTTGACAGCGCCATCATGAAGACCAGCGTCATCAGCGAGGCTTTCCGGCGGAAGTATCTGTCGAACCCCGACGACCCGGATGCTTTCGAGGGTCGGGCCATTGTTTTCGATGGACCTGAGGATTTTCACGCCCGCATCGATAACCCTGCCGAGGAGATAGACGAGGACTGCATCCTCTTCATGCGTGGTGCCGGCCCCAAGGGATATCCCGGCGGTGCCGAAGTCGTGAATATGCGGGCACCGGCCTACCTGCTGAAGAAAGGTGTGCAGACGCTTCCCTGTGTCGGCGATGGCCGGCAATCCGGCACATCCGGATCACCCTCCATCCTCAATGCTTCGCCGGAAGCGGCGGAAAATGGCGGGCTTTCCCTCCTGCGTACCGGCGACAGGGTAAGGATTGATCTGGGCAAATGCAGCGCCGACATCCTGATTGACGAGAGCGAGTTCGCCGCCCGGCGCGATGCAATCGCCCAAGCCGGCGGCTACGAAATCCCCGCTAGCCAGACACCGTGGCAGAAGATGTTCCGCCAAAGCGCGCGTCAATTCGCCGAGGGTATGGTGATCGACGGCGCGCCTGAATTCCGCGATATCGCGCGCAAATCACTGCCGAGGGACAATCACTGAATTTCCGGACATGCCATGGCTTCAAAATCGCATGAAGCCGTATCTCCGGAGTGCAGAGGCAGCCGCCGGTGCGGGCTTAGTCGTAGCAGCGCTTGAAGGCCTCACGGATGCGCTGAAGCATGCCGTCTTCCGAGTGACGCCGCTGTCCCGGTGCAGTTTCATGCCCGTTATGCCGTTGAGCAAAGTCATGTGCGGGTAGATCGCCGGAGCCCACTTGCGGATAGGCGGGGGCGCGCCTTCCAGTATCGTGCCCATGCGTACGGAAAACTGGCCTTGGTAAGATTTGCAGTGCTGGGGACGTTTGCCGAGGCGTGTTTGCTTGCCACCATATTCGTAGATCCGCAGTGCAGGCGCTTGCCTCAGTCGGAAACATATCCATCAGATACATGCCGTAAGCCCTGGCAGAACTCCTCGACGGCAATGACAGCGTCGGCAGCCAGCATTTCGGGATTGAGTTCGGGATGGTCCATGCGCATTTGGGTGACGTATGCCCGGGATCCCTGTGCGTCCGCATCCTGGAAGTTGGCTTGAAGGTCGTTGAGGGCGGTTAGGAGTGCAGCGATCCCACCGCCGAAGCGCTCTTTTGCAGAAGCAACTGCCGCCGCCGTACCCCCGGAATCGTTGTGTAGCAGCACAAATGCAATGTCGTACCTGTCCTTCGATTTGCGCCGCGAATATGCTGCGGCGATTTTGGCAAGCAGGAAACCTGCAAGGCCCGATACGTTCACCTCTGCTGTGATGGCGGCATCACCGTCCCAAGTGCTTATTTCGCAAACTTCGAAGTCGTGCGCCGCAAACCCGGTGCCGCGAAGGTTCAAGGTGCCGAGTTGATCGCATGCGTCAAACGCAATCGTCGCATCCGCCGGTTGATCTTGCAAGTCGGCCAACAACTCGAACTTGACGATCGGCGTGCCGACAGTTCCATCAGCGACCCAGCGCCAGATCTTGGTGTCTTCGGGCGCGAAGCCGGCGTTGCGGAGCGCTTGTTCGAGGCGTTCGGCGTTTACTGCTCCGCAGGCGATTTCGAGGCCAACCTGTACATCCACATCAATCGTGCCGGCGTGATGGAACTTGCTCCCGGTGCAAAGCAGTTCCGGAACCAAACCTCCGAGGAGGACGAATTCCGGCCTTCCGCCGTAGTGGTGGACGACACGCATCAGGGCCTTTTCCGCGGCATCACGTGCCGCCCGGGATCGGAGCGGTGGCTCATCGGCCAAGCATTGTCTCCCGGAGATGCTCGGCAGCCTCCTCGCCTCGTACGCCCGCAATACGAAGGTCGGCGTAGGCGCGGGGCCATGGAACGAGACGCAGGCCGTTCCACATTGTGACCAGCCGCCCGGCCGTGACGGTGGGGAAAGGTCGAAGAGTGAGCCTGCCGCCTTCGATCAACCGCAATCCGGCTTTCGCAGCCGCCCATTCGAGGGCAGGGCCCGTCTTGCCTTCGATGTAGACCTCGCCGGAGGTGAGAGTTGTCAGATAGGGTGCAAGCGCGGATCCGGCGATGGAACCGGTAGCTGCCCAGGCAATGCCCGCACGATCCCATTGCCGGCCTGCACCGGTCAGGCCCGCCACCAGATCACGCCAGGTCACGCCAACCGCAATGGAGATCGTGGACTTCCGGGCTGCAGCCGCGGCTGCATATTCGTCCAGCAACCGATCCTGGTCGGCAATTTGACGGGCTGCATTCGGTCCACGGCGTGCTTCCGCGTGCAGGAGGCCGAGATCAGTGAGAGTGCGCAGAGCATTGGTGGCGCTTCCTGCGGACAAGTCCGTGACTTCCTGCATGTCGCTGACGGTCCCTCTTTCACCGCAGAGCAGGGCTTCAGCGATGGCCAGAACTGCAGGTGTCCAATGCGGCGGCCTGCGTGGCGGGCTTGGAACACGACCATCCCTGGAGATCACCAGTGATCCGCGCACGATCTCCGCCGCGCCGGTTTCGTCAACCCAGCCGATCCCTGCGGCCGAAAGGATCTCGCGTGCGGCAAGCGACATGCGCCGGGCGACCGCAACGTCCGGGCGATCACTCCGATGACTGATCAGTTCCCGTGCGTGTCGAAGTCCTCCCTCACCTAACCACGTGACCCGGAGGGGCTTTCCGTTGACGTCGAGATCGACCGAATGGCCATCCTGGTTGAGTCGCCGGATCCGGACGGAATGCGGGAGCACGGCCGCAACTGCTGCTTCGGAGCGGGGAGAGATGTCACATGCCGGCATGTCAACTTTGGTGCAATTTTATCCTCAGAATTATTCGTTACCTCATAACAATAATGAAGTATATTTAAAACTGAGGATATGGCTCCCGGTTGCCGGACATATTTCTTCGGCGTGAAAAACACCTTCAAGGGCCGAGGCTGTGACGACCTGAATGCGTTTGCCGCATTCTCGGGCGATCTTGAAGTGAAACGGCGGGCCGGTCGCTGAGGCGTACCCGAACATGTTTTCCGCGACTCAGTTCCCTGGCCGCTTCGACAGCGTCAAGTCTGACGGGACTATCTACCCAAACACCTTTCACATCCTGACCGTGGCCGAGCGACACCGGACGGGATTCGACCAACTCAAGCTCTGCGCCATGTATGTCGTCCGCAAGCTCTCAGGCCTTCAGGCAGTGCGGAAGCGGGCCTGGCGTGGTCCGCTTCGAGCAGGTCAGGCAGGACATTCTCGACGACGACTTGTCTGAAACGCCATACAAACTGAGACCACATATTCCCGTACAGATTGCGCGGGAGGCGTTCAAAGAGATTTCCATATTCAGAGAGCAGGCATACGCAGTGCCTGGCGGTTGATTGAAATCCGGCAACGGTGGTTATCCACGGATCACGGCATTGCGGCAAACAGGGTTGGAAGTCAGCGGCACATTGACAGAACCGGCGGGCAACCCTACATGCTCTCGGGTTCGCCGGGCCGGACATACGAATTCGGCGGTCAGGCAAAGGGCAGTTGACGGGACTGCCGTAAGCAACCGCTCAACCCGTCGAGATGCGCATGGCGTAAATTTCTGTCCGACGGGGGATCCGCCTCACCGATGCTCGGAGTGTCACAATTCGCTCGAAAAGTTTTCGGCTCGCCGAATGACCGGCGGCTGAAAACAGTGCGGCCGCTGATTGATTCCGTGAACGCTTTGGAGAGTGAGTTCGCAAAGCTTTCCGATGCGGAGCTGATCGAAAAGACCGAAAGTTTCAAGAACCGTGCCGTTGGTGGTGAGGAGCTGGAATCCCTGCTGCCGGAAGCATTTGCCAATGTCCGGGAAGCGGGCAAGCGGGCGCTCGGTTTGCGCATATTCGATGTGCAGCTGATCGGCGGGCTGTTTCTGCACCGGGGCAATATCTCCGAGATGAAGACCGGAGAAGGCAAGACTTTGGTGGCGACCTTACCGGCCTATCTGAATGCGCTCACCGGCAAGGGTGTCCATATTGTGACAGTCAATGACTATCTGGCACGCCGTGATGCCGAATGGATGCGTCCGGTCTATAATGCACTCGGGATTTCCGTGGCGGTGGTCGAGCCGGCATCGGCAGGCGGTGACAAGCGCACCGCCTACCAGGCGGATGTCACCTATACGACCAATAACGAGCTCGGATTTGATTATCTCCGGGACAATATGGCCAGTGACCTGGCGGCGATGGTGCAGCGCGGACATAATTTCGCCATTGTCGATGAGGTGGACTCCATTCTCATCGATGAGGCGCGGACTCCATTGATCATTTCCGGCCCGGCCCAGGACCGTTCCGAACTCTATAACCGTATCGACAAGGTGATCCCGGATATCCAGGAACAGCATTACACGCTTGATGAAAAGACGAGGAATGTCACCTTCACCGATGAAGGCAATGATTTCATGGAGCAAAGGCTGCGCGAGGTGGAAATCCTGCCTGAGACACAGACTTTGTATGACCCTGAATCGACGACAATCGTTCACCACATCACCCAGGCGCTCAGAGCCCATAAGAATTTTCACCGCGACAAGGAATACATTGTCCGCGACGGCCAGATCGTCCTGATCGACGAGTTCACCGGCCGCATGATGGCCGGGCGCCGGCTCAGCGACGGGCTGCATCAGGCGATCGAAGCCAAGGAAGGGGTGGATATCCAGCCCGAAAACGTCACCCTCGCATCAATCACCTTCCAGAATTACTTCCGCCTCTATGACAAGCTGGCGGGCATGACCGGCACGGCGGCGACTGAAGCGGAGGAATTCCACGAGATCTACAGCCTCGGTGTCGTCGAGATTCCGACCAATGAGGCGGTCGCACGGGTCGATGAGGATGATCAGGTCTACCGTACGGGCGAGGAAAAATATGCCGCCATTCTGGAATCAATCCAGGATGCGCATGAGCGGCGCCAGCCGGTCCTGGTCGGCACAACCTCGATTGATAAATCTGAGACGCTCTCGGCGATGCTGAAAACAGCGGGCATTCCACACAATGTCCTGAACGCCCGGCATCATGAACAGGAAGCCATGATTATCGCCGAAGCGGGTTGCCCCGGAGCGGTCACGATTGCCACCAATATGGCCGGGCGCGGCACCGATATTCAGCTCGGCGGCAATGTCGAAATGCGTGTTCTCGGCGCCATGGAAGAGGATCAGAGCCGCGATGCGGCTGCGATCCGGGCGGAAATTGAAGCCGAAATCGCGGATGCGCGCAGCACGGTATTGGATGCGGGCGGCCTCTACGTGCTGGCGACGGAGCGGCATGAGTCACGACGCATCGACAATCAGCTCCGCGGTCGTTCCGGCCGTCAGGGCGATCCGGGAACCTCACGCTTCTTTCTCTCGCTTGAGGATGACCTCATGCGGGTGTTCGGGTCCGACCGGCTTGACAAGGTGTTGCAGAAGCTCGGCCTTGAAGAAGGCGAGGCCATTGTTCATCCCTGGGTCAATAAATCGCTGGAAAAGGCACAGGCCAAGGTCGAATCGCGCAATTTCGAAATCCGCAAGCAGCTGCTCAAATTCGATGATGTGATGAATGACCAGCGCAGGGCGGTGTTCGGGCAGCGGCGCGAAATCATGGAATCGACCGATGTATCGGAAATCGTCCGCGATATGCGGCACGAATTGATCGATGACCTGGTTTCCGTCTGTATGCCGCCGAAAAGTTTCGCCGAGCAATGGGAAATGGGGGCATTGCAGGAAGAGGCGCTGGCAAAACTCGGCATTGAGAGCGACATCGCCGCATGGGCGGATGAGGAAGGTGTCGATGATGAAGTGGCAAGGGAACGACTCTACAGCCTGTCTGATGATGTCATGACCCGGAAAGCCGCTGAATTCGGTGAAGACTCGATGCGGACGGTGGAAAAACAGGTGTTGCTGCACACTGTGGACACCAAATGGCGGGAACATCTGGTCACATTGGAACATCTCCGCTCGGTGATTGGCTTCCGCGGTTATGCGCAGCGGGATCCGTTGAATGAATTCAAGAATGAAGCCTTCGGGTTATTTGAATCACTGCTGAATTCACTGCGCACGGAGGTTTCGAGCCATATGAGCAGGCTGCGCCCACTCTCTCCCGAGGAGCAGGAAGAGATGATGCGGCAGTTGATTGCGCGGCGGCAGGCAGCCGCAGGTGCCGGTCACAAGCCTGATCCGGCACCGGATCAGGGGAATCCGAAACCGGCACCGAAGCGACCGGCGCAACCGCCCGGACGCAACAGCCCCTGCCCGTGTGGATCCGGCAAAAAATTCAAACACTGCCACGGCCGCAGGGTCTGATCAGAGGAAAATCCGCACGCCGGGCGGTGTCTCACGCCTCCCCTTCCGCTGTCACCAGGCAATCGGCAAAGACTTCACGCAATTCAGCTTCCGCCGATTGCACATGCGCTGCTTCGGTGCCGCGCAGGACGATACTCACCCCGAAACGGTCTGCATTGCGAAACGGGTAGGAACCGATCTGCAGTTGCGGATATGTCTCCGCAATCCTGCTAATCTCCGCCGCCAATTCACCTTCCGGCGAGCACACCTCGATTACCCGCTTCGCAAGCGGCCTGCCGCCGGGAATGCGCGTGAGCAGACCTTCCAACATGGCACGGAAAATCTTCGGCACTCCCGCCATCACATGCGTATTGCCGATGCTGAAGCCCGGTGCGCCCGATACCGGGTTGGCAATCAGGCTGGCCCCGTCCGGTATCCGGGCCATCCGCAGGCGCGCAGCATTCAATTCGAGGCCGTGTTCCTTGCAGCGTGCGGCGATGATCGCCCGCGCATCCTCGCGCAGCGAGATTCCCACATCGAAAGCCTGTGCCACCGCATCGGCGGTGATATCGTCATGCGTCGGCCCGATGCCACCGCTGGTGAAGAGATGATCGCATCGGTCCCGCATCGCCCGGATCGAGGCGACAATATTGTCTGTGCTGTCGGGAACGATTCTGGCTTCAATGAGATCAATGCCGTGATCCGCCAGCACCCCGGCCAGATGGTGCATATTAGCGTCTCTGGTGCGGCCGGACAGAATTTCGTCCCCGATCACCAGCATGGCGGCAGTTGGATTTGCCTCATTCATGTTTCGCTCACTCCGATATCCGGCCGGCATTCGCCGCCCAATGTCAGCGCAGTTGCCCGACTTCGCTATACAGGGCGGCATTGCCTCCTGCCGCGCTTGTGTCGATACAGACATGCCGGTCCAGATAGCATTGTCCGCCAAACTCCCTTTCCGTGAACAGGGGAATCAGCGGGCCGTCGCGGGCGGCGAGTGCCTGCCGGGCCTGTTTCAGATCTCCCGTTTCACTCCAGAGTGCCACCGCATCGAGGTTCCGAAGCGATGTCAGGGCACCGCGGGAGAGAAATCCCGAGGCGGCGAATGCACCCGTTGCGCCCGGCGTCACCTGAATGGCGGCGCAACCGGCGCGCGCTGCCGTCGCCGCCTGAAAGGCAGCGTCTTCAACGCCGGGGCCCAGGCACAATACCGTCCCCCGGGACCAGCGGCTCAGCCGGTTGGATTCGCCCGTCGGGCCGGGAAGCTCCTCGGTTGAAACCGGCGCAACTTTGTCCCGCCGTACCGCGTCCAGCAATCGCTGCACCTCGGCCGCCGCCACCGGATGATCCTCGTCGACAGCATGGCCCGGTAGTTCGCCGCTTGTGAAGCTTTCAACATAATGCGGGCCGCCGGCCTTCGGCCCGGTGCCCGACAGGCCTTCGCCCCCGAATGGCTGCGATCCCACGACCGCACCGATCTGATTGCGGTTGACATACATATTGCCGACATTCAGCCGTGCCGTGAGCGAGCTCACCCGCGCATCGATGCGGCTATGCAGCCCGAAAGTGAGGCCGTAGCCTTTGGCATTGATCGCATTCACGATCCGGTCCAGCTCACCTGGCCCGTAGGAAGCGACATGCAGCACCGGGCCAAACACTTCACTTTCCAGGTCCCCGATGCCGGTAACGCGCAGAACCGCCGGGCCGACAAAATTCCCGCTCTCAGGCACCGCGCATTGTTTGAGTAGCCGCCCCTCCCGCTTCGCCGCCTGGATATAGGCCTCGATTTCGTCCATGGCACCGGCGTCAATGACCGGGCCGACATCGGTCGCCGCGTCCCATGGATTGCCAATCCTCAATTCGTCCATGGCACCGAACAGCATCTCCAGCAGCTGCTCTTCCACCTGCCTTTGCACATAGAGGATGCGCAGGGCGGAGCAGCGCTGCCCGGCGGATTGGAAGGACGAGGCCAGAATGTCCCGGATGACCTGTTCGGGCAGCGATGTGCTGTCGACAATCATGGCGTTGAGGCCGCCGGTCTCCGCCACCAATCTTGATTGCGGAGCCTGACATTCGGCCATTTTCCGACCAATCGCCGCCGCGGTTTCGGTGGAGCCGGTAAACGCCACAGCGGAAATGCGTGGGTCCGATACCAGAGCCTCGCCGACGGTTGACCCGGGTCCGGGAAGAAATTGCAGCACATTTTCGGGAACGCCCGCCGCATGCAGCTGCCGGACGGCGATTCCGGCAATCAGCCGGGTCTGCGCCGCCGGCTTTGCCAGCACCCCGTTACCGGCAGCCAGGGCACCCGCCACCTGTCCGGTGAAAATCGCCAGTGGGAAGTTCCATGGTGAAATGCAGGCGACCAGGCCGCGCGGCGGCCTGTCCGCGACGCGACCGGCTTCACCCGCATAGTAGCGCAGAAAATCCACCGCCTCACGCAGCTCCGCCACCGCATCCTTCGGCGTTTTCCCGGCCTCGCGGCACAGCATTGCGAAAATCTCTCCGGCATGCTCTTCATAAAGAACCGACGCCCGGTTCAGTATCCGCCCGCGCTCGGCCGGCGATGCGCCGGACCAGTCACGTGCCGCAGCCAGAGCCGCGGCCACATCGCTTTCATCCGCCGCCATCGCAATTCCCACCCGATCCGTCGGATCGGCGGGGTTGAACACCGGCACCCCTTCCCCGGCATCCTTCCACACCGTATCCCGGAACGGTGCCCGGATGGCATCGATCTCAGCCAGCGTATCGACATCGTGGACATCCCACCCCTTTGAATTACGCCGCTCCCCGCCGAACAGGAAAGGTGGCTCCGTGACCGGTCGGAGATTGCGCTCGCGCGCCCGCTCAAGGGCATCGAAAGGATCCTCGGCGATCCCGGCGGAGTCCCGGGACCGGTCCGCAATCTGGTTCACAAATGAACTGTTCGCACCATTCTCCAGCATCCGGCGCGCCAGATAGGGCAGCAATTCCCGATACTCTCCGACCGGGGCGTAGATCCGGCAGCGGATCCCCTGCCGCATGATTTTCCGGTGCAGCATCTCACCCATTCCGTGAATGCGTTGAAACTCGAACCCTCGTTCGGCACCCGCAAGCTGCAGCACTGCGGCAACCGTATGTGCGTTGTGACCGGCAATCTGCGGGTAGATGCGGTCGGTCATGCCGAACAGCTTTCGGGCGCAGCATAAATATGACACATCGGTCGCCGATTTCCGCGTATAGACCGGGAATGTCGCCAGCCCCTCCACCTGCGCACGTTTGATTTCGCTGTCCCAATAGGCGCCCTTCACCAGCCGGACCATGATCTTCCGATCCAGTTCGGTGGCAAGCGCATACAACCAGTCGATCACATGCGGAGCGGCTTTGCCGTAAGCCTGCACAACAATGCCGAACCCGTCCCATCCCGCCAGCTCCGGGTCGCGCAGAACCGCCTCGATCACGGCCAGCGACAATTCCAGCCGGTCGGCTTCCTCGGCATCGATGTTCAGACCCATATTGGCATCCTTCGCCATATGGGCCAGCACCGAGACCCGTTCCGTCAGTTCCGCAAGCACCCTGTCGCGCTGCGTGAGTTCGTAGCGTGGATGCAGTGCCGAGAGTTTGATTGAGACCCCGCGATTGTCGCGGAAATCCGCTGCCCGGCAACTCGGCCGCAGCGCCGTGATCGCCTCTTTGTAGGCGTCGAAAAAAAACTCGGCGTCCGCCCCGGTCAGTGCCGCCTCGCCCAGCATGTCATAGGAATAGCCGAACCCGGCCCTTTCCTCCGCCCCGGACTTGCCGATCGCCTCATCGATTGTCGAACCGAGCACGAAGCGCCCGGCCATAAGCCGCGTTGCCCGGCGCACGGCAAAGCGCAGAATGGGCGTGGAGACGCGCTGCAGCATGCGCCGCGGCAATGAGGCCGGATCCTGTCGGCCCCCTTTCAGGCACAGCGATGTGAACTCCAGCGCCAGGGTGACCAGATTGACGGCGAGTGAGTCGGAACTTCCCCGATGCCGCCGCCAATTCACCGGCACCAGCTTGTCGGCAATCAACGCATCCGCAGTGGCCGCGTCCGGAACCCTGATCAGCGCTTCGGCGAGCCGCAGCAGCGCTACCCCTTCCTCGGAGCCAAGGTCATATTCGGTCAGCAGCGCATCAAAAAATCCGGTTTTCCTATCTTTCCGGATATCATCTATAAGCTGTTCCGCTTCCCGCCCCGCATTCTTCCGGATGAGAGGATCAATCGGCTGATCCCGGATCAACTCATCCAGAATCGTATCTTCATCGGCCAGCTTTGACGCAGTGATGCGGGAACGGATTGCGTCTCGTTTCGCACCAGCCATCGCATCGACTCCTTTCCCCGGGAGTCGCTAAATCAGAACCTTCGGCGGCTCAAGCCTGTTTGCCTTCCGCCCGCGCCGTCATGCAGACTCTTCCATCCGCAGTGCCGGCGCTGAGTTCAATCCGGTCATCCGTTGTATCTGCCCACAGAAGAATCCGTTCGCCGCAGAATGCAGGACCGGTGGCGCGGTAGGTGAACCGGCGAAACTCCCCGCCCGTCGCTACCGCCAGCCTTGCCAGGCGCATGGCAAGCAATGGACCATGCACCACCGGGGCGGGGTAACCGGCGATCTGACGGCAATAGTCAGCATCATAATGGATCCGGTGGCTGTTGAAGGTGAGCGCCGAGAAGCGGAACAGCGTGACTTCGTCACAGATAAAGGACTCACAGTGGCTCGGCGCTTTGCCCGATGACGCGGTGCGGAGCCGCGTGGCATTCCGGTAAACCAATTGCTGCCGCTCTACCGCACACAACCCGTCCTGAACGATCTCATGCCTGACGGTGACAAATTTCAGCGGGCCCGATTGGCCGTGTTTTTCCGCAATTTCCTCGATGCGTGAAATCCTGCGGCCGGCGCGGCCGGCAATCAGCGGCTTCTCACTCTCGAGGCTTCCACCAGCCCACATGCGCTGCTGCAAACCGAAATCGGGAATGAAAGCGCCGGGCTTCACATGTCCATCCACCCCCAAATGGGTTGGTGGACGGGCATCCCAGAAATAGATCTGATGCCAGAAATGCGGCAGCGGATCAGCTTCGCCGGGGGCTGTTCCGGGCCATTGAAGCGCCGCATGCAGCGCCGCCGCACGCGCCGGATCGATACGGTCATCGACGGTGACGGCGGTCATTGTTCCCGCGGTTTCCGCAGGTCCGCCCGGCACGTCCTGCCTGGTCATGCGCATGCATGCGCAAAGCAGGCTCCGCCCCGGGCGGTTCTGTTCGGTCCGGACCGTGCCCGATGTCGGGCTTCAATCCGTTATTGGATCCAGCTGTTGACCGTATCCATATTGTTTTCGACCCAAGCTTCGGCAACATCCCTCGGATCAAGCTTGTCGCGGCCGATCTCGAGAATCCACTGGTTGACCACAGCCGGATCAAGCTGGATCTGGCTCAGGAATTTGGCCACCGGAGGATTGCGCTGTTCGAGCGATTTTGAATAAGCGACATAGATCATCGCATCCGAGCTGACGCAGTCAAAATGCGACACCTCGAGCCAATCCTCATTATCCAGATCGTGGTTTTCGCAGCCTTCGGTGCGTGCCGGCTCCTCGATCGGTGTGATGTCATAAGCCGCGTGCACCCATTCAGGCGTCCAGTAATAGAACAGAATCGGCTGTTCGCGGGCGATCGCGGTCTTCAGCTGCGCCTTGAAAGTCGCATCGGGAAGAATTTCAGGTTCCCACAACTCATCGAGACCATAGCTCTTGAATTTGACCTGCCACATTCTGGTCGATTTCCAGCCGGCGTCACCGGCCCAGTATTCGCCTTTCCCGTTACCATCCTTGTCAAACATCGCCGCCACTTCCGGATCCCGGAGATGTTCAACTGTATTCACCCGGCCGGCCATAAATGTCGGGACATACATCATCTGGGTTCCGAGATACGGCTTGTTGACACCGACGGATTGGGCGCCATCGACATACTGGTCCCAGATTCCCTGCCTGTTCGGCATCCAGAGATCCGTATAGACATCGGCCGAACCGTCGCCCTTATCCATTCCGGCGGCGACCACTGAACCGTCAGACAGGCCGGACACGATTTCAGCCTCGGATCCGAGCGGACCCTCGATAATGGCCTCGATCACATGACCGATGGCTCTTGCGCCGGTCCAGGTGAGATCTGAAATCGTCACCTTCGCCGTGTCAGCGGCAACAGGGCCGGCAAGACACAGCATCACCGCTCCGCCATACATTGCGGATTTACTCATGTTCATACTATTTCCTTCCATTTGGGCACGGATCCCCGTGCCGGTTGATAATTCAGCGGCGATGCAAGGTCGCCCGCTGCACCACCCTGTCGATCATCATCGCCAACAGGGCAATTCCAATTCCGGCCAGGATTCCCCTGCCGGTCTCCGTGTTCTCAAGCGCTTCGGTGACGATATATCCCATCCCGCCGGCACCGATCAGCGCAGCGATAACCACCATTGACAGGCTCATCATGACCACCTGGTTGATCCCGGCCATAATCGAGGGAAGCGCCAACGGCAATTCCACCTTCAGCAACAGCTGGCGTGGATTGGCACCAAACGCCAATGCCGCTTCCTTGGTGTCCTCCGAGACCTGGCGGATGCCGAGTGCGGTCAGGCGCACCATGGGCGGCATTGCGAAAATCACTGTCGCCAGAATGCCCGGCGGTTTGCCGATGGAGAAAAAGGCGATCGCCGGCAGCAGATAGACAAAAGAGGGGATTGTCTGCATCACATCCAGGATTGGTGTCACGATATAGCGTGCGCGCACGGATTTGCCGACCCAGATGCCGAGCGGCAGCCCCGCCACCACGCAGATGATGGTCGCCGCCGTGACCAGCGATAACGTGTCCATCGCCGTCTGCCAGAATCCGAACAGCGCCAGATAGATCAGCGATGCACCGACGAAAATCGTGGTCCGAATGCCCGCCATCCGATAAGCGGCGAATAACAGCACTCCCATTGTCACCGGCCATGGCGTGCCCACGAAAACCGAGGTGATCGCAGTGAGCATATTGCGCAGGAGCCGGGTGATCTCGTCAAAGAGGAAGGCGTAGAACACGGTCACATAGCCGACTGAATCATCGATTTTCTGGGCCACGAAAGTATTCAGATTGACCGGCGGCGAACCTTCGCGGGGCGGCGTGCGCTTGACAATCCGGCTGCCGTCATCGCCTCTCGGATAGGTAATCTCATCCGGCCTGTCTATCCAGAACAGGGTCGGGAATTCACCGATGACGAAACAGTCGAACCTGTCCTTGAAACCGACCTCTTCGCCCCTGTCGATGGCCCTGTCCTGCTTGATGCAGCTGCGGGCATCGGGTGAGAACTGGGTTGAGCGGTACAGCATCGCCGGAATGATCAGTACCGAGACCAGAGCCACAATCACCAGCCGCGATGCGGCGACGCCGCTATTCACGCTGCGGTCGATACGCCAGCGGCTGTATTGGCCGACATAGAGGCGGTCCGCCAGCCAGGCGAAAAACAACCGCCCCAAAATGAACAGCACAATCGCTGCCACGGTGTGCGATTGCGTCCATCCTTCATAGCGTTCGACCAGAAAGGCCTTCTCGGAATTGTCGACCGCCGCTTTGGCGAATTTGTAGACGAGCGCCGCATTCACCGCCACGACAAGATCGATCACGAATGCGATGGTGAACAGAATCCAGTTGCCGCGCAGGGCCGCCCATACGAAACTGCCGATCAGCGCCGCCGGATTCAGATGCCACCGCGCGAGGGTGGCTTTCTGTATTTTCAGGAACACATCGGCGTAATAGCCGCCATTGGGACCTGCGAATTCCAGAAACGGTCCGCGGATGTCGTCGTCGGCGCTCATAGCTCAGCTTTCCCCCTGGATCCCGCGCAACAGGTCATCCTTGGTCACCACACCCACGGGCTTGCCATCGCTCATGATAATGACCGGGTGTTCCTGATTGACCGCCAGCCCGATCAGCGTGTCGAGATTATCATCGGGATGAGCATGCGGACAGGCGTCAAGCGCCGGCAGTTCCGCGTTGGCGGAGTATTTTTCAACCGGCTCCATGACCGTATGCGCATAGACGAGCCGGAGCTTGGAAATTCCGGCGACAAAATCGGAAACATAATCATCTGCCGGGCATGTCACTATCTCTTCCGGCGTGCCGGTCTGCACGATTTCGCCATCCTTCATGATGGCAATGCGGGAGCCCATGCGGATCGCTTCGTCAAGATCATGGGTGATGAAGAGCGTCGTCTTTTTCATGCTTGCCGACAATTCCAGAAACTCGTCCTGAAGTCCGCGGCGGATCAACGGATCCAATGCCGAAAACGGCTCATCCATCAGCAGAATATCCGGGTCGGCCGCCAGTGCCCGCGCAAGCCCGACCCGCTGCTGCATCCCACCGGACAATTCGGTCGGGTAGCGGTCACCATAGCCGGTCAGGCTGACCAGTTCGATCACCCGGTCGGCGACTCCATTGCGGGTGAAAGCGTCGACATTGCGCAATTCGAGTGCGAATGCGACATTATCGCGCACCGAACGGTGCGGCAGCAGTGCCATATTCTGAAACACCATACCGATCTTGTCGGCCCGCATGGCGCGCAACTCCTCCGCATCGAGTTCACCGACATTCACACCATTGATACGGATTTCGCCGGCGGTCGGCTCAATCAGCCTGTTTACATGCCGCACCAGCGTGGATTTTCCGGAGCCGGACAGGCCCATGATGCAGAAAATCTCGCCCTCGCCGGCACTGATGGAGACATCCCGGACCCCGACCACGGCGTCGAACTTTTCCAGCACCTCATCCTTTGTCAGCCCATCCCGCCGCACCGCTTCCAGCGCCGCATCGGCACGCTCGCCGAATATCTTCCAGACATTGCGGGTTTCAACCACGCTGTTGCCGGCCGCGTCCGTCATGCCCGGGCTCTCTCCCGCTTCGGGTCGATGAATGGAACTGCAGCGGTTTCAGCCTGAATGCGTTTCATCCGCCCATCCAACTGCCCGACCTCCAGCCGCATTCCATCAGCCGAATGTTCCACCGCCAACCTTGCCAGCGCCACCGTTCGCTCCAGCAGCGGCGACCGGGTGGCCGATGTGACTTGGCCGACCTGCCTCTCGCCCATAAAGACAGGTGCCCCGCTGAGCGGCACATCATCGCAGTCAAAAACCAACCCCTTCAGAAGACGCCTTGCCGCGCCCTTGTTCCGCTCGAGCGCCTCACGGCCGATAAAGGCGGGTTTTTTGAGATCGACAGCGACACCGAGGCCGGCCTCAAACGGATCCACCCCGGGAATGAACTCCGAGCCGGAGGCCGCAAATCCGGCCTCAATGCGGATCATGTCGAGCGCCTCCGCCCCCATCGGTGTGATGCCGAATTCCGCGCCCTCCTGCATGAGCGCGTCCCAGATCGCGACCGCATCGACCTCGGCGCAGAAAATTTCATAGCCGAGTTCTCCGGTATATCCAGTCCGGGTCAACAGGAAGGGTCGGCCTTCGCGGTCATACAGGCGTGCCACCGTGAGGCCGAACCACCGGAGCTGCCGCAATGCCGGCAGGTGGGCGGGCGTAAAGACAAGCTTCTGCAGAAGCTGCCGTGATGCAGGCCCCTGCAAAGCAAGATTGGGCAGCGCGTTCCCCATGTCATGCAACCTGACCTGCAATCCATGCTCCTGCGCAGCGGCGTTCAGCCAGCGGCCGCTTTCCTCGGAACCGCAGCACCAGCGGAACAATTGCGGTCCGAGACGCAGCAATGTTCCATCATCGATAACGCTGCCGGTCTCGTCGCAGATCAGCGCATAAACGGCACGCCAAACCGGCAGCTTGGCGATATCGCGGGTCATGGTGAGCTGCAGCAGCCGCTCGGCATCAGGACCGATAATGTCGTATTTTCTAAGGCTGCTCATATCCTGAAGTGTCACCGCGTTGCGGCAGGCCCAATACTCACCAAGCACACCCGTCGCCGGAAACATTACCGGTGCCCAGAGATCCCGCGCCGGCGCGAAATGGTTGGTCAATTCGCCGGTTCTTGCGTGAAAGGCGGATTCCCGACTCATCTGCAATGGTCCATCCTCCTTTCGACGGTAACCGACCGCACGTTTTATGCCCGCATCCGGGCGATAGATACGCACATGAATATCCGTCGGATTCCAGCCATTGATCGGATCAACATCATCCGGGCAGGCGGTGCTGACACAGATAAGCGGGCTTTCCGCCCTCAACACCACGAAATCGCCGGGTCGGCTGTGTGATTCTTCCGTGAGAATCCGGTGCTCCGCATCCAGCCAGGTATTCCAGAAGAAATTGACCGCCGGCCAGGCGGGACGGGGCGCCACACCGTATGGGGAAAGAGCGTCGGAGATATTGTCGGAACAGTTCAGGTGATTGGGGAATCCGCGGTCGGCGTAACCGCGCGCGGTGCAGGCCATACCGAAAGTATCGTGCCGTCCGCAGGTATCCTGGACCACCCTGAGCAGCGGGCGCTGCCCGGCGTCGAAGAACTTGTCGAAGAGCCCCGGTGCCGGGTAGGTGCGTCGCACCATGCTTCGGGTTGCGGAGACGTCTATGAAATTGGGTGCCCCGGCATCAATTGCGGCCATTCGGCAGGATTGGAAATCGGAGCATTGCTGACCTTCGATATCGATGATCTGGACAAACTCCCCCTCACCGACCTCGTAGGCGACGGCGGTGCCTCGATGCACCGTGAACTCTTCCCGAACCGGTCCGATCGGATCCGGTAAACGCAGGGTCTCGTCCGCCGCCGGTTGGCAACTGAGTGTGACGCTCCCACCGGTCCCGCCCTCCACCAACTGATCCGGCGTCGCCGGATTCACAAACCAGGCTGAACAGTTGTCGGTGACGCGCAGATGCGCCGCCCCGTCGAGGGTGGCAATCCGCCCGCAGGGAAAGGTGCCGTTGCCGCGCCCGCCATTACCCTTGATCCAGCCTTCCAGCGGCTCGCTGTCGAAGAGTTCCGACTTTATCCGGCTGCCCTCTGTGAAGCCGAGGCGGGCGGGATCGCTCGCTCCCTTCGGATCGAACACAATCGCCGCCAAACCGCAATTGTCGTCATCCGATTCAACCGAGAGCAGATCTCCTTCCCGGAGTTCGATCCGGACCGCGTGTCGCGGTGCAATCTCACGCTTCCACTGGCTGGATTTTACCGGAAACCCCGGGAAGCTCCTGCCGCCGCCGAAATGACCGATATTGGAAAATTCCCGGATTATCGCTGGTCCCGGCAACCGCATCCTCCATCCCACCGCCCTTCGGGGCTAAGTCTGCAGGATTTAGTTGCAACAGCCGGCCATTGTCAAACTGCCGGCAGGGCGGCTCGATGCCGCGTCCGGCCTAACGTGTCGAAATGGTGGCGCCTTCGTGGTCAAAAACATGGATATGGCCACGCTCAAATCGGAGTGAAACGCGCTCTCCCGGTGCCAGACGGCTCTCCGGCGGCGCGCGCATCGTCAGCGGCGTGTCCATTGCCTTGGTCTGCAGATATACCATCGTCTCGGAACCCAGCTTCTCCACGATTTCCACTGTCGCCCTCAGATCGGCCATATCGGCATCCGCCAACATCACATGCTCCGGCCGCACGCCGAGCACTGCCGCCTCACCGGTGAATTGCGGCAGCAACGCGTCCGCTCCCTGATCCGACGCACCGAGATAACAATCGCCCTCCCGGCGGCTCAGTTCGACAAAATTCATCGCCGGCGAGCCGATAAACCCGGCGACAAATCGGTTCGCCGGCGCATCATAGAGATTGATTGGTGAGCCGATCTGCTCGATCCGTCCCCGGTTAATCACGACAATCCGGTCGGCCAGCGTCATCGCCTCGGTCTGATCATGCGTGACATAGATCATCGTGGTGCCGAGGCGTTTGTGCAGCCGGGCAATCTCCAACCGCATCAATACCCGGAGTGCGGCATCCAGATTGGACAGTGGCTCGTCGAACAGAAACACTTTTGGATTGCGGATGATGGACCGGCCGATGGCCACCCGCTGACGCTGCCCGCCGGACAGCTGCCGGGGTTTTCTGTCGAGCAGATCCTCGACTCTCAGAATACGTGCAGTCTCCCGGACCCGTTGCTTGATTTCGGCCTTCGGCAATTTCGCCAGGCGCAGCCCGAATCCGATATTCTCCGCCACGGACAGATGTGGAAACAGTGCGTAGGATTGAAACACCATCGCCACGCCCCGCTGCGATGGCCGAAGCCGCGTCACATCCTCCCCGCCAATCAGGATCTGTCCGCCGGAGACCTGATCCAACCCGGTTATCAGGCGCAGCAGCGTCGATTTTCCGCAGCCGGACGGGCCGACGAATACGATGAATTCGCCATGCCCGGCCTTGAAATCAACGCCGTTGATGATTTCGGCCTCGCCGAAATGTTTGCTGACATTGCGGAGTTCGATATCGGCCATGGCTCAACCCTTCACCGCACCCATTGTCATGCCCTTGATGAAATATCTCTGGAAGAACAGAAAAACCATGAGCGTGGGAATGCTGGCGATGAGCGACAATGCACCCTGAACGCCCCAGGCCACGGTATACTGGCCTCTGAGATTGACGATACCGATCATGATTGTGCGTTTCTCATCCGAATTGGTGAAAATCAGCGGCCATAGAAAATCATTCCAGATCCAGGTGAACTGCAGAGTCGCCAGCACTGCGAGTGCCGGAAGGCTGAGCGGCAGCGCCACGCGCGTCAAAACCTGCCATTCGCTGGCTCCTTCAAGAATCGCCGCTTCGCGCAGAGCATTCGGAACAGTGGCAAAGAAATTCCGCATCAATAACGTGCAGATCGGAATCCCCAAAGCTGTATGGACGATGATGATCGGCCACAATGTGTCAATCAGTCCCATCGAATTGAACAGCCGGAAGAGCGGGATCAGGATCACCTGGGGCGGAAAGAACATTCCTGAAATCATCGCAAGAAACAGCAATTCACTCGTGCGGAACGGGAGTTTCGCAAACACGTAACCGGCCAGAATGCCGAGAGCGATCGAAGCCGCTGTGGCCGGCACCGCGACCAGGATCGTGTTGATCATGTAGCGGTGAACCGCGGGATTGTTCACGACCTCGGCGAAATTCCCGAGAAAAAACGTCTCCGGCCAGGCCCAGAGCTGACCGAGCGCAATATCCCTGGTCGTCTTGATGGAAGACAGGAGCACGCCGACGGTCGGTGCCAGGAACAGCAATGCGAGGCAGGCCAGACAAATGAATATGACCGTGGGCCAGGGGTTGAACTCCCGGATCAATGCCGCCTCCGCCCTGCTTTCAGCCATAGATCTCGTCAACCCGCCTGAGTTCGCGGAAGTAAATCCGGATCACGGTCAATGCGATCAGAAACAGAACAACGGAAATGGCGCTGCCATAGCCCATGAGGTATTTCTTGAAGGACTCATTATACATGTGCATCGCCAGCGTGTCCGATGAATGGAAAGGACCGCCGCCGGTCATGATGTAGAGGATATCAAATCCCTTCAGCGAATTGATGACGCTCAGCGCGACAACAACCACGGTTGCCGGTGTCAGTAGTGGAATGACCACGATCCGGGTTCTTTGCCAGACATTCGCGCCTTCGATTTCACACACTTCCAGCAGGTCCCCCGGGATCGATGTCAGGCCGGCGAGGAATATCACCATCGACAATCCGGTCTGCTGCCACGACCATGCGACGATCACCGAACCGAGTGCGGTGTCGGGTTTGGCCAGCCAGGCGTAACGCGGATGGTCGCCGGTTACCTGGGCAATCACCGTGTTCAGCAATCCCCAATCGGGCTGATAGATCCAGATCCAGATCTGACCGACGACAACGGCGGACAGGCAGATCGGAAGATAAAAGATCGATTTGAACAGGGCTCCGCCCGGCACCCGGCTGTCAATCAGCAATGCCAGCGCCAGCCCGAGCGCTGTCGGCAGGAGAATTGCCGCCAGCATCCAGATCACGGTGTTGATGACCGCATTCAGGAACAGCTTGTCGGTTATGATCTTGGCGTAATTGGTGAACCCGACAAAATCATAATCCGGGTTGAATCCGTTCCAATCGGTGAAGCTGTAATAAAATGAACTGAAAAGCGGCCAGACGATAAAGACCGCAAAGACCGTTACCGGAAGCGCCAGAAGCGCGACGCGCCAGTAGCCGGTGCTGCGCTCCATCTCCCGGCCGCCCCGAGTCGATCGGCCAGGCGCGGGTCGTGACCCGCGCCTGGCCCATTGTTGATCAGAATGCCGCCGCCGCGCCGGTCTGCGTATCCATCAGGATTTGATCGACCTGTGACGGATCATCCATGAACTGGGCGAACATCGACAGCCCGACCTCCGCCACCGGTGGCGGTGTCGCCAGATCGTAATTGAATGCGAACGCGTCCGCTGCGGCAACCGCCGCCGCCGCCTTCTGCATGACCGATGTGTAGGCTGACGGGTCGACATTGACGTTTCCGGACAAGGCGCCCTGCACGCTGGCCCACTTCGCCTGCGCGTCAGTATCTTTCACGAAATATGCCAGCCACGCCTCGGCTCCGGCCTGGTTTTCGACATTGCCCGAAATCACCCAGCCATCGACCGGACCGACCACCGCATTGGGAACGCCTTCGGCGATCTGCGGAAATTCGAAGAAATCATAATCATCGCCGGGAACAAGCCCCAACCCGTTCCAGTAACCGGTGATCCAGGTGCCCATCAAGGTCATGGCCGCTTCGCCGCGGGCGACGCGGTCAGATGCGTCCGTCCAGGTGTCGGCATTGGCGTTCGGCACGAAATAACCGGCATCCACGAGCTGCTTCCACATCGCCATCGCATTCTTGACTTCCGGATCTTCATAGGATGCGGAGCCGTCCATCAAAGCGGCACGGTATTCCGGGCCGGCGGTGCGCAGAATCAGGTAGTCAAACCAGAATTGCGCCGGCCAGCGATTCTTGGAGCCGAGCGCGATCGGGGCAATGCCCATGCCTTTGAGTTTTTCGCAAAGTGCCAGGAAACCATCCCAGTCACCCGGGAATTCAGTGACCCCGGCATTGGCCATGACCTCGCTGTTGTAGAACATCCCGGCATAGTGGTAGCCAGCCGGCACCAGGTAACGATGGCCGTTATACATTGTGGCGCTGTCGGCAAGCGATTTGGCGACCACATCGTCCAACCCTTCGCGTGTCCACATATCGTCAATCGGCGTCAGGCTGTTTGAATCAACAACAAACTGAACACGTGCGCCAGCCCAGTAGCTGAAGACATCCGGTAGACTCTGACCGGCGGCGCGCACCAGAATATCGGTTTTGAAATCCTCGTGGCCGACAGGGCTGTCTTTCATCATATAGCCGGTCGAATCGGCGAAGCTGCCGGCGATTTCGTCAATCGCCGCCTTGCCGAGTTCGCCGGTGAAATAATGGCTGATGGTGACATCGCCTTCGGCCATCGCGCCGCCTGACAATGCCAACGCTGCCGGCACCGCAAGGGTGGCGGCATATAGGTCACAACGGATCAGTCTCATGATTTCTCCTCCTCACAAAGTCTGTTAAACCCAGTCACCATTGTTGCACAGTTTTTGTGAATCTCAATAGAAGAATTGCGCCTCTGCGGTCGGCAAACACGGAAAGTCACATGGCTGAACAACCAATCGGTGTCGGAATCCTTGGAACCGGCCGGATTTCGGATCTGCATGCGATTGAATATCTGAGCAATCCGGATTCAAGGCTGGTGGCGCTGTGCGACTTTGACACCAAAGGTGCGAAAGCCAAAGCCACTGAATGGGGCGTCGCCGACCTTCCGGTCACCGATGATTTTACCGAATTGCTGGCGCGCCCGGACGTGGATCTGGTTGAAATACTGGTTCCGCATCACCTGCATCTTTCCGCTGCCCTGCAGGCGATTGCCGCCGGCAAGGCGGTGTCACTGCAGAAACCGATGTGTCTCAATCTGGCGGAAGCGGACCGGTTGGTCACAGCCGCCGAGGCTTCACCGCAGCCATTCAAACTGTTCGAGAATTTTCTGTTCTTTCCACCGGTCGTCAAAGCCACCGAACTCATTGCCGAGGGTGCCGTCGGTCGGCCGCTTTCCATCAGGATCAAGAGCAATCCCGGCACCGGGAAAACCGCCTGGGATGTGCCGCGGCAGGCTGAGAAGTGGCGTCAGCAACAGGCGCAGTCCGGGGGCGGTCCGCTGGTATTTGATGATGGCCACCATAAATTCGCACTCGCCTGGCACTTCATGGGAATGCCGGAAAAGCTGCATGCCTTCATCGGCGCCTGCGAAAGACCCGATGGGTTTGTGTTCGATGCGCAATCGATCATCTCACTCCAGTTTCCGGACAACCGGATCGGCAGTTTCGAGATTGTCTATTCGCCGCAGATGGAAATTTCGACCCGGCATTACGCGCAGGATGACCGGGTTGAAATCACCGGAACCGAGGGGGTGATCTGGATCAATTGCGGCCATGGTCAGATCGGCGAACCGCCGCCGGTCGCACTTTACCGGGGCGGTGCCATGCGTGAATTCCGCGATGTCCCGACCGGCTGGGAACAGAGCTTCATCCTGTCAACCCGGCATTATATCAATGTATTGAAACATGGCGGCACGCCGGTGCTGACCGCAGCCGAGGGGCGGCAGATTCTCCGCCTGGCGCTGGCAGCGGAACAGTCAGCCGCCAATGGCAGTGCCATAGACCTGGCTTCCGATCCCTGCCCTCAATCGCAGGCGCTGCAACCATAGTCTGCGCCGGCCAGCCAATCCGGATTGACATTCACGCCCCATCCAGGCCGGGCCGGCACCTGCACACAGCCATCCTCGACCGCATAGGGTGAATGCATGAACAGACCTTCCTGCCAAGGATAATATTCGCCATCCTCAATCGACAATTCGAGATATTTGCCCGCATTCGGCAACGCTTTCAGGAAATGCATCGTGCACAGCGTCACCAGTGACAAATTGGCGGAATGCGGTGTCACACTCATGCCGGCACGGCGTGCCATTTCCGCCACCCTCAAGGCCCGCGTCAGGCCGCCGACATAAAGGATATCCGGCTGCACGATATCGACGGCGGGCATCGCGATCATCCGCCGCCAGATGGTCATATCCCAATCCTGCTCGCCGCCGGTGACATCGATCGCCAGTGCTTCCCGGACCGCCGCAGTCTGCTCCAATTCCCAATAGGGGCAAGGCTCCTCAAAATGGCAGAAGCCATGTTCCTTCAACAGCCCGCCGACGACGATTGCCTGATCCGGCGAATAACAGGAATTGGCATCAATCAGCAGCTCGGCATGACCGCCGAATTCCCCACCCATAGCGGTGATCATATCTTCGGTGCGGCCGGGCCATTCGTCCCGGCCACGCCCCACCTCCGACCCGGCCCGGACCTTGAATGCGGTGAAGCCGTGCCGTTCCTGAAGGCGCGCCAGTCTTTCGACCTCCGCTGCCGGGGTGATGTCGCGCCGCATTGATGACGCATAGGCGCGCAGCGGTCCCGGCGTCCCGCCGAGAAGCTCCACCACAGGTTTTCCCTCGCGTTTGCCGCGCGCATCCCAGACCGCGGTGTCCAGACCCGCCATGGCCCGGCACAGATAGGAGCAGGGAAATTTATGCTCGCGCTCCATGATCCGATCAAGCAGCGCCTCCATGTCGGTGCAGTCACGGCCCAACACCCAGGGTGCCACCTGCCGGTGCAGCACCTGAACCGTTATGTCGGAATTGTAGGTCGAGACCTGCCCCCAGCCTGTCAGCCCACCCTCAAATTCAGCACGCACAAAGCCGGTGTAGCGGTTGCAGAACGTCTCAAGCTTCAACAGTTTCATCGGCGCATGCCCCGGTGAATCGCTTATGCCTGACTATAAGTGGATCCTGCCCATTCAACCACCAGAACAGGCAATCCGTCCCTCTCCAACTCAGACGAGGCAAGTGACAAGTCAACGGGATAGATGTAATCGTCGACTGGTGGATTTTCACGCCTCGGACAGTAGCTTTGGGGGTTAGGGAGATCATAGCGTGAATGACCCAAAGGCGATAAGGAAGACAGCAGACGTAACGGATGATCGCGCGATCCGAGCTGCATTGGTTCGAAAACGACTGCGCCACCATCGTGAGCGGAATGACACACTCCTGATACACGAGCTAGGATTGGTGCATGCTCGAAGTCGCATCGATTTGGCTGTGATCAACGGGGTGGTGCACGGCTATGAAATCAAGAGTGAACAAGACAGTCTCAGCCGGTTGCCATCGCAATTGGAAGTATATCGCCAGACTTTGCAGAAGCTGACCTTCGTGGTGGCAGAAAAGCATCTCTCGAGTGTGCTGATGCGCGTTCCGCGTTGGTGCGGCGTTTTGTTGGCACGTCGTGGGCCACGTGGTGCTCTTCACATTGAAACGGTTCAGAAAGCGTCGCGAAACCCAGACCTCAATCTATTTTTGATGGCGCATTTGTTGTGGCGTGATGAGGCACAGGAGATTTTGGCCGGGTGGGGCGCCGACAAGGCGAAATTGAGGTCGCCGCGGGCCGTCCTTTATCGCGAGGTCGTTTGCGGCGTCTCCGAGTCGCGGTTAACAGCATTGATCAAGGCCGCAATGATGCAACGGTCAGCTTGGCGAGATCATTCGTGACCATAGTCATGTGATGGTTGATAGCTACGCTTTTCCAGCGCGTCAGATTGCTTGGCCCCTCCAGCTTCGCGGCGCATCTTGCGATAAAGGCATCACCATATGAGAACCCGGCACCTTGGAATTGGAAAACCGTATCCTTGACAATTTCCTCGCAGTGAGTGTGCATTTGGACCTCGTTTCCACGAAATGCTCCGCCCTTTCTGGTCGCCCAACTATGTGAAGTCGTGTAGACCACTTTGCCAGCCGCTTTGATCAAACGCATGTCCCTAGCAACGAAGTTCGGATGGACAATTGTGTAATCACCGTAATTTGGGCGGCGCATTCCGTTAGGGAGATCGGCCAAAAATGCTTGGTAGAACAACCAGTCATGTCTCGGGAGTTCGTCTGTTCCCTTTGCCACATTGGCGAAAGATTCGGGTATGGCCGTTGATACGAGAACCAGATTTCGAAACTGGTTTAGGTCGCCCATTTTCCGCATTGCGACGACCAAGGCTTTTGCAAACTCAGCGTATGGCTCGAAATTCGGTGCCCGCAAGTCTACGATGAGATCGGTGTCTTCAGGTTCAGCGGAAACGGCGGTCAACACTTTGACTACTCTACGTTTCGGATTGCGCGTCATGAGATCTTCCAGCCTCACGATGATCCCGAAACCATATTGGTCTTGAGCGATGGCGCGCTGCGCAGCGGCCAGTGTGTCTGCATCAGCATCAAGTGGCGCGGCCGGAATGCCACAGGCTTGGTACAGGCGGAGGTTGTCAAAGATATAATCGAAGACATGCGAGCGGCCGCTCATGCGGCCAACGGCTATTTTTTCATCCAACGTTATCCAGGCGGGGCGGGGCCTCCATTTTTTCCGGAACCGGCCGGGGAATGGGAAGACATGCTCGTGGACAGATTTTCTTGGTTGCCGGAGCTCAAAGTCGAATTCGACTTCCGGTACGAATATGAGCGGCACGATCTTGCTCTTGATCGGCGGGCTGAGTTGCATGAGCGCCTGATATTCGCCCTGGCGCCACCGGAGTGTCGGAACGTACATGTCATCACTCAAGATCATCCTCCACCTCCTTGAATTGGGCGCGTACTCGCCGATAGCCGACAAGCTCTTTTAGGATCGTGTAGTTTCCGCGTTCTTTTCGAATGCGCCCTGCGAGAATGCTGACATCGATTTTCAGCTTTTTGGCATCCAATTTGACAGCCTCTTCGGAGAGTGCAAAACGTGACAGGCATAGATCCCAGAGATCATCGGGAATGAGGGTATTCAGCGCGAATTGATCGGCCTCCTTCTCCAACTTGTCCTTGGAGGACGCGGCCTCATTGTCGAAGAAGTCATAATGCATCCCGTCGAAGAGATGCAGGAACACATGCCCGAGCTCGTGGAACAACACGAACCAGAAGTTATCGAGCCTATCGTGGCGTAAAGTTAGGCCAATTACCGGGCAATCGCTATTGCTGAGCATGGCAGCGCCGTCCAGATAGGTGCCCGGTAGATGCTCTTCGGTCACCAAGACAATACCATGCTCTGCCAAGAGTTTGCGAGCTCGCTTAGGTCCGTCTTTCCGTCGGGTAAGCTGCAACAAATCAGAGAGCCAGCGATCATCGACGCGAAAAGGTGGCAGGTCTTCTTCCAAGATGCGGATGCGGGCGCGTTCCAGCACACGTGCCTGCCAGGCGAGCAGTGCATATTCGTTGGGAAGAGTGGGGCCGCGCATCTTCTTCCGGTGCAGGGCCGTCGTGAATTCTGGGCCCGCCGCTTCCAGAAAATAGGTTCTCGCTCGTTCGACGAGATCTGCACCGCGTGGAACATCGAACCACTTTCGTTTCGCCATCTCGCGGGCTGGAAGCTGCCGCCAGAAGACATCATCGATGTCTTCCCAAGCGTAGACTGTACCGTCGCCATCAGTCTCTGTGTCGAACATTCCTGCCGTGTGCACGTTCAAGGCCTTGGAGATTTTGATCAGGCGGGCAAGACTCGCTCCCATGTAATTTGAGGCCTCGTACCGCTGTATCTGTTGCGGTTGGACGCCGATTTCCGCAGCCAATTCGGTCTGGCTCATGCGCGACGCTATCCGGGCTTCGATCAAAATTCCCGGTAAGGAGTCCAAGGAAAATGACTTTGCAAAGGCAATTTCACCCGATTTGAGCATTTGGTAGTGGGCGATATCCGCTTCGATTTCGGCGATTTGGCTCTTAAGGGCTTCGACTTCGAGCTTTTGAAGCCATTCATCTTCCGCCGCGCGTGCCTCTGTGACGGAGAGCGCGCTCTTCAGTTTAGCGAGCTCGCTGCTGGAGATGCCATACTGTTTGTCACTGTAGATCATGATGTCACCTGTGGTTGGAGCATGGGATCGCTACTTATGTCGATTAACACGATCCCCTTGGGCTGGCCGGTGAATTTCTCGATTTGGAAGAAATCGACGAAATTCCGGTCTTGGGCGTCCGCGCGCGTCCTTGATGGAAAAAACTCTCCTCCGAACTTCTTCCTTTGCGCTGACCGTTGATTCGCAAATTGGCTGAAGACTGGGTCCAAAAGATCCCAGTTGACCCCATACGGTTCCCAACAAGCATCAAAATCGCCTGGAGCGGGCTTCTCAGTTATGAAGCTTCCATCAAGGAAAAGTGTCTGGCAACCGGCCGTGGCCAAGTTGGCAGAAGCTTTCAGGAGGCCAGCAAAGAGCCGTCTTCGCCAAGGGTTGTAGGCGAAGGACTGATTGATCTCATCTAGAGCAGAATGACATAACATTGAATCGAAAGGGGATTCCATTTTCTGCCGTGATTTGATTCAAGCCGGTCAGGGCAGCAATGGAGGCACATGCGATGGCCAGACCGATTTCGATGGACCTGCGGGAGCGCGCAATGGAGCGCCTTG
>JAPOXR010000030.1 GCA_026706985.1 Paracoccaceae bacterium | reverse complement strand
CCTGATGCGGCGCATTGCGCGGGGTATAACGCCTTGAAAACAAATAGTATAATAATAACAAAAACTTATGATTCAAGCTCTGAGAGATTTGCTGGAGCAGTATGAAGGAGACTGCCTGCCTCATAGCAACGCAAACGTCATCAACGGGCCCATTTTTCTTTGTCACCAGATCAAGCTGATCATGAAATGTTTATCCTGCTTCGAAGCTGCAGTGAAAAGGGAATTCGGTTCAGCGGCACTGGACACTAATTGAGTATTTCCTCGGTTAATGCTCAGAACAATTTGCAGCCAGAACCTTCAGGCCCACGATCTGATCCACGCGCATGGTCTGGCAGGTGGAGTTCATGGCCGAGTAGCGCTCGCTGGGTAATCGCAGCCCTACCGAGCGCACTCCGCCTCAAGCCCAAAGGATGTCTCGCCTCCGGCGAATGCTCTGTGAGGTGTTTACGTGGCTGGGTTCATTAGAGGTAGGGAGACCTTCATCGAGGAATTAACGAGTTGTGTGCTTTCGCGGCGGCAGGGCACATGAGATTTCCCGATTGGTGCGGAAGGCGGCGGTTACCGGTCAGGCGGGCCGGCTAAGCCCGCTTCATTTCATGCGCATGCATGTCAGAGGCTGCGTTCAATTTCCTGGCGCTCGAAGACTTCGATGTGATCACCCTTGCGGATATTCGCATAGTTTTCGAACGCCATGCCGCATTCCTGGCCGGACTGAACCTCGTTCACATCATCCTTGAAACGCTTCAGGGTCTTGAGCCTGCCTTCATGGATCACTGTATCGTCCCGCAGCAGCCTGACGGCGGCTGTTTTGCGGACTGCCCCATCGGTCACGCGGCAACCGGCAACGAAACCCGCCCCTGTGATTTTGAAGACTTCGAGAATTTCCGCCGAACCGATGATATGTTCCTTGATCTCGGCGGCGAGCAGATTGGATGCGGCGGCACGGATTTCATCGACCAGGGCATAGATCACCGAATAATAGCTGACATCGATGCCGCGCTGATTCGCCGCCGCCCGCGCCGGCGCGTTGGCACGGACATTGAAACCCAGTACCCGGGCATCGGACGCTTCCGCCAGGCTGATGTCGGTTTCGGTAATGGCGCCGACACCCGAGTGGAGCACCCGCACCTTGACCTCTTCATTGCCGATTTTCTCAACCGCCTGCACGATGGCTTCCACCGAACCCTGGACATCGGCCTTGACCACAAGCTGAAGCGTCGAAACGCGTTTGCTTTCCTCACCCTCGTGCAGCTTCATCATCTGGTCGAGTGACATCACCGTCCCGGCGGCCACACGCCTCTCTTTGGAAAGCGATTTTCGGTATTTTGAAATCTCACGCGCCTGGGATTCTGTCGAAACCACGTTGAGAATGTCACCGGCGAGCGGCGTTCCGTTCAAGCCGAGCACCTCCACCGGAACCGATGGGCCGGCGCTTTCGACCTGCGCTCCGGTATCGTCAATCAGGGCCCTTACCTTGCCCCATTGTTCGCCGGCAACCAGCACATCGCCTTTGCGCAGCGTTCCGCGCTGCACCAGCACGGTGGCAACGGTGCCGCGGCCGACATCAAGCTTGGATTCGATGATGGCGCCTTCAGCCGCCCGGTCCGGATTTGCCCGCAATTCCAGCAGTTCCGCCTGCAGGGCGATGGCTTCAAGCAATTGATCCAGTCCCTGACCGGTCTGCGCGGACACTTCGACATCGAGCACGAAGCCGGAATGTTTTTCGACAATCACGTCGTGACGCAGCAGGTCAGTGCGGACCTTGTCGGGAACAGCCCCCGGAAGGTCGCATTTGTTGATGGCGATAATCATCGGAACTTCGGCCGCCTTCGCGTGATTGATGGCTTCCACGGTCTGCGGCATGACAGCGTCGTCGGCGGCCACCACAAGCACGACAATGTCGGTGACCTGGGCACCGCGGGCGCGCATTGCGGTAAAAGCGGCATGGCCCGGTGTATCAAGGAAGGTCAGCCGCCGTTCGTTTTCCAGCAATACCCGGTATGCACCGATATGCTGCGTGATGCCCCCGGCTTCACCGGCTGCAACCTGGGTGTTGCGGATGGCGTCAAGCAATGAGGTTTTGCCGTGGTCGACATGACCCATCACCGAAATCACCGGCGAACGCGGCTGCAGATCCTCCGCTTCGTCCTCTTTGGATTCAATGACATCCTCGACATCGGCAGCGGAGACCCGGATCACCCGATGGCCGAATTCAGACACGATTAATTCCGCGGTATCGGCATCAATTGCCTGGTTCTGCGTGACCCTGACGCCATTCTGCATCAGGACCTTGATGACATCGGTCACGCGTTCCGCCATGCGGTTGGCAAGTTCCTGAACAATGATGGTTTCCGGAATCTGAACATCGCGCCTGATTTTCTCGCGCACGGTTTCAGCCGACATGGCCTGACGCCGCTTGCGCTCCTGGCTGCGTCTCAGTGCGGCGTGTGAGCGCTGATGGACCTCGTCCTCATTGAGCGCTCTGGCGACGTTGATCTTGGAACTGCTTCGCCGCTCCTGCTGAACGCGCCCGCCCGGGCGCTGCTCGCCGGCACCGTCACGGCGTTTGCGTTCCTGCCTTTTGTGGGAAGCAGGCCGGGCCGGTTGAGGCGCGGGCTTTGCGGCGGGCGTTGTTGGCGGTCTGGTTTCGGCGACCGTATCGGGCTGCGCTTCGGGCTTCTGCTCCACCGCCTGCTCGGCAATCTGCTGTTCCAGCCGCCGCCTGCGGTCTTCGGCCAGGCGGCGCTCCTGCTCCTGCTGACTGAAAGCCTTGAGAGCGCGGATTTTTTCCGCCTGCCTGTCAGCGTCCGGCGCCTGCTGCCCGGGATCAACCGGATGCGGAGCAGGCCTGGCGGGCTTGACAATCGGCTTCAGCGGCGACAGCTTGCCATATTGCTGCGGCTTACCAACCACGACCTCGTTGACGGACTTCCGCCCGAGCGGCGGTTTCGGCACCGCGCCGCCAGATCCCGTGTTGAATTTCAGACTGAGAGTTTTCTTTTCCTTCAAGGTGTCTTTTCCTTCTCTGCCTGAATCACAACATGTCAAATTCCAATTTTGTCCGGTGCGCGGCTAGTCCTGCGATGACCTTATCCCGGCCAGACGGCGCAATTCACAGGATAAGAGTTTCGCAAAACCACCGTTCAACAGCACCGCATGTATTACAATTCGCCGTCCAAAGGCCATACCTAATTCATTTCCGGTTAAACAGGTAAAGCATTTCACGGCATTGGCCCGGCGGCGGAGCTTGTCGGCCTGACGCGGCGATGCGTCGCTCGCCTGCAGCAAAAGCACAGCTCTGCCAGCGGCGATTTCGCCCGCTGCCTTGTCAAATCCGGCGAGTGCCTGGCCGGATTTCCTCGCCAGCGACAACAGGCCGCTGACCCGGTTCAACAGGCCGGCCTCCACAATTTCGACCAGATCTTCAGGCACCCGCACCGCTTTGCAAGCGGCGCGTGCGAACAGATTTCCGCGGATCGCGGTCTCAAGCGAACCCCTGTCCGCCCGCACCCAGATGCCGCGGCCGGGAAGATTCTTCGCGATATCCGGTGTCACGGCGCCTTCCGGATCGATGGTGAAGCGCAGCAGCCCCGGCTTGGGGAGGGATTCCCGGGTCGCAATGCACCGTCTCTCCGGCACCGCCGGGCGGATTTTTTTCCCGCCTCTACTCAAACGCCGGGACATCCTCTGCATTTTCCGCAGCTTCCGCTTCCAGCAGAGCGTTTTGTTTCTCTATCTGTTCCTGAGCTTCCTCGAATGTCAGGATCCCGGCGGCGACGCGCGCCTGCAGGATCAGCGTGAATGCCTCTTCCGGGGTGACGTCAAATGCCGAAAGGATACCGGGTTCCCACACGGGCCTTCCATATTTGACCCCATGGTCACCGGACAGCTCCTGCACATCGGTAATGGCAAATTCACCCAGGGTGAAAATTTCGTTTTCCGCCAGTGCCAGCAGCATCTTCGAGGACAGCCCCTCAAACTCGGCCAGATCATCCTGAAGTCCGAGTTCACGGGCCCGGCCGCGAATGGCCTCATCCGCGGCACGCACGGCTTCGCCGGCCCGCTCCTGAATTTCCTCGGCAAGCTCCGAATCAAGCCCCTCGAGCGAAGCCAACTCCTCCTGGTCACATGCCGCCAGCAATTCGATGCTGTCGAAGCCGGCGGAGACAAGATACTGGGCGAAAACCTCATCAATATCCATCGCATCCATGAGCTTCTGCGCCTGCTCAGCGGCTTCCGCATTGCGGCGTTCTCTTTCCTCGCTCTCCGAGACGATTGAAATCCTGAGTCCGGTCAATTCGCGGGCCAGATTGACATTCTGACCCCGGCGGCCGATCGCCAGCGACAATTGGTCATCCGGCACGACGACTTCGCGCGGAATTCCAGCATCGGTGAGCATCACCTTCGTGACCGTCGCCGGCTGCAGTGCCGAGACGATGAAGTCGACAAGATTTTCGGTCCACGGAATCACGTCGATCCGCTCGCCCTGCAACTCATTGACGACAGTCTGGACACGCGAGCCGCGCATACCGACACAGGCTCCGACCGGATCGATGCTGCTGTCATAGGACTCGACGGCAATCTTCGCGCGCGAACCCGGATCCCGCGCCACCGCGCGGATGACGATTGTGCCCTCGTAGATTTCCGGCACTTCGTTGCGGAACAGTTCGATCATGAATTCTTTCGCCGTGCGCGAAAGAAAAATCTGCGGCCCCCGGGTTTCCGACCTGACATCCCTCACATAGGAGCGCAGACGCTCACCGACGCCATAGCTCTCGCGGCCGATTTTGTCTTCGCGGCGGATGATACCCTCACCACGGGTCAGGTCGACAATGATGTTGCCATATTCCTCGCGCTTGACCGTGCCGACAATCAGCGTTCCCACGCGGTCCTTGAATTCCTCATACTGCCGCTCGCGCTCGGCCCCCCGGACCTGCTGCAACAGGGCCTGCTTTGCCCGCTGCGATACGATCCGCCCCATATCGAAACTCTCGAGCTCTTCAACAAACTCATCGCCGATTTCCGCATCCGGTTTGATTTCCCGTGCTTCTTCGAGGGATAACTCCGCGACATCATTCTCAACCTCTTCCACCACCGTGCGCACCTGCCGCACCGTCTGTTCGCCGGTCGTGGGGTCGACGCTCACGCGGATGTCGCGCAGTTCGCCATATTTGTTGCGGGCGGCGACGCAGAGCGAACTCTCGATCGCCTTGATGACCAATTCGCGGTCAATCAGTTTTTCCTGTGCCACCGATTCCGCGATCTGCAGCAACTCAAGCCGGTTTGCTCCAGCAAAGCTCATTTTGAAATCCCTTTCCGCCCCATGGCAGGTGCCTCACCGGCCGCCTTCAGCAGTTTCGCCGTCAGCACCAGCTTGGCATTTGAAATCGATGCGAACTCCAGCCCGATGATCATTTCATCGGACTCGAGCCGCACAACATTGTTCTCGACGCCCAGAATCCTGCCCTTGAACCGGCGGCGCCCGTCAATCGGCAGCGAAGTCTCAATCCTGGCGGTATGGCCGCTCCAATCGTCAAAATCAGCAAGCCGGGTGAGCGGCCGGTCAATTCCAGGCGACGAAATCTCGAGCGTGTAACCGTCGGCAATCGGATCCTCGACATCCAGAACAGCCGAAACCGCCCGCGAGATTTCAGCGCAGTCACTGATCTCCATGCCCCCGCCGGCGCGCTCTGTCATGATCTGCAGCTGCTTTTTCGGCCCGCCGCCAATCCTGAGCCGTACCAGGGCAAAACCCATCGATTCCAGCACCGGATGCACGATACCGGCAATCCGGGTCTCCGCCGGAGTCAGGGTGACAAGGCTGTGCATGGCGTCTCCGCATAAAAAAACGGGCGCGCGGCCCGTGCTCGATCTGGGTGGAGGCTGCGGGTTTGGACCCCGAACCACCGCTGTCAAATGCCCCTATAGGCGCTCCATACTCCGAACGCAAGCAATTGTACCCGGTTTCCACCGTCTCCGCACGGACATGACGCGTAGCAATAGCTGATCACCTCCCGTCCGGACTCAGCTTTTCGATCAGCCGACAAAGCGTCACACGCATGGACCGGCTTGTCATTTCCAGGTCGGGAAACCGCCATAGCTATCGTCACCTTGTGGACTTCTCTACCAATATACGCGTGATAATTGGGCATGACATGTCTTCCGGGACCAGCCGCGCGGCATGACAGGATTCCTTTGTCATCCGGCATTCGGCACGGGCTACCTCCCTTAAGGTCGTTTCGTTGCTGAGATTTGCGTTTTCATACGAGCGGCTGGAATGGCACCCTGCTGCAGTCAGGATTTCCAACTCAATCGAATTTTAAGGCCGTTCAGATGCGTCCAAGGAAGAAGCCCCTCATGTTGGAGCATGCCAACGACGATGCCAGGAGCAATTCCCTGCGCATCAGCAAATTCCCTGACGATATGCGCTTTTCGAGGTGAAGATTCGGCAAACCGATCCCATGCCGGCTTGGGAACAAGAAAGTTGGAAGCCCACTCATTCGCCTCGATCTCCTGCTCGGTGTCGTTCCCTCTAATCCCGTCGATAAATACTCCCTTCTTGCTGTGAAGCAGAATATGAGCCGCTTCATGGAAAAAGCTGAACCACAGTTGGTCATCTGACTTGTGTCGAGCGGTTAACTGGATGACAGCTTTCCTGGGCGACAACCACCAGGCTGCACCGCTGAGCGCCGTTTTCGGCAGTGGCTGGATCAACGCCAGTGCAACACCTGCCTCATTGCACAGCTTCATCGTCTGCCGGAAAGCCTCGACAATCGGCTCACGCGTCAGTCTGCGGATGCTCTGCAGGCCCTGTTCGAACTGCCGCCCGTCGAAGTCGGCACACTCTTGGCGTTCCGCTGCGATTTCACCGAGCCGAAGCCAGGTTGCCAATGCCGCCTCACCGCTTTTAAATTTCGGGGAGTGACGATAGGCGACATTGGCCATACCATAACGAGCGGTCCAGGCATCGACTGAACCCACTCGAAAAAACGCCAGCAGCCCGGACACCGTTTCAACATCCGATTTTGGACGTTGAAAGCATCCTCGCTTTACCAGATCCTGAACAGGAAACGCCTTAACCCATTCAGCGGAAGCAGCTGCCTTCCGGGCCTCGGCCTCCCTGGCACGGTGCAGCCGATACCCGGACTCGATCCCGAGCCAGATGCCGGCATCGACGTTCAGCACCTTTTCGAACTGCAATGCGGTACCCGGCTCCAGCGGCGCCTTGCCTGAGATAATCTCGCTTACCAGCTTCGGAGAGCGGCCGCATCGACGTGCGAATTCAGCTTGCGAAATTCCCTCGCTCTCAAGGCGGTCCTTGAGAATCCATCCTGGCGGAACCGCATAGTCCGGGCTGAATTCATTGGTTACTGTCACCATTTGACTCTTCTCCCTCAGTGATAGTCGACCACGTTCAGAATCGTGATTGTTGTCACCCGCTCTGTATCGATCCCTCCGTCATTCTCACGAGGCGGCGACTGGTGATTGATTTCGAATACCAGCCTTTTCGGGTGAATGAGATCGACAGCGAACTGTTCATTCCGGTCCCCGGAGAGCTGATGCCGCCTTTCCGGCGGTGTGGTCGGCACCAATCCAAGGTTATGTGCCGCTCGAAGCACTGCCATCCGCTTCATTATAACATTCGCCATCCTCGCTCCGTAGGTCGTCCGCAGGGCATGCGCCGCATTGAAAACCTTTGCGAGCTTACGCTTCCGGAAGGCGATGTCCATGGCAACGGATCACAACTGTTACCTAATAGGTAACGATTTTAGACCACATGTCAAGATACGTGGTCAAGCTGCCGAAACACTAAATCCGGTTGATCTTCTCAAGATTTGTCCGTCGGAGCGCCGCCTCGCTCAGGCCGATATCATAGGCCGGCGACAGGACCAGTTCCGCCCGCTCGACAGTTATCACGACGAATGCGCTCATCCGGCCAAGATAATCCGGCCACTCTGTCCGGAAGCGCTCGTGCAGTGCCGCCGGCACCTCTGTCTTTGGAATGATCTCCGCGCTTCCGGCAACCCGAACGGCCTTGCGCGCCAGCACGTCAAGAAAACACACTTCCAGCCCGGGGTGCCGTTTCAGATTGGCAATCGTGCCGGGGGAGCGGATGTTGCCAAAGGCGAGCGTCTTTTCATCGACAACCACAAAAGTCGCCTTCGGCGATACAGCGGGAAAACCGTTCCGGTCGATGGTTGCGACCATTCCGGCGGAATAGTTCCGGACCAGCTTCCGCATTTCACATGTGAGCAAGATGAACCCCCATTCTGATTGCGCTATCCGCCGCCGCAGTATTTGTTCCGCATATCCCGGACAGACACCCGCACCAACTCGGTCAAAACGCCAAAGTCAATGTTTTCCAGCCGTGTGATGTAAAGGCAGGAAATGGAATGGCGATGCCGCCCCAGCTGCTGCATCAGCTCCCCATATGGTTTGAATCCCGGCATGATATAGACGGTCAGTGCCGCCTTGCGTGGAGCAACGCCGGTCAGCATCCATTGATGCCGTGACCCGTCGGAGCGGCGGTAGGGATATCTTCCGAAACCGACAATGCTGTCACCCCACATCCGCGGCTCTTCACCGGTGATCTGCCGCATCATGTCGACAACCCGCTGTGTTTCCTTTCTGCGCCGGATGTTGTCAACGCTGTCCAGATAGGCAGCGACATCACCATCATTCTCGACTGTTTTCATATCCGACATGCCGCTTTTCCTTCTTACTCCGCCCGGTCCTGAAACAGCTGGTGAGCAGCGCAGCCCCGCCGACAGTTCCGGGAAAATCTTCGTTTGCGCCAGATCCTCACTTCAACACCCCCGGCAGCGCCAATCGGGGAAAATGCGTGCCAATTGCCGCGGACAGTCACTGCTTTCAGCAAATTTGGTCGTGATGCTCCGGTATCGGTGCCGCGCAATAGTTCGGATCATGCCAAGTTTCGCATGGAGTAATCCGGTGTGGCAAGGTCCGCCTCGTAGCAGATCCGGTCGATTTCCTCAGCTATGGCGGTATCCGTGCCGGTGTCGGCGAAAGCCGGGGCATGGATCCCGGAGCGGATAAAGCAGGTCTTGAATCCGGCGGCGGCGGCCCCCGATATGTCGTGAAGCATTGAATCGCCGACCATGAGAAACCGCCCCGGGGCACAATCCGGAAACCGTGCGCGGATGGCATCAAACACTTGTGCGTGAGGCTTTCCGTACCAGATCACCCGGCCGCCGGCATATTCATACTGATCAGCCATGACCCCCGGCGAAAGAGTGTACTCACCGCCCTCGGGAGAGGTCCGGTCGGGGTTTGTGCAAATGACGGGAAGCGACGCGGCCAGCGCATTGTCGAAAATCTCCCGCACCGCGCCGGTAAATCCACAGGCCGGAACTCCCATGAGCAGAACCGCGTCAGCCTCATCACATCGGGCGACAAGTCTGAGCCGATCATTGCCTGCCGCCCAATCCTCCGCATCCTTCCGTTCCGCACAAACCGGCAGCAATCGGTAAGGCGGTGGGCCGGGGAGCGGCGCCGGGGCGGAGCGAAATCCGTTCCAGGCTACCTCGCCGGAAGATTCAACAACCGCATCGGCGGGTAACTTCAACCCCAGCCGCTCAATCCTCCGCCGGTTGATATCGGAGCGTTTGCCGGAATTGGTCAGGATCGCGATGTGTTTGCTGCTATCGGCGAGGCGCTGGATGCAGGCAGGCGCTCCGGCATAGGGTGATCTACCGTCATGGAGCACACCATATTGGTCCAACACAGCGATATCGTAGTCGGCAGCGATTTCCAACAGGCTGGAGATGAAACGGGTCATGCGTTTTGAGCGCCGGTTCCGACCAATGTAGATGCCAAAAGACTTTCCTCCCAGGCCTGATAATCCTGAATTTGGCCATTTCGGCCATTGGGCACCCGCCATCAAGGCGATTCAACCGCTGCCGTTACACTGCGGACCTCACGGTGAAGAGTTTAACCGCCCGGGATCAGCACCGCCTCCACCCGCCGGTTGTGGGCCTTGCCCTCGGCGCTGGAATTATTGGAACGGGGTGAGAGATACCCAATTCCCTCAGCCGACACCCGGTCGATGTCGACATTGTGGGCGCTGACCAGCCGGTCGAGAACGGATTGTGCCCGCTGCTGCGACAGCTCAATGTTACCGGCGAGTGTTCCGGTCGTGTCGGTATGTCCGACCAACGCAATTCGGGCGGCAGGGTTGGTGGCGAGATAGGCGGCGAGCCGGGCCAGTTCCTGATAATCGTTGGAACTCAGCTCAGGCGAACCGGATGCGAATTCAAGCGAATCCAGCACAACATAACCCACGCTTTCCAGCTGTTCGGTCAAAGACAGTGGCTGTTCAGTCGCCGGTTCCACGGTCAGCAGCAGTCCCGATGGGCGGCGCCTGTGGGAGCCATTCATCCGGATGATCTGCGCATATGCCGCATTCCTGCTGCGGCTCACCAAAATTGACAGGTAAGTTTCAGCTTCGTCGCCCTGCCGCTCAGCAGTCAAATACCGGAAATCCCCAAGGTCGACATACATGGAAGGCGCCGGAACCACCTCCAGACCTGCGCGGAAGTCAAAACCGCCGCAGACCCGGTCGTGGCAACGAAAGAGAACGGCGTATCCCTGCGACTGCGCAACCGACAGAATCTCGTCCATGATTTTCAGGGTCGGCGCATCGCTATCGATACGGAAAGCCGCCTGTTCCAAATGGCCATCAACATAAAGCGATGTGGCATTCCCGTTCTGATACGGGCCAATGGGAATGAGCAGGCTATGGGATTCGGCGGTTTTGCTGAAGGTTTGGGTGCGCGGCCACGTATCAGGGAGCACGTCGATCGCCATCGCCATCGCCGGTGCGGTTATGAGCGCCGCGAATAGGAGGCAGCGGAACGATGTCACCTGGCCGCCGAATGATATTCCGGGTTCGGCTTCATTGCGGTCGCCGAAGCAACCCGGTTGGTCATGTTGAAGAAACCCGCCACCGCGGCAATGTCCCAGATGTCGCGGTCGCTGAACCCCTCCCGGCGCAAATCCTGCCTGTCCGCCTCCGTTATGCGATGACTGTTGACCGTGATTTTTTCCACGAAATCCGCCATTGCTCTCTGCCGTGGCGACAACGGGCAAACGCGGTGATTCATCACCAGCATTTCCCCCAGTTCCGGGTTGCCCGACAGTTCCCGCACCGCGGCCCCATGTGCGACCAGACAATAATAACATCTGTTGATCGAGGACACGATGACAGCGACGATTTCGCGTTCAAGCTTGGAAAGCCCGCTGTCGCCGAGCATAAGGTCATTGTACATGGCGGTGAAGGCATCTAACTTGTCGATGTCGAAGGCGTAGGCCTTCAGAACATTCGGCACCAGGCCGAGCTTTTCCTCACATATACGGAAATATTTCTCCGTCGATTCCGGCAAAGGCTCGACCGGTGGAAGATCCAGAGATGTCGGCCGGTCTCGTTCCTTGTGCACAGCGGGCTTCCTTCAGGGGGTTTGGTCGCAGTCGCAGCTTACTCCCGACAGGAAAACAAGTCCAACGACATAAATGTGAAGTGCATTTCCGGAGCGGACACCATAGGGAAACAGGAATGCGATGCAGCGTCGACGGAGTCGAAATGCCGGAACCAGTTAAGCGGTCCAGCGTGTTTTCCAACGTGCGGGACAGAAATTCGTCTCCTGTCCAGCTGCCGGATCCACTTGTCACCGACAAAGCCCTGCAGATGGATGGTTTGGATTTGCTGTCAATGCTGCAACCGGACAGCATCCCGGCGGTATTCTTTGATCCGCAGTACCGCGGGATTCTCGACAGAATGAAGTATGGCAATGAGGGCCTTCAGCGGGAAAAGAGAAGGGCTTTGCTGCCGGCCATGACCGAGGAAACCATAGGGCGGTTTCTTGGGCTTGTGGCAACGGTGTTGGTGCCCTCCGGCCATCTGTTCCTCTGGGTGGACAAGTTCAGCCTGTGTTCGGGCGTGTCCGGCTGGATTGAAGGACTGCCGATGCGGGTTGTTGATCTGGTCACCTGGGACAAGGCCAGGATCGGCATGGGTTACCGGACCCGCCGCACCGGTGAGCATCTGGTTGTTATCCAGAAGCTCCCGGTGCGGGCCAAAGGAGTCTGGACGGTTCACAATATCCGGGATGTCTGGCGGGAACCAATTCCCAAGAAGCGCCACACGCATCAAAAACCGCTTGAGCTGCAGCAGAGATTGATCGAAGCGGTGACTGCCGAAGGCGAGATCGTCCTTGACCCCGCAGCCGGAAGTTTTTCCGTGATGGAAGCGTGCAAAGCGACCGGGCGGGTGTTTCTGGGCTGCGATATCCTGGCAAGACCCGATTGAAACCCGGTCAGTGCAGGAGTGTGGAAAGGACTGAATTCAACACCAGGCTGCCGCCAGCCGTGGCATTCAGCCTGTCCGCAGTTCGCCGCAGTAAACCCTGGCGTTCCAGTTCCGCAATCCGTTCAGCGCACAACTCCTGCCCATTGAGTCCGCTGTAACGGGCGAGATCGACGCCCTCCGCCAGGCGCAGCGACATCATCAGATATTCCTCTGCCTGTTCGCTGGCCGACAGCCAGCGGCGGCATGACTCGCCGCTGCCGGTCCGCATAACCCGGCTCAGCCATTGCGACGGCGACAGATGCGTTTCGGTGGCAGCCCGGCGGTCGGCGACGGAGATGCGGCCATGTGCGCCAGGGCCGATGCCAAGATAATCGTGACATCGCCAATAGATCAGATTGTGACGGCTTTCACCGCCGGGCCGGGAATAATTCGAGATTTCATACTGGTGGTAACCGCTGTCGCCGCAGATTTCGATAGCCTTGAGCTGCATCTCCGCGGCCAGATCTCCGTCCGGCAGACCATCGAGGCGGCCGCTCTTCAGACGCTCACCGAAAGCGGTGCCTTCCTCGATTGTGAGCTGGTACAGCGATAGATGATCCGAACCCCATTGGAGCGCTTCCCGGAGTTCCGCCTCCCAGTCTTCGAGCGACTGGTTCTGCCGGCCGTAGATCAGGTCCAGACTCACGCGGGGGAAAATTTCGGATGCAAGCACAACCGCGGCGCGGGCTTCCTCGGCCGTGTGCAGGCGGCCGAGTGCCGCCAAATCCCGATTCCGCAGCGACTGCACCCCGATCGAAAGCCGGTTCACGCCGCCGGCGCGGTAACCGGTGAACTGCGCGGCATCCGAGGATGATGGATTTGCCTCCAATGTGATTTCCGCATCCGTGGCCAGCTGCCAATGCTGATCAATACGCTCGATGACAGCGCCGACAAGATCCGGCGGCATCAGGCTTGGTGTGCCGCCGCCGAAGAACACCGACCGGCATTTCCTACCGCCTGTCTCGGCTGCCGAATGGTCAAGCTGCAGCAGAAAGGCACGTTTCCAGTCAGTGGGATCAAATGATTGATCCGCATAGGCGTTGAAATCACAATACGGGCATCGGGCGGCGCAAAATGGCCAATGCACGTAAATTCCGAAGTCAGTGACCTTCATCCGTTCATCACAAAACACAGCGCTGCATGAATTTGCCGAGGGCAATTGAGCGGTGGCTGGTTTGATTCTTCTCCCGCGAGGTCATTTCGCCGAATGTCCGGCGGCTGCCATCGGGACAGAATACCGGATCATAGCCGAAACCCCCGGTGCCCCTCGGTGGCCAGACGATGGCGCCCCGGACCTCGCCACTGAATTGCACGGTGTGACCATCGGGCCAGGCGACGCAGATGGCGGCACAAAAGCGTGCCCGGTGGGGTTCCGGCACACCGTGCAGCGAATCCCGGATCCGCAGCATCGCCGCAGCATAGTCACGGCCATCGGGGCCTTCCGCCCAATCGGCCGAATGGACGCCGGGGGCACCGCCGAGCGCATCCACTTCGAGGCCGCTGTCTTCCGCAAGAACACAGAATTCGCATCGACGCATGGCATGCAGCGCTTTCAGGCGGGCATTTCCGGATATCGTTGTTTCACATTCCGCGGGTGCTGGAATGCCGAGCTCGAACGACGAGATAACCGTGAGATCATGTTCGCCGAGAAGCTCCCTGTATTCGTTGAGCTTGCCGGCGTTCCGGGTTGCGATAACGATTTCGGGCCCGCTGATACGGCGCATCGGATCAGCTGACAGCGTTTCGCTGCAACTCGAATAGTTCGTCGGTTCCACTCCGGGCGAGCGCCAGCAATTCCGCCAGCGACTCATCGGAAAACGGTATCCTTTCGGAAGAACATTGCAGCTCAATCAGCCCGCCGCGCCCGTTCAGGACAAAGTTGGAATCCACGTCCGCTTCAGAGTCTTCGCTGTAATCCAGATCCAGAACAGATTGGCCGGCAAAGATACCGCAGGAAATGGCCGCGGTCTGATCAATCAGCGGGTCGGCGCCGATCACCCCGTCCTCCATCAGCCGCCGGACTGCCAATCGCAATGCGACCCAGCCACCGGTGATAGCCGCACAGCGTGTTCCGCCATCGGCATTGATGACATCGCAGTCGAGGGTGATTTGCCGCTCACCCAAAGTCGCCATATCGACACAGCTGCGCAATGCGCGGCCGATCAGCCGCTGGATCTCCAGCGACCGGCCGGACGGCTTACCGGCCATGCTTTCGCGGCGGCCGCGGGTGTTGGTTGCACGCGGCAGCATGGCGTATTCGGCGGTCACCCAGCCAAGCCCGGTATTGCGTCGGAACAGCGGTACCCGCTGACCAGTGGATGCGGCGCAGATCACATGTGTGGCGCCGCATTTTATCAGGCAGGAACCTTCAGCATGGTTCAGGAAACCGGTTTCAATAGAGACCGGGCGCATTTCATCGTTTCGTCGGCCGGATGGTCGCATTTCGAATCCCACAGAAGTTTTCGGTTGGGATTAAGCGAGCGAAGGTGTGGGGGCAATTGATTGATGATGCGGGCCGTCTGGATTCCATATACCGGTTTTCGGCTTTTCAGTGCCTCAGGAACAAAGAACATGTTTCATCCGGATGCCGATTTCCGTGGTACCGGACATCTTCAAGTGGCTGCCTGCCAACTCAGCCAGGCGGGATTGAGTTGGGATTTCGTGATCGGGCGCTTGCTGTCTTCGGTGGCTGCCGCCATTGCCAATTTCGAAGTAACGGATCAGTCGAAGAAGCAGAGGCTTACCGGGAAAGCGACCGTGTGAGCTGCTTCCCGGAAAGATGATCATGCCCATATGATTGACAGGCTGCCACCTAATGCCTAGCAGACCGGCTATCGGCTGCCACCGGCGGAGCGATGGGAAAACGGGAGTTCGAAGCAATCGACCTGACTGAACGGAACCGCGAGGTCTTTCAGGCCCTGGTTGAAATGTATCTCATGAACGGTTCGCCGGTCGGCTCACGGACTTTGTCGCGCGAGATCGACTCCGAGGTTTCATCTTCGACAATCAGAAACGCGATGCAGGATCTGGAGTATCTGGGTCTTCTGGAAAGCCCGCACATCTCCGCCGGACGGATCCCCACCGAACGCGGACTTCGGATTTTCGTCGACGAGTATCTTGAGGTTCACAATCTGGAAGAGGAGGAACGGACCCGGCTGGACGCGATCGCCGGCAATGACGGCAATGATGTCACCGCATGGCTCGACCGGGCGGGCTCGGTTCTCTCCGAATTGACGCAGAGCGCCAGTCTGGTGCTGGCACCCAAAGTGGAATCACCGATCCGGCACATTGAGTTCGTATCACTCGCCGCGGACCGGGCTCTTGTCGTTCTGGTCACTTCCGATGGCCGGGTTGAGAACCGGATTTTCCGCCCGCCCGCCGGACAAACCCCATCTGCCATGCGCGAGGCGGCGAATTTCATCAACGCAGTTGCCGCAGGCAAGAATATCAGCGAACTGAAAAACCTGATGGGGGCGGAAATCGATGCCCGCAGAGCCGAGATCGATGAAATCGCGACCGAGTTGATCAGGAAAGGGCTGGCGGTATGGGACAACGAGTCAGAAGATGATGGCAGCGCGAGGTTGATCGTCCGGGGCCGCTCCAATCTTCTCGGACCCGAAGACAATGTCGATATGGGCCGGATCCGGGAATTGTTTGATGATCTGGAGCGCAAGCGCGATATCGCGGAGTTCCTGGATTTCGTTGAGGAAGGCGACGGTGTGAAGGTCTTCATCGGATCCGAAAACAAACTTTTTTCGCTTACGGGTTCAACTCTGGTGATTTCGCCCTATATGACCGGTGACCGGAAAATCCTTGGTGCTGTTGGCGTGATCGGACCAAAGAGGCTCAATTACGGGCGGGTTGTCCCGATCGTCGATTACACGGCGCAACTGGTCGGAAAAATGGTGGCGGGTAGACAGTGATCAGAGGTCAAGCACGGCATGCAGGAACAGTCTGAACCAGAGCTTCAAGCACAGGAAGAAGAGCAGCAGCCGAAAAAACAGGTGAATGGCGGCGACGGCATTGATCAGGATGATGCCGGGGTTGAACCGGCAGAGCCACCTTCGGCGGAAGAACATGCGGCACTGCAGGAAGAACTCCTGCAAGCGGTCGCTGAACGTGACAAATACCATCGCGCTGCCGCGGATCATCAGAATGCCCGCAAGCGGGCCGAACAGGAACGCGATGCGGCAAACAAATACGGGGTGACAAGGCTGGCCCGGGATTTGTTGCCGACCTATGACAATCTGAAAGCAGCGCTGGCGAACATACGCGAAGCGGATTCCGGTGTTCCGGAGAAATTGACCGAGGGGATTGAATTAACGCAGCGCGAATTGCTCAGGACGCTGAACGCGCACAGCGTCACGATTATTTCCCCTCAATGCGGCGATCCGTTTGATCCCAACCTGCATGACGCATCCTTCTATGCGGCGTCGCAGGATATGGAGGCCGGCCGGATACTGCAGGTGATGGCGGATGGCTTCAAAATCCATGAACGGCTGCTGCGCCCGGCGATCGTCGGCGTCTCATCCGGAACCGTTACCGATGTCGAAGTGGAGACGGATGCGGAATGACCCGCAGGGTCAGGATTGACCCAACAGTTCCTTCAACTCGTAGATCATCGCCAGCGCCTCGCGCGGGCTGAATTCATCCGGGTTCACCTGCCGCAACCGGAGTTCGACCGCGCTCGGCGCGCGCCTGTCCGGAGTTGCGGGGGAATAGGCCGGCAGCCCCTGCAGCAGGGTTTCGGTCGTTCCCGTGCTGTTGCGCCTGTCTGCTTCCAGCAGGTTGAGTATATCCCCGGCCCTGGCCACAACCGGCGTCGGCATGCCGGCGAGGCGCGCGACCTGGACGCCATATGAGTGCTCGGCCGCACCCGGCCTGACTTCATAGAGAAATACGATCTCGCCTTGCCATTCGCGCACCGAGACGGCCGCATTCTTCATCCGGGGAAGCCGTTCCGTCAGGTCAGTCAATTCGTGGTAATGGGTTGCGAACAGGGTGCGGCAGCGATTGACATCGTGCAGATGCTCAAGCGTCGCCCAGGCGATCGACAAGCCGTCGAAAGTCGCGGTGCCGCGGCCGATCTCATCCAGGATGACCAAGGCACCTGCATCCGCCTGATTCAGGATCGCGGCGGTTTCAACCATTTCCACCATGAAGGTGGAGCGCCCGCGTGCCAGTTCGTCGGCCGCGCCGACGCGTGAGAACAGCTTCGACACGATGCCGATATGCGCCGACTCGGCGGGAACGAACGAGCCGGCCTGTGCGAGCAGCACGATGAGCGCATTCTGCCGCAGATAGGTGGATTTTCCGGCCATGTTGGGGCCGGTGACCAAGCTGATCCGGTGCCCTTCATCCGGCCCTGAGAGCTGACAGTGATTGGCGACAAAAGGGTGGCCGGACGATTTGCTCAGCGACTGTTCCACCACCGGATGGCGCCCTCCCTTGATGTCGAGAACACCGCTATGATCGACCGCCGGACGTCGCCAATCCCGCTCCGCGGCAAGTTCGGCGAGGGCGGATGCGACATCGATTTCCGCCAAGCCACCTGCGGTTTCGCTGATTGCATCGCTATCGGCCCGCACCCGCGCAGCGAGTTCGTTGAATACACGCCGCTCGATCTCTCCGGCATGGTTGGCGGCGTTCAGGATGCGCGATTCCACATCCGCCAATTCAGGCGTGGTAAAGCGGATGGCGCCGGCCATGGTCTGCCGGTGAACGAAACGCTCGGAAAAAGGTGGAGACAACATCTTCCCGGAATGCGAAGCCGGAACCTCGATGAAATATCCAAGCACATTGTTGTGTTTGATCTTCAGCGACGCGATCGCCGTATCGGCGGCGTATGCGCCCTGCATTTCGGCGATATGGTTGCGCCCGGCGTCGCGCAGCCGGCGGGTTTCATCCAGGAGTTCATCATAGCCTTCGCGCACAAACCCACCGTCACGCAGGAATACCGGCGGCTCATCGGCAACGGCCTGCTGCAGCAGAGCCAGTAGCCCGCTGTAGCCAGCCAACCTGGCCACGGATTGTGCCACTGCCGCCGATGGTGCGCCGAAAAGCGGTGCCGGCATGCTGTCATTGCCGGATTTCACCGAGGCAACACTTTCCTGTCGCAGGAGAACTCTCAGGGCGGTGCATTTTGCCAGCCCGTTGCGGATTGCCGCCAAATCCCGTGGCCCGCCGCGTCCGAGTGCCAGCCGCGACAGTGCACGACCGATGTCGGGCATACCCCGGAGGAGTTTTCTGACTTCCGCGCGCAGGGCCTGCGCATCGCCGAAATGCTCCACCGCATCCAGTCTTGCGGTGATTTTGCCGGTATCGGTGGATGGAGAGGAAATCCGCTCTGCCAATAATCTTCCGCCGGCGGATGTCAGGGTGCGGTCGACGGACCCGAGCAGCGAAGCTGACCGGTCGCCGGAAAAATCACGGGAAATTTCGAGGTTGCGGCGGGTTGCCGCGTCGATCTGCATCGTGGCGGATGAATCTTCCCGCACGGGTGGCCGAAGACGCGGCAGGTTACCTTTCTGCGTGATATCGAGATAGGAGACGACGGCACCCAGGGCGCTGATTTCGGCGCGCGAAAACTCGCCATAACCATCCAGCGTTTCAACCGCGAAGAGCGTTTTCAGACGCCGCATGGAAGCCGGGGTCTCAAAATGAGTATCGGAAAGAGGCGTTAACCCGGTTCCGCCTTCCCCCAATTCCGCGGCCAGTGACGTCGCCATGCTTGCCGACACCAGAGTCTCGCGCGGAGCGATACGCGCCAACTGTGTGCCCAGCAATTGCGGCGCACAGGGAATGACACGCAATTCACCGACGGAAATATCGGTCCAGGCGATGGCAGATTCTTCACCGGTCTTTGCGACCGCCGCGAGGAAATTATGTGCCCGTGCCTCCAGCAACTCATCTTCGGTCAGAGTGCCGGCCGTGAGCACCCGCACCACATCGCGCGCCACCACTTCCTTCGATCCCCGTCTTCGCGCGGCGGCGGGATCCTCAACCTGTTCGCAGACTGCGACCCGGAACCCCTTGCGGATGAGCGTCTGCAGGTATGAATCCGCGCTGTGCGCCGGAACGCCGCATAACGGGACATCCCGGTTCTGATTCTTCCCCCTTTTGGTAAGGGCGATATCCAGCGCCTCGGAAGCCGTCACCGCATCATCGAAGAACAGCTCATAGAAATCGCCCATACGGTAGAACAGCAGCGAGTCCTGGTGCTGCGCTTTTATTCTGCGGTATTGCGCGATCATTGGGCTGTCTTGCTGTGCGCCCATGGACTTCCCCCTGTCGCGGCGCCGGGAAAGCCGCAACATCCTCAATTATGCGAACCGGCGTCGGAACGGGGCATTCCCACAACCATGGACCGCTGTGCGGATGCCCGGCCAGGCCGGTTCAATTCACGGATGTCTTTGGCTGTTCACGCGCAATGAATCAAGGGAAGACGGTCCCGACTTCCGGTGGAGGAACCAAACTTCATCCCTGCCCCTGGCCGCATGCGACCCGCTTCCGGATTCATTACAACCCTGTGATGACTCCGCAGCCAATGCGCCCGCCCGCACCGCCGATAGGCTGGGTCATATGATCGTCAGGATTCTCGTGAATGATGACCGCGGAACCGTCACCATCGAGGAGCGCCGGCATGCCGCCTTCCGATACTGAAACCAGAGTGGTGAAAAACTCGGCGCGCGCCGAGCCGTCGGTGGCGACATACAGATTCGGGAGATCGCCGTTATCCGGTCCCTCCGGGTTGCGGAGCCCGTGCCTGGCACCGTCCGGATTTATATGGCCGGTCGCGGCCTTGAAGTCCGGCGAACACGCGCCCACTGCGTGGAGATGGATACCGTGAGCACCGGGTGGCAGGCCGGACACTTCAACCGATATGAGAACGCCGGTCGGCACCTGCTCGAAAGTGGCGTTTCCAATGACCGTGCCGTCGGCATTGATGATCTCAGCCGCGGCCTTGTCGGCCGCGGATGCCATGGGCACCGCAAAGAGGGTGGCAATTACTGTGAGAGTGACTGCGTGGATTTTCAATTTGGCCTCTCCTCAGCTCTAAGCGGATTCAATTGTAACGCAAAATCATGCTCACACAAAAAACGCGCTTCGGCCCGACGCTGCCCTGCGACACCCGCACCAAGCCTCTGTCGTACTGATCGTGCAATGGCCGCCGATCAGCGGCTGACCGGCTCGCGCACGGCCGCGGCAAAACGCTCGGCGATCACGATCGGATCGAGTTCGATCACCGGCACATCGACATTGCCGGATTCGCATTTGGCGACGATGACTGTCTGCTCTCCGGCGGCAATGGCGCTTCGCAGCGCATCGGCGGTCATTGAAGCCGCAACCTCAACCACATTGCCGCAGCCGCAGGCTTCGGCAACCTTTGCCAGCGAGGTCCGGTCACCGGCATAAGTCGGCTGATCGCCGGTCGAACCATAGCTCCCATTGTCGACGATCAGCAGGATAAAGTTATCCGCCCGGTTATTGCCGATTGTGCTCAGTGTGGCGAGATTGGTCAGCACCGATCCGTCGCCATCGATCGCGATCACGGTTTTGTCCTGAGCCAGCGCCAGACCGAATCCGATTGACGAGCACAGGCCCATGGTGCCGAGCATGTAAAAATTGGAGGGCTGGTCAAGCAGAGCATACAGCTCCTGCGACGGCGAACCGATATTGCAGACAACAAGCTGACCCTGCAGCACCGGAACAAGCTCTTCAAGCAATTGATAGCGAATCATTGGGCTGAACTCCAAAAAGCGGCATCCGCCAATATGGCGACAGGTTTCCGGGACATCTGCGCATGCGCCAGAATGGAGCTGAGACGGTTGACCTGTGCCGGTTCGGAAAAGTGATAATAGGGAATATGCAGCTGGTTGAGGATTGCCTTCGTGTGCAGGGCCATTTCAACCTGGCAGGCAACTTTCTCACCTGGTTCGCCCCGGTAACTGATCAGCATCGGCAGCGGAAAATGATAGAACTGGATCAGCGTCGCGAGGCTGTTGACCACCACCCCGAGGGCGGTGTTCTGCATAATGATGCAGGGCTGCATGCCGCCGAGATACGCCCCGGCACAGAGCCCCATCCCCTCATCCTCCTTGTTACAGGGCACATGCAGAAGACTGTCGGTGCGCTCCACCAATTCAATGACGCCGGACAGCTGCTTACACGGAACCGAAGTCACGAAACGGATTTTGTTGGCGATCAGGCTGTCGATAATTTCCTGGTCAGTCTGTGTCGGCATAGGGCTTCACTCTCTTTCAGCGGTTTTCGCCAAATGCGCCATCACGCGATCTGCAATCAGCTCACTGACGCGTTGGTTGGATTCGGCCGTGACGCCGGCGATATGCGGTGTCAGGATGAGGTTTTCAATACCGCGGAACAATTCGCCCGCAGCGGCGTTGAGCGGTTCACTCCCGAACACATCAAGCGCGGCGCCGGCGGGGTGACCGGCACGCAGCGCCACCGCCAGGGCGTTCTCATCGACCACCGCTCCGCGCGATGAATTGATCAGAACCGCATCCGGTTTCATGGTGGCGAGTTCGGTTTCACCGATCAGATGACGCGTGGCGTCGGTGAGCGGGACATGGATGCTGACGATATCCGCCACAACGAGCAATTCAGACAATTCAAGGCGGGAGACGCCGCTCCATGCCGGTGCCGATTGCGGCAGATAGGGATCGTAGGCGAGGGGCCGCATGCCGAGCGCCGTGGCTAAACGGGCGGTTTTCTGCCCGATGGAACCGAAACCGATCAACCCGATCGATTTGCCGGAGATTTCCCGCCCCGAACATTGCGTGCGCGGCCAGTCACCGGCAATCATCCGCTGATTGACCCGGTACGCGCCCCGGAGAAGCAGCATCGCAGTGCCGATCACATATTCGGCGACGCTCTGATCATTGGCTCCGGTCGCCGGAAAAACAGCCACGCCGCGTTCCGAACAGGCATGTAAATCAAGATTATCCAGCCCGACTCCGAGACGCCCGATGCATGTCAGGTGTGGAGCCGCTTCCAACAGGGGCGCGGTGACGCGGGTGCGGTTGCGCACAATCAGGGCCTGTGTCTCCGCCAGCAGCTCCGGCAGGTCCTGCTGCCGATCCGCGAGGGTGGGATCATAATGGACGCGGTGATGCCTCCGCAGTGGTGCGAGGGCGGCTTCATTCATGAATTCCGTTACGACAATCACCGGTCCGTGAATCCCGGCTTGGCGGCGGCCACAGCCCGATGCCTGGCTGTCAGCACTTGAAATCCTTCCAGAAACTCCTGACCTTGCCGCTGAAGCTTTTCTCACGCGGATTATTGTCGTCTGCCAGCTGTTCAAACTGCCTGAGTAACTGAATCTGTTCTTCCGTCAGATTGACCGGCGTCTCCACCGACAGTTCGACAAACAGGTCGCCGGTGCCACGGGAGCCGCCGCGCAGCGATGGCATTCCCTTGCCGGACAGCCGCATACGCTTGCCGGACTGGCTGCCGGGCGGAATCCTTATCTTTGTGCGCCCGCCTCCGATCACCGGGATATTCACCTCGCCGCCGAGCGCCGCCTTGGTCATGGAAACCGGAACCGCGCAGAACAGGTCGGTGCCGTCACGCTCAAAGAATGAGTGTTCGCGGACGCCGATAAAAACATACAGATCCCCGGACTGCCCGCCGCGCTGCCCGGCTTCGCCACGACCGCTCAGCCGGATCCGGGAGCCGGAATCGACACCCGGCGGGATATCGATATCGATCGTCTGCTGCCGTTTGACGCGTCCTTCGCCGCCGCAGCGTCCGCACGGGTTAGTAATGACTTTCCCAAGCCCCCGGCAGGCCGGGCAGGTCTGTTCGACAGCGAAGAAACCGCGCTGTGCCCTGACCGAACCGGCACCGGAACAGGTCGGACAGGTCATCGGCATGGCACCACCTTCCGAACCGCTGCCGTTGCAGGAGTCGCAGGAGACCAGATTGGGAACCGTGATCCGGTGTTTGTTCACCCCGGAAAAGGCCTGTTCCAGATCAAGTTCCAGATCATAGCGGAGGTCGGAACCGCGCGGTTGCGAGTGCGCGCCTCTGCGCCCACCGCCTCCCATGATGTCGCCGAACAAATCTTCGAACACATCTGAAAAGGCGGAGGAAAAATTGCCGGGACCCTGAGAGCCGGCGCCGGCGGAGGTGAAAGCCTCGTGACCGAAACGATCATAGGCGGCTTTTTTCTGCGGGTCCTTCAGCACATCATAGGCTTCATTGACCACTTTGAACTCGGCTTCGGCGTTCGGATTGTCCTTATTCTGGTCCGGGTGCAACTCGCGCGCCTTGCGGCGGTAGGCTTTCTTCAGCTCATCCGCAGACGCGTCGCGCGCAACACCGAGCACGGAATAATAATCAGCACCCGCCATGACCGCGTTGACCGATCAGACCGGGATCCGAATGTCTCAGCCCTTTCCGTTGGATTTCTGATCGTCGACATCCTCGAATTCCGCATCGACGACATCTACATCATCACCGGTCGGTTCCGCATTGGCTTCCGCCTCCTCGGCATCCGCCTTGGCCTGGGCTTCGTAGATCGCCTGACCGAGTTTCATGGCCGCATCGGTCAGATTCTGAATGCCCGATTTGATCTTTTCGGTCTCGCCGGATTCCAGCGTGTCTTCGAGGGCTTTGGCTGCGAGTTCAATCGCCTCCACCGTGGCCGCATCGACCTTATCGCCATGCTCTTCCAGATTCTTGCGTGTCGCGTGCACCAGCGATTCAGCCTGATTGCGCGTCTCCACCAATTCCCGGCGCTCCCGATCCGCTTCCGCATTGGCTTCGGCATCGCTGACCATGCGCTCAATATCGGCTTCGGACAAGCCGCCGGAGGCCTGGATAGTGATCTGTTGCTCTTTACCGGTGCCCTTATCCTTGGCGGAGACCGATACGATGCCGTTTGCATCGATATCGAAAGCCACCTCAATCTGCGGCTGTCCCCGTGGTGAAGGTGGAATATCCTCCAGATTGAACTGGCCGAGAAGCTTGTTGTGCTCGGCCATCTCGCGTTCGCCCTGGAACACGCGGATCGTGACCGCCTGTTGATTGTCCTCGGCAGTGGAGAAAATCTGCGATTTTTTGGTCGGAATGGTTGTATTCCGGTCGATCAGCCGGGTGAACACGCCACCAAGCGTCTCGATACCGAGCGAGAGCGGTGTGACGTCAAGCAGCACGACATCCTTCACATCACCGCGCAGCACACCGGCCTGAATTGCCGCACCCATGGCCACGACTTCATCGGGATTGACGCCCTTATGCGGTTCCTTATTGAAGAATCCGGTCACCACCTCGATGACCTTCGGCATACGCGTCATGCCGCCGACGAGCACGACTTCGTCGATATCACCCTTCTGCAGGCCGGAATCCTTGAGTGCCGCAGCGCAGGGTTTCAGAGATTTCTTGATCAGCGCGCCGACAAGACTCTCCAGTTTCGCCCGCGTCAGCTTGGTAACCAGGTGCAACGGCTGTCCGCCATTCGGGTCCATGGAAATGAATGGTTGGTTGATTTCCGTTTCCTGGCTGGAGGAAAGTTCGATCTTGGCTTTCTCCGCGGCTTCCTTCAGCCGCTGCAGCGCCATTTTGTCACGCGTCAGATCGACGCCATTCTCTTTCTTGAACTGATCCGCCAGGTGGCGGACGATACACATGTCGAAATCTTCTCCGCCGAGGAAGGTATCGCCATTGGTCGCTTTCACTTCGAACAGACCGTCATCGATTTCCAGCACGGTGATATCGAAGGTGCCGCCGCCCAAATCATAAACCGCGATGGTTTTCGATTCCTGCTTGTCCAACCCGTAGGCCAGCGCCGCCGCGGTCGGTTCATTGATGATCCGGAGGACTTCCAGCCCGGCGATGGTGCCGGCATCCTTGGTTGCCTGGCGCTGCGCATCATTGAAATATGCGGGTACCGTAATCACCGCCTGTGACACATCCTCACCGAGATAATCACATGCGGTTTCCTTCATTTTGCGCAGGATCGCCGCCGAAATCTGTGCCGGCGAATAGTTCTCGCCACGCACATTGACCCAGGCATCGCCATTGCCGCCGTCAACAACCTCAAAGGGAAGGTTTTTCTTGTCGCGGGCGATATCGGAATCGTCAAACCGGCGGCCGATCAGCCGCTTCACCGCGAAGACCGTGTTGCTGGCATTGGTGACCGCCTGCCGCTTCGCGGCCTGGCCAACCAACTGTTCATTGTCGGTAAAGCCGACAATGGAGGGGGTTGTGCGCGCACCTTCCGAATTCTCGACAACTTTGGGTTGTGCACCATCCATGATAGCCACACAGGAGTTGGTTGTTCCCAAATCGATTCCGATGACTTTACTCATTTCCGTTCTTTGCCTTTTTTCACAGCGAAACCCCGGGCCGCGTATCAGGCCCTGTTCAAATTTTTGTGGAGATGGCTGCGGCCATTCCGAAGTATTATGTAGGTAACGATTTCGTATCGACAAGGATTGATGGGCAAATTGACGGAGGAAGCGGCGCCCCCGCTGCAGCTGCGCGGTCTCGCGGTCCATGCGGGATTGATTGACGAAGCCGGGCAGGCGGCCATGGCGGAAGATATCCGGCAAGTGGTGCGGGTGGTGCCGATGCGGGCGCCGGTGACGCCATCGGGCAGGAAAATGTCGGTGCGGATGAGCGCCGCCGGCGATCTTGGCTGGGTTTCCGACGCCGGGGGCTACCGCTATTCCGCCAGACATCACAGCGGCATCCCCTGGCCGCCGATTCCGGCTTCGGTGCTGCGCGTCTGGGAGCTTGTCTCCGGTTGCCGCCGTCCCCCCGACAGCTGCCTGATCAACCTGTATGGGGAGGGTGCGCGCATGGGCATGCACCGGGATGCCGATGAAGCTTGCCTGGACTGGCCGGTGGTTTCGGTTTCGCTCGGTGACGACGCCCTGTTCCGGATTGGAAACCTGCAGCGCGGCGGACGCACGGAGTCGGTCTGGTTGCATTCGGGTGACGTGGTTGTCATGGGTGGAGAGGCCCGGCTGCGTTATCACGGGATCGACCGGATCCGGTTCGGCTCCTCGAAACTGCTGTGCAATGGCGGCCGGCTCAACCTGACCCTCCGGGTTGCCGGCTGAAAGCTTTAGAGAGACGCGATGGAATCGGAATTGGGAATGCCCGACGGCAGCGAAGTGGCAGAGGTCATGCGTGAACTGGCGGTCGCGGCGGGCGCGGAGATATTGGAGATTTTCACCGCCGGTGATCCGGAGACCAGCTGGAAGGAAGATGGCACTCCGGTGACCGTTGCCGACAATTATGCCGACCGGGTGATCTCCGCCGGGCTGGCAAAGGCGTTTCCGGGCATCCCGGTGGTGAGCGAGGAAACGCCGGACAGCCATTCGGTCAGGCACCGGCTGTTTTTCATCGTCGATCCGCTGGACGGAACCAGCGGTTTCCGCAGCGGAAAACCGGAATTCACCGTCAATATCGCATTGGTGTGTAAGGGGTGCGCGATTTCCGGTGTTGTTTTCGCACCGGCCCTGAAGCGGCTGTTTTTCACCGATGGGTGCGGGCAGCTGGTCGAACGACGCAACGGTCACGAGATCAGGCATGGGCGGCGGGCACCTGCCTCCGGCCCCTTGCGGGCGGTCGCTTCCCGTTCCCGCTGGAGTCGCGACCGCCTCAATCATTTTCTTTCCGATTACGATATCGCCGAGGTCGGTTTCATCTCATCATCGATCAAATTCTGCCTTCTGGCGGTTGACGAAGCTGACATTTATCCGCGCATCGGGCCGACCATGGAATGGGACACAGCGGCCGGGCATGCTGTTCTGCTCGCCGCCGGTGGTCAGGTGCTGCGGCTCGATGGACATGACAGCCTCGGTTACGGCAAACCGGCCTACAGGAACCCGGATTTCGTGGCACTTGCGCCCGGGGTTCGATTGCGGGAAATGTAAGCGATGTCGGTTCTGGTTGTCATTCCGGCGCGCTATGCTTCTTCGCGCTTTCCCGGCAAACCGCTTGAGAATCTGACTGGCGCCACCGGGGTTGCGAAAACCCTGATCCGACGCAGTTGGGAAGCCGCCGCCGCCGCTGTCGGCATCGATAGGCTGATCGTTGCCACGGACGATATCCGCATCCGGGAAGAGGTGGAGTCTTTCGATGGCGAATGTATCATGACCTCCTCGGCCTGCGGCAACGGCACCGAGCGCTGCGCTGAAGCGGTGGAAATCTTCGGTGATTATTTTGATATCATCATCAACCTGCAGGGCGATGCGCCATTGACCCCGCCCTGGTTCGTCGAGGATCTGGTGGCGGCGATGCGGCAGGCGCCGGCGAGCGAAGTGGCGACACCGGTGATCCGGTGTGACGGCAGGGCGCACGCGGATTTCCGCAGCGACAGGAGCAGGGGGCTGGTCGGAGGAACCACGGCGGTTTTCGATGATCAAAACAGAGCCCTGTATTTTTCAAAGGAAGTCATTCCCTGGACCGGTGAAGATTACCTGCCCGATGAACCGACACCGGTTTTCCATCATGTCGGTGTCTATGGATACCGGCCGGATGCGCTCCGCAGCTATTCGGAACTGCGCCCGGGGCGTCTCGAGCGTCTCGAAGGGCTGGAACAGCTGCGGTTTCTGGAAGCCGGCATACCCATCCTCTGTGTCGAGGTGGACGGCAAGGGACAGGCATTCTGGGAAGTCAATAATCCGGAGGATATAAAGCGGGTGGAGGCAGGCCTCGCCGCGGTCGGCATCGAATAGGCGGATTTCCACCGGATTAGAAACCGGTCTCCGCCGGATTTTCCGGAAAACCCGGATAGGCGGTGTTTATGATGCGCCGACTGGTTTTTCTGCCCACTGCGCTGCCGGCTGTCTGTGCCTGCCGGCAGGCGACGGCGCAGAATTCACCTCAATCGGTATCACCGGCGGATATCTCCGGGCATTTCGCGACCGAATTCGGCGACCCGCTCAGCGCTGAATTGTTCAACCGGCTGTTCGGCCCTTTATTTCCCACCGGGAGCGGCGGCGGCGCGGCGACCGCATTTTCAACCCTGGTCGGATATGTGAATCTGGCGGTGCTCTCCGTCGGCGGGTTGCTGCTTGCCTACAATATCGCCGCCGGGCTGCTGCAGTCGGCGCATGAGGGCGAAGTGCTCGGCCGCCGCTGGTCATCACTTTGGGCACCGCTGCGGGTGTTGTTTGCCGTGGCGTTGCTGATGCCGATGCCGAATCTGGGCGGCTATAACGGGGTTCAGGCCGGAGTCGCATGGATCGTCAAAGGCTCGACAATGCTTGCCAGCAATCTTTGGTCGCTCGGTTCCGGCGTTATCCTGTCCGGTGACATTCCGCTGACCGGAACGGCGGCGCGGCTGGACGGCGGGGTCTTCGCTTCCGTTTACCGGAACCAGCTTTGTCTCTGGCTGGCCAATTATCAGTTCCAGGCGGCCGGAAGCCCTTTGCGGGTGAGCTTTGAAACCATCGCATCGGCAAGCCGGCCGATCATCATGTCCTCAGTCGAAGGCGAACGGGAAAATATCTGCGGCTCTTATCTGCTGCCGGAGACACCCGCCTATATCGCCCGCTTCGGCAGTGCGTCGCCGGCGCTCGCAGGTGAATTCAGCGCCATGCATGCCGATATGCTGCGACTGCTGATTGCATCCGCAGATGCGATCATCGCCCGGCAATGGCCGGTTCTGATCTCAGAGCAGGGAACCCTGCCGCCGGTTTCAACCTCTGTCGCCATGGCTGTCAGCGCCGCCAATCAGCGCCTTTCCACCGGTGCCGGCTCGATTCTCAATTCCGCTGCTGCCGCCGTCGGCCGTCAAGGCGATGCGCGCCGCCTGATCGAAGAACATATCTCCGGCGGTGGCTGCGCTGATAGCAGGGGCTGTTTCGGTGCCGGATGGATCGGTGCCGGCAATTGGCACATGATGATCGCCCGCCTGAATTCGGAATTGATGGGGCTGCTGAATGCCGAAGTGACTGTCCGCGAGTCGCGCCATGTTTCCGGGGATACGGGTGGTCTGAACCGGCAGGTGGTTCTGGCGGTGGATTCACCGGGATGGCTGCGGCGGACATTCTCGTCAGCCGACGCGAATAAATATCTGCATGTCGAAGAGGCGACCCGTATCTGGAACAGGGCGACCGGTCAGCTCGACCGGGAGTCGGTCCGTCTTGCCGCTCTGGGGGTCAGCCTGTCCGGCGACATTTTACGTGATGCGGCGCCATCGGGCCGTTCCGGATTGTTTGCCCGGATCTGGCAGATCGGCTTCGCCGATGCGGTAGGCGGCATGATTGATATGTTCTCCCCATCAAAATGGGCGGATGATCCGATCGTCGGCATTGTGCGGATGGGAAACTGGTATCTGGACGCGGCCGGCGCTCTTATCTTCGGCGGTGGCGCGGTTTCGCTTCTGTCCGGTGGGTTCGGCACCGCGGTGGTGTTTTTGATCGCGGCGCCGCTGGCGGCGATTGGCGTTACGCAGTCCTTCATCATTCCGATGCTGCCTTTCTTCTACTGGATATTGGCAGTCGCCGGTTACTTTCTTCTGGTGATCGAAGCCGTCGCCGCCGGCAGCCTCTGGGCGCTGGCGCATCTCAGGCTGGACGGCGAGGGAATTTCCGGCGATGCCGGCCGTTCCGGCTGGCTGCTCCTGCTTGGCCTGACCCTCACGCCGGCCCTCATGATCCTGGGGTATTTTGCCGCCATGACGCTGTTCCGGGTCGTTGCCGGGCTGTTCGACACCGGAATGTATTATGCCATGGCGGCACTCGCGACAGCTTCACCGATTGTCGCGGTGTTCGGCCTGATCGCCGCCGGGCTGCTGATCGTGCTCGGTTATATTGTCATGCTTGAGCGAAGCTTTTCGCTGGTCTCGGCATTTCCCGGCCGGGTGCTGCGCTGGGTGGGCTCGGAAGCCGGGCTTTCCGATGGCAGCGGTGAGCAGCGGTTCAAGACTGCCACCGAGGCACTGGCCTCATCCATCGGCAGCGGTGCCTCGCGTGGCGGCCAACTGGCGGTCCAGCGGCTGCGCTCAATCGGCGCCTGAGGCTGCAGCGCAAGGTCACCGGGAGGTTCGGCGATTACATCTTCGCTATGATTGAGATGTATTCACATGGCAGTGACAGGCGGGAATCCAGTCAATCACCTGACGTGTCGGAAATCGGCCGGGGTTGCAGAGGAAGTATATTCAGTTATATATCCGGCTATACGGTGGAGATTTACATGACAAGTGCCGCTCAGCAAAGGGCAAACAGGAATTACCGTGCGCGTCTTGCTGAACGGGGTATCATACGTATCGACGTGATGGCGCGCCGAACCGACAGGGATCTACTGCGACGTCTGGCACGCCGCCTGATAGAAGACGATCCGGAGGCGGATCGGGCGCGGGGCGCGGTTAAGGCACTGGTTGATGAGGGCTCGCCTAAACCAGGTGGAATTCTTGCAGCGCTGCGCCGCTCGCCCTTGGTGGGGGCTGGTCTCAACCTGTCGCGACCGCATGTCGACGGGCGCAGGGTCGATCTTTGACGCGCTTCCTTCTTGATACCGACATCGTCAGCAATGCCGTCAAGCCGCTTCCGTCCCCAAACCTGATTGACTGGATGGCAGCACAGCTCGACGAGGATCTGTTTATCGCGTCGCTGACCCTTGCCGAAATCCGGCGCGGAATTCTGCAGCTGCCCGATGGCAGGAAGAGAGACGGCCTTGAAGCTTGGTTTGCAGGTGACCAGGGACCACAGAAATTATTTTCAGGACGTATACTTCCATTCGATGACAGCGCTGGTCTTTGCTGGGCGCGTCTGATGGCGGAGGGCAGGGCCGATGGCCGTCCGCGAAACGCTCTCGATATGATACTCGCTGCTGTGGCGGAAGCGAATGACTGCGTCATAGTGACCGGCAATGAAAGGGATTTTACGGGTCTCCGGCTGTTAAACCCCATGCGCTGAGAGGTGGTGAAAGGAGAGTAATCATCTCAACTATTGCAGAGCAAATCACAATCCGGAGGAAATGCAATCGACGATTACGCGGTGCCCCGCGAAGTCATGAAGGATCAAGGATTTGCACCCCGGAATGTCGGCCCGTTGGTCATGACCTAGCTACGTTCACCACCACGGCTCCGTCCGGACCCACGTTTTCTCTCCGCCAAACAATTCCCGGAGCCCCGGCCTGTTGAACCGGCAGACGGGAGGAGAAAACGGCGTAAGGTGGGTTATAAATAGGCGACGCCTGCTCTTGGATTTTCGGGCGTGAGAGGTTTGTTTGTCCGCAATCACGGAGGCGTTTTACTCGGTGACTTCCCCTGTGGTGCTTGACAGTTTATGCCCTGTTATGTGGTGTAAGGGAGTACGGAGTTCGTCGCGTTTTACAGTGGTACAAGGATTGTCACTCCTATTTGCGCATCCGGTATTGTGACCTAAACGCCGGCAGCGGGCAACCTTTTCATGCCAAGTTCACAAGTTCGGAAATACGATCCTGCAGTCGTGCTCGCCTAGTCTCGTAAAATTCCAGGAAATCAGAAATGTCGCTCGGAATGTCGTCAAGGAAATATTTTTTGCAGTAGTGATCCCGAGCTTCTTCATCTGGATACTGGGACTTAATCCATTCCGCTGGAGGCGTCGCCTGCTTTTCCAGATTGCTCGGACCATCGAGCAGCTGGAGGTTTGCGATACGGTTGGCGTAATCCATGAACACGTCCATTTGCTCAACAACTATCCCTGCGTCTTTAAGGCACTTTCGGGTGAAACGGCTCCTCGGGAAAATGTGATCGATATGAAATTGATTGCGCTGAAAATCGATAAACGGCGAAAGCAACGCTAACAGACCAAATGTCCGACGATCCCCGATACCCATGTCGGCTAGATCCTCGATCTCCTCGGGAGAGAATTCCAGACTCTTGCCGCGTTGAGCCATAACGCGCCCCATTTCAGTTGCCGGAAAACGTCGTTCGTCGGCGTCCCGTATCACATCGCGAAGGGCCGTCAGAAGAGTATCCAAACCGCTTCCCCAAATCCCGGAAGCCTTTAAGATGGATCGGGTAAGCCATTGTCGAATCGACTTGCGGTCGCACTCATAGCTGCTGTGGGTATCGAAGTTTGTCGGGGCCTCGATTCGATAAACGAAATAAGCGATAGGTAAGAGAGCGCTTGCTGCACGAATGTTGTAGGCGTTGAATCCGAAACCGGTAACGATCTGGACCGTCTCAACCAAGGCATTGCGAATTTTCTGCCAATTCTCTTCGAGAATTTCCATATTAGCCTGCGTGAAGTTACGAACCTGAAATCCCACATTGGCGATGTCTGTCAGCATCAGCCCCGCTTTCAGCACGAAGTCCTTCGTAAGTCCGAGGCCGGGACCGATCTGGTTGAGATCGTCTACTAGCCGATGGACTTCTTTCCGGGCATCCATCGTCTTCCATTGCGAGGTTGCGATACTCAGCAGGAGATCAGAATAGGACAGTGTTGTGCCGCCGCTGTTGCGTCGGATGAATATGCTGAGCACATGCTCGATGTCTTGATTCTTCTCCTCGTAGTATGCAACGGTCGGCTCCATGTGGACGACACGGTACAGCCGGTCGAGGACGCGATGAGCACGACTCAAGTCCTCATTCGCAACGCCTTTCGCAATCAGCCAGTCGAGCATGTCCGGTCCGGACTTTATGCCGACGATGTCCGATACCCTGAACCAAAGCCGGTCTCCATATTGCCCTAGTAGGGACTCTTCGACGAAATCGAAGGCGAATCTGCTCCCCTCTTCGTCCCTCTCATTGGGCGCCACCAGATCCAGCGCCAGAAACCGCTGCGGGAATGCGTCCTCGCTGCTCCACCACTTATAGGGAAGCTTGACAGCCAACGATCCGCGTAGTCCTATATTGAACGCTGTCAGCCGTTGTTGCCCATCAAGCACCGCGGTGATTTGCCGGTTCGGCAACTGGCCGAGGTCGGGGCAATGCGGATTGTCACGCTGATGGTAATCGCAGACAAATCCGTAGTAGCGATAATCTGCTGAGCGCTCTGGTTCGATGCGCCAGAACAGGAACTCTCCGAACGGGTATCCCTGCATCACGCTGTCGAACAGTCTGCAAATCTGATCCGGGCTCCACACGAACTCCCGTTGGATCGCCGGTAGGACGTATTCGTTCGATATGATATTGTTCAAGGCTTGCTTGATGGTTCCGCCCTGTTGGTACATTTAAAGTTTCTCCGGTGGATTGAATCCTGCAGTTCAGGACAACTTCGTAAGGTAGATCCGGTGCAGACCTTTTTGCCTAAAGGTTGTGAGTATTATCAGCTGAATTTGTCTGCATCATATGGCATTTTGTAGAAGCTTTTCCACAGAGTGTTTGCGGAATGAGCGGTATTTTCATTGTGCGGCGCATGGGTGTGCTGTGAAATCACATCTTTGAGCGTTACGGCCTTTGCTCGATCTGCTACAATCGTTACGACCGGTGGAGCGGGAGCAGCACTTGGGCATTGATTATGGAGAAACTACAAAGGCTTGTGTCAATACTGATCGAAAATCTCTCACTTTTGCTGACCGAAAGCTTCCCACTTTGCGGACCTTTCGGTACAGCGGATACGAGGGGTCGGAATGGGGCCGGGCTGGCACCATGCCGTATGCCCGCCTGTCGGCGGCCGTCCCGGCCGGTGATCATGATGACCCCTCCCTGCGGTCGCGTTCCGCTCCTGGATTGAGTAGTTTGCGGTGATGGCGCAGCCGGAAGCTGTTGCCCCGGATATTGACGATATGGCAGTGATGCAGCAGCCGGTCGATGAGTGCGGCGGCCATGATCTCGTCGCCGGGCACGCTTCCCCACTCCTCGAAGCCCTTGTTCGAGGTCAGCACGGTGGATGCCCTCTCGTGGCGGGCATTGACGAGCTGGAAAAACAGCACGGCTCCATCCTGGCTGACAGGCAGAAATCCGATCTCGTCTGTCAGTGCCGGGTGAATACTCCCCAATAGTGCCGAAGTGAAAATCTCCAGTCTCTGAGGCTGACGGATTGATCCGGTGGGCATGCCCACCGGATCAAAAACCGGCAGAATGCCGACCTGAACAACAAGCCGATGGAGGCGTTGGGCAGGTGATGGATTTGAGGATGATTATCGTGATTCACGATTTAAAGCGACAGGGCCTAATGTTTACAGGATGAATTGTCCTACATAAGGATATAATTCCTTATTCGACCAAGATTGGCCATCCTGACACATTGACATTTTTGTTTCACGCAGGGTATTTTGTGAAACAAATTGTCCGGGACAGCAGGATGGCGCAAATCACCTGGTTGCAGGTTGGAAGTGCGCTTTGAGCCCTCGTTGGTCTAGCTCCTTGCATATTGGAGCCCTGCCAAAGGAAAGAAGGCGACCAGAAAGCATGACCGATGCGATCGGGACATCGTCGGAATGGGAGCGTCTGTTTCCGTCGGCTTTGAATGTACGAGGGAATTATAGAACTCCAACCCAAAGGAGATTGCAATGAATCGGGTGTCGAAAAGACCGGTTGTTCATTTCATTGAACAGTTACAGAAAACCGGCGGCTTGAAGGGAACCGATATCGCAAATTTCACCGGCGTTTCGAAGGCGACCGTATCGCGCTGGGGTAGTGGGCGGAAGTCGCCACACCCGAAGACCCAGCTAATCATGTCAGATCTGTCGTACGTGGTGATGCGGCTGAGCGAATATTACGGTCATGAGGAAGTGCGTGCCTGGCTCTATGCCCGACACCCGCAATTAGATGGCCGGAGAGCAATCGATCTTATCCACGGTGAGCAGACTGAAGAAGTGATCGCGATTCTCGACCGCCTGGATGCGGACGCGTATATCTGAGCATGATCCGTAGCAGTGGAAGGCAGTATATACACCGGCTACGTGATCAGCGATTGCTGGATGCGTTGGAAGAAATCAAACAGATTACCTACGCAGGGAATGTATGGCGTTCGGTCCGTGAGGGGCAGGATCCGCTAATTTGTTGGCGGTCCGGAGGGCGTTGGGACGACGGAACTCTGGATGTGCTCTATACATCGGAGACACGACAGACTGCCATTGCCGAAAGGCAATTTCATCTCAATCAAGGCCAGCCATTTCCGCCTTCCAAGGTCCGGTACGAGTTGTTTGAGTTAAGAGTATCCTTGCGGGCGGTAATGCGACTCCCCGACCTTGAGTCGCTGTCTTCAATTGGGCTTGATGTTGGAATGTTTGGCAGTTTGAGCTACATGGAACGCGCGCGCGAGTATCCACGGTCGCAGGAGATCGCTGAAGCATGCGCATTTCTGGGGGCGGACGCATTGCTTGTCCCGAGCGCGCGCAGAAAGTCATCGAATAATTTGATCATTTTCTGCGAACAGGAAGTTCCAATAAAGGCTGAAACCGTCAAAAACCACGGATACGTGGAATTTGATTAAATTTGGCGGAGGCCTTAGTTTTCAAGGTAAGCTGAATCTCTGAACTTTCGGATAGTCTCAGGTTCCATTCGATTTCCGCCAACCATCCCCCGCTCAAAAAACGGTGGTTTGATCTTATGCGTTCGGCGTTGGCTGGTTGGGGAGCGCATCGAAGAAGCGCAATGCGTCAGCGTCCTCAACTGCGTAGTCCAGAGCGAACCGCTCGACGGCTACCGGGAGAGGCGGGCCGGCTGAAACGGGGCTGAAACTACAGAACTGTCCGCACCCCATGGCATGAAGCGGGTTGCGTTCGAACGCCTATAAGCTATTGATGTCCGCCTGAATGAGCCGTTTCAGGCTTAAATGCTGGAGGAAAAAATATGACGAATTCAGTCGATCGCCGGAAGTTTCTCGGCGGTGCGGCGCTAGCCGCGACAGCTTCTGCGGGAGCTTTGGCCACACCGGCGCTCGCCCAGTCGGGCACGACACTGAAGATGCAGGCGGCCTGGGGCGGCGGGATCTTTCTGGAGAATGCGAAATCCTATGTCGACCGGGTCAATGCAATGTCCGGCGGCGGGCTGACCATCGAGCTTCTGCCGGTCAACGCCGTTGTCAAGACCAGCCAGATGCAGGATGCGGTGCACCGCGGCATTCTGGATGCCTGCCACTATGTACCCGCCTATTGGTATTCGAAATCAGCGACAGCGTCGCTGTTCGGCACCGGACCGTGTTTCGGCTGGTCCAGCCAGGAAGTGTTGGGATGGATCTATTATGGCGGTGGGCAGGAGCTGTTTGATGAGCTCATGGATCAGCTGCAGCTCAATATCATCTCGTTCTTCAACAGCCCGATGCCGGCACAGCCATTCGGTTGGTTTAAAGAGCATATCACCGATGTGGCACAGATTGACGGCCTGAAATACCGGACTGTCGGGCTTGCCGCTGACGTTCTGCTGGAGATGGGAATGTCGGTCGTGCAGTTGCCGGGCGGAGAGATTCAGCCGGCGATGAAATCCGGCCTCATTGATGCCGCCGAGTTCAACAACCCGACCTCGGACCGCGATTTCGGCATGCAGGATGTATCCAAACATTACCACCTGGCATCATTCCACCAGAGCCAGGAGTTCTTTGAAGTTTCCTTCAACCGCAAAACCTACGAATCCCTGTCGGCTGAACAGCAGGCGATTCTGAGATATGCCTCGGAAGCGGAAAATTCGAACTTCTACTGGCACAACACCAAGCGCTACGCTGAAGATCTGATCGTGCTTGCGGAGCAGCAGGGGGTGAATGTTTACCGGACGCCGGATTCAATTATGAAGGCGCAACTGGAAGCCTGGGATGTGGTGATCGACCGGATTTCGGCAGAGGACGAGTTCTTTGCCAAGGTCATCGCCAGCCAGAAGGCTTACGCGAAAGAGGTCATGAATTACCTCAACCTCAACCAGCCGAATTACCGGCTGGCCTACGACCATCATTTCGGCAGCTGACCGCTGCCTGACCCGGGGGCCGGCCGGCCCCCGGGTGTGAGCCCGTTCCGTGGAACGTATCGTCCATCACATTGAAACCCTGAGTGTGTGGGTCGGCCGCGCATTCGGCTGGTGCATTCTGATACTGACGCTGTCAGTGTCGTATGAAGTGGTGGTGAGATACGTGTTCAACGCCCCTACGGTCTGGGCGTTTGACATGATGGTGCAGATGTACGGCGCACTGTTCCTGATGGCCGGACCGTATGCACTTGCCCAGGATTCACATGTCCGCGGCGATGTGCTGTACCGGCTGTTCCCGGTCCGCTGGCAGGCGCGCATCGATTTTTTCCTGTATATCCTGTTTTTCTTTCCCGGCATGCTGGCGCTGTTCTGGTTCGGATACGAGATTGCCAAGGACAGCTGGCGTTATCAGGAGGTCAGCTGGAACAGCCCCGCCCGCATCCAGATCTATTTTTTCAAATCGCTGATCCCGGTTGCCGGACTGCTTCTGATCATTCAGGGCATTGCCGAAATGATACGCTGCTGGATTGCCATGCGCACCGGCGTCTGGCTGCAGCGGATCGATGATGTCCGCGAGACCGAGGATATACACATGTCCGGCGAGCAGGCGGCGGAATGAAATCCGCCACCTTTTTCCGCACCCGCCCATAGGTAACCGATGACCAATCCCGAAATCGCGATTCTCATGCTGTGCCTGTTCATCGTGATGGTGCTGCTGGGCTTTCCGATCGCATTCACGCTCGTGGCGATGGGTGTCGCGTTCGGCTATTACGCCTACTATCAGGGCGGCATCGACAGCATTGCCGACCTCGTCAACAACAACATTTTTTATCTCCTGAACCAGAACACCTATTCGGTGATGGAGAATGATACCCTGGTCGCCATTCCGCTGTTCCTGTTCATGGGATATGTGGTTGAGCGGGCCAGCATCATTGACCGCCTGTTTTATTCGCTGCGGCAGGCGGCGCATAACCTGCCGGGTTCCATGGCGATTGCCGCCCTGATCACATGCACGGTGTTTTCAACCGCTTCCGGCATCGTCGGCGCGGTGGTGACCCTGATGGGATTGCTGGCATTCCCGGCGATGGCCAGCGCCGCCTACGATAAGAGGTTTGCCGCCGGAGTGATTTGTGCCGGCGGCACACTCGGGATCCTGATCCCGCCATCAATCATGCTGATTGTTTACGCGGCGATCGCCGAATTGTCGCCGCTGCGTCTCTATGCCGCGGCGGTGTTTCCGGGTCTGCTGCTGGCAGGGTTGTATATTCTGTATGTCATGGGACGGGCGTTTCTCAATCCGGATATCGCGCCCCGCCCGAGACAGGATGAGGTGCCTCCCCGCCGCGAAATCTACTGGAACCTTCTGGTTTCCTTCGTGCCGCTGACGGTGCTGATCATGCTGGTGCTCGGCTCCATACTCGGCGGGCTGGCGACGCCGGCCGAGGCGGCGGCGATGGGCGCATTGGGCGGATTGGTGCTGGCCTTGATCTACCGCTCGCTTACCTGGAGGCGGCTGAAAGAGAGTGTGTTTCTGACCGCCAAGGCGACGGCGATGGTGTGCTGGCTGTTTGTCGGCTCCTGGACCTTCGCATCGGTATTTTCCTATCTCGGCGGACATGATGTGATCGAGCATTGGATTCTGGGCATGAACCTGGCGCCATGGCAGTTTCTGGTGCTGGTGCAGCTGATCATCTTTCTCCTGGGCTGGCCGCTGGAATGGACCGAAATCCTGATCATCTTTGTCCCCATATTCCTGCCGATGCTGGATACGTTCGGGGTCAACCCCTATTTTTTCGCCATGCTGGTGGCCTTAAATCTGCAGACATCTTTCCTCACGCCGCCGATGGCGATGTCGGCCTATTACCTGAAGGGAGTTTTGCGCGGCCGCATTGAGCTTGTCGATATCTTCAAAGGCATCATGCCTTATCTTGCGATCGTTATCCTGGCGATGTTCCTGATGTACCAGTTTCCGGGCCTCGCACTTTGGTTTCCGGACTATCTGTTCGGCGTGTATATACCCTGAGAAACGCCGCCATGAACCACTCCCCCGACGCCGGCAGGGAAATGACTTGTCTCACTGCTGTGGATGCGGCTGAACGCATCCGGTCAGGATCGCTGAAATCCGAAGATCTGGTGAGCGATTGCCTGCAACGGATCGAGGCGACCGATTGCGATCTCGGGGCCTGGGTCCATCTTAATGCGGAAGACGCTTTGAACCAGGCAAGGGAGATGGACCGGCTGCGTTGGTTCGGACGCCCGGTCGGATCGCTGCATGGCGTCCCCATCGGCATCAAAGACATCATCGACACCGGGGGGATTCCGACCGAACGCGGCACAAAGGCTTATGCCGGACGGGTTCCGCGTCGCGATGCCTTCATCATCGACCGGTTGCGCGATGCCGGTGCGGTTATTCTCGGCAAGACTGTGACGACGGAAATGGCATTCATGTGCGCTGCGGACACGCGCAACCCGCATGACAGGACGCGCACACCGGGAGGGTCGTCCAGCGGTTCAGCCGCCGCCGTCGCCGCCGCACAGGTGCCACTGGCTATCGGCACACAGACCAATGGATCGGTGATCCGTCCGGCTGCATTCTGCGGCGTTTTCGGATTCAAGCCATCGCGTGGTGCGGTATCGAGGACCGGCGTGCTGCGCACCAGCGAGTCGCTGGATCAGGTCGGTGTGTTCGCGCGCTCGCTTGAGGATGTGGCGGCGCTCGCGGATGCCATAGCGGGCCGCGATTCAACCGATGCCGGAACCCACAGTCGCCCGCGCCCGCGCTATCTTGATGGCTGCCGCAGCGAGGCGCCGATTGAACCGACGATCGCCTGGATGCAGGAGTTTCAACGGGACCGGCTCGCGGATGATGCGCGTCAGGGTATGGAAGATGTCGCAGCGCTGCTGGGCCCGCATGTTGAACGGATTCCGCTTCCTCCGGGCTTCATGCGGTTGATGGAAACCCACCGGGTGGTTCAGGATTACGAGATCGGTCGCAATCTGAAGCGTCTGGCTGCCGACAAGGGCGCGTTGCTGAGCCGGCAGTTGCGCGCCACCATCGATCGTGGACAGGCGATTGGCCGGAAGGAATATCGGCGGGCTCTCGAAGGCAAAGCCGCCGCCGAGCGGTATTTCGAAAAATTCTTTTATGATTACGACGCTATCCTGGCACCCTCGGCGCTGGGCGAAGCTCCACCCTTTGAGTCCGGCACCGGCGATCCCTGCTGTTGCACAGCCTGGACTTTGTGCGGGCTGCCGACGCTTTCCCTCCCCATCCTGACCGGTGCCGGTGGATTACCGGTGGGCGTGCAGCTGATCGGCGGTCCCGATGAGGATGACCGGCTGTTACGGACGGCAAATTGGATTCTGCGGCGACTTGTGGCAGAAAGCGGTTCAGCCTGACGATGAGGCGGAAATGATCAACCGTTGGACAAATCTGTTTCTCGCCGCGGCCACATTATCGATGATGGCGGCTTTCACCCTGGGTTTAGCGCAGGGAATTTCGGCCGGGTTCGCGGGCTTCTGGGGCGGGCTGCCCTTCTGGGTCATCGCATTGTCGGTGCTGGCACTCGCCGCCTATGACGTATTTGACAGCTGTGTCCGCCGCCCTCCGGGGTCAGATCGGTAGTCCGGCATTGCCGGTGCCGGCGGTCAATTCCACCCGGCTGGAATCTGCCACCGCCAGCTGCCGGCCGCATTCACCTGCAAAGATGGCCTTCAGATCCGTGAGGATCATGTCGCCGATCAACTGCCGGCCGCCTTGGATTGCGGCCGCACGGTGGGGCGAAAGAATGACATCAGACAGTTTTCTGACCGGATGATCCGGCGGCAGCGGTTCAACCGGAAATACGTCGGTGGCCAGCCGTATCCGACCTGCCGCCGCTGCCACGGTAAGCGCGTCGAAATCCACTAGATGCGCCCGGCTCAGGAGAACGACCAGTGCGTGATCCGGGAGCAGGGCCAGCATGTCCGCCGAGATGAGAGCCTTGTTCCGCAATGTCGGGGCGGCGGTGATGAACAGGCAGCGCGACCATTGCAGCAGTTCCGCAAGCCCGTAAAGCGGCACGTCAAACCGGCTCACATCCTCCGGCGTCAGCCACGGATCGTGGGCCCTGATGTCGGGCCGGAAGGGTGCCAGCAACCGGGTGAGTTCCCGGGCGATCTGTCCAAAGCCGACAAATCCGATTCGTGCGCCGTGCAAAGAGAAATCGGTCTCCGGATTGTCCTGCAGCCAGCCTTCACCGCCGCTCTGGAAGGCCTCATGTTCAGTGATCAGCCCGCGTGCACCGGCGAGTGCCATGGCCAGCCCCATTTCGGCGACGGGTTGCCGAAAGCCCGGAGAGCAGGAAAGAATCTCAACGCCTCTCGCGTCACAGGCCTGATAGTCGATCGTGTCCGGAAAGGCGCCGGAGACCTCGATCACCGCCCGCAGCGCCGGCGCATATTCGAGCATATTCCGGGTGACGGAAGGGGTCGCCGAAATCAATACGGAAGCTGACGGCCAGACCTTGGCAAAGACCGCGTCGGATATCGGCTCATCCTTTCCCCAGATCACGTCGAATTCCTGCCGCAACGCTGTGAGCGTCGCCGGTGAGAACAGCTCAGCCATGGTCCGCCAGTGAGGATCAAGGATGATCGTGGGTCTGGTCACAGGGTTTCTTCAAACAAATGCGCATGTGCCCGGTCGAAGCCGAGGGAAACCGCGTCCCCCGGATGCAGGATCGTATCTTCAGGGAGCGCCGCGACGATGATGTCGCTCGAGTTCAGACGCACATCCACGATGGTTTCGCTACCCAGCCTTTCGGTCAGTACCACCCTGCCGTTGAGGGGCCCCGTACCTTTGGGCGCCAGCCGCAATTGCTGCGGACGGATACCGAGTGTCGCCTGTTGGCCGGCGGTGAAGCCGTGCCCACTCTTTTCGACGGCAAATCCGTCGATCGCGGGCGCTGAGATCCGGACCGTCGAGGCATCCACAGCTGCCACAGTGACGGAAATGAAATTCATCGAAGGTGCACCCAGAAAACCGGCGACAAACAGGTTGGCTGGTTGGTGATAGAGATGCATCGGCTCGCCCGCCTGCATGACCTCGCCGTCGCGCAGCACCACGATCTTGTCGGCGAGCGTCATGGCCTCGACCTGATCGTGGGTCACATAGATCATCGTGGTCTTCAGCTGGCTGTGCAAAGCCGCGATTTCCTGGCGCGTGCTCATACGCAGTGCCGCATCCAGGTTCGAAAGCGGTTCATCGAAGAGAAACACCGAAGGGTCGCGCACGATCGCACGGCCTATGGCCACCCTCTGCCGCTGGCCGCCCGAGAGTTGCGAAGGGCGGCGGTCGAGCAGATTCTCCATCTGCAGCATACGCGCCGCTTCGGCGACTTTCTGCTCAACCGCCTTCCTGTTTTCCCGGCGGATGGTGAGGCCGAAGGCGATGTTTTCGCGCACCGTCATATGCGGAAAAATCGCGTAGGATTGAAAGACCATCGCAATGCCGCGTTCCTTGGGTTCGAGGTCGTTGACAACGCGCCCGTCGATCCGGATTTCGCCGCTCGTAATGTCCTCCAATCCGGCGATCAGCCTCAGCAGAGTGGATTTGCCGCAGCCTGAAGGGCCGACAAAAACAACGAATTCGCCATCCCTGATGTCGATATCGACTCCCCGGATCACTTCCACAGTGCCGAATTGCTTACGCAGATTGGAAAGTTGGATTCCCGCCATGTCAGCGCTCCAGCGTCAGGGTTCCGTCCGCACGCCTGAAAACGGGTGCGGGATCCATGATATAGCCACCGAAGCCATCCGGTCCGTCATCCCGGAATCCAAGCAGTTTGAGACCGTCATGTTCGACAATGCGGCCGGCATAGCGAAGGGCTTTCGTGTCCAGACCGCCGCCTGTCGGCAGGTGCCAGGGACCGCGCGGGGATCCGCTGATCAGATAGTGCGTGCCGCGCCCGATACGACCGTTGCGATCCCTGTTCCACCGCGCCTGTTGTTCCGGATCCATGCAGAAGAAGCAGTACCAATCACCACCGATCGGCATTACCTGCGGCACTTCGAGCTGGCCCCAGCCGCCTGTGAACAGTGGCGGCTGCAGCGTCCAGCTTATCAGGTCGGGGGAAGTGGCAAACCCGATACATCCGGCATCATTGATTTCCCTGACCCCGTCGGCACGCGCAGTGAAATACATCAGCCATCCCGGCTCGTCCGGATCCTTCATGACCCAGGGATCACGCATGGCGCGGTCATGCCAGCGGCCCTCCCATTCAGTCTCATAACAAATGGCATTCGGGCCTGTCAGATCAAGGCAGAGGCCATCGCCCACCCGCTCCCAGCTTTCCAGATCTTTGCTGACAGCGTGACCGATGCGCTGAATCCGTGCCTCTTCCGCCGCCGAGGTTCCGGTGTAAAAATAGTGCCAGTGACCGTCATGCCCGCGCAGTGCCGATCCGGTCCAGACGGTGCTGTCATCCCAGGCCGGGCCTGCGGAGGGTGTAAGTGAGGTTCCGCGGTGCTCCCAGGTGATGAGATCGTAACTGACCGCATGGCCCTGGGTGACATTCCAATGCCGGAGTTCCGGGTCGCCGATGGATTTTGGCGCCTTCAGAAACCAGCAGTGCCAACGGGTGCCGTCATGCAGATACCAGCTGTCCCACACCCAATGATCCGCAAGTGTCAGCATGCCTACCCCTTGACGCCGGTTGATGCGATCGAGGCGATGAAGGCGCGCTGCAGCATCAGATAGAATGCCAGCACCGGCACCGTGATGATGGTGAGATATGCCATGATCTCACCCCATGCCGTGTTCAGCTGGAAGAAATAGAGCAGCCCCACCATGATGGGCCTCAAACCCTCTTCCTGCACAACCATGATCGGCCAGATGAACTGGTTATTGTACATTTCGAGAAATTTCAGGATCGCGACCGTGGCGATCACCGGCCCGGACAGCGGCATTACCACCCGGCGGTAGATCTGAAACCAGCTTGCGCCTTCGACCCGGGCCGACTCAACAAGATCGCGCGGCAGATCACGGAAATACTGGACAAACAGAAAGATCTCCAATGCCCGGATGATCCAAGGCACGATCTGCACCTGGTAGGAGTTGAGCCAGCCCCAGGTGACGCCTTCGGTGCTCAGCCAGGGCAGGTTGTTCACCAAGAGGAGCAGGGGAACGGCAACGGTTTCGAAAGGCAGGATATAGGTCGCGATGATAATCGCCAGCACAACCGCCTTGCCGCGCCATTCGATGAACACGAAGGAGAAGGCGGCGATTGAGGCCAGGAACAGCGACAGCAGCAGCGTGGTCGCGGTGATGAAGACCGAGTTGAAGATGAACAATCCCACCGGTGCCCGGCTGAAGGCATCACGGTAATTGTCGACCCCGATGTCGCCTACCGGAAGAAATGCGCGCATTGACGAGCTGTCGCTCAGCAGCTGCAGGTCCGGTTTCAGCGACGACATGACCATGAAGACAATCGGCAAAACGAAGATGCAGGCGATGAATCCGAGGAAGAGGTAAAGCCCGCTGAGCCTGACTTTGCGCTCCAGGGTCATGTCACTTCTCCCGCGTCAGCCAACGCTGCAGGAGCGAAATCGAAAGCACGAACAGGAAGAGGAAAACGGAAATTGTCGATCCGCCGGAAATATCCTGTCTTCCATATCCGCGTTCAACCATCTGGAAGACAATGGATTGCGTGCTGTCGAGCGGGCCGCCTCCGGTCATGACCGCGATCTGCGGATACAGTGTGAATGCCTGCATGGTGATGATGATCATCACCAGGATTGCAGTGTTGCGCAGGCCCGGCCATGTCACATAGCGAAAGGTCTGCCAGCGCGACGAACCTTCGATTTTTGCCGCTTCATAGAGTGATGCCGGGATTGTCTGCAGCCCCGAAAGCCAGATGATCATATGGAAGCCGACGCCCTGCCAGATGGACATTGCCATGATCGAAGGCAGCGCGGTGGATGTCTGCCCCAGCCAGTCGACAGGCTCGAACCAACCGAAGGTCAGCAGCCCGAGAAGCGTGTTCAACAGCCCGTTCTGGCCGTCATAGATGAACCGCCATAACATCGAAACCACGACCATCGAGATCACGACGGGCATGAAATAGATTGTCCTGAAGAAGTTGATGCCCCGGATCTTCCGGTTGATGAGCAGCGCCAGACCCAAAGCCGCAGCTGCCTGCAGCGGTGCGACGATCATGACGAAAAATAACGTGTTGCGCACGGCTTTCAGAAATACGACATCGGTTGCCAGCACGAATGTGCGGCGGTCGTCTCCGGATGCGAAACTGAATAATTCGCGCTTGCGGAAATACTTCGGAAACCCTTCCCGGTTGCGGGTGTAGGAGCGAAGCGACGGATATACGGGCGCACCGTCCTTCAGCCTGACCGCACCGTCACCGTCACGCTCGGCGTCAAGAGTGAGAATGGCGAAGCCGAAGAGGCGCTCGTAATTCGCAGTGCCGACCCATTCGGTCGGGTTCGGCGAGACAAGGCGCTGGTTTGTGAAAGAGAATCCAATCGCCATGAGAAAGGGGACGATCAGGAATGCCGCGATCAGCAGGAATGCGGGCCCGGCCATCAGCCAGCCCGCACGATTCTGTTGTGTCAGCCTCGATGCCATTGCGGCATCCGCTCAGGCGGGCGGGCCGGGTTCCGGTCCGCCCGCTATCCGAAATCAGTTACCGTAGCCGTTATTGGCCTCGATATCGGCGTCAATCTCGTCAACCGCGGCATCAAGCGTGTTGGCCACGTCGGCACCGTCGGCGATATCCGCCAGTGCCTTTTCGAAGATTTTCGCCACAACCGGGTAACCGGGGGTCACCGGCCGCACCAGAGCCTGTGCGTTGGAAAGTCCGAAGAATACTTCAAGGGCACCGCCCGGCGCATAGTTGGCGGTCATGGCCGCTGCTGACGGAGTCGAAGGGATCAGGCCGATACCATCCGAGAATGCGGCCAGATATTCATCCTGAATGGCATGTTCGATCCAGGCAACCGCGCCGTCGGGATGCTCGCAGGTCGAGGTGACACCGAATTGCCATGACGCCGCACCGATTGTCGGTCCGTTGCCGAGATCCGGCGCCGGCAGGAACATGACATCATCGACGCCACCGTCCATCGTCGCGACCGCTGCCCAATTGCCGTTCCAGGCAAAGGCGTATCTGCCTTCGATGAATCCGGTGTCGCGGTCAGCCCCGTCCTGGCTGTTGCCCGGGGCGTAGCCGCCGGCGAAAAGGTTCTGCCACCACTCGCCGAAAGCGAGCGCGGCATCGCCATTCAGCGCCCCTTCAGCCGTTGTGTAGTTAGAGCGGTCGATCATGTCGCCGCCGAAGCTTTGAATGAACGGACCGAACGCATACGGGAACCATTCTCCTTTCCACGCCATGCCGAGGTCGAGCGCATATTCGTAATTGTCCGAATCCTTGGCCGCATCGAGCGCTGCCTGGAATTCTTCCCGCGACCACGGATTGTCGAGCGTCGGCGTGCGCAGCCCCAACTCTTCAAGCGTCGACTGGCGGGCATAAAGCGCGACAGCCGCGTCCCAGAGACCGATCGAATACAGGGTGTCGTTCCAGATGCCCTTGGTGCCGGGCAGGAAATCGGCGATTTTCGCGGCATCGATGGGCAGTGGCTGCAGATAGCCGGCCCAGGCCCAACGCGGCATCACCGGGCCATCGACATCGATGATGCAGGGCAGGTTGCCTGCGAGCGCAGCCGCTTCAACCGAATCGTTGTAACTTTCCTGCGGAAAGCTCTCGAGGGTGACGTTCCAGTCCCCCTGCATGGCATTGAAGTCGTCGACAATCTGGTTGATGAGTTCCCCCTCAACGTGATTACCGGCGCCATGATACCACATGGTCACGTTATTCTGCGCATCGGCTGCCACAGCGGCCAGTGTGCCGGCAGCGAGTGCCGTTGCAAAATTTCGCAGTTTCATAATGACATACTCCTTCTCTTGCTCCTGAATTTCGTCACGGAGTTCAGTGCGGTCACGGATGACCGCCAATGGACGGGTCCGGGAACCAATTCCGGACCCGCATGCTGCCCGCTTTCGCCCTTGATCATACCGAGAGCGGTCTCCGCCGCCCTTCTTCCCATCGCCGGATAAGGCAGCTCAACCGTGGTCAATGGCGGATAGAGCGTCTCGACGATAGTCCTGTAATTGTCGAAACCGGCGACGGAAACATCTTCGGGAATGCGAAGCCCCTGTGACCGGATCAACCCGTAAAGACGCAGCGCCATCTCATCATTTCCGCAGCAGATCACGCTTGGCGGCCGCTCGAGCGATAAAACCGAGTCGAGTGCGCTTCGCAGCAGCCCGCCATCGTCACCCTCGATCGTCTGCCGCGCGGTTATTTCCAATGCTCCGTCATAGGGGATTCCAGCCACTTCAAGGGCCTTGCGGTAACCTTTCGAGCGCAGCCCTGTCGCCACGATTTCCGGATCAAGCGTGAAATGCGCTATGCGCTCATGCCCCGAGCCGATCAGATCGGTCACAAGATCGAACTGGCACCTTTCGTCATCCGGCAGGATCGCCGGAGTTCCGTCGGCATCGAAGCAATTGACCAGGACCACCGGGCAACCCCCGACACCGGACAGCTGCGTTACCTGCTTGTGATAGTCGGCGGCATAAATCAGCGCCTCGACCCGGTGCTGCAGGAAGGTGCGCACCAATTGCGGCACCTTGGCCGATACCCCGCCGGTGTCGGCGATGATCAGCGTCTTACCGTTGTCGGCCATCACCTTCTGGATCCCCTGTACAATATACAGGTCCGGCAGACCGGTCGGCTCCATCGGCTCAAGCTTGTGACTGAGCGCCCCGGTGATCAATCCAACCAGCCCCGACCGGTTTGACCGCATCATACGCGCCGCATTTGAGGGCACATAGCCAAGATCCGACATCGCCGCCTCAACCGCCTTACGCGTATCCCGCCCGACCGGCGCGTCACCATTCAGGACCCGGCTCACGGTTTTCGGCGATACCCCCGCTGCCCGGGCGACATCATAGATCGTTGCCACGCAACCCCCCAATTGCACCGGTGTTTCCGGTATACAGCCTTAATGACATCGATGTCATAACAAGTCAAGCAACACCCCTGACAAGGCCGCCTTACAGGTGACACGGATGATCAGGCGTCATTACCGAACTCCATCAAACCCCGGCGTCGCAACAATAACCGCTGCTGCCCGCCCCGGGTAGCAATTGGAGGAAACGGTGCGCCCAGCCACTCCTGCTGTGTCTCCCATCGATCGCACCTATCAGCACGACAGCCTGCTGATTTTTGATTGTTCCAAAAGCCCATGAAACGAGGCTGAACACCGGCGCAGTGGAAGGTCTCGGCCAGCCCCCGCCACCCAGATTGTGGTCGATCGATTTCCAATCTACCGGCAGGGATGACTCCAATTGCCGGCGCCTGCGGACGGAATGTTCACGCGGTCGGTGGAGCACAGGCTTGAGAGGCGCTTTCGGATAAGCCCGCGGTTCTCAATGCTGACACCGGGGGCAGGTAACACAACGTCCGTAAAACGGATAAAGGAAGCTGACCGATCCTACAGCACCCTCGACGACCAGCCAGCGCTTGATGCTGTCCGTTACGATCCAACCGGATTCATCCGGGGCTCGGACCGGGTTGTCATCGATGAGGTTTAACGCGTTCCCGCGTTGCTGCTGACGATCAGGAAATCAGCCGGTGAGGATTACCGCCCGTGCTGTTTCCTCCTCACGGGTTCGGCAAATGTGCCGACTCTGCCGCGTATCGTCGACAGTCTGGCCGGTTGGAAAAAGACTCTCGGGCCGCGGCCCTAACCCGACGTGATAAGGCGCGTTTTTGCTTCGGGAAGTCGGTTGATATGCCGGTAAAACGCCGTTTCTGTAATTTCAGTCGCCCACTCCAATCGTATGGAGATCACGATTTTTTGTTCCAGTTCGTGGTTGCCTGTCCGACGCACAATGATGGCCTCCAGTCCCGATAAATGGTTCAAGTCCCGCACATACGCTCTGATTGGATTCTTCAATGTGTCGTAATGTTTTTGCATCAGCTCGTACAGATCGCGATACTCCATGCCGTTATCCATGCCGAGAAGTTCATCCAATATTGCGTATTGTCTCTGGGCCAATGCACGCTTACGCGTAGATCGTAATCGTCCATACATCTGTCCCATGACGTCCCGGAACAGGCTCCTTTGCACAGAAATTCTGATTTCTCCGAGCAGTCTCCCGCATTGTTTAGAGATGCCTGCCAAGCTGAACTTGATGAAAGGGGTTAGGTCGAAATTCTGCTGCCTGACCGCACTCAGACACGCAAGATACCGGTCCTTTTCTTCGTAATAGTAGTTGGACATCGCGACAAACAGCGTATCCTTCAGAAGTCCCCGCCTCAGAAGAAATGCTTCGAGCGCGCGTGCTGTCCGGCCGTTGCCGTCATGGAATAAATGCATAGCAGCTATGTGATAGTGCATGGCTGATGCCTGTATCAGGGGGTCATGTCCCCGGAATTCTCCGTTGAATGCGCCGATCAGCAATCGAAAGGCGTTCCTGCACTCGGTGCCACCTTCGGCCCCACGGTGCCGAGGACGGCCAAATGTTACGTTGTGGCCGTCTCCGCGCAATTGTCCGGGCGGACAATGATCTTCATCACAACCCGTTACAATACGTCGGTGAATCTCCTTGATAAAGTCCTCATCGATTGGCCTGTCCTGTTCCAGCGCTTCAATCCATCGGTATGTATTTATAGCTGCGCAGGCCTGCCGCTGTGACCGGCTGAAATGCTCATCCGAAGGGTTGTCTGAAACCGCTTCCTCAAACTCGCGTTCGGTGAAGACGGCACCTTCGATACGCGCCGTGCCCGCAACTTCACGCTTCAGTTCTATTTCCCCGAGCTTTTCGGCCCAGGATCGCTGGAATGGAATGTTGGCGAGCGACAATATTGACGCCTTTGCTTCTATCAGTTCAGCGGAGATTGCCACCGGGTCATAGAATATCCAGTTGCCCGGGATTTGGTATTGTATGGTCATTTCATGCCCGTAACATATGTAATTTCATTGCAAAAGTAAGAATATGATTATTAACATATTATTATTAAACATAAAAAATATACACTTAAGTTTTCATTTCGCTCTCATTGCAGCGCCATTTCAAAATTATTCCAAGTTGAAGGTGTTCCCCGGGGTTGAATGGTACTGACATTCCAACCCGGTCACATGCTTATGTGTTCCCGAGACCGGCATCGACAACGGCGATGCCGCGCCTCCATCTCATCCCGCCACTCCCGCAATCAACTGAGTGGAGAGCCTGATGGCCGTTCAGTCTTCGGGGAGGATTCCGGGTCAATTGTTAATTTGCATGGACGCTTTTGTCACTCTTTGCGGACACGAATGGCAAACCTGGATCCAAGAACCACTCAATCTCCATCCGAACATATAGTCCATAGGTATGTGATCGGATTTTCGACCCCGAAATCCTCAACATGTCAGCCCGCCGGAACTGACAGACAGACATGTTGAAAACGCAGCGGCGGCAGCGAAGGCGGACAAGGCTTCCGGCTACTTTCTTTCATCACAGGCGACGGCCTGTCTGTTCGGGGGAACCGGGGCGACTGCGGCGCCGGTTGCCGCCCGCAAACGACGGATTCCGGGAATTTCGCGGAAGCGGCTGATGTTTGCACCGGTGAAGCACGAATCCGCTTCAGAGCAGTCGGGAAAGTAAATATGCCGCAGGAAGCAACAAGCGCTTCAATGACTGGCAACGGCCAGTCACGGTTCATCGGCAATCTCGTCCTGCGGGTCGAGGCATATGGGAATGACGGGAGCGGGGACGGGAATTATCCCGGCACGGTCAGAGGGCAGGTCATGGGTGGCTTGCTGAACGGGCGCACGGTTTCGGTTGCGGTCAGAAAAACACCGACCAACCAGCGCGTTCCCCGAATCGCCGATCTGCAGGATGAGAGCAAATTATCCTTCACCGGGGTGGGCGGTTATGTCGCGCTTGAGGGCGTGCGCAGCGAGGGCGGTATCCTGACCGCGCAATGGCTGAACAGGATGGGCAATGCGGATGCGGAGATCCGCTCGGGAATGCCGATGCAGATCGCCCCGGCCTACGACCGTGACGGAAATACCCGCCGCTTCAAGGTCAACGGCGCCACCGTGCATAACGCGCAGATTCTGCATATCGAGGGTTCAGCGACAGCAACGGATCTGAAAGCACTGAAGGCAGCACTCGGCTCGGCGCTGGAATCACAGGGAGCGGCGTTTGTCGCCCTGACGCCGGGAGACACACACACGGTGCAACGGAAGACATTTCTCGCTGTTCCGGGATGGCGGAACGGCGAACGGGTCGCCGTAGGTGAAACCATCGAGAACTTCCTCGCGCGGCACAAGGATGAAAGCATCGACGGGCATTTCAAATCCGGCCAGTCGATCGATGTGATCCCGATGGAGATCCTCCGCCTCGGCTCACGGGTATGCGAATCCATTGATGCCGGTGCCAAATATGCGGTTCCGATGCAGAAATTCCTGACCGGCGGCCTCGGGGCCCGGATTGCATCGTCGCTGCGCAGAATTGATCCGGCACAGGTCGAACGGTTTGAAACCGCCTTTCTGGCCCGGTCTCACGACAATGCCAAAGAAGCTTTCGCTTCGCTCGGATGGAAGGGGGTCTGGAACAGCGACATTTCAAGATTCTTTACCGATGCCGGGATTGAGCTGCCGCCGGTGCCGCGGTTCGGATACGCGATTTCAACCGCTTTTCTCAGGCCCTACGCCGATGGCGAATCCCGTTACCTGGCGAAAGCCCGCGCCTTCACCTCCGCCCTGCCGCGGAGCGCCGTTCCGACTCCGTCGGACCCGGAGGCGCATATGCGGCACTATTCGCACATTTTCGAGGCGGTGACGCAACTCGCCGAATCCCTGCCGGACTCGCCGAGAGCCACCCCGGCAATCGAAAAACGGCCAATGCCGCCTGCCGCAACGCCGGAACCGGCAGCGGAAAACGCTTTCGGGAATGACAGCCCGAACCGCTATTCACCGGAACCTGACGACCTGCTGGATTTCTGATCCGTAGCGGAAACTCATTGACACAAAGTGGGATCCTCTCCGCAGAGAGGTTCTTCAGGAACAGTGAGTTCATTGTGCTCTTGAGGCCGAAGTGAAGTTCATTGATCTCGCCCTCGGCGAGTGGCCACCGGTACGCCCGAGAAGCGCAGACGCTTGTAGAGGTTCGCAATATCGGCCCGGCCACGGCTTCCCCGGAACTGATCCCAATTGAAAGCGGCCCACTGCCGGTAGGACGAATAGCAGGCATATAGCGCGGTGAGGACAGTCATCGGGTTGAGTCTCCTTTCTCTCACCGGCCAAATCCGCAGAAACGTTTGCAATGTAAGCCCCTATGACGCATGTGTTCATCTCCGCTCACGCGGGAAACATCAATGTCGTGGTATTGGATCAATGAAATGTCACCAACCTGGATAAAGAAGAATCTTACTGAAAGGGAGCGGGTTGTGCTTGCTGAAGTCGAAGCAACACCGGTGCCTGATCCTGTTGAGCCGAGTCCTTACATGAAGGCCAAGGTTCAATCCGAACAGGCAGTCAATAACGCCGCGGCCGAAAGGATTATGGCGAAGAAGAAAGCAGCCGCGGCAGCTGAAAAGGCCCGCGGGGGATAACTTCTGCCTTCGGGGGAAAAAGGTGACAAAGTAGTGGCCAAAGCAGCCGAGAAGGAGCACGAACGCGTCCACCTGCGTCTCGACTTCCGGAGCAAGCGCAAGCTCGAACGTGCGGCGGCTTACGAGGAAACCACGCTCAGCCGTTTCGTGCTGCTCAATCCGCCCCCGCCGAACGCGGCGCTGAAGCGGGCCGCGCGCTGTTACCGCGAGCTTATCGGTGGATGAACCACCGCTGAGGATCGAACCGCTTGGAGCGTATCACGACCGCACGTCCTTCTCCTGCGGGGAGATGTCCCTCGACCACTACATCCGTCAGCAGGCTTGCCAGGACGCCCGACGGCGCGTCGCGCTGGTCTTCGTCGTGGCAGTTGACAACTCATCCGCTCAGATTGCCGGCTACTACACGCTGAGCGCGCCGAGTTTCGAGAAGGACTGTCTACCTGCGGAGGTCACCAAACGTCTGCCGCATTATCCCGTGCCGGGGGCTGTTGTCGGGCGGCTAGCCGCCGATCTTCGCAGCCAGAGGAGCGGGCTCGGCGAGGTTTTGTTGCTCGATGCGATTTATCGGGTCGTCTGTGCAGGCGATGTCGGGATCGCTACGGTCGCCGTGACGGCACCCAAGGACAGGACTGCCAAATCATGTCGCGTCTTGACAACGTGAAGCGATTCTACAGTCTGCTGGCCTCCCTTGAGGAGCGGCTGGGTGGGGTGGCTAGGCTGGCCGAATGCAATGGACGGCTGCCTTGGCCGAAGCGGGGTGTCTATTTCTTCATGGAGCCCACCGAGTTCCGAACCGACAGCGGCATGGGCCCGCGAGTCGTGCGCGTCGGCACCCATGCCTTGAAGCAGGGCTCGCGCGCGACGCTCTGGAAGCGTCTTTCGCAGCACAAGGGCAGACTGCGCTCCGGCGGCGGCAATCACCGGGCATCTGTCTTCAGGCGACTCGTGGGCACGGCCCTCATCGAGAGCGGCGGTTTCGACTGTCCGACCTGGGACGACCGCTCCGCGACCGCTTCTCACGAGGTCAGGGGCGGCGAGCGACCGCTCGAGATGGCCGTCAGCAGGACAATTGGCGAGATGCCCTTCCTCTGGCTCCCTGTCGAAGACGAGCCGGGGCCGTCCAGTCTGCGAGGTCACATCGAACGAAACGCGATTGCGCTTCTCAGCAACTACGCCAGACAGGCAATAGATCCTCCTTCCACATCGTGGCTCGGCAATCGTTGCAACCGCGAGAAAATACGGGAATCCGGTATGTGGAACTCGAATCATGTGGAGGAACGCCACGATCCGGGTTTCCTCGATGAATTCGCGAACCTGGTCAGCCATGCCGAGAAGCTCCGATGCTCGTCGTGATCCAATGTGCTGCCGGGAAGCAGCATTACGCCGGGCACCTTCGCACGCTTGATGACCGGAAGGTCATGTTCGTCGCGCAACCCAGTTCCGCTCCGGCCGACGGTGATTGGGTCTACGCAAGGCCGGACGACATTTCCGACAGAGGGGAATCCTGGCGAACCGTTCTCGAGCGATGCAACGCCGAGCCGGGCGAAAACCCACTTGGACTGTTGCCCGCCTGGCGTCTCTACAGGAACCCGGCTTACGAACCGCTGTGCCGGCGCATCGGTCCCGAACGCCTCTATATCCTGTCTGCCGGATGGGGGCTGGTCCGCGCAGACTACCTGACGCCGAATTACGACATAACCTTCAGCAAGGCCGGCAACGTGCCCAAGTTCAAACGGCGGGGCGGCCAGGACGTCTACAACGACTTTTGGCTGCCGTCCGGCGTTTCCGATCCCATCGCGTTCTTCGGTGGCCGCGACTACCTGCCCTTGTTCACGAAGCTGACCGCTAGGGCCAAAGGCACCCGGACCGTGTTTTACGCGGGGCGCGGCGTCACGGCACCAGGCTGCAAGCTTCAACGCTTCGGGCATCCGTTCACGAACTGGCACTATCAATGCGCCAAGGGCTTTCTGGACCGGCTAAGGGAAAGCGGCGTGACTATCTGAAGATGCGCGACAGGGGGCTCCGGTCGGGATGCCGGGGCTGGGCAACAGGCGCCCGTGAATGGCCCGAACACGCCGCAGATGCAATGCGGCTGCGACCGTTTCGGTCAGGTCCGGTTTGCCGGTCTTGGGTCAAGACACGATCATGAGGCCTGCGTTCGTGACGTCGTCAACTTGACGGACTGCGCAAGCTGTGGTCCCCGTCACATCAGGCGCGCGCGCTGGCTCGATCGAGTGCGCTTCGGCACGATACCCGTGGATGTCGCGGCAGGATTGCTGAATCGTGTTGGACCTGCCCCAGCCGGATCTCGTACCGTAGACGGGTTCGCCAGGGCGCGTCACTCCCGCCTCTACGCCTCCACCCACTGTTCGTCCGAGCAGGAGACGTAGAACGTTCTCATCTCCGGCCCGGCCCAGGACCACGTCATTCGCAGTTCTTCTCCTCCAGCAGGTGGAGGCTCTCCTCACCACCATGCAGGAGGAACAGCAGACGGACCGCGCTGTCTATCCCCGGAAAGCCGTGCAGCCTTTCGTCGAAGATCAGTTCAAGGCGGCGATCCGTGTTGCGAGCTTTCCTGTAGAACTCCAGCTGCTGCTCGGGCGTGAGCACGAGCACGGTGAGCGGCACTATGCCCGCGGAGAACGCCAGCTTGCCGTTTTTGCTCTATGGAGGCAGAATAACCGCGCGAACCATTCATTTAAACAATGCTCAGTTATTAGAAGCTATGTTACTTGGCACAGCCCGGCAGGCCCCCGCGAGCTTCAATCAGGCGAATGCGACGCCAAAGACAGTATACGGTTCGCTGAAACGATTTCGTGAAAGGACTCATGCGCAGTTGATCGGCGTTGCCTGTGAGGTTGGTGTCCTGAAGCCCGATACCAAGAAGTTCAGTCACGGATTGCGTGATTTCCGAAACTATATCCATCCCTACCAGCAGATGGCTTCGGGGTTTACACCGGATAAACATACCGCCAAGGTCTGCTTCCAGGCCCTGAAGGCCGCTCTAGCCAGTCTGGCTGTGGAGCACGCATGATGCGCGTCCCCGTAAGCCCCGAACTTCTGTACTGGGCGCGCGAACGCGCCGGGAAGTCGCAGGAAGATCTGGCTGGCAAGTTCAGCAAACTGTCCGAATGGGAAAGAGGGGAGAAGCAGCCCACTCTTAAGCAACTGGAAGCGTTCGCCCGCGCTGTCCACGTACCTTTCGGATACCTGTTTTTCACGGAGCCTCCTGACGAGACCCTTTCGATTGCTGATTTCCGCACTGTCCCGGAAGAGGCGAACGCCAGACCCAGTCCTCATCTACTTGATACACTTTACGCCATGCAGCGGCGGCAGGCATGGCTGCGCGAACATCTCATCGAAAACGATGTGGAGCCGTTAGCCTTCGCCGGCAGCGCCTGTCTGACAGACGATCCGGACGCGTTGGGCCGGGAAATGCGACGCCATTTGGGCCTGGAAGAGGGTTGGGCCTCGGGAGTGAACACCTGGCAGGATGCCGTGAACGAGTTGCGCCGCATGGTCGAGAAGCTTGGCGTGATGGCTGTGATCAACGGGGTTGTTGGCAACAATACGGGCCGCCGATTGAATGTGGCGGAGTTTCGCGGGTTCGCGCTTACGGATCAGTACGCGCCTTTGGTCTTCGTGAATGGCGCGGATGCGAAGTCTGCGCAGATGTTCACGCTTGCTCACGAACTGGCGCATATCTGGCTCGGTGAAGCAGGGCTTTCCGGTTTTGAGAAGTTGCTTCCGGGCGGCACCGAAGTGGAAGACTGGTGCAACCGCGCCGCGGCCGAACTCCTTGTGCCGTCGCAAGAACTGCACGGGCTCTGGACTCACGTCAGGCGGGCGCAGCGCCCCTTCGAGGCCATTGCACGGTCGTTCAAGGTAAGTCCCGTGGTCGCCGCCCGGCGGGCCATGGACCTCGGTCTCGTTGGGCGCAGTGCCTTCGTCGATTTCTATGAACACTACGTCAAACGGGAACACCGAGTCGTCACGAAACCAACCGGAGGCAATTTCTACAACAACCAGAATGCGCGTGTAGGCAAACTGTTCGCGAGTCATGTGATCCGAGCGGCAATGGAAGGGCAAATCGGATTCAGGGAGGCGTACCAACTTACCGGTCTCCGGGGCGGGACCTTCCAGGATTACGCCAGCCGATTGGGCATCGGGCTCCGCTGATGGCGGATCGGCACTACATTGTGGACTCCGATGTCCTCATTACAGCGAAGAACCTTTACTATGCGTTCGACATTTGCCCTGGCTTCTGGAAGTGCCTGCTTTATCATCACCGGAAAGGCAGGATATTCAGTGTTGACCGGGTGCGCAGCGAACTGCTCGCCGGGCGCAAAACCGAGGATCTTGTGCAATGGGTGCGGAGCGAAGTTCCGAGAACGTTCTTCCTGCCGGTTGACAACGAAGAAGTAGGTCGCGTCTATACGAATGTCATGCTGTGGATTCAACGCCATCCGCACTACTTCGATCAAGCAAAGGCGGAATTCGCGACAGGCGCTGACGGCTGGCTCGTGGCCTGCGCGAAGGTGCGCAACGCAACCGTTGTCACGAATGAGCAATCTTCCCCGGTGTCTCGGAGGCACGTAAAACTCCCGGACGTCTGCGACGAGTTCAATGTGTGTCGGGAGACCATCTTCCAGATGCTTCGGACGCTGGGAGCGGAGTTTGATTGGACAGAGAGGAAAGTGTCGAGGACTTCTCGGTAGTTTGATGAGGGGCCAATGAAAGATACGACGCGAAGTCAGGCCACACCAAGTGAAGACGTTCAAGGCCACCCGCCGGACGGCCTGCCGCCACCGCCAGGCGGAGTTCCCTTCCATCCCCGATCTCAGCCTCGTGGATGAACGCCATCGAACGGTTTTCCCGAAGCTCTCCATGCACCGGCTCAGGCATGCGGTTTTCGACCACTCGACGAGTGCATCGCGGTGATCAATGGTTATATCGCGCATCACAATGGCAACCATGCCCGGCCGTTCCATTGGAGCCGGAAGATCCCGTGGACGCTTGTAAGAGAGGCCAACGAAAGTTCCAGTAAATGGCATCAAATGACCCATGGGATTCATGTCCGGCGGTATCAGCCGGCATAAATGGAATTTTCCACGCGTGCCTGTGCCCACCGATGAGTAAGATGAACGGCACGGCCAAAGGTTGGCTTTGGGTAAGATCATGAAACCGGTACGCCCGCCGATGGTTACGCATGCGGACGCAAACGCCGGTGTGAAACTGTATTCAGGCGATTGCCGGGATGTGCTGCCGGAAATGGCGGATGCGAGCATCCACCTCGTGGTGACCGATCCGCCTTATTTTCTGGACCGTTTGGATGATAGCTGGAGCCAGCCCGGAATTGAGCGCTCGAAGCGACGCGCCGATGTCATCGGTGGATTGCCGGTAGGCATGAAGTTCGACCGCAGGCAGGCGGAACGCCTGCAAACCTTTCTCCAGCCTGTTGCGGTGGAATTGCTGCGTGTCCTGAAACCGGGAGGGTTTCTGCTGCTATTTGCGGCACCGCGTCTCTACCACCGTGCTGCGGTTGCGGTTGAGGATGCCGGCTTTGAGATCCGCGACGCCTTCGCCTGGCACTTTACCGGCAAGGCGCAGTTCAAGGCCTTCACAATGAACCATTTTGTCCGCCGGAGAGGTGACATGAGTTCAGCGCAGAAGGCAGCTGCGCTCAAGCGGCTGGATGGACGGCGGACACCGCAGCTCCGCCCGCAATTCGAGATGATCCTCTGTGCTCAAAAGCCGCGTGAAGGGACTTTTGTCGATAACTGGCTGGCGCATGGAACCGGCCTGATCGATTCGCGGCAGAGCCTGACCGGGCGCGTTCCGGAAACCGTCATGACGGTGGCAAAGGCAGACAAAGACAGCGCGAACAAGCATCTGACGCCGAAGCCAACGAGACTCTGTGCGCATCTGATCCGCCTGTTTTCGGCTGAGGGGCAAACCGTGCTTGATCCATTTGCGGGCTCCGGGACCGTCTGCCTCGCGGCACTGGAGGCGGCACGTAACAGCATCGGGATCGATGTGAACCCGGATTATCTCGAGATGGCACGCCGCCGGTTGAAAACAGGACGATAAGCGATTCGTAGTCGATGGTGAATCGGTGCTGTCCGGCTGCAAGGCGCAACCGCTTCTCCGGTAGAGGAACCGACCGATAAGGTGACGGCTGGCATGCATCCGGGAGTGTCATCAATTTTGAAACTGGATGGATTTCTGCCCGCGGCCGATGCCCGGAAATCCCTTGTGAGGCCGGATCGCAGGGTTTCATGCCCTTTCCGGATAGAGCGAGTTGCGATGCAGGCGCAAAGGCAACAATTCCGGCAATGTGAATACCGGCTGGATTTCCACACTTCCATTCTCCGGGATTAATCTGTAGATGCGCTGCCCACGCTGAAAAACGCAAATTGGCGATGCCGCGTTTGGAGGCGATTCCCGGAGCGTATGCGCCCGGGCCTCGGGATCATCTGTATTTCTGAAACCAAGTCGGCGGTGACGGCTTGCCTCCATCGGGAGTCGCGCTGTTCCGCTGTCTTCCAACCGGAGAGTATGAATGGCAAAATCGAATGCGGCAAAGAGCAGGACCGTCAAATGGGTCCACTTCCCCGACAATTCCGCTGAGTTGTTAAGAGCAATCTTTCCCAGCGGCTCCAAGGGGCTGCTGCTTACGTTTTCCGATGGATCCAAGAGCCAAAAGATCAGGAATCGTGCCATCGAAATCGGCTTCCGCCGCATTCCGAACAACACCGCGCTTGCATTCAAGCCGCCATCACCAAGCTATTTTCACGCCGACAGACTTGCCGGTCTTCTTGCGGCGGAAGTGATCGATGTGCCGCGTGAGGAAATGGAATCCTACCCCCGGACGCTGGATTACCAGCAGCCTGATTTGGGACGTGGAGCCAGGGTCACCCAGGATCCGGCAGTGACCGCGCTGGAGGAGATCGGGCGCAATTGTCTCGGTGAGAAGGTCTTCCGGACGATTTCGGGTGAGCGGCGGAAGCGGGTCACCGATGGTGGCGGTCATGCCGTTTTCGTGAATGAGACTGCCGACACCGATCCGGCGGAGTATCTTCGCGCTGTCGATCAGGCCGCACTTCCCCGGATTGCCGCCGGTCTGTTCCGAATGTCGGAACAGGGCACGGTGGACGCCGAAGGGTTGAGACGGGTTGCCGAGGCGGCCTGTGAACCGGCTAGCGATAATGATGCGGCGCTGCAACCGGAAACAGCGGCGCTGCTGCTGCGTGAGGAATTCATCCGCCAGATCGTCGAAAGTGCCATTGCCGATGGCGGCTCACGCGACAGCTATCACCGGGCAGTGAAATGCGCTGAGAATGCGTTCGGTGCCCTGCATTCGGAACCGGAGACCAGTGACGGGTTGTTCCCGTCCGCGGGATTTCTGATCTTTCTCCGTCGGTTGACGATCGGCGAGGCGGAAATCGAGTTTTCCGGCAATGAGCGGCTCTCAATCGCGGTTCCGGCGCTCGGAAGCACCGGCAATCCCACATGCCAACTCTTGGATCTGACTACCGCCGTGGATGGCGGGACAGCGGAGCGGGCCTCAAATGCGCTCGCCGGACGCGCCGGCGAAGGCAACAGTATCCTTCTTGTCGCCGGATCGGCGGTTGGCGCTGAGGCGGAAGCGACACGGCAAGCCATCGGACGCGCCTATGCGCTGGAAGCAGTCGCCGAAATCTCACAGCTTGTCGCTTCCGGCCGCCATGAAGGTGCCCCGGTCACCGCGTTTTTCGTCGGTGAGCGCAGACCTGCGGCGGAAGCGAGTCTGCCCAGGGCCGCATTGCGGACATTCCGCGTGGATGCGAATGCGCGGCTGGACGAGTTGCGCACCGAACTGCTCAGGTCACGGCGCGTGATCGCCGAGTGGCACAGATCGCTGATTGACGGCGGTCCCGGCAGCGATCCGGACAGCGAAGATTACGTGCGGCAGCAACCCTATGTGCCGCTGTCGCAGGCAACTGCGCCTGTAACCATGATTCCGAAAACCCTCGAAGGGGCGACGGCGAAGGCTCTGCGGCGTGTTGCCGGCGCATTGGAAGCCCGCGGCGGCACCGATGGATTTGTCGCGGATTCTGTCGGGATTCCCAGGCAGTCTCTGGCGTCGAAACTGATCGCCGAGCAGGTCGATGCGGTCGCCATGCGCATGGTTGCGGCGGAACGGCAACGGGGTTTCCTGCTTGCCGACCAAACCGGTGTCGGCAAAGGCCGGACACTTGCGGCGATTGCCAAGCAGCATCTGCTGAAGGGCGGCAAGGTGCTCTATTTCACCGAAAATGCCGAGATCAACATTCCCGATGTGTGGCGCGACCTTGTCGCGGTCGGAGCGGACGACATTGCCGAGCCATGTATCCTGGCGTCCCGCCCGGTCCGCCTCGAGGTTACGGATAGCGGCACCGATGGTGCCCGCCGTGTGCACCGAACAGAGTCTTCGCCATCCAGGAAGCGCATCTATGAGTCGGGAGAATGGCCGGCGGGCAAAAACCTGGTGATCACGAATTATTCGCAATTCAACGGCGCGGAGACCAAACCGAGCCGGAGCTGGGCGGCTCTGGCGCCCGATGTGGATACGTTATTGATCCTTGATGAGTCGCATAATGCGATCAACCGGCTTTCCAACACCGGTAAAGCCATCCGCGGCATGATCCGCAATGTCGGTCGTGCCAATGTTGTTTTCGCCACCGCGACACCGATGCGCAACCCTTCAGGCGCCTGCCTTTATGAACCGCTGCTTCCCGAAGAAAAGGTGATTGACGGAGCCAGGATTTTTGATGGCTTGGCAGGCGGCGGGGAAACCGCCCAGGAATGCCTGACATCGATGCTTGCCGAAGACGGGGTGTATCTGCGCCGTGACCATCGGCTGTCCGACATCGAAATTCAGATCCGCCGCCCCGCGGATGCGCGCATCGCGCGTTATCAGGAAGTCATGAACCGGTTTTCCTCCCTGGCGGAGTGCATGATCGAAGCCGCTTTGAAGGTCGGCGGGCTCATCGGCCACCGGCATGCGCTGCATTATTCCCGCATGATTGAGCAGGGTGTTGACGAGCAGACTGCCCGCGCGCAGACCAATCTCCTGTTCCAGTATTCATCCGCCACCGGCAGCCCGCTGGCGGCATTGGGGCGGCTCACTATCAATGCCCTCAAGGCAGGACAGGTCGTTGAGGAAACGCTGTGTGAGCTCAGGGAAGGCCGAAAACCGCTGATCACTTTCCACTCCACGAATGCCGAACTGTTCAATGAATTGGCAGCCCGCGCCGGCACCGACGCCGAAATCGAGTTAACGCTGCGAGACCAGATTATCCGCGTCGCCGAGCGGGTGTTCATGGTGAGGGTGGATGGAAACCGGGTCGATGCCCGCACACTGGATCACCGGGTGGCCGAATTGAGCGATGAAATCCGCCGCAGAATCGAGTGCCTTCCATCGGATCTGCCCGCCTCGCCGCTGGATTCAGTGATTGAGGGGCTGGAAAAGCACGGTCTCAGGGTCGGAGAAATTTCCGGCCGCTCGCTCGCCTATCGCGGCGGGCGGATTATCCGCCGCTGTGACAACGGGCGCAAGGAAATCGTCCGCTCCTATAATGAGGGCGAAACCGATGTGTTGATCTTCAATATGGCAGGGGCCACGGGAGGTTCATACCACTCATCCGCCGAATTCCGCGATCAGCGCCCGCGCACGCTGATCGAGATGGAGACACCGGTCGACATCATCAAATATATTCAGGCGCAGGGCCGTGGAAATCGTTACGGCCAGGTGGCGCGCCCGAGAATTCTTTCCGTGGTGACCGGGCTGGTGCCCGAGTTGCGGATTCTTCAGCAACGCAACCGGAAACTGCGGTCCTTGGGCGCCAGCATAGATGGCGACCGCTCGCATCCACTGCTCGCCGATGATGTGCCGGATTTTCTCAACCGGGTTGGCGACCAGGCGGTGCGCCATGTCCTGCAAGCCAATCCCGGCCTTTCCCGGAAACTCGGCTTTCCCGAATTCGCCGATGAAAATCCGGATGAGGATAGCGGCTTTGAGCCAAGGGTGTCGGGCGATTCAGGGGCGGCTTACTCGACATCCAATTCGCTTGCCAACCGGGTTCTCACCCGGTCCATCGCCCTGACCACCGGCGAGCAGACCGAGCTTGTTGAACTGATTCATCTTGAATTCAAGGCAATCGTCGAGGAATTGGAAAGCAGCAATTCCAACCCGCTGAAACCGCGCGAGATTTCAGGCGAGATTGAAATCAAACGGACATCTTTATTCTCGGGAACGGAACCGCGGGATGATGATTTGAGCCGCTCGGCATTCAGTGCGCCGCTCTATATCTCAACCGGCATTCACCATCATTCAGCGGAACCACTCGGCGGCGACGAATTGCTGCGGTTGGTGAATCAGTCGAAAATCACCGATGGGGTGGATGGATTCCTTCCCTTTGCCAGTCAGATCGAGACATTGATTCCAACCGAAGTCAGCCCCTTGGCGCGCGGCGTTGCCAATGTTGATGAGGCTTTGGAAAACCCACAGCAACAGCCACTCAGATTCCAGCGCCGGCTCCGCCGGCTCAAGGGTCTGGTCTATCTGCTCAGCAATATCCGACCCGGCCGGGTAATTCAGACCGACAATTCGGACGGAACGCTGGACAACCGGGCGCGGACAATCGTCAGTCTGAGACCGCCGCAGAGCCGCAGTCAGCTGCGTCTGCCACAGGCTTACAGCATCAGAACCGTCACGCCGGGTGACAGCAAACCTGAAATCATGACGCTTTCACGGCTGTTGCGGCTCGGTGTCGAAAGCATCCGTTTTCAGGACGGTCTCGATATCGGTCGCAATGAAATGCATATTCGGACTTTCCTTGAGCAATCCAGGCAGAAGCGTAGTTTTCCGGTGCAGATTCTGCACGGGAACCTGCTTGAAGCAATTTCCGAGGCGAGGCGCAACCGCCTTGGCGCAATGTCGGTGTTCAAGTCGGAATCGGGTCAGACCCAGCGCGGTGTGGTTGTCAGGCAATCAAAGATAGACCTCAACCATATACCGGTTTCGATATCGTCCGGCCGGGTTGTGGCCGCCCTCGCTGCCAGCGTGATGCAGAACCAGTCAAAGCCGGTCACTGTCTGGCACGGAAGAGTAAGGGAGTATCCCGACATGACAATCCGGATGTATCCCGAGAACCGGCATGCCGGTTGCCGTGTCTATGTCGACGCGGCCCGACCCTGTTCGCAGCTCAGGGACATATTCGGGAGGCATGAGTCCCTGCTCGTGGAGCGAAGATCCGGCTTCCATGCAAGATTCGCGCTCGGCCGGGATGCGGTGGAATTGAACGGGCTGCTGTCGGATTTCGACGGATTGCAGTTCTGGACCGATGGCCTGCACCGGCATGCGATCTGCGATATCAACAGCCAACTGGCAAATGGCGACCTGCCAAGCGTTTATTCACTGGTCTGAAACCTGCCGGTGTGGCGGTTGGACTGACGTGCCGAAGGTTCACTGAACAGGTGACCGGTAAACGCAAGAACGATAGACATGGAGTTGAAATCCTGAACCTCAGCTATGCTGGTTCAACACCGGAAATGGTAGACCGTGCGCTCTTTCGGACGGTTGAAGATGGCGATACGCAGAAGTCGGAGAAGCAAGGGAAATGTCGATGCATGAGTGGGTGACGAGCACGCCGTGGTGGGTGGCGCTTGGACTGATTGTTTCTTTGGGCTATGGCTTTTTCAGAGCCTCAAAGTGGTTCGGCACCACTGACAATCGACTTGATGCACTCGAACGTCGCGTGGAGACAATCGGCGAAGACACCAAAAGGATATTCGATCGCCTTCCAACCCCGACAGTGGAAGGGCGGAGCCCGATTCAGTTGACCGAATTCGGCACGAAGATTTCAACCGCAGCCGGAGTCAAAACCTGGGCGGCTGATCACGCACCGAATCTCGCGGACCAAGTTTCGGGGAAATCCGAATTTGAGGTTTTTGAAACATGCGTTGCCTATGTAGCAGGGCAATTGGAGATGGACGGTTTTGCCCGTACGATCCGGCAGGCGGCCTATGAGCATGGCACAGATGCAGAGCAAGTCAAAAAGGTCTACGAAGTCGAGTTGCGGGATAGACTGTTGGCGACGACGGACCGCCCGGTTGGCTAACCGGGCATACCAGGAGAGTTCGGATGGTGTTCACTCACACTTTCAGGCAAACACATAATTCCCAGAGATAAGGCATCATTTCCGTATTGGCTGGCGTTGATTTCGGGGCCTCCGAGATCTGGCAAGAACCGCGCCGGCATGTGTCTGGCTGAACGCCTCGATGCCAGCCATTTTGCCCTGTCGAACATGCTGAAGCGCCTAACGCACAGGCATTTCAAACTCGGGCATGAATTGCAGCCGCAGAGTTTCGAGGATTGCAAGGATGAGCCGAGGGCGGAATTCGGCGGGCTGTCGCCGCGCGAAGCCTATATCATGTACAGCGAGACTATCCTCAAACCGCTGCACGGTGCCGATTATCTCGGGCGTGCCGGAAGAGAAAAACTTGCCTTGAACCGTGCCAAGGGACGCATTTCCATTGTTTCGGGGGTTGGATTCCTGGAAGAAGTCCGGCCCATGATCGAAGAAGTCGGAAGCTCAAATGTGCTTCACATCATTGTTGAAGCGTCCCGGCCGGACGCACCGCCCGATGACAGCCGCGAACAACTCGACCTGTCGCAATTCGGTGTGAAAGAAGTGAGAGCGCGGAACCGGAATTGCGACTACCTGATTGCTTCGCTCACGCGGCAGCTTCCGTCCATTTGTTTCGGCCCGGCGGATGCGACGGGCCAGTCCGGCCACGACCGGCCGCCCGGCGCCGATTTACCGGTCTCCGGACCGGTGTGAATTCCGCATTCCCCGGCCATGCCTGATCCAATGCCACCGGCAAGTGATCGCTGCGACTATGATCTTTTCATCATAGGCGGCGGGGTCAATGGCTGCGGCATTGCCCGTGATGCTGCCGGCCGCGGATTGAAGGTCGGGCTGGCGGAACGACATGACCTGGCGTCCGGAACCTCTTCGCAGTCTACCAAACTGATTCATGGCGGGCTGCGTTACCTCGAATACCTGGAGTTCCGCCTCGTGCGCGAGAGCCTCAGGGAGCGGGAGACCCTGCTCGCCGCCATGCCGCATATCGCCTGGCCGCTGAGATTCGTTCTGCCGCTTGATCCGGACATGAAATCCGCGCCGGATTCTCCCGCCGGGCGGGCGCTGGCAATCTGCGCGCCCTGGCTCAGGGGCCGGCGGCCGGCCTGGATGATCAGGCTTGGGTTATTGCTCTATGACCATCTGGGGGTGCGCGGAGGGCTTCCCGGCACAACCCGGCTGGATCTGGCCGCGGCTGCCGAGGGCGCACCGCTGAAAGCGGGTTTCATACGGGCATATGAATATTCCGATTGCTGGGTTCAGGATTCGCGGCTTGTCGTATTGAATGCGCGCGATGCGGCGACGAGAGGCGCCGATATCCTCACCCGGACTGAATTCGCCGGGGCTGACCGGGAACGGCACAAATGGAATATCCGCCTCGCACTGGCTGACGGCCATGAGGCACAGGTGAGTGCCCGGGCGCTGGTCAATGCCGCCGGTCCGTGGGTATCGGAAGTCGGTCAGCGTCACTTTCCGCAGACAAACCCGAAACAGGTGCGGTTGGTCCGGGGCAGCCATATCGTGACGCGACGGCTCTATGACCATGAAAAATGCTATGTCTTCCAGGGGGAGGATGGGCGGATCATTTTCGTGATCCCATTCGAGGAGCATTTCACTCTCATCGGCACGACCGAGGCGGAAATCCAGGATGCGGATGAAGGCTGCAGTGAAGGCGAGCTGCGGTATCTGTGCGAGCGGGTATCAAGATATCTGCGGCGGCAGGTATCGAGAGACGATATCGTATGGAGTTATTCCGGAGTCCGGCCGCTGCAGGACAGCGAAGCATCCTCCGCAACCGCCGCCAGCCGCGATTATGAGCTGTTGCTGGACGGTGCCGGAGCGCCACTTCTCAGCATCTATGGCGGCAAGCTGACCACCTATCGCAAACTCGCTGAGCACGCGCTCGCAAAGCTGGCGCCGCACTTTCCGGCGCTTCCGGCGGCGTGGACCGCCGCTGTGCCGCTTCCCGGCGGTGATTTCGGCGGCGGGACGGTTGCGCAGCTGACCGACAGGCTCTGCGCCTGCTATCCGGATATTACCGCGGAACGTGGGCGGAGATTGGTGCGCACCTACGGCACCGATATTTTCACGATGTTTTCCACCTCCCTTGCATCGCGTGACGATGGCTTCGGCGCCGGCATTTCCGAGGCCGAACTGCAATGGGTTGTCGATCAGGAGTGGGTGCGGAACGCCGAGGATTTCCTTTGGCGGAGAACCCGCCTGGGGTTGCGGGTTACGGAGGCGGAAACGGCACGCATCGACGCCGCAATCCACCGCATGGTGGCGCGACGGTAATGACATTGCCGACGGCTGACGATTGCCGCCGTCCCCATCTCTCAAAGAGCAACGTAAGCGTTTTGGATCCAATCCACGAACACCTTATGGGCCCGCAGCGGATGAATGCTGCATCTCAGAGGCCAGACATACGACAGTACTTGACGCTTGCTCACATGATGTCTCAATTTCAGTTTGTGCCACTGGGGCGTCCACTCCATCGCTTAGGGAAAACAGCAGTTTGGCAAAGGCGGAGTTTTCCACAGGAAACGCCGCCAAGCCTCAATGTATAACTACTCTTTCCCAGCATTCCGTACATGTTCATACGAGGTACACACTATTGACGACCGTCACTTACAACAATATTGTTTTAATCATGATACCCAAATTCATTTCTATCCCTGGCGCTCCATGGCCCGTTCTCCCAGTGGGCACACATTCAGCGACGCTAGAGCGTGATGACTTTAAGTGGAAGCATAACCTGAATTCCTGAAGTAGTTTGCACATTCCCCGGGCGGAAACTGGTCCAGCAGGTCGCCGATGCGCCTCCATGTCGCCTCGGCTGT